>PWMQ01000094.1 GCA_003558125.1 Natronospira sp. | reverse complement strand
GAGGCCTTCTTCTTGGAAGCCTTCTTCTTGGTGGCCTTCTTCTTGGAGGCCTTCTTCTTGGAGGCCTTCTTCTTGGTGGCCTTCTTCTTGGAGGCCTTCTTCTTGGAGGCCTTCTTCTTGGTGGCCTTCTTCTTGGTGGCCTTCTTCTTGGAGGCCTTCTTCTTGGTGGCCTTCTTCTTGGTGGCCTTCTTCACCGTCCGGGCCGCAGCCGGTTCCGCGGCGTCATCGCCGCCACCGGGGCGCCCCGTGGCCGCATCGGCTGCCGGCTCAGTGCTATAGGGCGTCACGGCACCGGCCGCGCCGCCGGAGCTGGCGGCCGGCGCCGTACCACTCTTGACCGGATCGAGGACCGCCTTGAGGCGACGGAACACGTCCTCCATCTCGCCGTCGGCATCCACCGTGGCCAGCTTGCCCTGGCCGCGGAAATACTCCACCAGAGGCCGGGTTTGAGCATCGTAGACCCGCAGGCGGTTGAGAACCGTTTCCTCGTTGTCGTCCGCCCGATGGGCCAGCGGCCCGCCGCAGGCGTCACACTGGCCTTCGAGCTTGGGAGGTGCGGAGTAAATGTTGTGCACATTGCCACAGTGCTGGCAGACCCGCCGGCCGGCGAGACGCTGGACCAGCTTGTCCTCGTCCACGTCCATCAGAATAGCCAGATCCAGGGGTTGGCCGATTTCGGCCAGCATCCGATCCAGTTCCTCCGCCTGGGCGATATTGCGTGGGAAGCCGTCGAGGATGAAGCCGTCCCGGGCATCGGCCTCCTTCAGTCGCTCCTTGATAATGCCGAGGACGATTTCATCGGATACCAATTGGCCCGCGTCCATGGCGGCCTTGGCTTTCAGACCAAGATCAGTCCCGGCCTTGAGCGCCGCCCGTAGCAGATCACCGGTTGCAATCTGGGGGATGCCATAGGTCTCCACCAGTTGTCGCGACTGTGTTCCCTTCCCCGCACCGGGGGCCCCAAGCATGACGATACGCATGAGCTTTTCTCGCTTTGGCTGATTCGATCTGGTTCCGCAACTTCCCGCGACAGTGCCCCTGGATGGGGAGCCGGCGCGGAAGACGAAGACACTAATGCGGGCAAAACTAACCGCCTCGACGGGGGCAGTCAACAAGAAGGAGAGATTTTTCCGAGACTTGGACGCCGAAAGCTGCCTCTGTCCGGCCGTGGGGGGCGGCAAGAGTCGACCATTTCCGTTATCCTTCCGCCTCTGTCGCAAGAATATTTCCCCAGCCACCAGTCTGAATGCCGAGTTCGGGAGGAGATAGCCCAATGGCTAAACGCAATGCTTTCTACGCCCAGTCCGGGGGTGTCACCGCCGTCATCAACGCCACCGCCGCTGGGGTGATCGAAGCGGCCCGGGAGCACGGGGACCGGATTGGCAAGGTCTATGCGGGCCGTGACGGGATCATCGGGGCCCTGACTGAAGACCTGATTGACACCAGCCAGGAAAGTGACGAGGCCATTGCGGCGCTCAAACATACCCCCGGCGGCGCCTTCGGCTCCTGTCGCTACAAGCTGAAAAGCCTGGAGGAAAATCGCGCCGAGTACGAGCGGCTGATCGAGGTTTTCAAGGCGCACAATATCGGCTATTTCTTCTACAATGGGGGCGGGGATTCCGCCGACCCCTGCCTCAAGGTGTCCCAGCTCTCGGAGACAATGGGTTACCCCATCCAGGCCATCCATGTGCCCAAAACCGTGGATAATGACCTGCCCATTACCGACACCTGTCCGGGCTTCGGCTCGGTGGCCAAGTACATTGCGGTTTCCACCCTGGAAGCCTCTCTGGATGTGATGTCCATGGCTCGAACCTCAACCAAGGTCTTCGTGCTCGAGGTGATGGGGCGCCATGCGGGCTGGATCGCCGCCGCTGGTGGCCTGGCGGGCAAGACGGATGAAGAACCGCCGCACGTCATTCTTTTCCCGGAAATCGCCTTTGACCGGGAAAAATTCCTCGCCAAGGTAGACCAGGCGGTAAAAGACTACGGCTATTGCACGGTGGTGGTTTCCGAAGGGACACGGGACGCCGAGGGCAACTTCCTGGCGGATGCCGGCAGCGTGGATGCCTTTGGGCACAAGCAGTTGGGTGGCGTCGGCCCGGTGATTGCCGATATGGTCAAGTCGGCTCTGGGGCACAAATACCACTGGGCAGTGGCGGATTATCTGCAGCGCTCGGCCCGTCACCTGGCCTCTGAGACCGACCTGCAGCAAGCCGTTGCAGTAGGACGGGCTGCCGTGGAGATGGCCCTTGCGGGCAAGAACAGCGTCATGCCGGCCATCAAGCGCCTGTCCGATGCGCCATACAACTGGGAAATCGACGAGGCCCCCCTCGCCGAGGTGGCCAATGTGGAAAAGAAGATGCCTCGCGAGTTCATCAGCGAGGACGGCTTCGGCATCACCGACGCCGGCCGTGCCTATCTGGCACCGCTGATTCAGGGCGAAGCCTATCCGCCCTACAACTCAGAAGGCCTGCCCGAGTATGTTCAGCTTCGCAATGTTGCAGTGGAAAAGAAGCTGGACACCTTCAAGCTGCGCTAAACGAGGAAGGCGGGCCCCGGCAGCAGCCGGCGCCCGCCTTCGGCGGTAAAGCAATGCACGGACATCACCACGATCATCAGGGCGGCGGCAGGACTGGGGCAGCTCCCTTTATCATCGGCATTGTCATCACCCTGACCTTTGCCGTGGTGGAGTTCACCTTCGGCTGGATTGCCGGGTCCCTGGCCCTGATGGGCGATGCCGCTCACATGGCCTCGGACTCCCTGGCCCTGGCCCTGGCGGCCAGCGCCGCCTGGCTGGCCCAGCGGCCCGCCAGCCAACGTCACACCTTCGGACTGGGCCGTGCCGAAGTCCTCGCCGCCATGATCAATGCCACGGTCATGCTGGTGATCGTTGGTGCCTTGTCGCTGGCCGCCGTTCAACGCCTGCTCGAGCCAAGGCCTGTGGAGGGCAATATTGTCTTCATCGTGGGCAGCATTGGCCTGCTGCTCAACCTGGCCCTCGCGGTAGTGCTTCTACGCGGTGAGCGAACCCTGAATAACAAGGGCGCCTTGCTGCATGTGCTCGGAGACCTGATGGGGTCCCTGGCAGCGATCACCGCCGGGGTGGTGATCATCCTGACAGGCTTTACCCCCATCGATCCCATCCTGACCCTGTTCATCTGCTCCCTGATCCTGGTGGCCGCCTTGCGCCTGTTGCGAGAGGCGGCGCACATCGTGATGGAGGGTGTCCCTCATCACATCCGTCTCGATGAGGTGGGCCTGGCCATGGCCGATGATGCAGGTGTTCACTCAGTGCATGACCTGCACATCTGGGCCCTTTCTTCAGAGCAGACCGCCCTGTCGGCCCATGTGGTGCTCCACGACATCAAGGACTGGCCCGCCGTACACTGGCGGCTGGAGGCCATGCTGGCCGAGCGTTTCAAGATAGGCCATGCCACGCTGCAGCCCGAACCGGCCGTGCTGGGGTCAGCGAAACCGGATGAGCTGCAAGGCTTGCGCAAGGGATCGAAACGGGCCGAGGGAGACGAGAGCTGATCCCATGGAGTCCCGGAGGCCGTGACAGGGCTTACTTCGGCATGGCAAAAATAATCATCCCGGGCAGTGCGATCCCGAAGGCGAGGCCGCTGGCGATCACGAAACTGAAGCCGGGCTCGACGTTGACGAGATTGACCCCGGTTGCCGCCAGCTCGAAGAGAATACCGCCACACACGACGGCCACGGCGATCTGCGCCAGGCGACGAACACGGGCATCCTGCTCCCGCCAGGCCATTACCGCAAAGCTGATCAACGCACCGATGGCCACTACGACGAGAAAGGCTGTCATCACAAACTCCTTTTACCCCCCTCAAGAACAGGAATAGGTTCCCCTGCCGAGTTTGGGAATACTAGCCGGAAACTTGGGGATTTGCCAGCGCCGCCCTCAGGATTCAAGGGTTGCCGGATGACATTCCTTTACCATAAGCCCGCTGCCACACCAGCAGCCATCTTCGGGACTCAGACGGGAGGGATCCGGCAAGTCACGTTGATCCTCTCCGATACGGAAGGCGCCAAGGCGGCGACGCCCATCATAGCGATAATGGGCATAGGGGCCTTCGGCATCCACATAGTGGAGAAACAATTGCACCCAGACATCGCCGTGGAACGGCTCTCGCCAGTGGGAAAGCGCAGCACCGCGGTAGACCATCAGATCGCCGGGCTCCATGCTCACCGCGCTGGGCCCGTCGGGGCCTTCAATCCAGATCGGCCAGTCGCCTGCCCCAGGCCCCTTGCCGACATGCATGGTGACGCTGAATTCGCAGGAGGGTCGGTCCCGGTGGGGCCGGAGCTGGGAACCGGCCTGGTAGATTCGGAGAAAGGAGTAGCAGGGCTCCAGCCGGCGGCCGGTAATTTCAGAGACCAGGGGCGTCAACTGGGCAAGAATCGCCTCGCCGAAAGCATCGGCATAGCGGCCTCGCGCCTGATAGGCCGGCTCCGGCATCCAGTAATCGTCTCGCTGCATCAATGCCGACTGGGCATACAGCATGGCGGCATTGCGACCGATGACCTGCCGCGCCAGCACATAACCGCGCTCCCGAAACCCGCCCCGCAGGGCCTGTATCCGGTCACGCTCCGCTGCTTGTCGGGCTTCAACGCTCATGCTCAATCCGACTGGTCGTGAATCTCAATGAGCTCCACGTCGAAAACCAGCATGCCTTTGGGGGCATCGGGACGGTCGGGCCGCTTATCGTAAGCCAGCTCCCCCGGAATCCAGAAGCGTCGCTTCTCCCCTTCGGTCATGAGCTGAAGCCCCTCGACCCAGCCCTCAATCAACTGCCCCAGGGGAAAGGTGTTGGGCTCGCCGCGGACCACGGAACTGTCGAACATTTCCCCATCGGTCTGCCAGCCGCTGTAATGGACCGTGATCTGGTCCTCCGGCCGAGGATGACGATCACCCTCTCCCTCGGAAAGAACAATCCAGGCCAGACCGGAGTCGGATTGCTCCGCTTCCGGGGGTGGCCCCTCGACGTTCTCCGGCACCGGCGGAACGTCACCGTTATCCGCGCCGTGCTCGGCACAGGCAATCAGGCCCATCAGAGCCAGAACAAGCATCGATAATCCAAGACAGCGCATTGTGATACCTCACCACTCGAGGGAGCTGAATCAGTCCCGGCGTACCCGGGTGACTTCATCAAAGTCTTCCCTGAGAAGACCAGTCCGATTGAAGGTCACAATATACCTTCATGCGGGTTTCAGAAGAAATCCCTCTTATTGGCTTGCGGTGAAAGGGTGGGGAGGTGGGAGTAGAAAGGGGGGGGAATCGCGAATGAATCCGCCACGGGAGCGAATTCATCCGCGATCCAGGCTGGGGCGGATTCAGTCCTCGTCGAGACGGAAGTGCATCGTCTGGCGTACCCGCCCCGGCCGACGCTCACCGTCTGCGCTACGCAAGGGGGAGACCCGCCATTGACTCAAGGCCTCGCGGGCCGCTTCCTCGAAGACCCCCTGGGGTTCGGCCTCCACCACCTGGATATCCACCAACTGCGATGACTGAACGTCCTCGATGTCCGGACGGACCGTGGCCTCCAGCACCACATAACCCTCAATGCCCTGGATCACCGCCTCTCTGGGGTAAGTGGGTGACACCATGACGATCGGTCGGAGTGACCCGGGGTCGTCCTTTTCGGGGTCCACCTCACTCAGAACCACCAACCCCTCGGAGTCACTGGCCAGAGAATCGTCACTGTCGGTTCCGGCGATCACCATCCCGGACAGAAACACCGTGGCAAACACAATCGAAAGACCGAGCGGCCAGGGCAGGCGCCCTCCTTTGCTATCCGCAATCATCATGATTCTCTCCCTCAATGAACCGCGTGACATCCAGCCAAAACCCAGTTGGTGCGGCTCAAGACCACTGGAGGCACAAAGCAGGCGGGCGTAATGGACCCGGTCGCGATCGGGAATCAGGGCCAGGGCTGATTCATCCGCAGCCAGTTCCTGGTCCCGGCGGATCCGGAACCAGACCAGATGAACCAGGGGATGGAACCAGAACAAGGCCCGTGACAGCAGCAACACGCCATTCCAGAGGCTATCGCCGTGGCGCAGGTGGGCCATTTCATGGGCCACCGCCAGGTGCAGATGGGCCCTCAGCTCCGGCGAGATGCGGCTGGGCAGGTACAGGCGGGGATAGAGAACCCCAAGCAGCATGGGCCCCTCGCAGTGACGGCTGCGACGCACCGGCAGCCAACCGGGGACACCGGCGTCACGCAGGATGGTCATCAACTCCGGGGACACGCCGCCTTCCCGACCACGGCGCAGGGCCAGCTCAAATCGACCCTGGCGCCAGAGCAGGAATGCGGCCATGAACAGCGCGCCGATTGCCCAGATCAGGAGTAGCCCAGGCAGCAGCATGCCCACAGCCGCTGCGGACTCTCCGCCGGCGGGCCCGGCGGCAGAGCCCGGTGACACGGTGACGGCGGGGAGACTAACCGTGAATGTGGACGGCCACTGCGGCAGGGGCAGCACGGCCGGCAAAAGCAGCAACCAGGCCGCGTAGGCGGTCCGGGCATTGCAGTAATGACGAAGAAGCCGTGACAGGAGCCAGGCCAATGGAATCAGCCAGCTAAGATGGATGACCGACTGCAGCAACCAATCAGTAAGCATGCTCATGAATCCATCTCCTCAAGCAGGGCGAGAATCTCCCGACGGTCTTGCTCGGAAATGGATTCATTACTGGCAAAGGCCGACACCAGGGGGGCCAGGCGGCCATCACAGTGCTTGCCAATTAGCTCACCGGTCTGCTGTCGAAGCCATTCCTCTCGGGCCAGACAGGGCCAATAGTGATACTGACGCCCTGCCTTCTCCCGGCGCACCGCACCCTTGCGGTGCAGCCGGTCGAGCAAGGTGCGGATCGTCTTCGGACTCCAGTCCTCATGGGCGGAAACCGCTTCCACCACTTCTCCGGAACCCAGAGGCTGGGCCGCCCACAGGGCCTCCATGACGCGGACTTCGGCATCGCTGATTTTCATATGACGTGGACCACAGTTGTAAGCCTACCTTTAAGACTACAACCGTAATCCACAATGTCAAGCCCTGGAATCAGCGTCGCAGAAACCGGTCCTGCACGCCCATGTCTTCCAGCTCCTTGACCAGGGCGTCCCGATCGATGGGAAAGATGCGGGTGATTCGACAGCGCTGATCGCCGATCCGTATCCGATCCCCCTGTGAAAGCAGGTTTCGGCTTCGCTGCTCGATTATTAGGCGCTGCCCCCCGGGATAATTACCTACCCTGCCATGCAGGTCCCCCGGTCGTTGACCGAGGGGGCTGGGCCCGCGAAAGGCCTCGTCACAACCCACGGCCAACTCCAATAAATAGTAATTGCCCCGCCGATTGCGCACGGCGATATGCGTCCCACCCACCGGCTTCCAGGCATCGACCCGGGAAAAGGTCGTACTGCTGGTGCTTGAACCGGCGTGGGCCTTGTACGCCTCATTGATCCGCTCTCGCTCCGAGCGCTCGCCAGTGCTCGCACAGCCCCCAAGAACCAGCAATACCGATAACAGCAGAAAAACCCATCGCTTTTTCATAACCTGCCCCTCCTCAAAAATTGACAAGCCACCTTGCTCGGCCCGGCAAAGCCACTACACTCCCCGGAGACCCCGAATCATCACCGAGTCTAGCGGAATCACAAGGAGAGCCGCATGCGGGATTCAAATGATTTGACCTCGATCAGCCTGGCCTTGTTCGCCGGCCTGCTGATGGCCTGCGAAGCAGATCCAGAGTTGGCAGGGGAAGATCGACCGACTGCAGACCTGGTGATCCATGGCGCGCCGGTGTGGTCGGCGGACAGGGAGGGCGATGCCGACGCGGTGGCGGTCCGTGGTGACAGGATTCTTGCGGTGGGTGAGCACCAGGACCTGGCGGCGCATATCGGCCCTGATACCCGCGTGATCGAAGTCAATGGCGGCCGCATTGTCCCGGGTTTCATTGACAACCACACCCACTTCAACCGCGCCGGTGAACTGCTGCTCGGTATCAATCTGCTTGCCGTTTCCGATGACACTGCCTTCCGCCAAGAGTTGACCGAAGCTCACCGGCGGATGCCCGCGGATAGCTGGATCACCGGCGGCCTGTGGGGCGCCTACGAGGCCTGGGAGCACGGTGACGGACAGGGCGATGGTGAACCACCGGCCGATGCCTACAATCCCGACGGCGAAATCGTGGAAGCGGTTGTCGATGACCGCCCGGTGCTGCTTTGGAACTGGGACGAAAGCCTCTGGCTGGCCAGCCGCGCAGCTCTGGAGCACGCCGGTTTTGACTGCGAGACGGAAGGCGTGGAATGCCGCAATGGCGAACCCAGCGGTCGCCTGTCACCCGCAGCCGGCGAGACTCTGCGGGACAAGGTGCCCGAGAAGCCTTTCGAGCAGCGACTGGCCGAAGCCGAAGTGGCCCTGGAGCGGCTGCGTGAACAGGGGGTAACCACCATCCACGACATCACCACCCCGGAACAGCTCAAGGTCTTTCAGCACCTGCACCGCGAGGATCGGCTCACCACCCGCGTCTACGCCCGCCCTACCCTGGATCGCTGGGAGGCCCTGGCGGCAGTCGGCATCACCCACGGCTTCGGTGATCCCATGTTGCAGATTGGCGGTCTCAAGGGCTTTGTGGACGGCATCATGGGCAATTCCACCGCGCGCTTCCATGAGCCCTATGAACATATCGATTCTCGCGGCCAATGGCGGGACATGATGTACCCCGAGGGCAATATGCTGGAACTGCTCAAGGCTGCTGATGCCGCCGGGCAGTGGCCACAGGTCCATGCCATCGGTGACGAGGCCATCGACCATCTTCTGGATCTCTATGAAAAGATGATCGAAGCCAATGGCCCCGCCGACCGGCGTCTGCGGGTGATTCATACCCAGGTCCTGCGTGATGCCGATGTGGCCGAACGCATGGCCGAAATGAATCTGATCGCGGAGATGCAGCCCTTCCACGCCATCGACGACATGCGCTGGATGGAGGAACGCATCGCGGATCGATCGCGCTGGGCCTACGCCTTCCGCACCCTTGATGAGGCCGGCGTCATGCTCAGCTTCGGCAGCGATTGGCCCGGCACCAACGCCTCCTGGTATCCGGCCAATCCCATGCAGGGCATCTATGCGGCAGTGGTTCGAAAAACCCTGGATGGCGAGCCCGAGGGCGGCTGGTACCCCGAGGAGCGCATTG
>PWMQ01000097.1 GCA_003558125.1 Natronospira sp. | reverse complement strand
TGAACATCACCAGGTAGAAAGAAAAATGCATCCTCGCGGAAAGGCGCAGAGAAATTCAAAACCATTTTTACCGCGGAGGCGCGGAGGGTTGGCTTTGAGTGGGGTGACTACTCTGTGGGAGATTCTATGTCTCACCGCAACCCCCTCAAGCGCATTTTGGCTGGTACTGAGTCTGATTTTTCATGAGTGCGAAAGCGACTCTGGCCAGCTTCCGGGCGAGCGCGACCAAGGCTTGGGTGGTTTTCAGGCCGCGCTCAAGATAGCGCTCGTAGACGGGCCGCCAAGTGGGGCTGTTCCGCGCTGCCATGGCGGCATTGTGTAGCAAACGCCGGAGCTCGGGATTGCCCTGCTTGGTGAGCTTTCGTCTTCCCTTGGAGACGCCTGAGTCTCGTGCCCGGACATCCAGTCCGAGAAAGGCGATAAAGGCATCCGAGCTTCGAAATGTGCCCCGGCGAAAGGTGGTCACAAGGGCGCTGGCAGTCAGCTCACCGATGCCTTCGACCTGGATGCACCGCCGATAATCCTCTGCCCAGCCATGCTCTTTCAGAGCCGCCTTGAGCCGCTTTCTGATCAGCTGATCCAAGCGCTCAATCTGGCGAATCACTGCTTTGAGACTGGTCCCCAGGCCTTTCATGTTTCCGAAGCTTTGTTGGAGCGCGATCCGAGCTGAGACCAAGGTCGCCCGGCGGCCTAGCAGCTGCTGGATGGCGCGATAGGCCTTGGGAGGCGGGCTCCAGGGCCGCAGATCCTCGCCCTCGTTCTTGAGGTAGCGGACCAGCAATTCGGCATCCGTGCGGTCGGTCTTGGCCCGTCCGCCGACGCTTTTGCGGTAATTGTGGAGCCGAAATCCGTCTACAAGATAGACCGTATGGCCCATGGCATGGGCCATTTCCACCAATTCCAGGTGGTAGGTGCTGGTAGCCTCGGCAGCAAGGGCGCTCTCCACTGGCAGGGCTTTCAGCCACTGCCGGATCGCGCGTTTCTGGTTGGAGATCGTCTCGGTGCCGGATTGATCGGAGCGCGCGCAGGACAATGTCTGCTTGCTGACGTCCACACCAACGATGACAGGCTGTACGGGCATTGCCATAACGGAGTCTCCAAGCTAGGGTTTTAATTGGCCTGTCGGGGTCACCTTAGTGCTGGCTTGCCAATATCGTCGGTCTATAGCCGGTGGGCGGCTCAGCCGATGGATTCCTTATCGGCACTTAGGGTGAGGGCGGGACGATATCTCCCACAGTCTGTGCTTAGCGCCAGAAGCGGCTTCAGTCCCTCCGCCCCGACAGGTCTCCTTTTTACCTGCCCGAGCAAAACATACAAGCGGCTTCAGCCGCGATTAAAAGCCTCCAGATGGCACCAAGAGATAAGACTGAACCAAACTCTTCATTGGCACGGCCCAGGTGACCGCCAAAAAAGGTAGGCCTTGGTGCCGGCAGGCGTTTGCAAGGCTGTGAGCGACAGGATGTCGCGTGCAGAGCCCCCAGGGATGGCTTCACGGCGTCCTTGCAAACGTCTGCCGGCACCAAGGCCGGAACGACCCCCGTCACCGGCATCGAAGGGCACCACATCAATCGGAGCCGGCCTCACCAAGCCGCCGCATTCAAATAGAAACCTACCCGGACGCCCCCCGGTCCGGACCGGATCGACGTCGGCGCCGGGGTCGGCGGCCGGGGCCTCGGCGGGCGGCGCGGGGGAGACGGTCACCGGTTTCCTTGGCGACCCAGCGCAGAATCTGACGTACTCGCGGAGAGCTCAGCTCCCAGGCCTCCTCCATATCCACCCAGCGATACTCCGCATGCTCCGGTCGTCCCAGCTCCGGGACCACCGGCAAGTGGACATTCTCGGTATCAGTGCGGGCCAGATAGTAGCGGGCGATCTTGCCCCGATTGTAGGGCCCCGTTTCACGGTATACCTCGCCCCAGTCAAAGCGCAGCTCCGTGATCGTCGTCTCTTCCGCGACCTCCCGCAAGGCCGCCTCCATGGGCGTCTCACCCTCTTCCACCTTGCCCTTGGGAAAATCCCAATGATTCCAGGCCCGCAGCAGGAGATAGCGGCGCCCCTTCCCGGTCTCCCGGATGATTACGATGCCTGCGGAAAGTGGGTCGCCGTGTGTCGTCATATGCACAGTATAGCGCTGATCGCCGATAGCTTATCGGTGATGCTTCTATTCCTCTCGCAAGACCAGCAGGGCAGAGCGGGTCACGACCCGTCGGCTGGCGACCCAGCCGGCCACCGCCAGCAACAAAGCCCCGGCCCCCATCACTGCCGGCAGCAACCACAGTGGCGGCTGATAGCTGAGCTCAAACACGCGCTCGGCCATCAGCCATCCCCCCAGGGCCGCCCCCAGCCCCGCGAGCAGGCCGGCGAGGGCGCCGGCACTGCCGAACTCCGTCACCACGGTGGCGTAGACATGCCGCCGGCGCCCGCCCAGTGCGCGCACCAGGGCGCTCTCGAAACGTCGCTGGTCGCGAGAGGCCTGCACGGCCGCAAACAGAACGATCAGCCCGGCCAGCAGGGTAAAGGCGAAGACGTATTCAACCGCCAGCGAGGCCCGGTCCATGATCTGCCGGACCTGCGCCAGGATGCTCTCAACGTCAATGATGGTGACGCTGGGGTAATCGCGTACCAGGGCGGTCAGCCGGCCCCGGGCCTCCTCCGGCAGATAGACACTGGCGATCCAGGTCAGTGGAGCGTCTTCCAGGGTCCCGGGCGGGGTGACCACGAAAAAGTTGGTGTTGAAGGAGTCCCAGCGCACACTGCGAAGATTGCTGATTTCCAGTTCCACTTCCCGGCCGCCGATGCGATAGCTCAGCCGGTCGCCCAGACCGACCCCCAGGGCCTCGGCGATATCCTCCTCCAGGGAGACCAAGGCCTCGCCGTGCTCGGACCCATCCCACCAGTCACCGGCAACGACCCGATTGTCCGCCTGCAGGGTATCCATCCAGCTGAGGTTGGCATCTCTCTGAACGAAGCGTCGGCCCCGCTCGGTCGGCAGGGTCAGATCGTCAACATCCTCGCCGTTGATGGCCACCAGGCGGCCGCGGATGAGCGGGCTGAATGTCTGATTGCGCGCCCCCAGTTCATCCAGGGCCTCCATCACCCCTTTCCGTTCGTCCGGCTGGATATTGATGAGAAAGTGGTTGGCGGCATCCTCGGGCAGTGTGGCCCGCCAGCCGTCCAGCAAGTCACCGCGCACCGTACTCAGCAGCGTCAACACCATCAGCCCCAGGCCAACTGCGGTGATCAGGGCAAGACTGCGGCCCGGATAGCGGGCCAGATTCCCCAGGCCCTGACGCCAGGCCGAACCAAAACGGCCGCCAAGTCGCCGCACCAGGGTGATGACAAGCAGGCCACCGGCCAGCAGCAGGGCCAGGGTGGCACCACCGACCAGCAAGAGTTGCAGCGCCAGGCCCAGATCGCGTGCCTGACTCAGGATCAGGATGCTGATGGCAGCCAATGCCAGGCCATAGACCAGCCAGGCACCGACTTCCGGCGGTCCGCTCTCCCGTCGCAGCACCCGGGCGGGCGGGGTGCGACGCAGCTTCAGCAGGGGGGGTAGGGCAAAGCCCAGCAGCAGTACCAGGGAAGTCCCCAGACCGGTCATGACCGGTCCCATGGGTTCGGCGGCGGGCAGGGTCTCGCCCAGCAGGCCGCCCAGTATGGCCACCAGCCCCCATTGCGCCAGCCAGCCACCGGCCAGACCCAGTCCCCCACCCACCAGGCCGATGCTGAGCAGCTGACTCAGGTACAGACCAAGGACCTTGCCCTGGCCGGCACCGAGAGTCTTCATGACCGCCACCGCATCCAGTCGACGGCGGGCCCATTCACGGGCGGAGAGGGCAACGGCCACCGCCGCCACCAGCACACTCACCAGGGCGGCGAGGCCGAGGAAGCTTTCCGCCCGGGTGATGGCGGCACCGATCTCCTGTCGACTCTCGCTCACATCCTGCAGGCTCTGGCCCTCTTCCAGCTCGGACTCGGCCCATTGCCGCCAGTTGCGGATTGCCGCCCGGTCCCCGGCCACCAGCAGGCGGTGGGTGACGCGGCTGCCTTCCCGGGCCAGGCCCGTGGCAGACAGCTCATCGGAATGGACCAGCACCGCCGGGGCCACATCGGCAAAGCCAATGCCCTCATCCGGGAGACCCGCCAG
Organism: Natronospira sp.; assembly: GCA_003558125.1. Taxonomy (GTDB): domain Bacteria; phylum Pseudomonadota; class Gammaproteobacteria; order Natronospirales; family Natronospiraceae; genus Natronospira; species Natronospira elongata. Next base: position 70,732 of record PWMQ01000097.1, on the reverse strand, counting down.
TACCTGGCTGATACGCAGTTCATGGTCGCCCAAGGTCAGGGCATCACCCACTGCGAGATCGAGTCGGGCCAGCACCCGGGCATCCACCCAGGCTTCACCGAGCTCGATCAGAGACTCGACCGGTCGGCCAGGCCTGAAGGGCGCATCGGCAACCTGAATCTCTCCCCGCAGTGGATAGGCCGGGTCCACCGCACGCAGGTCAATCAGCTGGGTCCGCTCTTCTCCGGCCACCACGGTCGGCAGGGTGACCGTGGCGGCCGTTTTCAGCCCGGTTTCTTTCGCGCGGGCTTCGAACCGGTCGGGGAGAGGGGCCCGGCTCCGCAGGACCACATCGGCAGCCAGAACCTCCGCCGCCCGGCGTTCCATCGCCGCGCCCACCCGGTCGGTGAAAAAGCCCACGGCACTGATCGCCGTGACCGCCAGGGTCAGGGCCAACAGCAGAACCGCCAGCTCGCCACCGTGCCATTCCCGGCGCAGCAGGCGCAGTCCCAGCGAGCCACTGGCAAGCAGGCTTCGGCTCATGCCGTGGCCTCCTCGTCGGCGCTCACCAGGCGGCCGTCGTCCAGACCGATTCGCCGTTCACAACGTGCTGCCAGGCGCTGGTCATGGGTGACCAGGACCAGCGTGGTGCCCTCGGCGGCGTTGAGGTCAAAGATCAAGTCGCGGATTTTTTCCCCGGTACGGTTGTCCAGATTACCGGTTGGTTCATCGGCGAACAGCAGTGCCGGGCCGGGAGCATAGGCGCGGGCGATGGCGACCCGCTGCTGCTCACCGCCGGAGAGCTGGCGCGGATAATGGCCCGAACGGGCCGCCAGCCCGACCCGTTCCAGGGCAGCCTGGGCGACTTCCCGGGGCCGTGGGTGGCCGTTGAGTTCCAGCGGCAGCATGACGTTTTCGAGGGCGGTCAGGCCGGGCAACAGGTGAAAGGACTGGAAGACGAATCCGACCTGGCGGGCCCGAACAGCGGCCCGACCGTCTTCGTCCAGGTCGGTCAGGCAGTCCTCGCCGAGATACACCCGCCCCCGGGTGGGCAAATCCAGGCCGGCCAGCAGGCCCAGGAGGGTGCTCTTGCCCGACCCGGAAGCGCCAACGATGGCCAGGCTTTCACCCGGCGCAACACTGAGACTGACTTGATCGACAATGGTGAGCGGCCCGCCTGGGCTGCTAACCTGCTTGACCAGACCTTCAGCCCGGAGCATTGCCGTGTCGCGACTTTCTGCCATTGTTGTTGTTCTCCTATTGCTGCCCTGGGCAAGTACGGTAACCGCCGAAGCGGATAGCCGCCATGATGATACCCGGCCAGGGCCGGTTCTGGTGATCGGCGACAGCCTCAGCGCCGATTACGGTTTCGAGCGTGGCCGCGGCTGGGTCAGTCTGCTGGCCGAGCGCATGCGGGAGCACGGTCATGACCGGGCAGTGGTCAATGCCGCCATCAGTGGCGACACCACCCGCAGTGGCCGAGCCCGCCTGCCCCGGGCCTTGGAAGAGCAGCAGCCCTCGGTGGTGATCATTCAGTTGGGCGGCAATGACGGCCTGCGCGGGCTCGACCTGGGCGAGGCCCAAGCCAATCTGGCGGCCATGATAGAGGTCAGTCAGGCGGCGGGTGCCCAGGTCCTGCTCGCCGGTGTCCGTCTGCCGCCCAATTATGGACGCCCTTATATTGAGGCCTTCGCTGCCATGTATGCCGAGCTTGCCGAGACGCACCAGGTGGCGCTGGTGCCGCGGATCCTGGCAGGCGTTGGTGAGCGCGAGGATCTCATGCAGCCCGATGGTATCCATCCCACCGCCGATGCCCAGCCCGTCATTCTCGACAATCTCTGGCCTGCCTTGATTCCCCTGCTGACCCATTCGGCGCGGGAATAGGGCCGGTCGCGGGCTTCAGGGCATGCCAGTCCCGACCGGCCAGGAGCCGATCGACCCCCTCCATCCGGGGACGCGGATAAAACAATACAATACTTGTGCACTGTTAAGAAGAAGTGTATAACTCTTGGCGGAGAATATCAGGCTCCCCAGGAGGAACTGCAATGCGGATTGCTGTCATCGGCTCGGGCATCGCCGGCCTGTCCTGCGCCTGGCTGCTCTCGCGGGAGCACGAGGTACAGCTCTATGAAGCCAGTGATCGCTTCGGCGGACACAGCAATACCGTATTGCTGCGGGAAGGTCGTCGCCAGATTCCCGTTGACACCGGTTTCATCGTCTTCAACGAGCCCAACTATCCCCACCTAAATGCCTTTTTCCGCGAGCTGGGCGTACCGGTCCACGACAGTGACATGTCCTTCTCGGCCTCATTGGGGCAGGGCCAGCTGGAATACGCCGGTGACGGTCTGGCCAGTCTCTTCGCCCAGCCCGCCAATATCCTTCGGCCCAGTCATTGGCGCATGATTCGCGAGATCGTGCGCTTCAATCGAATCGCCGCGGAATGGCTGGATAGCGGCGAGCAGACATCCCTGTCCTTGGGGGCGTTTCTCAAGCAGCAGGGTTTCGCCCGGGAACTCAGCGAGCGTTACCTGCTTCCCATGGGCGCTGCCATCTGGTCGGCCCCCATGGCACGAATACTCGAGTTTCCTGCCCGCAGCTTTCTGGCCTTTTTTCGCAATCACTATCTGCTACAGGTCGCCGACCGGCCGCGCTGGAAAACCGTGCTGGGCGGCAGTCGGGAATATGTCCAGCGGGTACTGGCCGAGTTGGGTGACCGGGCCATGGCCGGCGTAGCCGTGACAGCGGTCAGACGCCGTTCCGCGGGTGTGCTCGTGGATGATGCCCGGGGTGGGCAGGCGGAATACGATCAGGTCATATTGGCCTGTCATGGGGATCAGGCCCTGGCCATGCTCAAGGATGCCCAGCCCCGGGAGCGTGATGTGCTGGCCGCCTTTTCCTTTCAGAACAACACCGCCTGGCTGCACAGTGACCCGCAGTTAATGCCGAAGCGTCGTCGGGTCTGGTCGTCCTGGAACTACCTTGCCGACCGTGAGGGGGCGAGTGACCGGAAAGTCGCGGTGAGCTACTGGATGAATCGGCTTCAGCCGCTGGATGCGAGCAGGGATTATTTCGTCACCCTCAATCCCCGGCAACGCCCCGACCCCGCGCTGACCTGGCAGCGTATGGAATACGAGCATCCCGTGTTCGACTTGGCTGCCATCCAGGCGCAACAGGCTTTACCCAATGTGCAGGGAACGGACAGGGTCTGGTTCTGCGGGGCCTGGACGGCCAATGGTTTCCACGAAGATGGCATTCGTTCCGGTATTGCCGTTGCCAATGCCCTGGGAACTCAAGCGCCCTGGCAGCAGCGGCACGGCGCAGCCGTTCATGCCCACCCCCTGCAGTTGGCGGGAGAGGAGGCGTGAATCATGGGCGCTTCCTGTCTCTATACCGGTCAGGTGATGCATCAGCGGCGGCAGCCGGGAAGCTATCGCTTCCGTTACCGGGTCTTCAGCCTGTTGCTGGACATTGACGAGCTGGATTTTCTGGATCGTGACCTGCGCTTCTTCTCGCGCAATCGATTCAATCTGCTGTCCTTCCATGATCGCGACCACGGCCCCCAGGATGGCTCGGACCTGCGGCGCTGGATCGCCCGGGTTCTGGCGACGGCCGGACTTGAAGCGGATGGCCCCATCCGCCTGCTTTGCTTTCCCCGGGTCCTGGGATACGGCTTCAGCCCATTGGCCGTGTGGTATTGCCATGCAGCCGATGAGCGTTTGATTGCCGTGATCCTGGAGGTGCGCAACACCTTTGGTGAAAAGCATCAGTACCTGCTGCCCATGAACAATGATTCCAGCAGGCCCCCCCCTGCCTGGACTGCACCCAAGGCCTTTCATGTCTCGCCCTTTGCGACCATGGATGCCCACTACCGATTCCGCCTTCGCATCCCGGACAAACAGATGCTGGTGCGAGTCGACACTGGCTGGGATGCAGCGGGGCAGTACCAGATGTCGGCCTGCTGGACGGGCAAGCGCCGCCCGTTGATGGATGCTTCCCTGCTTCGCCAGGCGCTCGGCGTGCCCCTGCAGGGGCTCAAGATCATCAGCCTGATCCATTGGCAGGCTCTGAAACTCTGGTTGAGGTGCTTTCCCTTTTATCGCAAGCCCTCGCCACCGGACCAGGAGGTAAGTCTGACATGTCCGCAAGCAAGTCCGCTCAAGCCCACGCATCGGCAAGACTGAGTCTGCCTGTTCGCCTGCTGTTGGCGGCAGCCCGCCGTCTTCAGCAGGGCAGCCTGGAGATCCATTTGCCGGGCATGGCACCACAGCTTTTTTCGGGGCCCGTTGCCGGACCCCATGGGGTCCTGCTCATTCGCGATACGGCCATGTTCAAGCGCCTGATGTCCGGTGGCGACCTGGGCTTTGCCGAAGCCTGGATGGCGGGTGAATGGACCAGCCCGGATCTGCCGGCCCTGCTTCGCTGTCTGGACTTGAACCTGGATGGCTTCAAGGCCCTGCAACGTGGCAGGGCGGCCATGCGTTGGCTTCGCTCGCTGCGTCAGGTCCTGCTGCTGCGCAACAACCGCAGCGGTAGTCGACGAAATATCCGTTATCACTATGATCTGGGCAATGATTTCTATCGCCTGTGGCTGGATCCGAGCATGACCTATTCTTCAGGTCTGTTCCTGTCGCCGTCAGACGATCTGGAAACGGCCCAATTCAACAAGTACCAGCGCCTGTTGTCCCTGAGCGGCGCGAGTGCCGGTGACCACATCCTGGAGATTGGCTGCGGCTGGGGCAGCTTCGCCATCCATGCAGCCAGAGAACGTGACTGTCGGGTGACGGCGCTGACCCTGTCCCCGGCTCAGTATGAGATTGCGCGGGCCCGGGTCGCAGAGGCGGGTCTGTCCGAAAAAGTGGATGTCCGTTTACAGGATTATCGTGATGTCGCCGGGCAATTCGATCACATCGTCTCGATTGAAATGTTCGAGGCGGTGGGAGAAGCCTACTGGCCGGTGTACTTTCGGACACTGGCCAAACGTCTCAAGCCGGGGGGACGGGCCGTCATCCAGGTGATCACCATTGATGAGCAGCATTTTGACGCCTACCGGCGGGATACTGATTTTATTCGTGAATACATTTTCCCGGGGGGGGTGCTGCCATCGCCGAGCCGTTTCCAGAGCGATGCCTCCGAAGCCGGCCTTGAAACCCGCAAACGTGATTTTTTCGGAGAAGACTACGCCAGAACCCTGCGACAGTGGGCAGAAGGTTTTTCCCGGGTCGAAGATGATGTCCGCAAGCAGGGCTTTGATGAGCGTTTCATCCGCATGTGGCATTACTACCTGGCCTACTGCGAAGCCGGCTTCAGCAACGGCAAGATCAATCTGATGCAGACCGTGCTCACCGCTGCAGACGGCAATGGCTGAGTCTGCGCGGCCAGCCACACTATTGGCCTATGGCCTGCCCGGATTGCCTCTGGCAATCGTGGGCTTGCCACTCTACATCTATATTCCGGCCTTCTATCACGAAAGCCTCGGTCTATCCCTGGCGCTGGTGGGTGTCATCCTGCTGGCCGCCCGGATCTGGGATGTGGTAACCGACCCGCTGGTGGGCGTCCTGGCCGATTACCGCCCCACTCGCTGGGGGAGGCGCAAGCCCTGGATGGTGTTTGGGGCGCCTCTGTTCATGGTCGGCGTCTGGTTTCTGATGGTGCCCCCTGAAGGCGTCTCTGTCTTCCATCTTCTGTTCTGGTCTCTGCTTGCCTACCTGGGCTGGACGCTGGTGCAACTGCCCTATCTGGCACTCGGTGCGGAGCTGTCCGGCGATTACCACCAGCGCTCACGGGTGACCGTCTACCGCGAGGCTTTTGTGGTCCTGGGGACGCTGTTGGCGGTGATCCTGCCGGCCGCGGTGGAAGTGGCGGGCATGAGCCGGGACACGGGGCTGTGGTTGTTGGCCCTGATCATGGTCTGCCTGCTGCCGCTCGCTCTGGGCTTGTTCATCTGGCGCGTCCCCGAACCAAGATTGTCCACTTCCCGCCCGGCCCCCTGGCGCCAGGGCATTCGGCTGTTGATCGAGAATCGGCCCTTCCGGCGCTTGCTGGCTGCCTATCTGGTCAACGGCGTGGCCAATGGTCTGCCGGCCACACTGTTCATTCTTTACGCCACTTACGTGCTGGGCGCGGATGAGCGCGTCGGCCTGTTACTGATTGCCTATTTTCTGTCGGCGGTGGCGGCATTGCCGCTGTGGCTGCGACTGGCAAAGCGGCTGGGCAAGCACCGGGTGTGGTGTCTGTCCATGGCCTGGGCCGCGTTCATCTTCGCCTTTGTTCCTTTTTTGGGCGAGGGAGATTTCCTGCCCTTCCTGTTCATCACGATTCTGACCGGCTTCAGTCTGGGCGTGGACCAGGCCATTCCCGCTTCCATGCAGGCCGATGTGGTGGACGAGGACAGCGCTGCTGGCGGTGGCGGTCGGGCAGGGGTCTATTTCGGGCTCTGGAACATGGCCACCAAGCTGGCCTGGGCCCTGGCCGCGGGCATTGCCTTGCCGCTGCTGGCACTGAGCGGGTTCGAGGCCGGCGCCGACAACAGTGAGCGCGCACTGCTCACCCTCGCCTTGCTGTATGCCGCAGCCCCGGCAGCGATCAAGCTATTGGTGATTCCTCTGGTCTGGCATTTTCCTCTGGACGCCGACCGTCAGGCCGAACTGCGGGCTGCCATCACTGCGCAGCCGGAGAAGGGAGGCGGGCCTAGATGACCGGCAGATCTTCCAGGGAAGTGATCACCGGGGCTTTCGTCGCCAGTCCCTTGTGTCGGCCCTGGCGATCAATCAACACTGCCTGAAAGCCGGCCGAGTGGGCACCGGCAAGGTCACAGCCTGGGTCATCCCCAACGTGAAGGATCTGTTCCGGCGCCAGAGCCAGACGATCGGCGGCGGCATGAAACATTGCAGGATCGGGTTTGGCCGCGCCCACCTCGATAGCGGACAGGGAGAAGCGGAACCACTCGGCGAGCCCGGTCAGTTGGAGGTCGGCGTTGCCATTGGTCAGGGCCACCAAAGGAAAGCGTTGGGCCAGGCGGCCCAGGGTCGCAGCCACATCCGGATACCACTCGACCCGGTTGCGGGCCTGGAAAAACACCTGGAACGCCGGTTCGGCGAGATCTGTCGACACGCCGCTGATTTGGCAGGCCCGCTCCAGGGACAGGCGGCGCATGAGACTGAGATCATGGGCCAGGTGGGGCAGCTCACGGGCTAACGAGACTCTCAGGTCCCGGAGCCCCGCCACGTCAAAGCGTTCGGCGACGGTGGGGGCTTGGCTGGCGAAGAAATCGTGCACGGCCTGCTCCGCCGCGGTAATGACCGGCGCCACCGGCCAAAGGGTGTCGTCGAGGTCAAAGCTGATGGCCTGGATACGGGTCATGGGCGGTGGGCCGTGGCGACAGCCGGCTCGTCAAAATGCTGTAATGGATGTACTATCAATGTATAATATTGGGCAAGCTTTATCCACGCATGATCGGCCCGGATGCTCGCCAGGGCAGTGCTTGGACCAAACCGTCATTGAGAAGGTTGCCGCCCATGGTTGATCCGCGCAAGGAATTGGTACCGATCCGAACCGTCTCCCGCCTCACGGGAGTCAACCCGGTGACCCTCCGAGCCTGGGAACGTCGCTATGGCCTGATAAAGCCACAGCGGACACCCAAGGGCCATCGTCTCTACAGCCGCCAGGATATCGATCTGATCAGCCGCGTCCTGGACCTTCTGGACCGGGGCATGTCCATCGGCCAGGTCCGCAGTGCCCTGGAGACGGAGCAGAGCCAAGATGTCTCGGAAGCCCACGACGACAAGTGGCAGCAGTATCGGGCCAACATGATCAAGGCCATCGCGACCTTCGACGAGGCCAGCCTGGAAGACGTCTACAATGAGGCCCTTGCCCTGTATCCGGTCAATGTGGTTACCCGCCTTCTCGTTGTCCCCATGTTGGAGGAGATCGGGCGCCGATGGGAAAGCGGTGAAGGCAGTGTGGCGGAAGAGCATTTCTTCGGCTGTTACCTGCGAAACAAGCTTGGCGCCCGTTTTCATCATCGTCCCCGACACATCGGTGGCAGTCGCCTGGTGATGGCCTGCCTGCCGGAGCAGTATCATGAGATTGGCCTGCTCTTGTTCGCCCTGGCGGCCAGTACCCGCGCTTATGACACCGTTTTGCTGGGGGCCAATCTGCCACTGGAGGAAATTCCGCTCGCGGTATCACGGTCGCGCGGTGACGCCGTCGTCCTGTCATCCTCCACCGAGCCGGCGGAGGAAACCCTGAGTCAGTCTCTGGTGAGCCTGGTGGAAGCCGTGAAGGTTCCTGTGTTTGTTGGTGGTCGCTTCAGCGATGAGGCCATCGAAAAGATCACCGACGCCGGTGCCATCTTCCTCGGTGACGAGATTGAAACCGGTCTGCGCTTGATGCGCGAGCACCTCGATGCACGGGGCCGGGCTGGCGTCGCCTGAGATTGCAAGTCACTTCCCGCCGCTCGCCTTGCTCCCGCAGGCGGGCGAATGCTATACCTATCGGATAATTTTCCGCATCGGTTGAGCCTGAAGGCGACCGGGCACCGCTGCCCGAAACCCCGAGGAGAGCACCATGGTCGACAAGGTCTGGCTGAAAGAATACCCCGAAGGCGTGCCCGCCGAGGCGGACGTGGAAGCCTATCAGTCAATCAAGGACATCTTTGAGGAAAGCGTTCGCAAGTATCGTGACCTGCCGGCCTTCGAGAACATGGGTGCGGTAGTCACCTACGCGGAGCTGGATCAGCGCAGTCGATATTTCGCCGCCTATCTGCAGAAGGTCCTGGGCTTGCAGAAGGGTGACCCGGTGGCGGTCATGATGCCCAACTGCCTGCAGTATCCGGTTGCCATGTTCGGTATCCTCCGGGCCGGCCTCACCGTTGTGAACGTCAACCCCCTTTACACCGCGCGTGAACTCAAGCACCAGTTAAGCGATTCCGGGGCCAAGGCCATCGTCATCGTCGAGAACTTCTGCAGTACGCTGCAGGAAGTTGTGGATGAAACGGATGTTCGTTCGGTCCTGACCACCCGCCTTGGTGACATGCTGGGTTTCCCCAAGTCCATGCTGGTCAATCTTGTGGTCAAGCATGTCAAGAAGATGGTCCCGGACTGGGATATCCCCTCTGCCCAGAACTTTGAACGTGCTTTATCGGAAGGTAAATGGCAGACACTGGAAGAAGTCAGCCTGACTCGGGATGATGTGGCCTTTCTCCAATACACCGGGGGCACCACGGGACTGGCCAAGGGGGCGGTGCTGACCCATGGCAACATGGTCGCCAACATGCAGCAGGCGGCCGCCTGGCTCAGCAACGAGATTGAGGAGGGGCGGGAGATCATCGTGACCGCTCTGCCGCTTTATCACATCTTCTCCCTGACCGCGAACTGCATGGTATTCATGCGGGTGGGTGGAAAGAATCTCCTTATTACCAATCCGCGGGATGTTCCCGCCTTCATCAAGTCCATTCGCAAATCCGGCTTCACCGCCATTACGGGCGTAAACACCCTTTTCAATGCCCTGATGAATCATCCGGAATTTGAGTCCATCGACTTCAGTAAACTGAAGTTGGCCCTGGGTGGCGGCATGGCTGTTCAGCGTGCGGTCGCTGAACGCTGGCAGAAGCGAACGGGCGCCCCCCTGCTTGAGGCTTATGGTTTGACCGAAACATCACCGGCTGTGACCATCAGCCCCCTCAATTTGAAGCAGTTCAACGGCAGCATCGGACTTCCCATCCCCAATACCGAGGTTGTGATTCTTGATGAAGAGGGCAAGGCCTTGCCGCCGGGTGAGGCGGGTGAGTTGGCGGTTCGCGGGCCGCAGGTGATGAAGGAATATCTGAATCGGCCTGACGAGACCGAGGCCTCCTTCACCGAAGACGGCTTCTTCAAGACGGGTGATGTCGCGAAGATGGATGAACGCGGCTATTTCTATATCGTCGATCGCAAGAAGGACATGATCAACGTCTCCGGTTTCAATGTGTATCCCAATGAGATTGAAGATGTGGTCGCCGAGATGGAGGGTGTGCTCGAGGTCGCTGCCATTGGCATTCCGGATGAAAAATCCGGTGAGGTGGTGAAGCTTTGGGTGGTGCGCAAGGACGAGAATCTTACCGAAGAAGACATCATCGAGCACTGCCGCCGTAATCTGACCGGCTACAAGGTGCCCAAGAAAGTGGCCTTTGGTGAGGAGCTGCCCAAGACCAACGTGGGCAAGATCCTCCGCCGCAAACTCCGGGAAGACGACCCCGACGCCAAGGAAGACTAAAGGCGGTTTCGCGCAGAGGCGGTGAGGCGCATAGAAAGATCAAAGGATTGCGTCGCGCAAAGACGCCAAGACGCAAAGGCAATGCAATGATTTTTGGTAGGGGATATTTGCGGTAGGAGCGGCTTCAGCCGCGATAGGGGGCATGTCGAAGCCATAATCGCGGCTGAAGCCGCTCCTACGGCAGACTGCCCCCAGCCAAAACTATCCAGGCAGATCGTTGCGCCGCTCCTATTGATCTCTTGGTGCTCTGCGCCTCAGCGCGAAATCCCTTTTTTATTTTTGGTTTTTCTTCGCGTCTTTGCGCCTTGGCGCGAGGCCGCCTTTGAATTTGCCCTTCCAGCCCCAGCCGGTGACCTAGCCACCATGATGATACTGCGGACTCAGCCGAACCACGGCGTCGATCATCGCTCCGGCGTGCTCCGGCGGGATCTTGGGGGTGATGCCGTGGCCCAGATTGAAGACATGGCCTTCCCCATGTCCAAAATCCGCAAGGATCTCGGCGACTGCTTCCCGAATGCGGGCTGGCGAGGCATTCAGGGCCGACGGGTCCAGATTGCCCTGCAAGGCCACCTTGTCGCCCACACGCTTGCGCGCTTCGCCGATGTTCACCGTCCAGTCCAGGCCCAGGGCATCGCAGCCTGTCTCGGCCATGGCTTCCAGCCATTGGCCACCGCCCTTGGTAAACAGAATCACCGGCACCCGCCGTCCTTCATGTTCGCGGATCAGCCCTTCCACGATGCGGGCCATCGGCCCCAGTGAAAAGCGCCGATAATGCGCGGGGCTGAGCACGCCGCCCCAGGTGTCGAAGATCTGTACCGCCTGAGCACCGGCGCGGATCTGGGCATTGAGGTAATCGGTGATGCAGACAGCCAGCTTGTCCAATAGCCGGTCCAGGACCTCCGGGGCATCCCAGGCCATGCCTTTGATGGTGCCAAAGTCCTTGCTGGAGCTCCCTTCGACCATGTAGGTGGCCAGCGTCCAGGGGCTGCCGCTGAAGCCGATCAGGGGCACGCGGCCATCCAGGGCCTTGCGAATGGTGCTGACCGCATCGGTGACATAGCTGAGCTCCGTGCCCACATCCGGTTGGGGCAGGGCGTCCACCTCCGCTGCCGAGCGCACCGTGCGTTCAAATTTCGGCCCTTCGCCCTGAACGAAGTACAGTCCCAGGCCCATGGCATCGGGGATGGTGAGGATGTCCGAGAAGAGAATGGCTGCGTCCAGGGGGAAGCGCTCCAGGGGTTGCAGGGTTACTTCGCAGGCCATCTCCGGGTTGCGCATCAGTTTGACGAAGCTGCCGGCCCGTTCCCGGGTGGCCCGGTATTCGGGCAGGTAGCGACCGGCCTGGCGCATCATCCATACCGGCGTGCGGTCCACCGGTTCCCGCAACAGGGCCTTGAGCAAGCGGTCGTTCTGCAATTCGGTACTCATGCCTGAAACACCTCTCGAATGGTCGCCTGAATGGCCTCGGCCGCCGCCTTGGGATCGTCCGCCCTGCGAATGGGGCGGCCCACGACGATGTAATCCGCGCCGTTCTCGAATGCCTGCTCCACCGTGACCACCCGCTTCTGGTCATCGCCACCCCGATTCTCCACCGGACGAATCCCGGGGGTGATCACCAGCAGGCGATCGTCCACCGCCTCTCGCATCTGGGCGACTTCCATGCCGGAGGCCACCACACCGTCACAGCCGGCTTCCAGGGCGCGTCGGGCCCGGGACAGGACCAGCGCATCCACATCGCAATCAAAGCCCAGATCATCCAGGTCGCCCCGATCGAGGCTGGTCAGGGCGGTCACCGCCAGCACCTTGAGATGGCCGGAGCGGGCCTCGCCGGCCGCTTCCATGATGCTCTGGTTGCCGTGGATGGTGCAGAAATGGGCGCCCCGCCTGGACAGCTGACGCACCGCGGCGGCCACCGTGGCGGGGACGTCGAAAAACTTGAGATCCACGAAAACCTTGCGCTCACGGCCCAGCAACCAGTCCAGGAAATCGAAAAAGCCATCGGCCATGAACAGTTCCAGGCCGATCTTGTAGAAGCGCACACTGTCACCGAGCTGCTCAACCAGCGCCTTGGCCTCTTCCACGTTGGGTACATCGAGGGCGAAAATCAGGCGCTCTTCCGGGGGGATGGACTTGTGCTGGTACACGTTGGACTCCTGGTGGTTGGCTGGCGCAATTGTACCGGAAATACCGTTGCCGGCCGCAGTCAGTTCATCGTCGCCGGATCGGTCAGGCGAGCGTGCTCGGCAATGGCAAAGCGATCGGTCATGCCGGCGATGTAATCGGCAACCACCCGAGCCTGGTGATCCTGTCCCTGACTGGCCTGAAAGCGCTGCCAGGGGTCTGGCGGCAGCAGCCGGGGATCGTCAATGAAAAGTTCGAACAGGCGGCTCACCGTCGCCCTGGCCTTGGTTGCCATGCGATGGACCCGGTGATGGCGATAAAGATGGCGGCGCAGATAGCGTTTCAGTGCCATATGCCGCCGGGCCACCGGCGGGCTGAAGCCAATCAGGGCCTTTTCCATTTGGCGCACGGCCTCAACGGAGGCTGGTGCCGTCTCAAGAATCCTTCGGGCGCTGGCCTCGATCAGGTCATTGACCAGCTCGCCGATCATCCGTCGAACGGTCTCGTGGATCACGCGGCGGCCGGACAGTGACTGCCATTGTTGGCGCACCCCATCATAATGGTCACGGAAAAGCGCCACTTCCCGTAGCGCTTCGACGTCCAACAGTCCGGCTCTCAGGCCATCATCCACATCGTGATTGTTGTAGGCCAGTTCATCCGCCACATTGGCCAGCTGTGCCTCCAGACTGGGCTGCGTGCCGGCCAGAAAACGTTGTCCCAGCTCGCCCAGGTCCCGGGCCAGCCGCGGCGGACAGCGCTTCAATATTCCTTCCCGAGTGGCAAAAGCGAGGTTCAGGCCCGGAAAGTCGGCATACTTTTCCTCCAGCAGGTCCACCACCCGCAGCGACTGGACGTTGTGCTCGAAGCCACCGAAGGGCCGCATGCAGCGATTGAGCGCATGCTGACCGGCATGGCCGAAGGGGGTGTGGCCCAGGTCGTGGGCCAGCGAGATGGCTTCCACCAGGGAGACATTGAGCCCCAGGGCGGCGGCTACCGTGCGGGCTATCTGGGCCACTTCGAGGCTGTGGGTCAGGCGGGTTCGGTAAAGGTCCCCTTCGTGATTGACGAAGACCTGGGTCTTGTAGACCAGACGGCGGAAGGCGGTGGAGTGGACAATGCGGTCACGGTCCCTTTGAAATTCGGTTCGAAAGGCGGGTGGGGGTTCAGGATGCCGCCGTCCGGCATCACCGGCCCTGTCGGGTACTGCCCAGGATGCCAAGCGACCCTGTTCCGCCGCTTTCAGGGGGATTGCATCTCGCACGCCAACACCTCCCGCAGGCGCGACTCGGGGACATCGTCGCGGATGATCGCCCGGCCCAGCCCATCCAGTAACACGAAGCGCAGCCCCGCGCTGGTCGCCTTCTTGTCGCGGCTCATCCATTCCAGCCAGGTATCGACGGACAGGGCCGGCGGTTCACACGGCAGCTTCAGCCTTTCCATCAAGGCAACGTCACGGCGCTGCTCTTCCTCGTTCAGAAGGCCCAGCGTTCGCGACAGGACCATGGCCTGAACCATGCCGGCAGCCACCGCCTCACCGTGCAGCCATTGGCCGTAGCCCAGCGCTCCTTCAATGACATGGCCGAAGGTATGACCAAAATTGAGGATGGCCCGTCGCCCCCTTTCCCTCTCGTCCTCGCTGACCACGGCCGCCTTGATGCGACAGCAGTGAAGTACCGTCTCACCAACCGTTTCCGGCTCGCGGGCATTGAGGGCCTCCACCCGCGCTTCCAGCCAGGCCAGGAAATCCGGATCGGCGATCAGGGCGTGCTTGACCACCTCCGCCAGCCCGGCACGGAACTCCCGCTCCGGCAGGGTAGCCAGGGTGTCGGTGTCGGCAATGACCGCTCGCGGCTGGTGGAAGGCGCCGATGAGATTCTTTCCGGCCGGGTGATTGACCGCGGTCTTGCCTCCGACCGAGGCATCCACCTGGGCCAGCAGAGTGGTGGGGACCTGGTAGAAATCAATGCCCCGCTGCCAGCAGGCGGCCGCGAAGCCAGTCAGGTCGCCCACCACGCCGCCGCCCAGCGCCACCAGGGCGGCGTCCCGGCCGATGCGGCATTCGGCCAGGTGGTCGAAGACCCGCGAGAGGGTGTCCAGTTGCTTCTGCGCTTCCCCGGCAGGTAACACCAGTTCGCCACGCAGGCGCTGGCCCAGGGCCGCCCGCAGGGAAGGGAGGTAATGGGGAGCAACGTTGTCGTCGCTGATGATGAACAGAGCGGGGGCTGTCAGACCCCGGGCCAGCCACTCCGGGTCGGCGAGCAGGTCCCCACCGGCGTGGATGGCATAGCTGCGATCCCCCAGTTCAACGTCGAGGCGGTGCATTTCAGATCTCGAATTCGGTGGCCAGACGGCGCATGACCTGTTTCACCGACTGATCATCCGTGTCCACCACGAAGTCGGCCAACTCCCGATACAGGGGTTCGCGCTCCTCGGCCAATTCCCGCAATTTGGCTTCCGGATCTTCGGTTTGCAGCAGGGGACGGTCATGGCGGGACTGCCGGGTACGTCTGAGCTGGAAGTCCAGGCTGGTTCGCAGGTAGATGACATAGCCACGCTCGGCCAGCAGGCGGCGGTTCTCCGCGGTCACCACGGTGCCACCGCCGGTCGCCAGGACCAGCGGCTCCAGCTGGGTCAGCTCGGCCACGGCCTTGCGTTCCCGTTCCCGAAAACCTTCCTCGCCCTCAAAATCGAAAATGGTGGCGATATCCACCCCGGTGCGTTCCCGCAGATAATCGTCGGTGTCCTGGAATGGATAGCCCAGCCGTCTGGCCAGCTCCCGCCCGATGGATGATTTTCCCGCTCCCATGGGACCAATCAGGAATATCCGCCTCGGTGTTTCCATGCCAAACCTCGAAAGCCTAGGGAAAAGCCGCCCGGGGGCCCTTTCTGTTCATGGGGCTGTGACCAGGCGGGCAATGGCAGCACGGTGCCAAGCGATGATAATGCCGAAAAAAAAACGGCCTGCCCAGTGGGCAGGCCGTTGTCATGGTGACGCGCTTAGCTGTCACTGCCGCAGATGGTCAATTCCTGTTCGAATATGAAGCCTTCGCCACAGCTATTGCCGGGTGTGGTAACGGTAATGGTCCCCACATCGCATTCGGTGGTGTCGTCCTCATTGGACTCCGAGAGAGTGAACTCGACAGCAATGGGACCATCCTGATTGGTATTCCCGATGGTTATCGTGTCCTGTCCCAGAACTCGGCCGTAACCGGTATCAAATGCAACGGTGCTGCCACTGGGCAGCGGCTGCATTTCCGGGCCCCAAAGCTCGATTTCCAGAGGACCACTGCCCACCACATAGGTGGTCGGGAAGGCCATGTTCACAACCCGGTTGTCGGCCAGGACCATGACGCCGGAGACGCCGATGGGCGCCTGCGGAGAACCACAATAGTCGTTCTGGAACGTCTCACGGTCACCATCGTCTTCAATGCCTGCACCGCAAAGGGCGCCATCGAACAGCTCATTGGCCTCGGTATAGCCGCCGCCGTAATAGTTCCAGTGAAAGCCATCCACACCCGGTTCGTACTCACCGCTTTCATTGTCGTCGCGGAAGGGTTCGCCCACATCGATCCAGCCAATATCCGCATTCCCCTCCGGATCATTGGGGTCGAAGTCCCCTTCATGAGGGCCCTCTGCGGCTTCCGCCGGACCAAACAGGCCGTCCCCGGTCCGGTCGATAAAGCTTTCCTCGCCCTCCAGATAGGCGAGTACGGTGGAACGGGCAGGCCAGCTTGCCTGACTGGTCCAGGTCACGACGCAGGTTCCGTCGACCGTCATGCAGTGGGGCTGGATGCGCCCGCCTTCGGTGGAGAAATTGATAACCGTGCCGTCAATCACCGGATTGGAGAAGCGGTCCCGGGCATGAACGGTGATTTCATATTCCTCGCCAACACAGCCCTGGACCGGGGGGTTCAGGCTTTCAAAGGCGATGGATACCCCCTGTTGTTCCGCAATCCCCGTACTGATGCTGAGCAGGGATGACTGGGAAGAAACCGTGGTATCCACCACCTGCGCATTGACCCGGACCGGCGTGGCCACCGTCCCCGAGATGACCTGGGTGCTCACTTCGCCCTGATCATTACTGACGGCAGAATCGTTGGAAAGCTCTATTCCGCCCACGCTGGTACTGAGGGTGAACTGGACTTCCCGCCCGGGCGTTGGGTTACCGTTGACATCCTCCACCCGGAAGCGAACCGTGGATGTTTCGCCGATCTCCGGGACACCCATTCCTCGCAAGCCGATCAGCTGAGGGTCGGCGCTCATGAACACCAATGAGCCCAGGTTGGCCGCTGCAACCTCAACGCTGGCGCTGGCGGACAGCGTGCCAACGCCATCGATGCTTGCCTGGGCGGTAATGGTGTCCTCGCCTTGACAGCCCTCGGCCGTGTAGGTGGAGGAGAACTCGCCGCCATTGGTGGCGACCGGGCTGGTCAGACTGGCCAGACCCTCATCGGCGCAGGTCGAGGTCAGCTCAACTTCAAACTCGTCGTCCGGGACATCACCGTCTTCGGTAAGGATTCGCCCGCTAATGCCGGTGGAGCCTCCGGCTGCGATCGAGCTCATGCCCAGTGTCAGTTGGCCGGCTTCGAAATCCTCACCGTCGCCACTGCCCATGACCAGGCCACCCGCGCTGGGATCGCCGTTATCATCGCCATTGTCATCGCCATTGCCGTTCTCTTCGCCATTGTCGCCACCGGCCTGGGAGATGCTTCCCTCGTCATTGTCACAGGCAACCATGGCCAACGCCCCCGCAAGCAACAGGGCCAACAGAATTCGCTTGATCATCTTCCCTACTCCCCATTCGGATTGCGCTGGCGGTGCATCCGCCAGAAAAAAGGGCGCCACGCGGTTCATATCCCGTTGGCGCCCCTGTCTCTTCGTCTTTCCTCCCACCCACACCGCCCATGGGCGGGGCCGAAACAGGTTTTATCAGTCTAGCCGATTACTCCACCCGAGCGTCATCCTTGAGCAGCTTGGGCGTCACGAAGACCAAGAGCTCGGCCTTGCTGGCACTGCGGGTGGTGGAACGGAACAGCATGCCCAGGCCCGGGATGTCGCCCAGAATGGGCACCCGGGATTCACCTTCCTGGCGCTGGGTCTCGTAAATGCCCCCAAGCACCACGGTCTCGCCGTTGTTCACGGCAGCCTGGGTGCGCACCACCCGGGTATCGATGCTGGGCACGAAGCCACCGGTGGCACTGGGCACCTCTTCACCAATGGTGTCGTTGCTCACTTCCAGGTCCATGATGATGCGCTCATCCGGGGTGATTTGCGGGGTCACGGTCAGTGACAGCACCGCTTCCTTGAATTCCGTGGTGACCGCGCCGGCACCAGTGCCTGCCTGGGCGGACTGGAAGGGAATCTCCACGCCCTGCTGGATGGAGGCTTCCTTCTGGTCGGCGGTGATCACCCGCGGGCTGGAAATCACTTCACCGCGGCCCTGGGATTGCAGCGCGGACAGCTCCAGGTCCACCAGGTAGTCGGAATCCAGGATGGCCATGGAGAAGCGCCCGGCGGGGGATGCCACCGGCAGGTTCACGTTCAGGCGGTCCTGCAGGTTGGGCACGGTCACCGGGAAAGGCTGGCCGGTGTTCTGGATGTTGTCCAGCCCGGACCGCATCATGGTGTCTGCGCCGCTGAGGCCGCCCGAAATGGTGAGCAGGCCATCATCACCACGCTCCCGGGCATGAGTGACGCCAAAGCGCGAACCCAGTTCCCGGTTGAAGTCGCTGGTGGCGACCACGATGCGGGATTCGATCAGCACCTGGCGGACCGGGATGTCCAGGCGGTTGACCATGCGCCGGACGTCGGTCAGGCGGTCATCGGTATCCTGCAGCAGCAGGGTGTTGGTGCGGTCGTCCACGGCCACATTGCCGCGCTCGGACAGCATCTGTGAGCCTTCCGAGCGAATCAGCTGGGCCAGATCCGCGGCTCGGGCGTAGTTCACCTGAATGAACTCGGAGCGCAGCGGTACCAGTTCCTCGCGGGCCTGACGGGCCTGCAACTCCTGCTGCTCACGCTGGGCGATCTCCTGAGCCGGAGCCACCAGGATCACATTGCCGCTCTGGCGGGTATCCAGGCCCTGGGTCTGGAGAATGATGTCCAGAGCCTGGTCCCAGGGCACGTTCTGCAGGCGCAGCGTGACGTTGCCGGTGACCGAGTCGGCCACCACGATGTTGAGATCGGTGAAGTCGGCAATCAGCTGCAATACCGCACGCGTCTCGATGTCCTGGAAATTCAGGGTCAGGCGTTCGCCGGTGTACTCCCGCTCCTCGCGTTCTTCGATTTCCCGCTCGGTCAGTGGCCGGAATTCCAGGGCAAACTGTTTTTCCGACTGATAGGCCAGTTGCTCGTACTCACCGCTCAGGCGGATCTCCATCTCGACCCCATCCGGCCCATGGCGGGTGTCGATGGTCTGCACCGGGGTGGCAAAGTCCAGCACATCCAGTCGGCGCTCCAGTTCCCGCGCCACTTCCGCGCTCTGGAAGGTCACCCGGACCCTGTCGGCGGACTCGTCGATATCAATGGGGATGCGTTCATCGCTGAGCTCGACGAGGATTCGACCTTCGCCCTGTTCACCACGGCGGAAGTCCACATTGCGGACCCGCAGATCCCGGGCTCGACGGTCGTCCAGGCGGGGCTCATCGGCATCATCCTGGACAAAGGGGCTGACATCCGGACCGTCCGGCGCCGCCAGTTGGTCCCGGCTGCGCCGGTCACCGACGGTAATGTGAATGTCATTGCCTTCGGTGGTGACGCTGTAGCCCTGCGGGGCGGAGAGGCCGATCACCACACGGGTCCGGTCCTGGGCCTCGGCAACCATGATATTGCGAGTGGCGCCCACGCCGATATCCTGGCGGCGTTCACGCACACCCACTCGGGTGTCGGCCAGGTCAAGAACGATGCGCGCCGGCTCATCAATGGTGAAGCTCTGCGGCTCGGGGGCCGGTTCGCTCAGCCTGAGGCGAATTTCAACGCGGTCGCCGGGCAGGGTGGAGACAGTGATGTCTTCCAGGCGATTCTGGCCCTGTGCCATCGCCTGGCCGACGAATGCCAGCAGCATCAGGCCAATCAGGCCGACGACGCTGAAGTGTGCAGTCTTGCGTTTGATCCCCATGGTCTTCCTCTCCTGTCCGGTCAATCGCTCAGGCTCAGGCGACGTTCACGTTCATTCCACCCGCCCGTGCCGTCCGGAACCAGTTCTCTCAATGTGACGTGGCTTTCGGTGATGGCGATGATCTCGCCAAAATTCTCGCCCATGTGATTGCCCATACTGACCCGATGCACCACGCCCTCGGGGTCGCGGACGAGTGCGTAAAGCTGTCCACCCATCTCCAGAATCCCCTGCATGCGCAGGCCATCAAGCGGATAGCGCTCGAGGTATTCGCGGCGTCGATCCAGGTCCGGTGTCGGTCCCTCGGCGGTTGCGGTGTCATCCGGGCGCAGGCGGTCATCGGGCTCGAAGGGCGAGCGCTCGCCCGCCACGCCATAGCTGAACCCCTCGTAGGGCTCGATTTGTGGAATCGGCTCGATTTCACCGCCCGGGCGCTGATTGATTTCGTTGATGTAGCGCTCCAGGTCGTCCATATCCCGTTCACAGGCACTCAGGGCGAGGCCGGTCACGGCCATGCCCATGGCCAGCAGGGCACGAGTCTTGGGTGTCCGTTTTTTGCTCACGAGCCACCTCCGTCATCGTCGCCCAGATAGCGATAGGTTCTGGCAATCATTTCCACTTCCAGCTCACCGTCATCCTGTGGCCGGATCTGAATGTTGTGCAGGGTCACGATTCGCGGCAGTTTGGCCACGTCATCGGCAAACTGGCCGAACTCGTGGTAGCTGCCGCGCATGCGCAGGCGATAGGGCAGTTCCGCGTAGAAATCGCGCTCCACCTCCGCCTGGGGCTCGAACAGCTCTGACTCCAGGCCACTGGCGGTCGCGGTCTCCGAGATATCCACCAACAGGCTTTCCACTTCGGCCTCGCTGGGCAGTTGCCGCAGCATGGTGCCGAAGGATTCGCGCATTTCCTCCAGCTGATCCCGGTAGTCGTCAAGATTGGCCGCTCGCTCCTGCCGCAGTTCAAAGCGGGAGCGCAGATCGGTCTCTTCCCGTTCCAGGCGTTCGAGGTTTTCCAGCTGATCCTGAACCAGGAAGAAATAACCACCAACCAGCACGGCGACAATGATGATCCCCACCAGGACCAATCGTCCGGCGACTGGCCATTCCGCCATATCGGCGAAGTCGATGTCCCGGAGGTCATTGATATCGATTTCGTTGAGCTTGCGGAGATCCATGATCAGTTGTCCTCCGTGCCCGGGGTGACCTGGACCGCGCGAATGGTGAAGGTGCGCAATCGTCCTTCACCGTCCCGGCGCGGACGATCCCGCTCGATCACCTGCAGGCGGGGCTGGGCCAGCCAATCGGCCTGGTCGATGTTGCGCATATAGGCCGATACGCGGGCCTGGGATTCTGCTACTCCGCGAATGGTCAGGTTGGCCCCGCTCTGGGTGACCTCGGTCAGGTAGACACCGGATGGCAAGGTCCGCACCAGGTCGTCAAAGAGGCGGACGCCATCGGGCCGGCTCTTCTGCAATTCCTCAATGATCTGCATGCGTGCCAGCAGTCGATCCTTGGTTTCCTGAAGGTCCTCGATCTCGGCAATCTTTTCTTCAAGCTGCCGGATCTCGCTTTGGATGCGGTCATTGCGAGACTGCTGGTGGTCTATCCAGCCACCCACCGTATGGTGGGCGTAGAACAACAGCAGGCCGCCGAGGATGGCGGCGCCCCCCAGTTGGGTTCCAAATTCTTTCTGCTTTTCCCGGCGGGCTTCCTCACGCCAGGGCAGAAGATTGATTCTCGGCATCAGTCAAAACTCCTGAGCGCGAGCCCGCAGGCGATCATGAGCGCCGGGGCGTCTTTCTCGACGTTCTGCGCCCGGGCCCGGGACGAAAGTTTCATCTCCCCAAAGGGGTTACCGATCACGGTCGGCACCTCCAGCCTTTCCTGGATCATCTGATCCACGCCCGGGATGGCGGCGCAACCACCGCAGACGATCACCTGGTCCAGTTGCCCGCCGCCGGCGTGGGAAGACAGATAAAACTGCATGGAGCGGTTGATCTGCTGCGCCATGTCGTCCACGAAGGGTTCGAGGATGTCGGTCTCATAGTTGCCGGGCAGCCCACCTTCCTTCTTGGCCTTGCCGGCCTCTTCAAAGGACAGGCCGTAGGCGCGCATGATTTCCTCGGTCAGCTGTCGGCCACCGAAGTTCTGGTCGCGGGTATAGGCCACCTTGCGGTCGTTGAGAATGCTGAAGGTGGTGGTGGTGGCGCCGAAGTCCACCACCGCAATGGTCTTGTCCAGACCGTTGTCGGGCATCTGGTGAGTCAGCAGGCTACAGGCGTTCTCCATGGCATCCGATTCGATCTCCACCACTTTGGCTTGCAGGCCGGCGGCCTCGAGTACCGCCTGACGGTGTTCAACGTTCTCGCTGCGGGTGGCGGCCAGGAACACGTCCACCATGTCCGGGTCCGCCTCGGAGGGGCCCTGAACCTCAAAATCGTAGGAGACTTCCTCCAGAGGGAAGGGAATGTACTGGTCGGCCTGCAGCTCCACCTGCTCTTCCATCTCCTTGCCGGAGAGATTGGCTGGTAGTGTGATCACCTTGCTGATCACCGAGGCACCGCCAATGGCAACGGCTGCCAGCTTGGTTCGGCTGCCCGAGCGTTTGACGGCTTTGCGCACGGCATCGCCGGTGGCATCCACATCGACAATGACCTTGTCGGTGATGGCATTCTGAGGCATGGGCTCCGCCGCGTAGTGATCCACACGGTAGCCGGCCTTGGTCTGACTCAGCTCAATCACCTTCACCGAGGAGGTGGAGATGTCGAGGCCGAGCATTGGCTTGGCGCGTTTTGAGAACACTGCTTTTTTCCTTTCTCAGACGGCAACTTGGCGGCAGAACATGGCCCAGAACATTAAGACCTGAATTGAACTATATATCAATGTGCCGTCAAATCAAATGCGGGTTTATGCGCTTCTATTCCGCACCCCCTGCTGCCGCAGGCTGCGAAGACCAGGCTTGGGGCTCTTTTAAGAAGCAAATAAGCCCTTGAAAATAAAGGGAAAGAATCCCATATATCGAGGGGGCTGGAAGTCCGCGCCGGGGGCCTATTCGCGCATCCGGGCGTCAGGACTTAAAATATGAATCTTGCGGCAAAATGCCGGATTTCTGGTGATTTTTTCCTTCGGGGACATAGATGCAGCGTTTTCTCAAGATCCTGGTTTTTCTGCTCGGTGCCGGTTTTACCCTGTTCGTGGTGGCCATCGGGGTGGTTGTCGGCACCTATCTCTATATTGCCCCCGATCAGCCTGATGTCGAAGTCCTGCGTGAGGTGGACTTCAAGGAGCCCATGCGGGTCTTTAGCCGTGATGGCCGTCTGATCGCCGAGTTTGGCGAGGAACGGCGCCGTCCGCTTCGCTATGAGGAATTCCCGGAACGCCTCAAGCAGGCGGTGATTGCCGCCGAGGACGAGAATTTCTTCCGCCACCGGGGCGTGGACTTCCGGGCCATGCTGCGGGCCTCCTATTATCTTGTCACCACCCGCTCAATGGCCCATGGCGGTGGCTCCACCATCACCATGCAGGTCGCCCGCAACTTCTTCCTGACCCGAGACCAGACCTTTGGTCGCAAGATCCGGGAGCTCTTTCTCGCCTTTGAAATCGAGCGAGAGCTGAGCAAGGAAGAAATCATGAGTCTTTATCTCAACAAGATCTTTCTGGGGCACCGCGCCTTTGGCGCCGCCGCCGCCGCCGAGGTCTACTACGGCAAGGACGTTTCCGAGCTGACCCTGGCGGAGAAGGCCATGATTGCCGGCCTGCCCCAGGCCCCATCGCGGGCCAACCCGGTCAGCAACCCGGAGCGGGCCGTGGATCGGCGGGCTTATGTGCTGGGTCGGATGCTGACCCTGGACCTCATCAGCCAGGAGGAGTACGCCGAGGCCGTGACGGCGCCGGTTACCGCCGGCCTTCACCGCGCCCAGGTGGAAGTGGATGCACCCTTCGTGGCCGAGATGGTCCGTCAGGAAATGGTCCGTCGCTATGGCGACGCGGCTTACGAAGACGGTTTTCAGGTTGTGACCACCGTGGATGGTCGCAAGCAGTCGGCGGCCGTCCGCGCGCTGCGCAACGGCCTGCTCGCCTATGACCAGCGTCATGGCTGGAGAGGCCCCGTCGGCCAGGTCCAGGTCCCCGACGATCCCTCCGACCAGCAGGCCTGGGCCTCGACCCTGGCTTCCTACTACCGTATCGGTGGTCTCGAGCCGGTGGTGGTTGCGGCCGCCGGGGAGACAGGTTTCGAAGCCGTCCGGCGCAATGCCGACCGGGTCACGGTGGACTTTTCCACCATGGAGTGGGCCCGCCCCTTCATCAATCGTAATCGCCAGGGCTCGGCACCAGAGCGGGCCGATGAAGTGGTCATGCCCGGTGATGTCGTGTTCCTGAGTCAGGATGAGGATGGCTGGGCTCTGTCACAGGTGCCGGAGGCCCAGGGCGCGGTGGTCGCGATCAATCCGGAAGACGGCGCCATCGAGGCGCTGGCCGGCGGTTTCGACTTCCGTCACAGCCAATACAACCGGGCGGTACAGGCCCTGCGTCAGCCGGGTTCTGCCTTCAAGCCCTTTATCTACTCCGCCGCCCTGGACAACGGCTTTACGCCGGCGACCCTTGTTAATGATGCCCCCGTGGTCGTGGAAGAGGCCGACATTGATCATACCTGGCGGCCCACCAATTACACCGGTCGTTTCTTTGGTCCCACGAGACTTAGAGAGGCACTGGTTCATTCACGCAATCTGGTGTCCGTTCGGGTCCTGCGGGATGTGGGTATTGGCCGGACAGCCGGGCACCTGCGGTCTTTCGGTTTTGATGACCGCGCCCTTCCCCGCGACCTGACTCTGGCACTGGGCACGGGTGAGTTGACCCCCTTGGATCTCACCCGTGGTTATGCGGTTTTTGCCAACGGTGGTCATCGGGTGGAGCCCTGGTTCATTGAGCGCATCATGGATCGCCGGGGCGAGCCCCTGTATCAGGCCCAGCCGGCCGTGGTCTGTCCCGAGTGCAGTGTCCCGGGCCTCGAAAACGGGCTGCCGGAAGAACTGCAAGCCGAGGATGCCAGCGATGCCTGGCAGCCATCCCTGCATGAAGATGAGCTCAACCCGGAATCACCCATCAACCTGGCTGAACGTGTGATCAGCCCGCAGAACGCCTATCTCATTGATAGCATGCTGCAGGATGTGGTCCGCCACGGCACGGGCCGCTTCGCCCGCCAGCAGTTGGGCCGCAATGACCTGGCGGGTAAAACCGGTACCGCCAACGAGTATCGCGATGCCTGGTTCAGCGGTTACACACCGGATCTGGTGGCCACCGCCTGGATCGGTTTCGACCGTTCTCAGCCCCTGGGTAATCGGGAGGGTGGCGCCCGTGCGGCGCTGCCCATCTGGACGGAATTCATGGGCGCGGCCCTGATTGGTGCCCCCGAGCGGACTCTGGATGAGCCGCCGGGTCTGGTGAGAGTCCGCATCTCCCGGGATACCGGTCTGATGGTGGGGGCTGATCATCCCAACGGCATGTTCGAGATTTTCCGCGAGGGGCAACTGCCCGAACGGGAAGATAGCAGTGATGAGGACAGTCCGGGGGCGGATGATCTCTTCTAGGCGCCAGCGCCCGACTGGCCAGGCTTTTTCATGAGTAGACGGCGGCCGCCCGCGCCGCCGTCTCTACCGTTCTTCTGGATTTCTTGCACTCCCGCTTGCTTTTCGGGTGCCGAAACCGGTATTTCTGTAAGCAGTTTCCATCCAGGGAGGTCGTCTCTTCATCCCATCCAGTCGCGTCACCAATCCCGCCCTATTTTTTCGGCCCGATCGAGGGGGTAACGATGACCAGACTCAGCACTGACAAGCGAAGCGAGGAAATCCGTCAGCGCATGGCCCAGGAGGCCGCCCGCATCCTCGCCGAGGAAGGGGTGCGTGATTATCTTCTGGCCAAGCGCAAGGCATCCGAACGTCTTGGTCTGGAGCGCAGCCAGCTTCGACGCATCATGCCCACCAATGTGGAAATCGAATCAGCCCTGAACGAACATCTGCGCCTGTTTCATGGCGAGACCCAGCCGGATCGTCTGCGGGAGCTACGCGAGACAGCGATTGAGGCGATGAAACTGCTGCAGGATTTTTCGCCTCGTCTGGTGGGGGGTGTACTTGATGGCAATGCCACCCTGCACGCCGACGTCAGCCTTCATGCCTTCGCCGACATGCCGGAGTCGGTCTATATGTTCCTGATGGACTCGGGTATCCCGGTGGAAACGGAGGAGCGTCGCCTTCGCCAGTCCAATGGCAAGCACGAAAATTACCCGGTCTACAGCTTCATGGCCGGGGATGTCAGCCTGGAAATCACTGTCTTCGGCCTCCACGAAAAAGGCCACGCCCCCCGCAGCCCCATAGACGGCCGGCCCATGAAGCGGGGCAATCTTGCCGCGGTGGAGGCCTTGCTGGAGGAGTGAGTCATCCTCAGGGCCTCGATTGTTGTATCGCCCTTCGTTAGCGGTGACGGGGTGTGCCGGCTTAGGTTTGGTGGTCGTCACCTGTGCCGTGCTCGGAGAGAGTTTGGTTAAGTCTTATGGCTTAGTCCCTTCCGGTGGCTTTTAGTCGCGAATGAATTCGCTCCCACGGTGCCAATAGCTTATGCCGAGGCCGCCGCGGGAGCGGATTTGTCCGCGAATAAACGGCCTGAATCGAAGGTAATCTGCTCGAATATCTGAATAAGCCTTCAGCAGGCACAGTCCAGGTGACCCCACCACAGGTAGGCCTTGGAGGTGACAGGGCTTTCCAGGACTGTGGGCGACAGGATGTCGCCCACAGAGTCCCCAGGGATGGGTTCACGACGTTCCTGGGAAGCCCTGTCGCCTCCAAGGCCGGGACGCAAACGTCACCGTCATCGAAAGGCACTGCAGCGGTCGAAGCCCTCAGCACAAAAACCTAAGCACAAAAAACGGGCGGCCAATGGCCGCCCGTTCCTGTTCTGCTGTCGGACCGCGATTACTTCCGGCGATCCAGGGGCACGTAATCCCGCTGGGTCTCGCCAACATAAAGCTGACGCGGACGACCAATGCGCATGGCCGGGTCACCGATCATCTCCAGCCAGTGGGCCGTCCAGCCCACCGTGCGGGCAATGGCGAACATCACCGTGAACATGCTGACCGGAATACCCAGGGCCTTGTAGATGATGCCGGAGTAGAAATCCACATTCGGGTACAGCTTCTTCTCGACAAAGTAATCATCGTTGAGCGCGATGTGCTCAAGCTCCATCGCCAGCTCCAGCAGCGGATCATTCTCCTTGCCCAGGCGCTTGAGCACCTTGTGGCACATCTCGCGAATGATCTTGGCGCGGGGGTCATAGTTCTTGTAGACCCGGTGACCGAAGCCCATCAGCCGGAAGGGGTCATTCCTGTCCTTGGCCTTCTCCAGATACTTGGGAATGTTCTTCACATCCCCAATCTCATTGAGCATGTCCAGCACCGCCTCATTGGCGCCGCCATGGGCCGGGCCCCAGAGCGCGGTCACACCCGCCGCGATGGCCGCATAGGGATTGGTGCCGGTGCTGCCGGCAAGGCGCACCGTGGAGGTGGAGGCATTCTGTTCATGATCCGCATGCAGAATGAAGAGCAGGTCCAGCGCTTCCGCCGCTACCGGGTCGGGCGAATAGGCTTCCGCCGGGACCGAGAAGAACATGTGCAGCAGGTTGGAGCAGTAGCCCAGATGGTTCTGGGGATACATGAAGGGCTGACCGATGGAATGCTTGTAGGCCGCCGCCGCGATGGTCGGCATCTTGGCGATGATGCGGTGGGCAAACACATCACGCTGTTCCGGGTCCCGCATGGCATTCTGATCGTGATAGAAGGCGGACAGGGAGCCGACCACGCCGGTCATCATGGCCATGGGGTGGGCATCATAATGGAAGCCGTTGAAGAAGCGCAGCAGCGATTCATTCAGCATGGTGTGATAGAGAATGGACTGCTTGAAGCCCTCCAGTGTTTCCCGGCTGGGCAGTTCCCCGTACATGAGGAGGTAGGAGACCTCAAGGAAGCTGGACTGCTCCGCCAGCTGCTCAATGGGGTAGCCACGATAGAGGAGTTGGCCCTTCTCGCCATCGATATAGGTGATGGCGCTCTTGCAGCTGGCAGTGGAGGTGAAACCGGGGTCGTAGGTGAACACGCCTTGCTGACGATACAGCTGGCCAATGTCCACGGTGGCTGGCCCCAGGCTGCCTTCCCGGATGGGCAGATCAACGCTGTCCTCGTTGTCCGGCATGCCCAGCTTGCAGGTCTTCTCGCTCATGGTTCTCTCGCTCCTGTGGAATCCTGGTACCCGATCCTGGGCGCGGTCAGGCCGCCCGGCGTGCAGGCATTCAGCACGCAAACGCAAGAAGAAGGCGGCTTGCTGGTTCGAGCCCGGATCGATTGTCGGGTGCACGCATGGAGAAAGACGCAGAGGCGTCCAGTGTGCCACCCCCGCGACCCGGCCGAAATCGATGACGAAGGGGAACCACGTCGGCGGTGCGGAACCCTCGGGCGTCAGCGTCTGCGCGACTGGCGCGCAGGTCTCCCCGGGTCGGGCGCCCGATTATAGGGCAGATGAGCTGGGAATGACAGGCAGGAAGCAACCACCGGGCGGCTGGCGCCCGGTGGTCAAAAGGATCAGGCGGACTTGCGACCGTACTTGCGGCGGAACTTGTCCACGCGGCCGGCGGTGTCCATGATCTTCTGCTTGCCGGTGTAGAAGGGGTGGCAGGCGGAGCACACTTCGACCTGGAGGTCCTTGCCGAGCGTGGACCGGGTCTTGAAGGTGTTGCCGCAACTGCAAGTCACCGTCACTTCGTTGTATTCGGGATGGATATCCGCTTTCATGGCGTTGAAACCCTGGCTGAATCAGGGGCACAGACCGTTGTCGGCACCCGGAAAACTGGAAACGCGGCATTCTAAACCTCCCGACGTTCCGCCGCAAGGCCTGTGGCTATATACGGTCCCCGGGCGCTTAGCGTCACTAGCTTGAGTGGTGTTTGACTTATTGCGGGCAAGTCCACGGCAAGGCAGGGAAAATCCGGTTTTCCACAAAAGCTGTGGATAACTGTGTGGAAGAACTGGGTCAAACCGTCGCAAATGCCCGTGCGGGCAAGCCCTTCCTTATTTCGGTCACTAAATGGCCACCAGAAAAAACACTGATATTTCAGTCAGTTGACATTCCCGAGTGAATGCAGTCTGCACAGGCTGCGCAGGATCTTCAGGCCGCCGGAATGGACGATAAGGATGTGAATAAAATGCCAAGGCTGGACCTAATGGGCCCGCTCGGCCGTCACTTGCCAGCCCCCGCTGCCGTCCGGCTGAGCCTCCAGGTTCATGGGGTGGCAGCAAACCGGGCAGTCTTCCATCCATTGACCGGCTTCCGCATCCGCATCAATGAATATTTCCACCGCTTCCAGGCACCAGGGGCATTGCAGGCTGACGGTGGCGAACTTGCTGCTCATGGGCTTATGTCCCTTTCGGCAGAAAACGGGCCTGACATTCATTGAGCAAATCCAGACCCCGTTCACTGGGCCGCCAGTGCTCACCGGAGGCATCTGTCTCCATCAGGCCGTCGGCCGCCAAGGAGCGCAGACCCGGGCGGGCCAGATCGGGATCGAGCCCGGTTCGCTCCCGGAACAGCTCGAGACTGAAGCCGTCAACCAGACGCAGGGCATTGAGCATGAACTCGAACAAGCGGTTGTCGGTGGACAGGGCGTGGCGAGATACCTCGGCCCCCGCGCCCGCAGTCAGACTCATGAAGCGTTGTGGTACCCGGTGCTTGCGATAACGCCATATCTCGTGACCATCACTGACCTTGCCGTGGGCGCCGGCGCCAATGGCGAGATAGTCGCCGAACTGCCAGTAATTGAGGTTGTGCCGGCAGGCCGAGCCGGGGCGGGCCCAGGCGGAGATCTCGTAGCGCTCCAGGCCGGCGGACTTCATCCGCTCGCTGCAGGCCTGCAGCATGTCCCAGCGCTGATCTTCATCCGGCAGGGCCGGCGGCTGGCTGTGGAAGACGGTGTTGGGTTCAAGGGTGAGCTCATAATGGGACAGGTGGTCCGGCGCCAGTGCCAGGGCGGCTTCCAGGTCGGCCACCGCCGCCTCCGGGCTCTGTGCCGGCAAGCCGTACATCAGATCGAGATTCAACCGCTCGATACAGGCCGCGCGGGCGGCGTCTACCGCTTTCCGCGCCTGCTCGGCGGAATGGATTCGGCCGATGGCTTGCAGTTGCTGATCATTGAAGCTCTGCACACCGATGGACAGGCGATTGACCCCCACCTGGCGAAAATCGCGAAAGCGGGCGGCTTCGGCACTGCCCGGATTGGCTTCAAGGGTGATTTCCGCCGACTGCGCCAGACCGATTCGTCGGTCCACCGCTTCAAGCACGCTGCCGATCGCCTTGCCCGAAAACAGGCTGGGCGTGCCGCCGCCAATGAAAACACTCTCGATTCGCCGCCCACCGGCTCGGTCGGCCTCCAGGCCAAGGTCCGCTTCAAGTGCCGCGACATAGTCCGCTTCCGGCACCGGGCCGCTCAAGGCGTGGGAATTGAAATCGCAATAGGGACATTTGCGCTCACACCAGGGCAGGTGAATGTAGAGGCCCAGGGGCGGATTGAAAGGCGCCGTCATATCGTTGGCACGCTGGGGGGCAGAAATATTACTCATTCAGTTTCGCTGCGCAGCAGGCGCTGAAGCAGGGCCAGGGCCTGGCCCCGGTGGCTGAGCCGGTTCTTTTCCGCCGCCGGCAGCTCCGCCGCGGTGCGATCCTCGCCGTCGGGGAGAAAGACCGGATCATAGCCGAAGCCACCATCCCCCCGCGGCTGCTCGATGATTCGCCCCTGCCATTCCGCCTGGGCAATCAGCGGCAGCGGGTCGTTCACATCTCGGAGCAGGGCCATCACGCAGACAAATCGTGCCTGTCGGCCATCGGCGGGGACCCCGTCCAGGGCCTGGAGCAGCCGCTGGACATTGTCGCTGTCGCTGGCATCGGGGCCAGCATAGCGGGCGGAACGGACGCCGGGCGCGCCGTCCAGGTAATCCACGCACAGCCCGGAGTCATCGGCGAGCGCCGGTCGACCACTGTAGGCGGTGGCATTGCGCGCCTTGATCAGGGCGTTTTCCAGGAAGGTAGCGGCGGTCTCGTCGGCCTCGGGTGTCTGAAAGTCCGATTGCGCCATGACCTGGATGCCGAAGCCTTCCAGCATCCCCTTCAGCTCACCCAGTTTGCCCTGATTGTTGCTGGCCAGGACCAGTTCACGAATCGCCATGAAAAACCTCGTCCACCCTTGCTTGTCAGGAGGCCTGTTCCAGCGCCTGGCGCTGGTGTTCCTGCAGTTCTCGAATCCCCTTGTCGGCCAGGTCGAGCATGGCGTCCAGCTCGCCGCGGCGAAAGGCGTGGCCTTCGGCCGTGCCCTGCACTTCGATGAAGGCACCGGCCTCGTTCATGACCACATTGAGATCGGTTTCCGCGCCGGAATCTTCCGGGTAGTCCAGGTCCAGCACCGGGTGGCCGTCAACGATGCCGGTGGATACGGCGGCAACCTGGCCGTGCATGGGGTTTCGCTTCAGCGCCCCGTTTTCCAGCAGTGTGTTGACGGCGTCTTTCAATGCCACCCAGGCGCCTGTTATGGCGGCGGTACGGGTGCCACCATCGGCCTGCAGCACATCGCAGTCGAGGATAATGGCCCGCTCACCCAGGGCCTCCAGGTCCATGACCGCCCGCAGGGAACGCCCGATCAGGCGCTGAATCTCCAGGGTGCGCCCGCCCTGCTTGCCACGGGCCGCCTCCCGGTCACTGCGGCTGCCGGTGGCGCGGGGCAGCATGCCGTACTCAGCGGTGACCCAGCCGCGACCGCTGCCCCGGAGAAAGCCCGGAACCCGCTCGCTGACACTGGCGGTGCAGATGACCTGCGTGTTACCGAATGTGGACAGTACCGAGCCTTCGGCGTGCATGGTGAAATGGCGTGTCAGACTGATGGGCCTGAGCTGATCGGCTGTGCGGCCGTCATGTCGCATTGACTACTCCTGGTGATTGCGTGTGTCCATTACGTTGATGCTTCACGTGCTTATTCGCCGTGCCAGCGCACAGCGACGGCGGTGATATTGTCGCTTTCCGGGGCCGCGTTGGCTTCCGCCTCCGCTGCCAATTCGTTCAGGCAGGCATCCAGATCCTCCGCCGCGCACAGGCGGTCGGCGACCATCTCCATGTCCAGCGCCCCCCAGAAGCCGTCACTGCAGAGCAGCACCACATCCTGGGGCCTGAGCCGCAGGCGGCGCCTCAGTCGCAAGGCCGGTTCCCCTTCGGGGCCGCCCAGGCAGGAGTCCACCAGATGACGCATGGGGTGGGCCTGGGCTTCTTCATCGCTGATCTGCCCCCGGGTCAGCAGTTCGTCAACCACGCTATGGTCCCGGCTGCGTCTGCGGATCCGGCCGTCCCGGAACAGATAGGCGCGGCTGTCCCCGGCGTGCACCCAGCGCACCGTGTCGCGACTGAGCAGGGCCAATACGCCGGTGGTCCGCGGGGCCTGATCAATGCTGAGGCCCGCGGCCAGCTCTTCCACCTTGCGATGGGCCCGGTGCATGGCGTTCTCCAGAAACTTGACCGGTGCACGCACCAGTTTCCCGGAAGACTTGAATGCCGCTGTCCAGGCGCGCACGGCCGTTTCGGCCGCCAGGGCGCCGTCCTGGTGGCCGCCCATGCCGTCGGCCACGCCCAGCATGACCGCCCGGTCACCCACCATCAGGGTGTAGCGGTCCTGATTGCTCTTGCGATGCCCGGTTCGGGTCACATCGGCGGTCTCGATTTCCAAGGACATTGCCCTTTCTGCTGATACTGGCCGCAGGCCCCGGATCCATCAGGCCACTCCGCCCCGGCGGAGCGCATGGTCTGGCCGCCCGCGCTGGCGTATAATGCCCGGTTTCTCCACGAAATTGCCTATTGTATCAAGCCCGCCGCGCCGGGCTGTTACGTTCGGTGCCCAGGGGGCCTGTCCATGCTCAACAGTATGACCGGTTTTGCGCGCAGCGAAACCCGCAGTGACGCGGGTTTCCTGGTATGGGAGCTGCGCAGCGTCAATCATCGCTACCTGGAAACCAGCTTTCGCCTGCCGGAGGCGCTACGGGCTGCGGAGGGGGAGTTCCGCAAGCAAGTGGAAGCGGCCCTTGCCCGTGGCAAGCTGGATGCGGTCTTGCGCCTGGAGACGGGTGAAGCCGAGACTGCCGGTCTGGAGCTGGATACGGCGGTTGCGGACGATCTGACCCGGGCGGTGGCGGCCATGGCCGAGCGCCTGCCAACGGCCCGCCCCCCCAGTCTGGGGGAATTGCTCAAGTGGCCGGGCCTGGTACGACGGCCGAGCCCGGATCCCGAGGGCTTGAGCCGTGATGCCCAGACGGGCCTTGCCGCCGCCCTGGAGGAGCTCAAGGCCTACCGCGCCCGGGAAGGCGCTCGCACCGCCGAGATGCTGGAAAGCCGCTGTCAGGTGGTGGAGGCCCAGGTGGATCGGGCGCGTGAACGGGTGCCGGCGGTGCTGGCCGGGCTGCGGGAACGCTACCGTCGCCGCCTGGAGACCCTGGACATCGAGGCCGATGAGCAGCGACTGGAACAGGAGCTGGCACTGGTGGCGCAGAAACTGGACGTGGACGAAGAGCTGGATCGGCTTGGCAGTCACGTGGCCGAGTTGCGCGAGGCCATGCAACGCAGCGAGCCGGTGGGCCGGCGTCTGGACTTTCTGATGCAGGAATTCAACCGGGAGGCCAACACCCTGGCCTCCAAGAGTCAGGATAGCGAAGCCACGGCGGCAGCGGTGGAGATGAAGGTC
This sequence comes from Natronospira sp., assembly GCA_003558125.1. Classification (GTDB taxonomy): domain Bacteria; phylum Pseudomonadota; class Gammaproteobacteria; order Natronospirales; family Natronospiraceae; genus Natronospira; species Natronospira elongata. The sequence continues at coordinate 37,459 of PWMQ01000097.1, read as the reverse complement.
GCCATCGAGCAGATGCGTGAGCAAATTCAGAATGTGGAGTGAACGCGGGCATGGCTAGGGGCAATCTCTGGGTAGTGAGCGCCCCCTCGGGGGCGGGCAAGACCTCCTTGGTGCGGGCGCTGATGGACCGCGAAGCCGGGCTGCGTTTTTCCATTTCCTACACCACCCGCCCGCCGCGGGAAGGGGAAGTGGATGGTGAGGACTACTGCTTTGTTGACGAGGCCCGATTCCGGGAGATGATCGAGGGCGGTGAATTTCTGGAGCATGCCCAGGTCTTCGGCAATCGCTATGGCACCGCCCGCGCCCAGGTGGAGCGTGAGCTGGAGAGTGGTTGCAGCGTCCTGCTGGAGATCGACTGGCAGGGTGCGGAGCAGGTCCGGCGCATGATGCCCGAAGCTCGTAGCATTTTTATCCTGCCGCCGTCCCGCGAAGAGCTGGAAAGTCGGCTGCGGGGACGCGGGACTGACAGCGATGCGGTTATCGAACGGCGTCTGCGCGAGGCTCATGCCGAATTATTGCAATGGTCGAATTTCGATTATGCGATCATCAACGATGATTTTGATCGTGCCCTGCAAGACCTGCGCGGCCTGATTCATGGCCGTGGGGAGGGTCTGGAGGCGGATCGTGAGGCCGTGCGGTCGCTGGCCGACCGCCTGCTGGCGGACACGCCAGCCTGAATCCGGGCGGCCGCCGCGCCGCCCATCTGTCGCGGCAGACTTGGTTTCATCCGGGACTGCCCTAAACTTTTAGTGTAGACACAGAGTCTTAGCATCATGGATGCTTGGATTGACCTGAGGGCTCTGACAATCAGCCGAGAGAAGAGGACGACATGGCTCGAGTAACCATTGAAGATTGTATTGAGAAGTGCAGCAACCAATTCGAACTGGTGCTGCTGGCCACCAAGCGTGCCCGTCAGCTGGAGCGGGGCGCCGATGCCCTGTTGCCGTTGGAAAATGACAAGCCCACGGTAGTCGCCCTGCGCGAGATTGCCGACGGCCTGGTGGATCGGGAAATGCTGGAAGAGCAGGAAGCCCGCGAGGCCAGTGAGGCCATGGCCGCCGAAGCCGCCGCAGCCGCCGAGGAAGCCAGTGAGGCGGCAGCCAAGCAGGGGGACCAGGACGCCAGTCACTGATCCATCTGCCGACAGGAGTGCCGGAATGAGTGATGCCGCCGCCAAATATGTCTCGAGTCGCCGGGCTCGGCGGGCGGTGGGCATCGACGATCTGCTGGGCCGCCTGCGAAGCTATCTGCCCGAGGATCAGGTGGAAACGGTGGAGCAGGCCTTCCAGTTCGGTGCCGAGGCCCATGAGGGGCAGCGGCGCCTGACCGGCGAGCCTTATATCTCCCATCCGGTGGCGGTGGCGGGGATTCTGTCCGAACTGCGGATGGACTATAAGACCCTGATCGCCGCCATTCTCCACGACGTCATCGAGGATACCCCCACCGCCAAGGAAGAAATCGCCGAGCGATTCGGTGAGGACGTGGCCCAGTTGGTGGATGGGGTCAGCAAACTGACCCAGATCCGTTTCCGCTCCAAGGCCGAGGCGCAGGCGGAGAATTTCCGCAAGATGCTCCTGGCCATGGTGGAGGATATCCGCGTCATTCTGGTCAAGCTGGCCGACCGCCTCCACAACATGCGCACCCTGGGCGTCATGCCGCCGGCCAAGCGTCGCCGCATCGCCCGGGAAACGCTGGAAATCTATGCCCCCATTGCCGGGCGACTGGGCATCAATGCCATCCGCCTGGAACTGGAAGACCTGGGTTTCAAATCCTTTCATCCCACCCGCTACCGTGTCATCAGCCGACATCTGCGGCGGGTGCGGGGAAACCAGAAAGAAATCTTCCGACGCATCAATCGCGCTTTTGGCGAGGCCCTGGTTGCCGAGAATATTTCCGCCGAGGTGGGAAGCCGCGAGAAGCATATCTACAGCATCTATCAAAAGATGCGGAAGAAGCGTCTGTCATTGACGGATGTGCTGGATGTCTACGGCTTTCGGGTAACGGTGGACAAGGTGGATACCTGTTATCGGGTGCTCGGTATTGTCCACAACGTCTACAAGCCGGTGCCGGGGCGCTTCAAGGACTATATCGCCATCCCCAAGGCCAACGGTTATCAGTCCCTTCACACCACGCTGTTCGGTCCTCACGGTGTGCCCATCGAGGTTCAGATCCGCACCCATGAGATGGATCGCATTGCCGAATCCGGGATTGCCGCTCACTGGCTCTACAAGGGGGCCGACAAGGAGGGGCTTTCCGCGCCGGAGGAAATCCGGGCCCGGGAGTGGCTCAAGGGCGTGCTGGAAATGCAGAAGGGTTCCGGCAACTCCATGGAGTTTCTGGAAAACGTCAAGGTCGACCTGTTCCCCGACGAGGTCTATGTGTTCACGCCCCGGGGTGATATCCGGCGTCTGCCGCGGGGTGCCACGGCAGTGGACTTCGCCTATGCCGTGCATACCGATGTGGGTAATGCCTGTGTGGCTGTCAAGATCAACCGCCGTCTGGCACCGCTGCGGACCCGGCTGGTGAATGGTCAGACCGTGGAGATCATTACCGCCGAGAATGCCCGACCCAATCCGGCCTGGCTCAACTTTGTGGTGAGCGCCAAGGCGCGGGCCGCCATCCGTCATTACTTGAAAAATGTCCATCAGGAAGAAGCGGTGGAGATGGGACGGCGTCTGCTTGAGCGGGCCCTGGGCGAACTGGGCTTCAAGTTGCGCCAGATCCCCCGTTCCCGCTTCAATGCCTTGCTGAAAGAGTTTCACATGGAAGATGCCGAAGAGCTCTATGAGCAAATCGGCCTGGGCCAGCGGGTCGGGCCCATCGTCGCCCGTCGACTGCTCCCGGACGAAGAACTGGGTGAAGCGCCGGCGGGCAGCAGTGGCCCCCTGACCATCAGCGGTACCGAGGGCATGGTGGTGACACTGGCCCGCTGTTGCTATCCCATTCCCGGTGACCCCATCGTCGGCTATCTCAGTCAGGGCCGTGGCATCGTGGTGCATCGGGATGATTGCACCAACCTCAATGAATACAGCAACGATCCCGACAAGTGGGTCGAGATCCAGTGGGAGAAGGGACTGGCGCGGGACTTCTCCGTGGATGTGAAAGTGGACGTGGAGAACAAGCGCGGCGTTCTGGCCTCGGTTGCCGCCACCATGTCGGAAGAAGGCTCCAATATCGAGCATGTGGACGTTCAGGAGCGCGATGGCGCTCATACGACCCTGCATTTCGTGTTCAACGTTCGTGACCGCAAGCACCTGGCCACCATCATGCGCTCCATCCGCGCCATGCCCGAGGTCCTGCGCATCGTTCGCACGCATGCGTGAGCTACGAGCTGCGAGCTACGAGCCAGGCACTCAGAACTCAGTACTCAGAACTCAGCACCCAGAATTCCCCTTCCCCTTGCAGTCCGTCCTGCCAGCACCGAAACTTGAGACTTCCCCATTTGCTGAAAAAACGGAGTCCCCATGTCGCGTGAGGTGATTCATTCGGACAAGGCGCCGGAAGCCATCGGACCTTATTCTCAGGCCATCCGGGTTGGTGAAACGGTCTATCTCTCCGGGCAGATTCCCCTGGACCCGGCCACCGGCAGTCTGATCGAGGGCGATATCGAGGCACAGGTCCGGCGGGTGTTCGATAATCTTTCTGCGGTCTGCGAAGCGGCCGGTGGCAGCCTTGCCGATGTGGCCAAGCTGCAGATTTATCTCGTCGACCTGTCCCATTTCGGCACCGTCAACGAGATCATGCAGGAATATTTTCAGCAGCCCTACCCCGCCCGCGCCGCCCTCGGTGTGGCCCAGCTACCCAAGGGGGCGGAGGTGGAGATGGATGGCGTGCTGGTGTTGCAGCGCTGAACTCATGAGCCAGCCGGAGGCAAAGCCCGATAGCGCGGTTTCCGATCTGGTCCGGCTCAAGGGCGTTGGGCCCAAGCTGGCGGAAAAACTTGGCAAGCTTGGCATCCACGGCGTTCGGGATCTGCTCTTTCATCTACCGCTGCGTTGGGAGGACCGAACCCGGGTCGTGCCCATGGGCAGTCTCCGCCCGGGTGACCGGGTGGTGGTGGAGGGCCGTGTTCAGCATGTGGAGACGGTCTATCGCCGTCGCCGCAGTCTGCTGGTTTCCATTGCCGATGGCAGCGGCAGTCTGCTGCTGCGGTTCTTCCATTTCTCCCGTGCCCAGCAAGAGCGCCTGAAACGCGGTGTGCAACTGCGTTGCTTTGGTGAGGCCCGGCGGGGCAGGCGGGGCCTGGAAATGGTCCATCCCGAGTATCGGGAGGTGTCGGCGGATACCCCGGTGGAGGAAGCCCTCACTCCGGTCTATCCCACCACCGAGGGGCTGAATCAGAATCGTTTGCGTGCGCTCATCGATCAGGCCCTGGCCTTGCTGGACAATGACCCGGCCCTGCTCCGCGACCTTCTCCCTGAAAGCATGCTCCCGGCCAATCTGCGCATGGACCTGCGTGAGGCCCTGCGGGTCATTCATCGGCCGCCGCCCTCCATTTCCTTGCAGGCCCTGACCGAGGGCGAGCATCCGGCCCGACGCCGACTGGCATTCGAGGAACTGCTCGCCCAGCGCCTGAGTCTGCGTCTGGCCCGTGCCCGTTTTCGTCAGGATCCGGCGCGCGCGCTGCACGGTGATGATCGCCTGGTGCCGACTTTTCTGGAGTCACTCGATTTCACCCTGACCCCGGCCCAGCAGCGAGTGCAGGCAGAAGTCTTCAAGGACCTGTCCCGGGAAGAGCCCATGCTGCGCCTGGTGCAGGGGGATGTGGGCTCGGGCAAGACCGTGATTGCGGTCCTCGCCGCGCTTCGGGCGGTGGAGGCCGGTGGTCAGGTGGCGGTCATGGCGCCCACCGAAATCCTGGCCGAACAGCATTTGCAGAATTTTCGCGAATGGCTGGAACCCCTGGGTCTGCGGGTGGGCTGGCTATCCGGCAAACAGGCCGCTGCCGAGCGGCGCTGGACACTGAAGGCGGTGGCCCACGGCGAGATTGATGTGGTGGTGGGTACCCATGCCCTGTTTCAGGCGCAGGTCCGTTTCCGGGATCTGGCTCTGGCGGTGGTGGACGAGCAGCATCGCTTCGGTGTCCATCAACGCCTCGCCCTGCGTGAAAAGGGCGAGCAGGACGGTCGTCAGCCCCACCAGCTGATCATGACCGCCACGCCCATTCCGCGCACCCTGGCCATGACCGCCTACGCCGACCTGGATGTGTCGGTGATCGATGAGTTGCCGCCGGGCCGAACGCCGGTGAAGACCGTGGCCCTGCCCGAGTCCCGCCGTGCCGAGGTGGTGGCGCGTGTCGCTGATAATTGTGCCGAAGGCCGCCAGGTCTACTGGGTCTGTCCGTTGGTGGAAGAATCAGAGCTATTGCAATGTCAGGCCGCTGAAGACAGTGCCCTGGCCCTGCGTGAAGCCTTGCCGGGGATTGAAGTGGGTCTGGTCCATGGTCGCATGAAGGCGGTGGACAAGGAATCGGTCATGCAGCGCTTCAAGGCCGGCGAAATCCGATTGCTGGTGGCGACCACGGTCATCGAGGTGGGCGTCAATGTTCCCAACGCCAGCTTGATGATCATCGAGAATGCCGAGCGCCTGGGTCTGTCCCAGCTACACCAGCTTCGGGGGCGAGTGGGCCGGGGGAGCGCGGCCAGCAGTTGTGTCCTGCTTTACCGGCCGCCCTTGAACGAGATTGCCCGTGCCCGGCTGGAAATCATGCGCGAGACCAATGACGGTTTTCAGGTGGCGCACCGCGATCTGGATCTGCGGGGGCCCGGCGAAGTGCTTGGCACCCGCCAGACCGGTGCCGCCGAACTGCGCATTGCCGATCTCATGCGCGACCGGGACCTGCTTCCTGAGGTGGCCGAGGTCGCTGATCCCTTGCTCCGCGACCATCCTGAGGCAGCCCACGCCCTCATGGCTCGCTGGGTGGGCGAGGCCGGGCGTTATGTCGGCGTTTGATCGTCTCTAACTGCTGACTGCCAGACCCGGTTTCGGCCCTTTTCCTTGGCCTGGTAGAGGGCCTGGTCCGCTTTCCGCAGCAGCTCGTTTGAGCGCTCATCGGCACCCGGATGCACGCTCGCCCGACCAATGGACAGGGTGACGCAGCGGGCTACCGGTGAGGCGCGATGGGGAATGCCCAGATCACTTACCCGCCGCCGCAGGCGTTCGGCAATCGTTGTGGCCTCAGTTCCGTCCACGCCGGGCAGGAGGATGACGAACTCCTCGCCGCCGAAGCGAACCAGGGTGTCTTGCGGTCGCAGCAGCCCCTGCAGGGCGTCCACGATCTGGCACAGACAGTGATCGCCGGTGAGATGGCCGTGGGCATCGTTATATTCCTTGAAATGATCGATATCCAGTATCAGCAGACTGAGGGGCTGGCCCCTTTCGGCGCAGTCTCGCCAGTTGGACGTGAGGCGGTCACGCAGCTGGCGCCGGTTGCCGGCCCCGGTGAGGCCGTCCCGCGATGCCTGGGTGCTGAGTTGGGCATTGGCCTGCTCCAGGGCCGCGGTTCTCTCCTCAACCAGGCGTTCCAGCTGACGGCGGCGACTGCGGGCTCGGTAAAGACCCAGGGCGGAAAGCCCGCCGAGGCCGATCATTGCCGCAGTGACCAGCAGCAGAGGAAACCAGATGGTCTTGCGAAAGGGTGCCTTGACTTGCAAAGCCAGCCTTGCAGTCTGCTCACTCCAGATACCATCTTCGTTGGCGGCAAGTATCTCCAGGGTGTATTCGCCTGCTGGCGGATGAGCCAGCAAGAGGCTGCGGCGATTGCCCACATCCACCCAGGGGCTGGTCTCACCCAGGCGATAACGAAATCGCATGCGTTCGGGTGCGATGAAGCTCAAGCCCGTGTACCGGACCTCCAGCTCCCGACGGTCAGCGGGTATGGTGACCGTGTCATCGACAGGGACCGGCTCCCCGCCAACCCGTACGGATTCGATATGCACCGGTGGCGGTCGCAGCTTGAGGGTGTCTTCCTCTCCGCCCAATTGGACAATGCCATCCACGGTGGGGAACCAGTAACGCCCTTGTGCATCGCGCAGTCCGGCGGGCTGACCGCCGCCATTGGTTTCTGCCACCCGCATCCCATCCCGCGTTCCCAGCAGTTGTACATCGGCGCGTGAACGCTCCCCTCGGATCACTTCCAACAGTTCACTGCGCGAGACACGAGAGATACCCCGGTTGCCGCTCATGATCAGTCCCTCCCGATCATCGCGAAGGATACGGGATATCACCGATTCCTTGAGGCCATGACGCTGGTCCAGGACATGCAACGCCTCGCCGTCGAAGAACTGCAGGCCGGCCCCATAGGTGCCCATCCAGATACCGGCGTCATCCCGATGGATTTCCCGCACCCGCGCCCCGCGCAGTCGTGGATCATCACTGATGGGGCTTGCCTGAAGTGGTCCGTCGCCATCCGGGACCGGTGCCTGGTAGGCGCCTTCGTTGGTGGCCAGCAACAGTCTGTCGTCCTCAAGACGGATCTGGACGATGAAATGTGTTTCGCTGCCTTCAAGCCGGCGAAACTGGTCATTGTCTGCGTGGTAGCGGAACAGGCCCTGATTGCTGCCCAGCCAGATACTGCCGTCAGGACCCTGGTGAAGGGCCGTGACCACAATGTCATCGGCCTGATCCTCGCTGCTCCCTGCCGCCGCGGCCAGGGCGATCTGCCTGAAATCCTGCTCCCCGTCCCGCCGGAAAACCCCACCGCCATAGCTGCCTGCCCAGAGTCTGTTCTGGTCGTCGAGCAGCAGGCTGTAGATGCAGCTGTTGGCCAGCCCATGGTTCTCATTGAAGCGCTCGATCACCTCGCCATCCCGGAAGCGATGAACCCCGGAGCAGACGCCGCCGAGCCACAGATCGCCGCGGCTGTCCGCAACCATTGGCAGGATGGAATGATCCAGGGGGCTGCCGTCGCCGCCATGGGCAATGACGGATCCGTCGCGGAGACGGTTCAGGCCGCCGCCATCGGTGCCAATCCAGAGACTGCCTTCCGGATCCTGAAAAAAGGCGCTGATACTGTGGTGACTGAGACCGTCGTCACGGGTGAATAGCTGGTGGCCGCCGGCGTTCACCCGTCCGACCCCCAGCCCCTGGATGCCGGCCCACAGATTGCCCTGAGTGTCTCGGTGCAGGGCACGGATGGAATAGCCATCCCTGTCCGACCAGTGCCACTCGGTGCTCTCAAGACGCTGATCACCCGCCTCATTCAGACGGAGATGAAAAAGGCCCCGGTCGCCTCCGATCCAGAGTCCGTCCTTCTCACCCACCAGACTGTAGACATGCATGCCGGCGGCCTCGCCCACGGACAGCGGTTGAAAGCGACCGTCAGACTGCTCCAGAAACACCCCGTCCAGGCCGGCAACGGCAAGCCGTTGCCGGGGGCCGAAGCGGGCCAGGCTCATCATCGCCGAGCCCTCGGGCAGACCGTTCTCCACTGCTTCCAATGACTCGCCCTGGAGTCGGAATAGCCCATTGTTGGCGGCAATCCAGGCCCGGTTCTCGTCCCCGATGGCCGCGGACAGCGGCCATCGCATCTCGTTGTCGTGATTGGCGATGGGGTGGGCCTTCTCGCCGTCAAAAAACACCAGTCCCCGCAGCTCGCCGCTGACCCAGAATCCATGCGAATGGGCGCCAATGATGCGCAGTCGCCGGCCCGGCAGCCGCTCATCTTCCAGGCGGTGGAAGCGTTCGCCGTCGAAGCGAATCAATCCGTCATAGGTGGCCAGCCAGAGATAGCCCCGGGGGCCGAGGGTGAGGCCGTTGATGGAGTTCTGGGGGAGTCCGTCCTGGCTGGTCCAGACCTCATGGATGTACTGATCGACATCGCGCTTGGGATCCAGGGCGGTCACCGGGCCGGCCATCAGCGAGGTAATCAGGAGCAACACGCTCATTGCGGGCCATTGCCGATGCACTCCCTGCCGTATCACCTATTGCTCCCTTCGGGCATCCGCCCGGCATTCTGAAATCTTGATCTGTCGTCAGTATAGCGAAAGCCGTCGCCACTGCCTGCGGGGCTGCCGGCGGCCATCCGCGGCGATGCTACAATGACCGCCGCCATGAGCCAGAGCAGCCCACAGCCGGAAATCCAGACCCACGCCAAATGGTGCCCGCCCGACTCGGTGGCAGCGGCGCTGCGCCCGGCGATCTGGCCCTGGCTAACGGAAACCGGCTCCCTGACCAACCGTCTGCAGTCCGAGTTCGGTCAAGCGGTGGAAGTGGAGCGCTTGAGCGAGGCCAATGACGGTGATGGGGCCCTGCGTCGGGAAGTACGGCTGCATGTGGGCGGTAGACCCCTGGTCTACGCGGTCAGCCATATCCCTGCCGCCATGCTGGACAGCCTGGATTGGATGACGTCCCTGGGTGACCAGCCCCTGGGCACGCGTCTGTTCTCGCAGGGCCAGACCAGGCGAGAAGATCTCAGGGTTGCCCGTCTGGAAGCCGATGACCCCCTGGCAGAGCGGGCTCGCCAGGGACTGGAAAATGGAGCCCCGGTGCTCTGGGCTCGTCGGTCTCGTTTGCTGGTGGGCAATCAGGCCATGGTTGTTGTTGAATGTTTTCTGCAGGGAGAGTCGGAATGAGGGAGCGGTTCTCGGACCAACTCGCCCGTAAACTGCGCCGCCTGCGCCGCAGCAAGCTGGTGCAACAGCAGTTGCCCGCCGCCGCGACCCGGGTTGGTCATTACATCCGGCTCATGCGGGTGGATCGCCCCATCGGAACATTTCTGCTCCTCTGGCCCACCCTCTGGGCCCTGTGGCTCGCGGGCGAAGGCCATCCCGATGCCAGGGTCTTCGTGGTTTTCGTGCTCGGGGTCTTTGTAATGCGGGCCGCCGGTTGTGTGATCAATGACTTCGCGGATCGCAATATTGACGGTCATGTGAAAAGAACCAGGGAAAGGCCCCTGGCCACCGGCGCCATCAGGCCCTGGGAGGCACTGGCCCTGTTCGCCGTGCTCGGCCTGGTGGCCTTCGGGCTGGTGCTGACCATGAACCCCCTCACCATCAAGCTGGCTTTCGTCGGTATTTTTCTCGCCGCCAGCTACCCCTTCATGAAGCGCTACACCTATCTGCCCCAGGCCTATCTTGGCATCGCCTTTGGCTGGGCCGCGCCCATGGTCTGGGCTGCCCAGACCGGCGGACTCAGTGAACTGGCCTGGCTGATATTCATCGCCGTCATCCTCTGGGCATTGGCCTATGACACCATTTACGGCATGGTGGATCGTGACGATGATCTCAAGATCGGGGTCAAATCAGCCGCCATCCTCTTCGGTGATCTCGACCGACTCATCATCGGCCTGATTCAACTGGCCTTCCTCTTCACGCTTTATCTCATTGGCCAGCAGGCCGAGCTGGGTGTCACCTATCTCTGGGCCCTGGCCTTCGCCGCCGCCAATATCGTCTGGCAGCAATACCTCATCTACCATCGCCGCCGAGACGACTGTTTCCGTGCTTTCCTTTCCAATAACTGGCTTGGTTTCTTCGTCTTCGCCGGCATCCTCCTGGATTACACTTTCACCGCTTGAGGCCGTACCGCCATTCGCGGCCCTCTCAGTCATCAATCAGTCCGGTGTGGATCTCGCCAGCTATCGGCCATGGCGGCGCCGCGGGCTTCATTGACGGGAATGGCGGCGAGGAAGGCCGCCACGAACAGGGCCAGACAGAAGAGGATGGCATCGGCCAGACCCAAATAGGCCTGGATGATGCCCAGGCCAAGGATGCCGAAGATGGCCGCGGCCTTGCCTGCCAGGCCCCAGAAGCCGAAGAATTCGGCCGACTTGCCGCGTGGCGTGAGCACCCCCACCAGGGCACGCCCGGCCGACTGGCTGGAGCCCAGGCTGAGGCCGGCCAGGGAGCCGGCGAAGAGGAAGACGTACTGGGCCTCCCAGTTCACGTCCAGCCAGCGCTCGGCGAGGGCGGTCAGACCCGGGGTTTGCCAGATGGCAATGATGGCCGCCATCCACAGGACCAGCGTGATCATATAGGTCAGGCGGGCGCCAATCCGGGACTGGATCCAGCCGAAGCCGATGGCGCCAATGGCGGCGGTAATCTGCACGGTTACAAACATCATCGCCCGCACATGTTCTTCCCAGCCAATGACCTGGGCGCCGTAGATGAAAGAAAAACTGATGATGATGTAGATCCCGGCCATGACGAAAAAGACCGACACCAGCAGGATGCTCAGATCCCGGAAGCCGCGCAGATTGGAGACCGTATGCCCCAGGCGTCGGAAGCCGATGCGAAGGTAACTCTCCCCCACTGGCGGCGGTCGGCGCCGGCCCCGCTCCTTCAGCCAGATGAAGGTGGGCAGGGCGGCGAGCAGGAAGAAGGCCGCCGCAAATGGCCCGACCCAGCGAATGCGGTCGAAATTGGCTTCGCTGACTTCGCCCAGGATCAGCAGGGTGAAGGCTGTCGCCACCAGGCCGCCGATATAGCCAAGGCCCCAGCCGAGGCCGGATATCCACCCCAGGGCCTTCTTCGGGCCCAGGTCCGGCAGGAAGCTGGCAATGAAGTTTTCCCCGATCGCATAGGCGAAATTGGAGATAATGATCAGGACCACTGCCAGCGTGATCCAGCCCGGTTCCACGAAGTAGAGCAGGGCGGTGGCAATGATGGTGAGCAGGTAGCTGGCGAAGAGGAAGCGTTTGCGGGAGCGGGAGTAATCGGTCAGGGCGCCACAGACCGGCCCGGCGGTCACCACCAGGAAATAGCTGGCCGCCAGGGCCAGGCTCCAGAGCAGGTTGCCGAGGCGATAATCCGGCCCGTCGCCGACAATGATCCGGGTGAACAGGTCGCCGAACACCACCGTGATGATCAGCAGGGTGTAGGCCTGATTGGCGAAGTCGAACATCGCCCAGCCGAAGATTTCCCGTTTCGGTGCCAGTTTTCTGCTGACCACTGTGGCAACTCCCGCGTGCTGACCTGTGTCGCATCCTAACAGCTTGAAGGCCCGTGCTTACCCGAGACAGTCCGGAATCAGGGGGCATTGCGTGGCGTGGCGGGGTGCGATCCGCTAGCATCACCCATTTGGGGTATGTGCAAGGCGGCCGGGATATGTCAGATTAAGTCCATTGTCGGGACGATGGGTCCTGGATCCGGACCGGTCGGCGATTGCAGGGAGAGGGGATAATGAGAAAGGCAATGCCCGCGGGGGGATACCGAGAAAGCCTGGCGCGAGCCCGGGCCCTGGGCCTGATTCTGACGGCAATCATCCTGTCAGGGTGCGCCACCTATGGCCAGGAAGTGGGGGAAGCTCTCACTCTGGCCGATGCCGGTTACTACGAAGCCGCCCAGGAAGGTCTGGAACAGGTTCTGGACGCGGATGGCAACGATCGCCTGCTCTATCACCTGGAGCGGGGCGCGGTCGCCCACCTGGCCGGGGATTTTGAGCAAAGCATCGTCCTGCTGGCCGAGGCGGAGATGATTGGCGAGGATCTCTACACCCGCTATTTCCGCGATGGCCTGCGTTCGGCAATGAGCAATCCCCGCAACGCGCCCTATCGCGGCACCGTCTATGAACTGGCCTACATTCATTATTATCAGGCGCTGAATTTCGCGGCCCTGGCCCAGGCCAGCGACAACTGGCGTGACCGCCGTGATCATCTCGACAGTGCCCTGGTGGAAACCCGCAAGCTGGATGCCCGCCTGCATGAGCTCTCCATCCTGGAGGGCAGCTACGAGGAAGTCAGCGAGGGTGGCCGGCGGAACACCATCATGTCCTCCCTGCTGGTGGGCTTTCACGGCATGAGCGAGGAGATCGCCGATCGCGACAGCCTGCGCTTCAGGGACGCGGCCTGGCTGCGTTACCTCACCGGCGTTCTCTACGAGATGGCCGGCGAGCTGGACAATGCCCGCATCGCCTATACCCAGGCGGCGCAAATCTACGAGGACGGCTATGCCGCCCAGTATCTGCTGGGCGAGGATTTCCTTCGCCAGGCCTGGTTCGATGCCTATCGACTGCAGCACCGCACCGACGGCTGGCGGGGGCGGGAAGACGAGGCCCGGCAGCGAATCGGAGCCGATGGGGTGGAGCGGATCAGCAACAGCAGTGGCGAGGAGGCACATCTGCTGGTGATTCAGCATGTGGACCGCCTGCCTCCCAGGGGCGAGCTCAACCTGATCATGTATGCCGACCCCCGTCGCCGTTCCATTACCCTGCAACCCTGGACCGGTGGCACCCATGATGAGCGGCTCGCCCAGTCGGCCTGGTTTCAGACCATGTATGCCGATACCGGTCCCCTGGCAATGATGGTTCATTACAGCCAGGGTGGTCTGGAAGGGGCCTTCCGGGGCGTCTTCGAAAAGAGTTTCTATGTGGGCCCGCTCTGGGGCCAGTTGGAGTCCTGGGGCATCATTCGTGCCCTGCAGGGCGGGGTTCGGGTCACCGTGCCCTATCCGGGGCCGCCCCGCCCGGAAGTGAGTCCCAGTTTCCTGGAAATCGATGGCCAGCGCGAAGTCCTTGCCCGGGCCGATAATCTGACCATGATGGCCTACCAGGACATGCTGCTCAGTGCGGGCGATGAACTGCGTCGCGAGGTTGCCCGTCGCTTGCTGCAGAACGCCCTGGCCGAGCTGGCGGCCCAGGAAATGGAAGAACGCGGCGGTCTGCTCGGGCAGCTGGGCGGATTGGCCGCCCGCACTGGCACCGCCGCGGCCAGTCGTGCCGACACCCGTGCCTGGCAGACTCTGCCGGCCGAGGTGCGCGTGGCGCGGATTCCGGTGGAGCCGGGCACCAGCCGGGTGCGCTTGCGACAGGGCGAGTTTCTGGGTGGCGAGAAAGGTCTGGCGCCGGCCGTGGAAGTGTCGCTGGAGCCCGGGGAAATCCGCCTGCTGATGTCCCGACGGCTCAGCAACCCACCCTCGATTGAGTTGCCGGGCGACAGTGAGGGCGCCCCGCGGCTGGAAGTGCTGACCTTGAACTGATTATCCGGGCCTGTCCGTGAGGTGCCCCATTCGGGTAGGGGCGGGCAGGCCGGAAATGCACTAGTCTATGGACATCAATTGACTGTTTGCCTGAATGGGAGGGAGAAAGAATGAAAGTCTTTGCACGCTGGATCTTGTTGGCCCTGGTGGCTGTTGCTGTCAGTGGTTGTGGTGGAACCCAGGTTGAACGGGTGGGCGCCGATGAGCAGGTGGACCTGACCGATCGCTGGAACATCACCGATTCCCGCAATGTTGCCTCGGTAATGATCGATGACATGCTCACGTTTCCGTGGTTGGAGCGTTTCCGGGCGGATAACCCGGATCGTGATCGTCCCCGGGTGATCATCCAGTCCGTTCGCAACCGCTCCCACGAGCATATCCCGGTGGATACCTTCATCAACGAGCTGCGCCGGGAAATGATTCGCTCCGGCCGGGTGGATTTCGTGGCCGGCGGGGCCGAGCGGGATGAAATTCGAGACGAGCGCCGTGATCAGGAGTTTCATGCCGACCCCGAAACCGCCGCCCGCATGGGCCGTGAGCTGGGGGCGGATTACGCCCTGGTGGGTTCAATCGACTCCACCATTGATCGCCTGGACGGAACCCGGGTCACTTCCTACCAGGTGGACCTGCGTCTGGTGGATGTGGAAACCAATGTGGACGTCTGGCACGGGCAGCACCAGGAACAGAAGGTGATGCGACGGGCCCGGCGCGGTCTCTGAGGTAAGCAGCCATGATGCTTCGCAAACTGTTCAGCCTGGGCCTGTTGCTGCCATTGGTGGTGGCCTGCGCCGCGGGCCCTGCCGGCGACGCCAATGCGGACACCGGCGTTCCCGACTGGGTGCTCAACACCCCGGATGACCCCCGTTATGTCCATGGCGTGGGTTCGGCTCCGCTGCGCGGTGACCCTGCCGAGGCTCGCCGTGCGGCGGCGGACCGGGCCCGCAGTGACCTGATCTCCAATATGCGGGTCACGGTGGCCGGCGAGACCACCGCCTGGGTGGAGCGGGTCCGGGAAGGGGCCACCGGGCCGGTCACCCGCGGTTTTGCCCAGGAAGTTCGTGCCAGTGTGCCGGAGACGACTCTGGACGAAATCGAAATCGTGGAAGCAGTGCCGGATGGGGCGGAAGAAACGCTCTATGTCCTGGCCCGCCTTGATCGTCCGGCCGCCACCATGCGGCTGGGCAATCAGCTTCGCGATATCCGTGAGCAGCTGGACCTGTTCAGGGAACGGGAGATACCGACTGGAGACCGTATCCGGGCGGTCCGTGCCCTGAAGCCGGCGGCTGAGTTGATTGGTCGTGCCGATAGCATTGAACAGCAGTTATCCATGGTGTCCACCACGGGTCTGCCCAATCGGCCGGTGGCGGACGACTATGCCGATGTGCTGGAGCGGCTTTGGGAAGCGCTCAATTCACTGCGCCTGGATATTGATGACAGCGGCATGGAGTCCCGCTTGCGCTCGGGCTTGCGCGAAGGTCTGATACGCGAAGGCCTGCGAGTCGGCGGCGACGGCAGCCCGGACCTGATCATTGGTGGCGAGCTTCGCTTGCGCAATGTTCAGCGGGGACAGGATCACTTTGCCTTCGCCGAGGGTGAGGTGGTCATTCGTGAACCGGATGGCCGGGTGATCGGGCAGTTCCGTCAGGAGCTGCGCGAAGCATCCAGTGATCCCGGCCTGGCCCAGGATCGTGTCATTGGCAATCTGGCCGACTCTCTCGGGCAGTCCCTGGGTGAGCGCCTGTTCCAGTTTCTTTGATTGTGATTATTGAGAGGAGGGAAGAGTCCCATGCTGAAAAGAAGTCTAGTGCTGCTTGCTGCAGCGAGTTTCCTGGCCGCCTGTGGCGGTACCCCCGAACGCGCCCCCGAGGATCGCATCCCGGAATGGGTGGCTGATCCTCAAGGTCAGATCAGTGACGGCATTGCCGCCACCAACTGTGTGCCGGCGTCCGACCAGTTCGCCATTGATCGCAGTGAGGCGGTGGCCCTGACCCGTCAGGCCCTGGCCAATCAGATCGAAGTGGCGGTGGAGTCCATGGAGGAGACCTATCAGCAGCGGACCCGTACGGCCGAGGGGGACACCGTGACCGGTTCCACCTTCCAGAGCGTGTCCCGTCAGCTGGCCGATGTGACTCTCCAGGGGTCTCGGGTTAACCGCACCGACTACGAGACCATCAATGAGCAGCGCCAGCTCTGCACCATGGTGGTGGTGGGCGAGCGCTCCATGCGGGAATTGTTCGACAATATCCTCGCCGCCAGTGACCGACCCGTCGCCGGTCAGGATGAGGCTGTGCTGTGGGAGCAGTTCCGTCACGCCCAGGCCCGTGATGAGATGGACGAGGCTCTGGAGCGTCGCCGCGGTCAGTAAGCTCTGAGTGCTGCCGGGGCCGGCAACGTGCCGGCCCCGGCATGGCCCGCTGCATGGGGGATCTGTCATGTTTATCGTGGTGCCGTCCAATCTCCGGCGGGGCGGGCTGGTTCTTGTTGTCGCCCTGATACTCGCTTCCTTCCTCACCGTGGCCCTGGCGCAATCCGATTTCGAGCGCTGGCGCCAGCAGCAAGAGTCCAGCTATCAGGAATTTCGCGATGCCCGGGATCGGGCCTTCATGGATTATCTGGAGCAGCAATGGGCGGCCTTCGAGTCGCGGCCGGCGCGCCAGGAACACGAGGCCCCCAAGATCGATGAACCGCCGACGGTAAGCGAGAAGCCCGAGCCCCCCAGGGAAAGACCGGCCCCGCCCCCCATTGAGATCACCATTCCCGAGCCGGAAGAAGAAGCCGTGGTCGAGGTGGAGCCGGAGCCGGAAACCCCGGCGGGCGAATCACTGCGCCTGGCCTTTTATCTGGCTGAAGTCGGGCTGCGCAAGGACCCCGACACCCCGACCTTTCGACTCAACAGTGTCGATGAAGAGGGCATCAGTGCCTTCTGGGCTCACATGAGCCAAAGCGACTATCAGATCTTTCTGGATGCCGCCGAGGCAGCCAATCGGGAGCTTGCCCTGAATGACTGGGGCCTTGCCCGCCTGCACTACAAGGCCGGGCGCGCCCTGTTCAATGACGACGTCAACATGGGGCGCCTGTTTGCCTGGTACATGCTGTCCAAGTCCGGCTTCGATGCCCGGGTGGGTCATGACGGACGTCGTGTGCATCTCATGTTGCCGGTCCGGCAGCGTCTTTATGCCACCAATTACTTCACTCTCGATGGCCAGGAATATTACGTGGTCAATCCCGCCGGTCTGCCCTATCAGGTGGATCGTCTCTATACCTACGAGGGCAGCTATCCGGATGCCGATAGTCGTCTCGGCATGGAAGTGGAATCCCCCTGGGGGCTGCCGCGCAAGGAAATCCGGCGTGATCTCGGCTTCCGTTATGCCGGCGAGGAATATGACGTTCCGGTTCTGGTCAACCGCAGTATCATCGAGTTCTACCGCGATTACCCCCAGACGGAACTGGAAGTCTATTTCAATGCGCCGGTGTACGACCGCACCGCCAAGAGCCTGATCTCGGGGCTGGCGCCCCTGCTCGACGAGCGGGACCCGGTGGACCAGGTCAACCTTCTGCTGCGTTTCGTGCAGACGGCCTTCGATTACAAGATCGATCCGGAGAATTTCGGTCGCGAGAAACCGCTGTTTCCGGAAGAGACGATCTATTATGACTATTCCGACTGCGAAGACCGGGCCATTCTGTTTGCCTGGCTGGTGCGGGAACTCACCGATCTCGAGGTAGTCGGATTGCGTTATCCCGGGCACATCGCCGCCGCCGTGGCCTTCCCGGAAGAAATTGGTGGCGACAGCGTCCGCTTTAATGGCACAATCTACGCCGTCACGGACCCGACCTATATCCACGCGGACGCCGGTATGGAAATGCCCCAGTTCGCGGACGTGACCCCGGAAGTGATTGAACTGGCAGCTCACTGAGGATCGACATGCGTTTCATCAGCAAATGCAAACCGGCAATCAAGGAGGCAGGCAGCGACGTGCTGTTCATTGCCCGGTGAGCCCATGCCGGAAAGAAATTTCGCGAGAAAAGCCGGCCCTGGGGCCGGCTTTTTTTTTGAGGAACCTCTGCTGGGCCGATTCGCGGCCACAGTAGACACTGAGAGCCGCTGCTTCTGCGTTACAGCGCTTGCCCGTAGCCCAACTACTGTGCTGCGCGCTGCGCCTTGAATCAGCGACTCTCACTGCCAACTGAGGCCGCGAATGGGCCCAGCAGAGGTTCCGGGCCTGGCCCATTAACGCCCGGGTAAAGTTTTGATTTCTTGGCGTCTTCGCGCCTTTGCGCGAGGCGTCTTTTCATGAAGCAACGACAAAACAGGAGAAAACGGAATGGCTTCAGACAGTCCCCTGGTCGTCCTAAAGTTTGGTGGAACCAGCGTGTCGTCGGTGGAGAACTGGAAATCCATTGAGGCGGTGGTGGCCAAACGAAAACAGGACGGCTATCGGGTGCTGATGGTCCATTCCGCCCTGGCCGGGGTCTCCGATGCCATTGCCGGCGCCCTCGACCGGATTGCCGAGCTCCAGCTCGAGTCTCTGATCGATAAGCTTCGTGAACAGCACCTGGCCCTGGCCGCCGCCATGGACCTGGAGGGCATCGACGGCCCGCTGGAGGAACAGCTCGGGGAACTGGGCCGACTATTGGAGGGTGCGCGCCTGATCGGCGAGGTCACACCGCGGGTGCGCGCCCGGGCCATGGTCTGCGGTGAGCGCATGGCCGGCATCCTTGCCCGGGCCCGACTGGCAGTGGCCGGGCACGGCCCGGTCGCCATCGATCCCACAGAGTTGCTCACCATCCAGCCGCGCAATCTCGATGCTGCCGACTACTTGTCCGCCGTCTGTGATGACGCTCATGACCCGGAGGCCGCCAGCGCGGCGGCGCAACAGGGCGCGCTGCTGCTCACCCAGGGTTTCTTTGCCCGTCATCCCGAGGGTGGACCGGCTCTGCTGGGCCGGGGCGGGTCCGACACGTCGGCCGCCTATCTTGCCGCCCGCCTGGGCGCCGAGCGACTGGAAATCTGGACCGACGTCCCGGGCTTGTTCAGTGCCAACCCCCGTGATTTGCCCAGTGCCCGCCTGCTACGGCGTCTGGACTATGACGAGGCCCAGGAGATTGCCACCACCGGTGCCAAGGTCCTCCATCCCCGCTGCATCGCACCGGTGCGGCGCCACGGCATTCCCCTACAGGTCCGCTATACCCCCGACCCGGACATGGCCGGCACCGAGATCGGTCCCGGCAGTGGCGACACCGAGGCCAGGGTCAAGGCCATTTCCAGCCGCGCCGGGGTGGTTCTGGTCTCCATGGAAACCCTGGGCATGTGGCAGGAGGTGGGCTTCCTGGCCCGGGCCTTTGATGCCTTCAAGCGTCATGGATTGTCCGTGGATCTGGTGTCCACTTCCGAGACCAATGTCACCGTCTCCCTGGATGCCGATGCCAATGATCTGGGCGAAGCGGTACTGGACGAGCTGGTGGATGATCTGTCCGGATTCTGCCGGGCGCGGTTGATCCGGGATTGCGCCACGGTCAGCGTGGTTGGTCAGCGCATTCGCTCCATCCTCCATCAACTGGGCCCCGCCCTGGAGGTATTCGAGGAACGGCGCATTCATCTGCTCAGCCAGGCCGCCAACGACCTCAACTTCACCGCCGTGATCGAGGCCGCTGAGGCCCCACGGCTGGTGGAGCAACTCCATCGCAGTCTCATTCACACCGTGCCCGATGACCCGGTCCTGGGGCCCACCTGGCAGCAACTGTTCGAGCCCGGCCCGGATCTGGCACCCGCCCAGCGCCGGGTGGGTTGGTGGTGGCAGGACCGCGACCGCCTGATCAGCTTGGCCACCGAACACGGCCCGGCCTTTGTCTATCACCTGCCTTCCCTGCAGACGGCCATCGATGAACTGGAGCAGCTCAAGTCAGTGGATCGGGTGCTGTATGCGGTCAAGGCCAATGCCCACCCCGACATCCTGGCCCGGGTGGATGCGGCCGGTTTCGGATTTGAATGTGTTTCCCCGGGCGAGGTCAGGCACGTCTTGAGCGAGCGCCCCGGGATCGATCCCGAACGCATCCTCTTCACCCCCAATTTCGCACCCCGCGAGGAATATGCCTTTGGCCTGGAGGCGGGAGTAAGAGTGACCCTGGATAACCTCCATCCCCTGCAGCACTGGCCGGAGCTGTTCAAGGACCGCGACATCTTTCTGCGCCTGGACCCGGGGCAGGGCCGGGGGCACCACAAGCACGTGCGCACCGCCGGTACCCAGTCCAAATTCGGCATTCCCCTGTTTGAACTGGAAGAGGCCGCCCGCCTGGTCGCCGCCGCCGGTGCCCGCGTGGTGGGTCTTCATGCTCATAGCGGCAGCGGCATTCGCAATCCCGACAACTGGCGCCAGATCGCTCTGGTTCTGGGTGAAGCCGCCGAGCACTTTCCCGATGTGGAGATCCTCGATCTTGGTGGTGGCCTGGGCGTGGTGGAGAAGGCCGGCGACGAGCCGCTGGACACCCAGGCCATGGATGCTTCCCTGCGCTCCATGGCAACCGCCTTCCCGGGACGCCAGCTCTGGATTGAGCCGGGACGTTACGTGGTCGCCCGGGCCGGCGTGCTGATCGCCCGGGTGACCCAGACCAAGGGCAAGGGCGAAGCCCGCTACGTGGGTATCGAGACCGGCATGAACTCACTCATCCGGCCATCCCTGTATGGCGCCTGGCATGAGATCGTCAATCTCTCCCGCCCCGATGAACCGGCCACCACCCCGGCCACCGTGGTGGGGCCCATCTGCGAGACCGGGGATGTGCTCGGCAACGACCGCCTCCTGCCCGACTGCTTTGAGGGCGACGTCATCGCCATCGCCAACGCCGGCGCCTACGGCCGCGTCATGAGCTCCAGCTACAACCTCCGCCAACCGGCCCGGGAGGTGGTAATCGAGTAGTTTGCTGGTGGTTCGGTGCTGGATTCCGGTGTTGAGTCTTAGACACAGAGGGCGCAGAGAATCCGCAGAGGAGCGCAGAGGGTTGATCAGGGTGGGGCCGTAATGCCTTTCTGAAAGTCCGTGGCCCTCTGCGGGACCCTCTGTGACCTCTGTGTCTAACACTCAAGGCCCGAATCCGGCACCGAGCGATCAGGGTGTCCGGGCAATCGCCCAGACATCGACCCGGCTGGCCCCGGCCTGTTTCAGGGCCTGGGCCAGTTCGGCGACGGTGCTGGCGGAGGTGACCACGTCGTCGACGATGGCGACGTGGTTCGGGACGGGGCCGCTGACCCGGAACAGGCCGTGGACGTTACGGCGGCGCTGGTCCAGGGGCAGTTCCGACTGGGGGCGGGCGCTGCGCTGGCGTTTCAGCCCGCGAGTCAATATCGGCACCCCCAGTTGTCGACTGAGCGGCCGGGCCAGTTCCACCGCCTGATTGAATCCCCGCTGTCGCCAGCGCGCCGGATGCAGGGGAACGGGCACCAGCCCCTGCGGTGGTTCGATGCCCTCGGCGGCCAGGGCATGGGCGCAGAGGCTCCCCAGCAGTCGTCCCGGCGCCAGTTCATGCTGGAATTTCAGCGCCAGAATCAGGCGATCCACCGGAAAGTCATAGAGCAGCGGGGCCATGATCTGGTCGAAGCCTTTCGGGGTTCGACCGCTCTGGCAGTCCCCGCAGAGTTGTGTCCGGGTGCCCGGCGGCAGGGGGTTGGCGCAACGCTGGCAGGGCCGCCGATTCCAGGGCAGGTCCTGCCCGCAGCCCTGGCAAATGTCCATGCCGTCCTCGCCCACCGCGCCGCACAGCAGGCATCGATGGGGCAGGAGTAGCCCCTCCAGCCGCCGCAGCCATCGGTAAACCATTACTTCCCCTTTTCGGTTGACGGGCTTTTGGTTAGACTCCCCAGCCTGTTCTTTCAAGCCAGCTTACAACTCGCGCCCACGCGACGATTGGGGAATTGCCATGTCTGCCGCCGACCAAAACCTGGATCCCACCGCCGTGCTGGCGCGTGCCCGTGACGGTCAGCCCCGTCATGACTGGACCGCCGCCGAGTCTCGGGCACTGTTCGAAGTGCCCTTCAACGACCTGATTTTTGCCGCTCAGACCGTCCATCGCAAGCATTTCGATGCCAATGAAGTCCAGGTCAGTACGCTGCTGTCGATCAAGACCGGCGCCTGCCCGGAAGACTGCGCCTATTGCCCGCAGAGCGCGCGCTACGACACCGGCCTGGAAAAGGAAAAACTCATGGACGTGGACCTGGTCCTGGCCCAGGCCAGGGCGGCCAGGGAGAAGGGGGCCACCCGCTTCTGCATGGGCGCGGCCTACCGCAGCCCCACCGACAAGCATCTGGACCGCATCATCGACATGATTCGCGGTGTCCGTGAGCTGGGCATGGAAACCTGCGCCACCCTCGGCATGGTGAGCCGGGAACAGGCCGAGCGCATGGCCGAAGCCGGGCTGGACTACTACAACCACAACATCGATACCGCTGAGGAATTCTACGGCGACATCATCACCACCCGAACCTTCCAGGACCGCCTCGACACCCTGGAAAACGTCCGCGAGGCCGGGCTCAATGTCTGCTGCGGCGGCATCATCGGCATGGGCGAGGAAACCGCCCACCGCGCCGACATGCTCCGGACCCTGGCCAATCTTGATCAGCACCCGGAAAGCGTACCCATCAATCAATTGGTCCAGGTGCCTGGCACGCCCCTCCATGGCGAGGAAGCGGTCCATCCGCTGGAATTCGTTCGCAGCATCGCCGCCGCCCGCCTGATGATGCCCGCCTCCCACGTGCGTCTGTCCGCCGGGCGGACCGAGATGAGCGAGGAAACCCAGGCCCTGTGTTTCCTTGCCGGCGCCAACTCCATCTTCTACGGCGACAAACTCCTGACCACCGACAACCCCGAGGCCGACCGCGATCGCGCCCTGTTCCGGCGCCTGGGCATCCGGCCGGAGCAGGCCGAACGGGTTGAAGAACGTCGCAGCCGCTGTGGATCCGCTTGCGCGAGCACGGATGACGAGCAGGATCATGCCGCGGCCGGCTAAGTCCGGCCACAACCTGGACGCCACCCTCGAAGCGGGCCTAGCCGAGCGCGAAGCTGCCGGGCTTTACCGCCGCCGCCGGACCATACAGCGCCGGCCTGGCGGCCGTGCGCGCCTGGCCGGGCGTGACTTTCTCGACTTTTCCAGCAACGACTACCTGGGCCTCGCCTGCGACCCCCGCCCGGCCGAAGCCGCCGCCCAGGCCCTGCGTGATTACGGCAGCGGCAGCGGCGCCGCCCACCTGATCACCGGCCACGGCCCCGAGCATGAAGCCCTCGAACAGGAACTGGCCGACTTCACCGGCCGCGATCGGGCGCTGCTCTTCTCCACCGGCTACATGGCCAACATCGGCATCGCCCAAGCCCTGGCCGGTCGCGGCGACACCATCCTCGAGGACCGCCTCAACCACGCCTCCCTGCTGGATGCCGCCCTTAGCAGTCGGGCCCGCCTCAAGCGCTACGCCCATGCCGACCCCGCCGCCCTCGCCGAACGTCTGAGCACTGCCGATGGCCGGCGACTGGTCATGACCGACAGCGTCTTCAGCATGGATGGCGACATCGCCCCCCTGGCCGAAATTGCCGAACTCTGCGCGGACCAGGGCGGCTGGCTGATGGTCGACGAGGCCCATGGCCTGGGCGTGCTCGGCCCCGAAGGCCAGGGCGCGGCAGCCGCCGCCGGCCTTGGCCAGAGCGAAGCCCCCATTCTCATGGGTACCCTCGGCAAGGCCCTGGGCGGCTTCGGCGCCTTCGTCGCCGGCAGCGAAACCCTGATCGAACACCTGATCCAGCACGCCCGCACCTACGTCTACACCACCGCCACCCCGCCGGCCATGGCCGCGGCGGTCCGGCGGGCCCTGGCAGTCAGCCGCGAGGAAGTCTGGCGCCGCGAACGCCTGGCGGAAAACACCCGGACCTTCCGCGAAGCCGCCGAGGCCCAAGGCATCCCCCTGATGCCCTCGAGCACCCCCATACAGCCAGTCCCCCTCGGCGACCCGACCCGCGCCGTGGTTTTGTCCCGCGCCCTAGAATCAAAGGGCTACCTCGCCCAGGCCATCCGCCCCCCCACCGTCCCGGACGGCACCGCACGCCTGCGTATCACCCTGTCGGCGGCTCATTCGGTGGAGGATGTGCGGGGATTGGTTCGGGTGTTGGCGGAATTGATGTGAGACTGGGGGGGTCGGAGTGTACTCTTACGTTTTTCTGGGCAGAAAATAACGAACGATGCGATGAAGGCCGCTAAAAGTCTGCCCCATTGTGTTGGGAGCACACGGATCGAGGACTGTGATTTAGCGAAGAGTAGACTCCTAGCTGCCGATAGAGGCCGAGGTCTGGAACGGGCTTACTTGAAAAATCAAAAACATCCTACCCATAATATTTGGGCGCATTGGCACACTATTAGTGCCCGTTAGTGAAATCCAGAGGCGGGAGTGAACGTCTAAGTAGATAAACATTAGGGAGGGAGAATGAGTAAGACTAGCTTTCGTATTGGCAGTTGTTTTCCCAAATTTCTGTTATTTTTCTTAACCGTGAGCGCCGCTAGTGTTGGACATTCTGCTGAAGAGCCGGTAATCGTCTGTCAGGAATGTGCTACCAGTCAGGTTGCTCAAGCGGCGGCTGAAAATTACGGCCATAGTTTGGGGCTGGACTGTGACCATGGTGGTGGGGCAGGGCCGGACCCAATTATCGGACCGGATCCACTCGACTGTACACCCCCCGAGGACCGGACTGTATATGTAATCCATCCGGAGTCGGAAACTGTCTATGGTTTTAACCTAGATTGGACCGATGAAGTGCCTTGGGTATTGATGGTGAGTCAGAAGACACCATCCAATGCATGGATTGATAAAGTTCAATCCAATTTTGCGGCTGTAAAGGGGTGGCAGCAAGACATCAAGGAGGCGCAGGACAGGCTTCGCGTCTTGCTGACCACGCTTAATCTAGGTAATACCACTGCGTTCAGTCAGACGATGAGGCAGCCATCCACAAGTCGTTCCAGGGCTCTGCTCGCCTCTATCCAAGAAGACGAAGGTTCCGATTGTCCCGATGGTACCGCGCTACATGCACTGACGGACGAGGACTTCCGTTCGCTACTTGAGCAGGAAATCCGTACAGAAATTGGCTGGATCGTTAATGATAGAGGGATCATAGAGTTTGATGGTCTTACTATCGGTATCAAAGGTGCTGGCGTGAGCTTTTCCGTACCGCCTGAATTTCCTACTACCAACGCCTTTCGGGCATTTTTCAGTGTCCACGAACTCGGAGACGGGGCGTATGAGATTCCAGAGGGTGGTCAGGAGGATTTTATACGCTTTGAGTTCGATGTTGACATGGATGGGCATGTCAATTTGACGGTGGACTACGAGAACAGCCGGATTCAGGGTAGGGAGAACTACTTCTCCACTCATTCGGTAAGCGACTCTGAAACCTGCGCTATCGAGCGTTTGAGGGACTATCGTGGACGTTATTTGATTGAAGACGGGGTAAGCGGTGCTAGGCTGGAGTTCTCCGACGGCGGATATGGTTGGAATGCCACGCCCCAGCCCATCGGCGGCACCAGTGGTGGCACGCCGATCTGCCAGCACCGCTTCTACAGTGGTGACCATTTAGTTAGGGTCGTGAACGGCCCCTGTGACATGTTCGACGATTGGGGGTCGGGGGACGACTGATCTTCTTGAGCTCCTCAAGACCGGTTCCTTTTTCTAACGATTTTGTAGCCCATGCGCAGGCCGTATGGCCAACTAATTGGCCATACGGCCTGTTGATTTCGGCGCCAACTTCGTACCGCCGACTGGAAGGGCGCTTAGCCAATCTGGAGACTGGTTTTCAGCTAGCTATGCTCGCTCCTATTAGAGCGCCAACCAACATCTCTGGTGGGACGGCTCCAGTGACTCCATGTCCAAAGTAGACTTAGGTGGCGACAAGCCTACCATTGGTGGGGACACCTGGGCCGTGTTTGCTGATGTCAAATTCAGATTGATGAGCAGATTGCCTTCGATTCGGCTGGTGAAATCGCGGACAAATCCGCTCCCACGGCGGCTTCGGCATACGCTGATGGCACCGTGGGAGCGAATTTATTCGCGATTAAAAGCCTCCGGATGGCACCAAAGCATAAGACAGAACCAAACCCTCCATTAGCACTGCCCAGGTGACCACCACCCAAGGTAGGCTTTGGTCCTGGTGGGCTTGCTCAGGGCTGTGTGAGCCAGGATGGCGAACCCAGAGCCCCCAGGGATGGGTTCACGGCGTCCCTGAGCAAGGCCACCGGGACCAAAGCCGGGACGCCCCCGTCACCGGCATCGAAGGGCACCAACGCAACCAAAGCCCAAAGCCACAAACAGACCGGAAAAACAACGATGAACCTCTGGCACGAAACAAAAGGCGAAGGCCCCAACCTGGTCATGGTCCATGGCTGGGGGCTGCACGCCGATGTCTGGGGGCCCGCGCTCGACGAACTCCAGACCCACTACCGCGTTACCCGCGTGGACCTGCCCGGCCATGGTCGCAGCCGGGACGCCGAGATCGGTGAAAGCCTGGGTGACTGGGCCGAAGCCGTACTCGCCGTTGCTCCCGAGAAGGCCACCTGGCTCGGCTGGTCACTCGGCGGCATGGTCGCCACCCGCGCCGCCCTCGACGCACCCGACCGGGTCGAGCGCCTGATCGCCGTCGCCACCACCCCCCGATTCGTCACAGACGATGACTGGCCCCACGCCATGGCCCCCGACACCCTGGCCCGATTCGCGGACGAATTGCGAAACGATTTCCGGGCCACAGTGCAGCAATTCCTCGCCCTCCAGACACAGGGCGACCCCGAAGCCCGGCGCCTGTTGCGAGCCCTGCGCAAGGACGTCTTCCGTCACGGCGAACCCCATCACCGAGTGCTTGAGCACGGCCTCGACCTGCTCGGCGGCACCGACCTGCGCGCCGAACTGCCGCGCCTGGCCATGCCCGTGCGGGTCATCAGCGGGCGGCTTGATCGTCTCACCCATCCCGAAGCCGGGCGCGCCATGGCTGAATCCATTCCCCGGGCGGATTATCATTGTCTGCCCAGGACGGCGCATGCCCCCTTTCTCTCTGATCCCGAGCAATTCCTGGAGCTGATCCATGACTTCACCCAAGCGGGTTGATCCCAACCTGCCCAGGCTCGAACCCGAGCCTGACGACCATCCGGCGCTGCCCGAACGGGACGCCGTGCGGCGCTCATTTGATCGCGCCGCCGACAGCTACGACGAACATGCCGTGCTGCAGCGCGAAGTCTGCGACCGTCTGCTCGAGCGCCTCGATCTCACCACCATCGAGCCTCGCACCATCCTCGACCTGGCCGCCGGCACCGGGCAGGGCAGTGCCGCCCTGCGCCAGCGCTATCCCAAGGCGCGGGTTCATCCCCTGGATCTCTCCGAGGCCATGCTCCGGCGCGCCCGGCAGCACGGCAGCTGGTGGCGACCGCTGCCGCCCATCTGTGCCGATATCAGCCGCCTGCCCATCGCCGATGACAGTGTGGATCTGATTTTCTCCAGCCTTGGCCTGCAATGGGTGGATGATCTCGACCGCGCCTTTCGCGAGATCCGCCGGGTACTCAAGCCCCAGGGCCTGTTCCTGTTCACCACCTTCGGCCCGGACACCCTGACCGAGCTGCGTCAGGCCTGGTCGGCGGTGGACGAGCGTACCCATGTCAACGTCTTCGCCGACATGCACGACATCGGTGACGGCCTGATTCGTGCCGGCCTGGCCGAGCCGGTGATGGATGCGGAACATTTCACCCTGACCTACGAGACGGCCGATGCGCTCATGCGCGACATCAAGCGTATCGGTGCCCACAACGTCACCGCCGACCGCCCCCGCGGCCTCACCGGTCCCAGGAAAATGGCCCGCTTTCGCCAGGCCTACGAGCAATTCCGCACCGAAGACCGCCTCCCTGCCACCTACGAAGTCGTCTACGGCACAGTCTGGAAACCGAAATGAACCTCTTCATCACCGGCACCGACACCGAAGTCGGAAAAACCTTGGTCACCTGCGCCCTGCTGCATGCCATCCGCGCGCGGGGGGAGACGGCGGTGGGCTTGAAGCCGGTGGCATCCGGTTCACGCCCCACCCCGGACGGTCTGCGCAACGAGGACGGGGAGGCCCTGTTGGCGGCCTCAAGCCCGGGGCCTGCCTATGCAGCGATCAACCCACTGGCCTTCGAGCCGGCCATTGCCCCGCACATTGCCGCCGAGGAGGCCGGCGAGGCGCTCACCGTGGCGCGGCTTCTTCAGGGCATCACCCCGGGGCCGGTGGCGGACTGGCGGCTGGTGGAAGGGGTCGGCGGCTGGCGCGTGCCCCTGAGCGGGCGGGAAACCATGGAGGACCTGGCCCTGGCCCTGGATTACCCGGTGATTCTGGTGGTCGCCCTGCGCCTGGGTTGCATCAACCACGCCCTGCTCACCGCCGACCGGATTGCGCAGGTGGGCCTGCCCCTGGCCAGCTGGGTCGCCACCGAGCCTGACCCCTAGCAATCCCATCGGCAAGAAAACTTCCAGACCCTGGCCCGCCTGCTGCCCGCCCCCTGCCTCGGCCGCCTCCGCCACAACCCTCGCCCCGACCCCGCAGAACTGGCCCCCGATCTGGATCTCAATCGCCTCCCCACGCCCCCCTGACCCCTAACCCCTCACCCCTGACCCGAAAAAATATTGACCCCAATCATGGATTTCCCCGACCCAGCCGCCATTGCGCCCCGCAGGGCCTTGAAGTACCATTTCCGCCTCCGGAAACCCGGGTCGAATCCATGAGGCATGAGGAAGGATCACCGGGGCAGGCGCCGCATCGAATCGTGGTCAGCCCCAATGACTCCCTCGGTTCACGGGGCCGGGTGATCTTTTTTCTTGTGGTTGCCCTTGCCGTGCTGCTGGTCAGCGCCAGCGTGGCGGCACGCGGATTATGGCCGGTTCTGCCTTTCGCCGGGCTGGAGTTGCTGGTCCTGGCGATATGCCTCTACGTCGTGGAGCGGCGAACCCGCTATCGCGAGGTCATCACCCTGGAGGGAGATTCCCTTCGGGTTGAGCAGGGCCGCGGACGTCCGGAGACAGAGCAGCGGTTTCATCGAGCCTGGGTGAGGGTCGAGCTGGAGCCCGCCGCTCATCGCAACTATCCCGCCCGCCTGTTTTTGCGCGAAGGGCATCGGCAGTGCGAGATCGGGCGTTGTTTGACAGAATCGGAGCGCAGTTCGCTTGGCGAGCGGCTCAGGGGCCTGCTGGCCACCGGAAAATGAAATCTCCGTCCTCTTAAGCCGGGCGGAGCCGGTAGACCGCCACGCCTTGCTCGGGTGGTCTGCTTGATCCATCACGCAGGAGAAGTGAAAGCATGTTCAAAGCGAAGCTTTCAGGCGCCATTCGCCACACCGTCTTGCTCGGCCTGTTCTTGCTTCCCGGGTCGGCACTGGCCTTCCGTGAAGGCATTAACTTGCCCCGTGGCGTGACATCCATCAGTTCCGACATTTATGACCTGCACATGCTGATCTTCTGGATCTGCGTTGCCATCGGGGTCATCGTGTTCGGGGCGATGATCATTTCCATTTTCCTGCACCGCAAATCCCGGGGCGTGGAACCGGCCAAGTGGCACCACAATACCGCCGTTGAAGTGGTGTGGACCGCCGTGCCTTTCCTGATTCTTGTGGGCATGGCCATTCCTTCCGCGCGGGCACTCATCGATATCGAGGACTATCGCGATTACGACATGAGTATCCAGGTCACTGGTTATCAGTGGTTCTGGCATTACGAATATCGTGGCGAGGATGTGTCCTTCTACAGCCGTCTGGACGATGACAGCAATCGTGCCCGCCAGCTTCGCGCCCATCGCGAGATCGACCCCCTCGACGTGGACAACTATCTGCTGGAAGTGGATAACCGCGTGGTTGTTCCCGTGGACCAGAAAGTCCTTTTGCTGTTGACCGCCAATGATGTCATTCACGCCTGGTGGGTGCCTGAGTTGGGTGGTAAGAAAGACGCCATTCCCGGTTTCGTCAACGAACTC
Organism: Natronospira sp.; assembly: GCA_003558125.1. Lineage (GTDB taxonomy): Bacteria > Pseudomonadota > Gammaproteobacteria > Natronospirales > Natronospiraceae > Natronospira > Natronospira elongata. The sequence continues at coordinate 7,554 of PWMQ01000097.1, read as the reverse complement.
TGGTTCGAGATTTCCGAACCCGGTGTGTATCGCGGTCAGTGCGCTGAACTCTGTGGCCGTGACCATGGCTTCATGCCCATCGTCGTCGAGGCGGTGGAACAGGAAGAGTACGAGGCCTGGTTGGAAGAGATGCGCGATCGCAACGCCGAGAACGAAGACGCAACCCAGGTTTCCGCCATTGACGTGGCCCGGTAAAGACTGAGCCGGAGGTCGAGAGAAAAAATGAGCACTGCTACCGATACCCATCACGACGAGCATCACGGCCCGGCCAAGGGCATGCGTCGCTGGCTGTTTACCACCAATCACAAGGACATTGGCACGCTGTACCTCTGGTTCAGCCTGATCATGTTCTTCGTGGGCGGGGCCATGGCCATGGTCATCCGTGCCGAGCTGATCCAGCCCGGCATGAATCTGGTTGACCCCATGTTCTACAACCAGATGGTCACCATGCACGCGCTGATCATGATCTTCGGCGCCGTCATGCCGGCTTTCGTGGGTCTGGCCAACTGGATGATCCCCATGATGGTGGGGGCGCCGGACATGGCCCTGCCGCGCATGAACAACTGGAGCTTCTGGATCCTGCCCATCGGCTTCACGCTTCTGCTGATGACCTTCTTCGTGCCGGGCGGTGCGCCGGCCGCGGGCTGGACCATCTATCCGCCGCTCTCATTGCAGACGGGGGATGCCTTCCCGCTCCTGGTATTCGGCATTCACGTTCTGGGTATCTCCTCCATCATGGGCGCGATCAACATCATCGTGACCATCATGAACATGCGGGCCCCGGGCATGGGGCTTCTGAAGATGCCCATCTTCGTGTGGGGCTGGCTGATTACCGCCTATCTGCTCATCGCGGTGATGCCGGTGCTGGCCGGTGCGGTGACCATGCTGCTCACCGACAAGTACTTCGGTACCGCCTTCTTTGATGCCGCCGGCGGCGGTGACCCGGTCCTGTTCCAGCACATCTTCTGGTTCTTCGGGCACCCCGAGGTCTACATCATGATCCTGCCGGCCTTCGGGATCATCTCCGAGATCATCCCGACCTTTGCCCGCAAGAAGCTCTTCGGCTACAGCGCCATGGTCTACGCCATTGCCGCCATTGCCTTCTTGAGCTTCATTGTCTGGGCTCACCACATGTTCACCGTGGGCATGCCGGTGGCCGGGCTGCTGTTCTTCATGTTCACCACCATGCTGATTGCCGTGCCCACGGGCGTGAAGATCTTCAACTGGGTGGCGACCATGTGGCGTGGGGCCATGACCTTCGAAACCCCGATGCTGTATGCCCTGGCCTTCCTCTTCCTGTTCACCATTGGTGGCTTCTCCGGCCTGATGCTCGCCATCGTGCCGGCGGATTTCCAGTACCATGACTCCTACTTCGTGGTGGCCCATTTCCACTACGTGCTGGTGCCGGGTGCGGTCTTCGCCATCATGGCTGCCGTGTATTACTGGCTGCCCAAGTGGACCGGCTACATGTACAGCGAGTTCTGGGGCAAGACCCATTTCTGGCTGTCCACGATTTCCATTAACGTGACCTTCTTCCCGCAGCACTTCCTGGGCCTGGCCGGCATGCCGCGCCGGATCCCGGACTATGCGGTCCAGTTCACGGACTTCAACTTCATCTCCAGTATCGGGGCCTTTGTCTTCGGTCTTTCCCAGCTGATCTTTGTCTACGTGATCATCCACTGCATCCGCGGTGGTGTGGGTCGCGCGACTGATCGGGTCTGGGAAGGCTCCCATGGTCTTGAGTGGACAGTGCCCTCGCCGGCGCCTTACCACACCTTCGAGACCGCCCCGGAAGTGAAGTGAGGTGAGTGTGTCCGAGCAAGACGATGATCGCACCAAACAAAACCGACGCCGGGCCCGCTTCTGGGCCCTGGTGATCGGGGCCGTTGCGGTCACCTTCTATGTGGGCATCTTTCTGTTGATCAGCACCCGCTATTGAGTCAGCGAGCAAGTCTGACTCGGGAGGCGCGAGAATGAGTTCGGAACAAGACGGCAAGCCTGGCAAGGGCAACAGGGGGCTGGTGGCCCGGTTGACCCTGGCTTCCGTGGCCATGTTTGGTTTCGGCTTTGCCCTGGTGCCGCTCTACGACGTGTTCTGCGAGGTAACCGGGATCAGCAGTTCCTCCACCACCCGCGCGGCCGCCGAACCGGTTGCGCTGGAAGTGGATTATGACCGCAAGGTCACGGTGGAGTTTGTCGCTACGACCAATCAGAGGGACATCTGGCGCTTCACCCCGGAAGAAACCCGCATGCGGGTCCATCCGGGCAAGCTCTACACCACCCACTATCTCGCCACCAATCTGGATGAGCGAGATCGAATGGGACACGCCGTGCCGGATGTTTCGCCAGCGGGTGCCACCCGCTATGTGCAGAAAGTGGAGTGCTTCTGCTTTGAAGAGCAGCTTTTTGCCGGTGAGGAAAGCCAGCGCATGCCGGTGCTCTTCTACGTGGATCCGGAACTGCCGCGCAACATTGGCACCGTGACCCTGAATTATTCCTTCTTCGCCCAGGACGTGGTGGGCGAGAAGTAGGACCCTGACCGGAGGGCCGGCCCTTCGGACCAATAACCATTGCAGGATTGAGGAAGAACGAGATGGCTCAGGAAAAGGGTAGTTACTACGTCCCGCATGAAAGCCACTGGCCCGTGGTGGGCACCATCGGGATGTTCGTGGCCGTGCTGGGTGCGGCTGCTCTGCTGAACGGCCTCCTGTGGGGCACGCCGGTGATGTTCATTGGTGGTGCCATCATTCTCTACATGGTCTGGGGCTGGTTCCGTGATGTGATCAACGAGAGCGTGAGCGGCGCCTTCGGTCCTCAGGAGGATCGCAGCTTCCGCCAGGGCATGGCCTGGTTCATCCTCTCCGAGGTCTTCTTCTTTGCGGCCTTCTTCGGCGCCCTGTTCTACGCCCGGATCTACTCGGTGCCGTGGCTGGGTGGTGAAGGTGCCAACTTCTTTACCGGCCTGCTGCTCTGGGATGGCTTCGAGGCTTCCTGGCCCACCGACGGCCCGGCGCCGCGCCATGACGCATTCAGCACCATGGGTGCCTGGGGCCTGCCGGCCCTGAACACCGCCATCCTGCTGACCTCGGGCGTGACCCTGACCATTGCTCACCACGCCATCAAGGACAACAACCGCAAGGTGCTCAACTGGGGCCTGGGTGCCACCATTGCCCTCGGCCTGCTCTTCCTTGGCATTCAGAGCTACGAATACGTCCACGCCTATGTGGATCTGAACCTGCGGCTGGATTCCGGCATCTACGGTTCCACCTTCTTCATGCTCACCGGTTTCCACGGCATGCACGTGATACTCGGGGCATTGATGCTGCTGGTGGTCTTCTTCCGCTGCCTCAAGGGCCATTTCACACCCGAAAACCACTTCGCCTTCGAAGCCGCCGCCTGGTACTGGCACTTCGTGGACGTGGTCTGGATTCTGGTGTTCATCTTCGTGTATTGGCTCTGAGCCTGTTACACCCAACCGCGAGCCTGTTCCAGTCGGAATTGGCTTCGAGCTACGAGCAACGAGCTGCGAGCCGGCACTGCCAGCTCGTCGCTCGCAGCTCGCAGCTCGCAGCTACTTAACCGGCGGCCCGGTGGGTTCGATGATGCCGAGGGCGAAGCCCAGCATGAGGAGCAGGAAGAGGGCGACGGACAGCCCCACCCGGATGGTCAGTGCCCAGACGGCCCGCTTCGACTGGCCGGCATCCTTCAGCAAATAGCGCAGGGCGGAGCCCAGGCTGATCAGGATGGCCACGATGATGATGAGTATCAAAAGCCGCATTGCGTGATACCTGGCAGGGGCGCCGCCTCAGTGGGCGCCGGAATGGATTCGGCCGGGCCATCGGCCCGAGCCGGGAGGCAGTATGAGACAACAGACCGGCTGGCAGTTCAAGCCGCCCTGGTGGGCCTGGGTCCTGCTGCTCGCTGGCGTTCTCATCTTTTCCAGCCTTTCCGCCTGGCAATTGGGCCGGGCAGAGGAAAAGCGCGAGTTGCTGGAGCTGTTTGAAGCCGGTGCCGAAACCCGCGTTGTGGAAAGCGCTGAACACTGGCAGGAACTCGAGCGTTATGCCCCCGTCCGCCTCAAGGGCCGTTTTCTGCCGGAACGGGAATTCCTCCTGGAAAGCATGCTGCGTGAGGGTGCGCCGGGTTTTCACGTCTGGACACCCTTTCGCCTGAAAGCAGACGGCAGCCTGATTGTGGTCGATCGGGGCTGGATCGCGGATGAGGATGTCGAGGCCCGACTGGCCGAGCAGAGACCATCGACCGAGTCCCTGACGGTCGCGGGGCGGGTGGACAGTCTGCCCCGGCCGGGTTTCCGTCTCAGTGCCCCCAGCCCCGAAGGTGACTGGCCCCGGCGCATTTATTTTCCGGAGGCGGAGGATTTGCAGTCGCAACTGGGTGAGCCGGTCATCGATGGCCGCCTCTTGATGGATGCCGAGGCCAGTCCCGGCTTTCGCCGTGACTGGGACCCCATCAACATGCCGCCAGAGCGACATCTGGGCTATGCCTTTCAGTGGGCCGCCGTCACCCTGGCCGTGATTATTCTTTTCATCGTCGTCAATCTGAAACGAGTGCACCGCAATGAGTGAGCTTGATCCCCGCACCCGACGTTTCCGCATCACTCTGGTGTTGGTATTTTTGGTCTGTGCCGGTCCCTTCATCCTTGCCTGGCTGTGGTGGGCTTTCCAGGGGCCGATGGAGCCGGCAAGCACCACCAACAAGGGTGAGCTGGTCCATCCCGCCCAGCCCATCGACGATGCCGATCTCAATGCCCTGGCCGGGCGCGCCGGAGAAGGCGAGCGCAGTGTGCTGGGAGACCGTCGCTGGACGGTGATCTATATCGCCGCCGACGGCTGTGGCGCCGACTGTCAGGAAGTGATCTGGGCAACCCGACAGATCCGGCTGTCCCTGGGCCGCGACATGGGCCGGGTGCGCCGGGTCCTGTTCGAGCCGGCCAGCGCGGCGGACCTGGCGCATTATCGTGAAGCGCACCCGGACCTGAGTGTTTTCGACCTGAGTGATTCCCGCGCCGGGGATTTTCTCGAGCAGTTCGAGCTCGATGACGGCCAGGCTGCGCCGGAAACGGGGCGCCTGTACATTGTCGATCCGCTGGGTAATCTGATGATGTACTTCCCGGCAGGATTTGACCCGGACGATTTCATGGACGACATGAAACGCCTGCTTCGTGTTTCACAGATTGGTTAACCAGCCCGGAACCCGAACATGACTCGCTTGCAGATCTTCAACCGCGGCTCCCTGGCCGCCACCATCCTGACCCTGGTGGTGGTTGTCCTGGGTGCCTTTGTCCGCCTCAATGACGCCGGTCTTGGCTGTCCCGACTGGCCCGGCTGTTACGGCGTGATGACCGTGCCCCAGACCGAGCAGCAATTGGACTTTGCTCTGGAGCAGTGGGATGACACCCCCCTGGCCCGGGGCGACGAACAGTGGTTGGCCAAGGCCTGGAAAGAGATGGCCCATCGCTACGTCGCCGGCCTGCTGGGTCTGATGATTCTGGGCCTGGCGATCCTTGCCTGGTTCAACCGCACTGACAAGCGGCAGCCGGTGAAGCTGCCCTGGCTGCTGGTGGGGCTGGTGATCTTCCAGTCACTGCTGGGGATGTGGACGGTGACCCTGCTGGTCAAGCCGGCCATTGTCCTGGCCCATCTCTTTGGGGGCCTGGCCACCCTGTCCCTGCTCTGGCTGCAGTATTTGCGTACCCGCGATCAGGGTGCCCCCGATGAAGCCGCGTCCCTGCCAAGCCGGCCGCGCCGTCGCCTGCGTCGGGCCGGCATCGCCGCCACCGTTGTTCTGATTCTCCAGATCGGCCTCGGCGGATGGGTCAGCACCAACTATGCGGCCCTGGCCTGTCCGGATTTCCCCACCTGCCACGGTGAATACTGGCCGGAGATGGACTTTCGAGACGGCTTCACGCTGTGGCGTGAGCTGGGCAAGAACTATGAGTATGGAGTCCTCGACAATGAGGCCCGGACCGCCATCCATTATACCCATCGCCTGGGTGCCATTATTGCCCTGGCGGTGATCGCGGCCTTCGCCTGGAAGCTCTGGCAGGTGGGCGGCCTGGTACTGCGAAGGATGGCCATCGCGGTCAGCGGCCTGTTGCTGATCCAGCTCGCCATTGGTGTCTTTGTGGTGGTACTGAGTCTGCCCTTGTGGCTGGCCACCGCCCACAACGCCGGGGCGGCGCTGCTCATGCTGGCAATGGTCACCGCGCTCTGGGCGCTGTATGGTAGGCGCCCCGGTACGGATAGCTGAGGACAGGCAGGACCATGACCCAGGCAAGCCCCGACTTTCGCACCCTGGCGGCGGACTATCTTGATCTCTGCAAGCCCAAGGTGGTGGCGCTGATCGTATTTACCGCCATTGTCGGCATGTTGCTGGCGGTGCCGGGTGCCGTGCCCCTGGATTTGTTCATCTTCGGCACCGTGGGCATCGGCCTGGCGGCGGCCTCGGCGGCGGCCATCAACCATTTCATTGATCGGCGCATCGACGCCGAAATGGCGCGTACCCGCAAGCGGCCCCTGCCCACCGGCCACCTCAAGGGCTGGCAGGTCCTGAGCTTCGCCGCCGTTCTCGGCATCACCGCGATGGCGCTGTTGTGGTTTCTGGTCAATCCCCTCGCCGCCGTGCTGACCCTGGCCTCGCTGGTTGGCTACGCCATCATCTACACCGTCTTTCTCAAGCGGGCGACGCCACAGAACATCGTCATTGGCGGGGCCGCCGGCGCGGCGCCGCCGGTGCTTGGCTGGGTGGCCATTACCGGCGAGATTCACCCCCACGCTCTGTTGCTGTTCCTGATCATCTTCACCTGGACGCCGCCTCATTTCTGGGCCCTGGCCATTCACCGCCGGGAAGAGTACGCCAAGGTGGACATGCCCATGCTGCCGGTCACCCACGGTGTCGATTTCACCGGTTGGCATATCATTTTCTACACCATCCTGTTGTTACTGGTGACCCTGCTGCCCTGGCTGACCGGCATGTCCGGTCTGCTTTATCTCGTTGTGGCCGTGGTCCTTGGTATAGCCTTTCTGGCCTATACCATCGCCCTCAAGCGTGACCCGGACAGCCGCTGGCCCATGAAGACCTTCGGCTTCTCCATCACCTATCTCATCGGTGTCTTTGCGGCCCTGCTCATCGACCATTATCTGGCCGTTTGGCTGGCCTAGGCGTTCCGTTTTTGCCACAGGGGCGGCGCGCATCGTGGCCGGCTGTCGGTCGCCGGGGAATCACGTCGGCCGTCTCCTTCCCATCACCCGCAAGCCTTTGACTTCAAAGTAAACCCATCCGAATCAAGGGCATTGGAGTGCGTGGTGCCCCGTCCCCATCCGTCTGCTCATTTTGACCCCGCCGTTGTGAGCGTGCTACTTCTGAAGGCTCAAATCTGACGGGGGGGAACTGTCTGCGCCAGCGTGTTGCGGTCGGTCGCCCGTCTTTGTGTTAACACGGGAGGGGCAACATGCCTGGCAAGATCCTTCGCAAGACCTTCATCATGGCCATCGTGGCCGCACTCACCCTGGGCAGTGCCAATGGCCTGGCCAG
>PWMQ01000096.1 GCA_003558125.1 Natronospira sp. | reverse complement strand
GATCAACGCCGCCAACTGCGTCCACTGCAAGGCCTGCGACATCAAGGACCCCTATCAGATCATCGACTGGGTCACCCCCGAGGGCGGCTCGGGGCCGAATTATCAGAATTTGTGAGCGGCGGGCAGCGAGCTACGAGCTAAGGAAACTTGCCCGGCTGCATTGGACTAAAGGTCGATTTGGTTGGGCAGGACACTAAGGGATACTGGCTGCGTGGGGAATGACTCCCGGGCGGCCAAGCCGATTATCGAGCCAGGCAGAGCGGCATTAAGCGCTCGTAGCTCGTAGCTCGTAGCTCGCAGCTCCAAGCTCGAAGAATTTCTCAAACCTGGGAGACGACAATGAAAATCCTGGTTCCGATCAAGCGAACCATCGACTACAACATCAAGGCCAAGGTTACTCGTGATGGCAGTGGTGTGGTCACTGACGGGGTGAAGATGAGCATCAACCCCTTCGATGAGATCGCGCTGGAAGAGGCCATCCGCATCAAGGAGCGGGGCGAGGCCGAGGAGATCATCGCTGTCAGCATTGGTGTCAGTGGTGCTCAGCAGCAACTGCGTACGGCCCTGGCCATGGGCGCCGACCGGGCCATCCTGGTGGAAACCGAGGAGGCCACCCAGCCCCTGCATGCTGCGCGCATCCTGCTCAAGATCCGTGAGGAAGAAGGCACCGATCTGGTACTCATGGGCAAGCAGGCCATTGATGACGACGCCAACCAGACCGGTCAGATGCTGGCCGCACTCTGGGGCCGTCCCCAGGCCACCTTTACTTCCAAACTGACGTTTGAGGATGGCTGGCTCAAGGCAACCCGGGAAGTGGATGCCGGCCTTGAGACCATTGCAGTGGAACTGCCGGCGGTGGTGACCACCGATCTGCGGCTGAATGAGCCCCGCTTTGTAAAAATGCCGGACATCATGAAGGCCAAGCGCAAGCCCCTGGATCAGCGCAAGCTGGAAGAACTGGGCGTTGAGGCTCCCGCCAAGCTGGAAGTGGGTACCCATGAGCCACCCCCGGAACGCAAGGGTGGACACAAGGTGGAGTCCGTGGACGAACTGGTCGCCGAACTGAAAGAGCGGGGGGTGCTGTCATGAGCCGCACATTGCTGATTGCTGAACACGACGGGAAACAACTCAATCCTTCCACCGCCAAGGCCCTTACCGGCGCCCTCGCGGTGGGTCATCCGGTGGACATCGCCGTCTTTGCCGCTGATGCCGGCCCGGTTGCCGAGCAGGCCGCCAGCCTGGAAGGGGCCGACAAGGTGCTCAAGGTGGAACGGGCCGAAAACGAGCACCCCCTGGCCGCCACCCTAGCGCCCCAGATCGAGGCACTGGCAGCGGATTACAGCCATGTCTTCATGCCTTCCACCACCTTCGGCAAGGATGTGATGCCCCGGGCCGCGGCCCTGCTTGGCTCGCCCCAGGTCAGTGACATCATGGAAGTGCTGGATGCTCACAGCTTCAAGCGTCCGATCTATGCCAACAATGTGATTGTCACGGTCAAGGCGCCGAGCGATACCGTCGTCACCGGCACCATCCGCACCGCCTCATTCAAGGATGCCCCGGCCGGCGGCCAGGCCGAGATCACGGACAAGAGCCTGGATGTGGAATTGCCCGGCCATAGTCGCTTCGTGGAACTGGAAGTGCACAAGAGCGACCGCCCGGACCTGCAGTCCGCCCAGCGTGTGGTCTCCGGCGGCCGTGGCGTGGGCAACAAGGAGAACTTCGAGATCATCTACCGCATCGCCGACAAGCTCGGCGCCGGGGTGGGGGCTTCTCGTGCGGCGGTGGATGCCGGCTTTGTGCCCAATGACATGCAGGTGGGCCAGACCGGCAAGATTGTCGCTCCCGAGCTCTACATGTGTTTCGGCATCTCCGGCGCCATCCAGCACGTCACTGGCATCAAGGACGCCGGCACCATTGTGGCGGTGAACAAGGATCCCGATGCCCCCATCTTCGAGATTGCCGACATTGGCCTGGTGGGGGATCTGTTCGAGATCATTCCGGAACTGGAAGAAAAACTGGGCTAAAACCCTGCATTTGCAACGGCGATAAAGGAAGGCGACATGTCGGAACCGACACCTGTCTGGCAACCGAGTGAAGATCGTGCGGCCGAAACCAACATGGCCCGCTTCATGGACCACGTCCGCAATGAGTACGCGGGCGAGGTGGCCAACTATGCCGGTCTGCACCGGTGGTCGGTGGAGAACCCGGAGAAGTTCTGGCCAGCGGTCTGGGCCTTCTGCGGCATCAAGGCCTCCCAGCCCTGGGACAAGGTCTTCGAGCCGGGCGGCCATATGCTGGAATCCCGCTGGTTTCCCGGGGCAAGGCTGAATTTCGCCGAGAACCTGCTCCGCTTCCGGGATGACCAGACCGCCATCATCTTTCGCGATGAGCAGGGTCATCAGCGGTCATTGAGCTATCGGGAACTTCACGAGGAAGTTGCCAAACTGGCCAAGGGTCTCAAGGCGGCCGGTGTGGGTGTCGGTGACCGGGTGGCGGGTTACATGCCGCATATGCCCGAGACGATCATCGGCATGCTCGCCGCCACCAGCATCGGTGCCATCTGGTCTTCCTGCTCCCAGGACTTTGGCGTCAGCGGCCTGCAGGACCGCTTTGGCCAGATCGAGCCCAAGGTGCTAATCACCGCCGACGGTTACTGGTACAACGGCAAGGAGATCCATGCCCTGCCGAAGGTGCAGGAAGCCCTGAACGCCATGCCCTCCGTTGAGCACGTCGTGGTGGTACCCAATCTCTCCGACGCCCCGGATTTGTCTGGCCTGAAACAGGCCAGGCTGTTAAAGGACTTTGCCGCTGACGAGGGTGGCGAGATCGAGTTCGAACAACTGCCCTTCAATCATCCCGTCTACATCCTCTTTTCCTCCGGCACCACGGGCAAGCCCAAGTGCATTGTCCACGGTGCGGGCGGCACCCTGATTCAACATCTGAAGGAATTGGTGCTGCATACGGACCTCAAGCGGGAAGATCGCTTTTTCTACTTCACCACCTGTGGCTGGATGATGTGGAACTGGCTGGTCAGTGGCCTGGCAGTGGGCAGCACCGTGATCCTTTATGATGGCTCCCCCTTCCATCCCGGCCCCGAGAGCCTGTTGCGGTTGACCGAGGAGGAAGGCATTACCGTCTTTGGCGCCTCCGCCAAGTATTTCTCCGCCCTTGAAAAGGCAGGCGCGGAGCCGGCCCGTGACCATGACATGTCCAGCCTGAAGGCCATTCTGTCCACCGGCTCGCCCCTGCTGCCGGAGAACTACGACTATATCTATCAGCGGATCAACAACGATGTCTGCCTGGCATCCATTTCCGGCGGCACCGATATCGTTTCCTGCTTCGTTCTCGGCAACCCCATGCTTCCCGTCTACCGGGGCGAGATCCAGTGCCGAGGTCTCGGCATGGCGGTCAATGTCTTCGATGACGACGGCAAGCCGGTCAGCAATCAGAAAGGGGAGCTTGTCTGCACCCACTCCTTCCCCTCCATGCCGGTCTACTTCTGGAACGATGAAGGCAACAAGCGCTACTTCAATGCCTATTTCGACCGCTTCGACAATGTCTGGTGCCACGGCGATTACGCTGAACTGACCGAGCGGGAGACCATGGTTATCTACGGTCGCTCGGACGCTGTTCTCAATCCCGGGGGTGTTCGCATCGGGACTGCCGAGATCTATCGGCAAGTGGAGAAAATGGACGAGGTAGTGGAATCCATTGCCGTGGGTCAGAACTGGAAAGACGACCAGCGCGTGGTGCTATTCGTGGTACTCAAGGAAGGCCTGAGCCTGAACGATGAACTGGCGCAACGCATCCGCAAGACCATCCGCGCCAATGCCACTCCGCGACATGTACCGGCCAAGATCCTTGAGGTGCCAGCCATTCCCCGCACCGTGAGCGGAAAGATCGTGGAACTGGCGGTTCAGCAGATCATTCACGGCGAGGACGTGAAGAACAAGTCAGCCCTCGCCAATCCGGAAGCATTGGAACATTTCCGTGAGCGCCCAGAGCTTGCCCAAGACTGAGTTGGAAACAAATGGCGGGAACAGCCCACTGGCTCGCTGGAAAGCCGACCTGGCTGCGGGTTTCGAATATGACGCCGCTCAGGAGCAGGCGGTTGAAGCCCTGGATGAGCTGCACCATGCCCTTTGCCAACACCGGCCAGGCTGGCTGGAGAGGCTCAGGAGCGGCCTGTTCGGTCCATCCCGGGATCTGAGTCCTGTCACCGGACTTTATCTCTGGGGTGGCGTGGGCCGTGGCAAGACGCACCTGGTGGACCTGTTTCACGACAGCCTGCCCTTCCCACAGAAGCGGCGGCTTCATTTTCATCGTTTCATGCGCCAGGCCCATGAGGGCCTGAAACGATTCGGAGACCGTCAGGACCCCCTGGAAGCCGTGGCCGATGAAGTGGCGCGGGATACGCGAGTGCTCTGTTTCGACGAGTTCTTCGTCTCGGACGTCGCCGATGCCATGATCCTGGGCACGCTCATGGGGGCCTTGTTCCGTCGTGGTGTCACCCTTGTGGCAACCTCCAACATTCCCCCCGACCGTCTTTATGAGGGGGGCTTGCAGCGGCAGCGCTTTCTGCCGGCCATCGATGCCATCAAGCGCCATACCCGGATCATGAACGTGGATAGCGGGGTGGATTATCGCCTTCGTGTGCTGGAGAAGGCGGAGATCTATCATGCCCCCCTGGACGCGGAAGCCGATGAACGCTTGAGGGACAGCTTTTCCCGTCTTGCCCCCGACGGCCGATACGACCTGGACTCTCTCGCCATCGAGGGACGGGAAATTCCGGTCATCGCCGACGGCGACGGCGTTGCCTGGTTCGATTTCCCGGCACTGTGCGAAGGCCCGCGAAGTCAGAATGATTACATGGAGCTGGCCCGCGAGTACCACACGGTCCTGATCGCCAATGTACCGGTGATGGACAGAACCAGGGAGAATGCGGCCCGCCGCTTCATTGCCTTGGTGGATGAATTCTACGATCGCAACGTGAAGCTTATTGTTTCCGCTGAAGCGGAACCGGAAACCCTCTATCAGGGGCAACGGCTGAGATTCGAATTCCAACGGACGATCAGTCGGCTGCAGGAAATGCAGACACGTGAATATCTGGCCCTCCCCCACCTGCCTTGAAGGGAGGGCTCCAATCAGGAGTGAGATGTAATGCCTCATGATGAAATGACGCCCCAGCAGCGGGAGCAGTTGACCCGATGGGTGGAATCCGTTTGCCAGGATCTGGCGCGCCGTCTGGTGCAGCGTGAGATCCTTGGCAAGGACACGCGAGTGGAGAGCCGCTGGGTCTGGCCTGGCAGGCTGGTCATTGGTGTGGCTTTCGAGAAATCCAATCCGGCGCAGAGCAAACTCTGGGTCGTGGGCGGCGAGCAGATCACGCCTGACTTTGTTGCCCTGAAGGTGGCCCGCAATCCCCGTGAAGTTGCCCGGCACCTTGCCCTCGACTGGCAAGCCAAGGGTGCACGGCTGGCCAGTGCCGGGGACGCGAAGGAAGGGGAGGAGCAGGGCCAGCTCGACTGGGGCTCCATGGATCAGTCCCTGCAGGAGCAGGCGGAACTCATGTACGCCCTGGCCGAGGATGACAATATGTGGCCGAATCTCGAGGACGAGCCAGGCGCGGGGAGCGACCGGAAGGATTGATGGAGACCGAGGGGCGAATTGGCAATCAATTCGCCCCTCGGCGGTTTCGGCATAAGCGGCTGCTAACGGGCACGCCCCTATCCAGCCATACAGTCAGTCTCTTTATAGACTCACCCTAGCCCATTCCGGCCACGCGGCTGCCTTCCTCCCGCATCAGGCCCAGGCTGTCGAACTCGTCCACCTGGATGGCTTCGCGCCGGGCCTGTTCGGTCCGCTCCAGCAACTCGGCCTCTTCGGCGGTAATGAGTTCCTTGGCAAGGGCGGTCTTGATCATGGTTTCGTAATCGGCGCCGGGTTCACCCAATTGGCCCTTGCGCGCCGCCTTTCGCAGCTTGCGCCGAAGCTTGCCGGTCTCAAGCATCAGCGCCAGGGCGCGATCCAGCACCGCCATCCGCTCATCACCGTCGGCATCGGGAAGATACATTCCCTGGCTCAAGGTGTCGCGAACCTCACCCGGCCGACTCACCTGAGCAGCCAGACTGCGCTGCCTCTCGTCGGCCACGGACCGCCAACGGCGACCCACCGGGAACGCGAGACGACGGATAAACCAGCCAATGGGCCCGCCGACGTTATGGGACAGTGTCTCGAAGGCCACGTGAATGCGATGGAGACTGTCTTCCAGGCTCCACAACATGGCGTCACGTTCCGCCTCGGGATAGCCACGGTCATGGCCATGCTTGAGCACGGCGGAGGCAAGGTAGAGCTGGCTCAGGGCATCGGCCATTCGACCAGAGAGCTGTTCCTTGCGCTTGAGCTCACCTCGATAGCTCAGCAGCAGGAGATCCGAGATGATGGCAAAACTGGCGGATGCGCGATTCAGGCGACGGTAGATCCGCTTCAGTTCTCTCGGCGTCCCGCCTGGAACCTTGCTGAAACGACCATCGCTGATGCCCAGCAGAATCGCTCTCAGTCCATTGCGGATACCGTGGGCCAGATGACCACTGAAGGCCTGGTCGAAGGCCTTGAGCGGGTCACCGGCTACCTGGCCCTGAACCGCGTTGAGCTCATCCAGCAGATGGGGATGACAGCGAATGGCGCCCTGACCAAAGGTGATCAGGGTCCGGGTCAGGATATTATGGCCTTCCACGGTGATGCCAATGGCGGGGAAACGCTGGAGCTGACCCAGGGGATTGCGCGGCCCAAGACAGACGCCGGCACCGCCGTGGATTTCCACGGCATCATTCACGGCCTCACGGGCACGCTCGGTCATGTTGTATTTCATGATCGCGGAGATCACCGAGGGCTTGTGCCCCTCATCCAGCGCGGCGAGGGTAACCAGGCGGGCGGCATCCATGGCATAGGTGTTCCCGGCCAGGCGGCCCAGCTTTTCCTGGATGCCTTCAAACTCGGCAATGGCGACACCGAACTGCTCACGCACCCGAGCATAGGCACTGGCCAGTCGCAGACTGGACTTGGCAGTCGCCGTGCTCAGGGCCGGCAGGGAGATGGCCCGGCCGTCGGTCAGGCTTTCCATCAGCATGCGCCAGCCACGCCCCACGAACTCCCGACCGCCAATAACGTTGGCCAGGGGCACGAAGACATCCTTGCCGCGAACCGGCCCGTTCATGAAGGACATCTGATTGGGGTCATGACGTTGACCGGTCTCCACCCCCGCCGCGGTGGCCGGCACGAGCGCCAGGGTAATACCCAGATCCTTGTTATCCCCCAGCAGACCTTCTGGATCGTAGAGACGGAAGGCGACACCCAGGAGGGTGGCCACGGGACCGAGGGTGATGTAGCGCTTGTCGAAATTGAGGCGGATCCCAAGCACCTCTTCGCCATCATCATTCTTGCCGCGACAGATAACGCCACTGTCCTGCAGCGAGCCGGCATCACTGCCGGCGTCGTTGCTGGTCAGGGCAAAACAGGGAATTTCTTCGGCCCGGGCAAGGCGGGGAATATAGTGTTGCTTCTGACTGGTGCTGCCGTACTTGAGCAGCAGCTTGGCAGGCCCCACGGAATTGGGGATCATCACAGTCAATGCGGCGCTAATGCTGCGTGTGGCAATCTTCATCACCACGGCCGCATGGCCGTACTGGGAAAAGCCCAGCCCACCATATTCCTTGGGAATGACCATGCCGAAGAAGCGCTCTTTACGGATCAGTTCCCAGGCTTCAGGCGGCAAATCCCGATCCACATTATCGATCTGGTAATCGTCCAACAGGGCACAGAGTGCTTCCACCGGACCATCCAGGAATGCCTGTTCTTCCTCGCTGAGTTTGGCCGGCGTATATCGGAGCAGAGAATGCCAATCCGGCCGACCGGTGAATAGCTCGGCATCCCACCAGGTACTGCCGGCCTCCAGGGCCGCCCGCTCCGTCTCGGAGATTTCCGGCATGGCACGGCGATAGAATGCCATTACCGGGCGGACCAAGAGCAGACGGCGCAGCGGCCCCAGCAAGGCAACCAGGGCAGGCAGCAAGACCAGGACCACGGCAATACCCAGCGACAGCGGACCGGGATTGGCAAAGTGGACAAGGCCGGCCGCCGCGGCAAGGGACAGAGGCGCCCAGACCCATCGATTGATGGAGAACAGAACACTGCCAAGCAGCAGAAAGATCAGCAGGGCCCACCAAAGGGATTGTTCAGCAAGATAGGTTTCCATTCATCCATACTCCGGCAACACGCACGTGGCGCAGATTGCAATTCAGGTTTCATCCCCGTCGTCATCGCCCCGCCAGATCAACCGCCCGCGACGGGCCTGACGGATTCCCAGGGCGAGAGCGATAAAGCCCATCAAGAGATAGGCGACCGCCGGAAACAATACGGCATAACCCGAGAACTCCTGCCCGAGAATGCTTGCCCGGGCCAGTTCCGGCTGCTCCATTCGAACCGCCGGCAGCAGGCTTTCGGTGAGGATGAGAGCAGCCGTGTAAAGCAACAAGGCCGCGGCAAATACTGCCATCAAGGCACCGGAGAGGCTGAGAATCAGACCACTATGCCGCATGGGGAGCCTCAGTTGCTGCCCGCCGTGCCCACGGCGTCCGGCTGGGCTTCCGGTGCCGACGCCCGAAAGGCATTGAGTTCACGACAGGCCTCATCGATTCGGCGCAGGGTGGGATAGGCATCCAGCGGAAAATCGAAGCGCCGCGCATTATAGAGCTGAGGCACAAGACAGACATCCGCCAGCGTCGGCGAATCACCATGACAGAAACGCCCGGTGCGGCCCTCATTGGCAAGCCGACGCTCCAGGGGTTTCAGACCCTGCTCCAGCCAGTGGTGATACCAGCGGGTCTTCTGGCGGTCGCTGACGTCCAGTTCATTGCTCAGGTACTGCAACACCCGAAGATTATTCAGCGGGTGCACCTCACAGGCAATGATCTGGGCCAGACTGCGAACCCGCGCGCGTTCCACCGGCTTGGACGGCAACAGCGCCGGCTCCGGGTGCTTTTCCTCCAGGTATTCGAGAATGGCCAGTGACTGGGTTATCACATGGCCGCCATCCACCAGTGTTGGCACCAGGCCCTGGGGGTTGATGGCGCGATACTCGCCCTTGTGCTGCTCACCACCGTCCTTGACCAGATGCACGGGCTCCTGCTCACAGCGAAGGCCCTTCAGGTGCAGGGCAATGCGAACCCGGTAGGCGGCGGTACTGCGCCAATAGGTATACAGCTTCATCCCGGCCCTCCGATAGAGAGTGAACAGTTCCCAGTGAACAGGCTCGCCGTGCAATCACGGCTTGTCTACTGTTGACTTCTAAGCCTTGAGTGTGTGCTGCCCTGCCGAAGCGGCACGGCAAACCCGTGGGCACGGCCTGCTGTTCACTGGGCACTGTTCACT
>PWMQ01000072.1 GCA_003558125.1 Natronospira sp. | reverse complement strand
CGGTTATCCCCCAGATGTCGACGGGCTCGCTTCCGGAGTTCGGTCCACCCTGCTGAGCCTCACTCTGAGCCGCCCGCCCAAACGCATAGGCGAACGCTGCACTGACCGCCCCGTTTGTGAAGCTCCCCCCAGCCGCACGACTACCCAGTCCCCCACCAGAGGCGACAATAATCGTCTGCAGGGTGGGACTGCTACGCCCTTCGGCAAGCCTACCAGCCCCTTGCCCGATCAGGGAACTTCCCAAGCTCCCAGCGAAGGCCGTCCGGGCATCAGCACCCACAGCAGCCGCGACCACGCCCTGACTGATAGCGCTGAACATCGCCTGGTGGATGAATCCGTCGTTGATGCCACCGGCAATGCCACCGATGGCCGCCGAGGCACCGGCCATTATCGCGCCTTGCACACTGCCTGTCTCGGCATAGCCCACCGCGGCCATGATTAGCGCGCTGCCGACAATCCCGACCCCGCTCGCCGACAAGGCGACACCGGCTACCGTGCGCAGGAAGTACCCACTCGGGTCCGTCATCGAGATCGGGTTGTTGCCCACGTAAGTATAGCGGTTATAGCCCTGGGTGCTCTCCGGGAACTGCACGAATGGGTCCGGGCTCAGGAAACGCCCCAGGTCCGGGTCGTAGACCCGCCCGTTCATGTGGATCAGGCCCAGATGCTCGAGGTGCTCATGGCCGGTGTAGCCCCGGATCACGCCCAACACCGCCCCGGCGGTCCCCGTCGGGGCCTCGCCCCACTGGTTGGCCTGCCCCCAGGTGTCGTAACGGAAACGATGGCTCAGTTCGCCATTCTGGTCTGTCACCGCGATCACCGAGCCCTGGTGGTCCCGGTGCCAATACTCGGTGCGGTGCGAGGCGGCGCTTTGCACCTCGCTGTTATCTGATTGATCCCGCTCGACGACCGCCACCACCTGGCCGCCGGCCTGAACGTAGAAGCGGTGAACCCTCTGCAGGCTGAAGTTGATGTGTTTTTCAATCCGCTCGTAATGGCCGCCCACATAGTGAGTAATACGGGTTTCAGAACTATTCAGCACCGCCCGATGGTAATACCGATCCCGGTCCGGGCCGTAGCGGAAATCACTCCGGACCGTCCCTTCCCGGATTCGGGTGGGCTTGTTGAAACTACTCCAGGTGATCTCCCGATCCCCGGCCTGGGTCATGTTGCCGTTGGCATCATAGGCCAGGGTACGGCTCTCTCCATCCCGGGAGACCGAGGAGACCGCATGGGGCTGGGCGTGGGCGTGGCTGTCGCTGCCGTAGTCGTAGTCCGTCCAGCCCCGGCTGCGGGATTCGATATTGCCGGCCAAGTCATACTCAATGCTCTCGCTGAGCATGGCCGGGTCAAACACACCGTCGCTGCCCTCACCCGTCACAGTTTCAATACGGCCAAGCGCATCGTATTGGTAGTGCTCGGTGATTCCAGCGTCTTCATCAATACGCTCGGTTACGTGACCGACGTGATTCCATTCATAGCTTTGACTGACCAATGCCTGCCCGCTGTCCATGACCCGGGTGGAGAGCAGACCGCCATGTATCTTGTGCAGTTCTCGGTGCTGGCGCAGCCCATTGCCCAGACTGGACTCGGTCACGCGGCCCTGGGCATCGACCGATTCGGCCTGCCAATAGACCTCATCGCTTTGGGGGGAGGCGACCGATGCCAGGTGACCGCCAGCGGAATAGCTGTGATTGACAGTGAAGCCCGACTGTCCATCACTTACCGGCGTGACTTGGCGAGTCAGCAGTCGGCCCTGGTCATCATAGGTCTGGGTCGTGTGGTACTCGGCGCCGTCAAACTGGTAGCGGGTCAGGATTGGACGACCAAAGTCGTCGTAAACGTGACCGCGCTCGTAGTCGTCGCCCTGGCTGACACTGTCGAGCTGACCCAAGGCGGCGCCTTCTGCTCCATCCCAACGCCATCGTGTGATGCCTTCGGGTTCGGTACGGGTCAGGCGACGGCCCAGCTGGTCATACTTGATCTCGATAACCTGGCCTCGGGCGTCTTCCTGACGCGTTAGCTGACCGAGGGCATCGTGCTCATAGAGCCAGGTGCCCATGTCCGGGTCGTCCATTTCACGCTTGTGGCCCAGCGCATCATAACGGAGTCTGACCACTTCACCCGATGGTGGGGTCACCACGGTCACGTTGCCTAGGGCATCGCGAACCATGTGCGTGGTGGCACCGATGCCGCCTGGATCATTAACGATCTTGACCAATTGCCCACGGGCATCCTCGTGCCGCTCGACAACGCGACCTTCCGGGTCGGTCCCGCGCGTGACGCTGAGACCGCTTTCCACCCGAAACTCGGATTCCGTCAGGACACTGAGACCGGAGTGCAGCGTGTCATTGCTGAAATCCGACACGGACTGACCGCACTCCTGGGCGCCAGCCGGCTGGGCCTCGAAACGCGTTCGGCCCAGGGCATCGTACTTCGTCTGGACCCAACAGGGCTCGGCGTCCGCCCAACCCGGCAAGCGCTGCAACCATACCCGGCCCAGGCTGTCATAGTAGCTCTCCGAAACAACGGGACGCTCTTCCCAGCCGGATTCCCCTTCCAAGATGCGACGCCGCTTCGTATCGACCTCCGCCCAGGCACGACCACCATCAGAGGCGACTTCCTCGACGCGGTAAACCGCCTCGGACCGTGTGCAATTGCTGCCACACCACTCACGACCACGGCTAACCCAGGTCCCGGGCTCCGGGCCCTGCTCGTAGGTCTTTCGGCCAAAACCGTCATATTGATGGGTGACCGTCAAACCGTTGGCATCGGTCTCGGCCAAGGGCAGCCCTTTGACTGTATCCCAGGTGGTTTGACTAGCATGGCCCAAGGGATTCACTGTGGACCGGCGAAAACGACCATCCAGGCCATAGTCTCGCTCACTGGTTCTTGCCTCTACCCCGGTGCCGGAGACGGTTCGGGTCTTGCGATTGCCCCATTCGTCGTAAGCATATTCTGTAATCTTCTCCCGACGTTGTGGGGCCTGTACCTCCTCGCTGTAGCTAGGATCTATACCCCCTTGGGTTTCCCGAGTCAGGGCGCAAGTGGACGGATCGTAGCCGAAGGATGACTCACGGACCATATCCGGCTGCCCCGGCAAGCTATGCTCTGCTCGAGCTGAGGTCAGACGATTAAGACACCAGCGGTCATCGTCCCATTGGTCGTAGTCGTTGAAAAGCTCAACCTGGTGAACCAACCCACCACTGCCTGTCTCTGTTCTCTCCAAAGAGTAATCAATCGAACCCCAGCCGTTGTAGTCATAACTCCTGATAGTAACAGAGCGGAGGTTCCCGTCATTGATCTCGCGAACTTTTTCCACCGATTCACGGACATAGGCAAAATAAACGCCATCACTCTCATCCAAACCTTCTGGAATGAGCGCATCAAGCTCGTGCGAAACGTCTTCAACAATGACATCGCCCGTCCCGTCTCCGTTACCCGAGGAAGCCAGCATCCCGGGCTCATCTGACTGAATAGTGGACCCCGGCGGGCCATCCCAACAGTCCGCATTCGGGTCAATACAGTCGAAATCATCATCCGCAGCATCGGCCGAAATCGTCTGAATAGGACTATCCACGCGGACCTGCCAGCTCCTCTCGATCATGCCCGAGAAAGGAAAATCGAGGCGCATCTCATTGATGGAACGTATATCCGTATTTGAATTGGAGGTTTCCATTCGTGAGACGCCAAGCAACCCGCGCCCGTGCCGATCTGCTACGCGCTTGCCATAACGGTAATGCGTATAAAGCACATCGTTTGGAGCAGACTGAGACTGATCCGAGAGTATGCCCGTACTGTGTTGCAGTGAATGCACCACGGTGGCTGGATCATTCAGAACAAACTTTGGATAGCTAATATCATTCACATCGCCGTCGGCATCCGCCTGCGCCCACTCGAACGTACTCCTGGTATAGCCGAAGCGAACAAATCCACCCAATGCATTGCCGATTCGATCGATCGCGCCATGACGCAGGCCACCGTCCGTAAACAATGTCGGACCATCAGAAAGATTCACGAGAAGGTTGACTTCCCCGTACCCCTGATAGTCGCCCAACCTGAAAAGCGAGGAGTGCCCTAAGGGCGCTGGGACGTCAATATCCAACTCACGTGCCTCAAGGAAGCCAAGGCCGAGGACAGTGCCATCGACAGCGACATCCTGGAACCCTAGAACCCACCATTTACCGTCACTCCTGACCAAAATGTTGGTGCGACCATCTCCGGTTATATCACCGTACTGTTCGGCGCCAACTTCGGCCTCCCAGGCACCTTCGAGATGCGTCGGAAACGCTGTTCTCGACCAATCCTCTCCGTAGCCATCATTCAGACGAACCTCCCACGAGTCGATACCATCATAATGATGTCGCCTAATGACGATATCCGCGAGGCCATTACCCGTGAGATCAACAGGAGCTACGCTTTGAATAGCCTGATCGGGCTGACTTCTGGGCACATCATGCTGGACGGCCGAACCAAGCCCCTCGGAAAGCTCAAAATACATTAGGCATCCGGACCCGGTGATATCCAAGGAATCACTACTATTTAATGAATTGGGGTTGGTAGGCCCACCAGGACCACCCGGTGGGTCAGGATCCGTACCACCTCCATTCCCAGGATCGGTTCCACCAGGAGAAGGGCAACCTGACCGGTACTTAACAAGCTCCATTCTCCCGTTTGGGCGAATATCAGCAGGAGTGAATCGGTCATCCGGATGAACACCCGTCATCATCACGCCGTGGAAGGCATACGAGTCTGATGGATGATTCTTCGAGTAAACCCGGAGCTCGTTATCGATTGAAACAAGAATCTCCGGGATCCCCGTTGCATTGAGGTCGGCTGCGATAACTTGATCGATGTTCTCTACATCTGAGCCGATATCGATGGTGTCGATTTCCTCATGGAAAGACTCTCCCACCCGATGGATTCGGAGATAGTCCGCATCATTACGGGGCGATATCAACTCAGTCTTGCCATCGCCGGTGACATCGGCTGTAACGGTCCGCCGGGCACACCAGCCACTTCCACCGCAATGAAAGCCCAGGGTTCTGGTCCCGCCTTGCCCAAACAACACACGGAGCCCGTCACTGGTATCGTAAACCGTATCGACCCTACCTGTGCCGGAGAAGTTGCCACTTGCTACTTCATGCTCCGGCCAATCGCGATTCGGCGGGGGCTCATGTTCAGCCGAAAACACACCAATCCTTCTGTGATCCCAGCTAAATTCAACTGGCAGAAAGCAGCTAATATCACTGCATTCTCGAATAGCTTGCAGCCGACTTTGACCGCTATCCGGGTCTTGGGCGTAACCCAGAGTGTATTCCCGCGCTAGAGCACCCGAAGAATAAGAGCGAATCGCTGCAAGACGGTCATACATCTTGAATAGGGTACCAAGCCGACGTGTGGCATAGCGATCCGGGCGGTCTTCATACTCGAATACTAGTTTACCTGCATCTTCGCCGCTGGCTTCACTTCCGTATCGAATTTCCTTTATATAGTAATCGATTCCCGCTTGATCATCGGAAAGCATCTTGTATTCGAAATCGATATAGTTGCCATACCGGTCCTCGATCCTGCGGATCGGCCATTCCCACCGGGGGCCATCATCGAGATCAAACTCGACATTGTCTCCTTCATGACCACCGTAATACTCAATCAGGCCGTTGTTGGTCACCACCCGGAACGAAGCAGGGCCACCACCTTGGCTGCCTTTCGCTTCAATACGGCTATAGCTTTCGATTTCTGTCCGGTATTCACTCCCTGATGCGCCGTATTCTCCGCCAACGACCATGAGCCGCTGGCCATTCATGCAGAAGCGGTCGTCGGCATCACCCGCAACACCACCGGGTGCGCCGTCCTGCGCGATGGTTTGCGGACATCGGCTTATAGTTGACAAACCGCTCAGACTCCAACCGACACCGAGGTGCCCATTGCCACCGCGACTGTCGTAGGCGAGCGCTACCTCGGGCGTCATGCCACCCGGCCCGCGAACGGCGTGAATCGGGATTTTGATGTTGGCGGCGCCTTGCTTGCTGACAGAAGTTTCGACTTCTGTTTCACCCGGCACAATCGGGCGATCATCGTCGGGCAAACCCAATTCATCCGGATCATGGGCCGGCGTGTCACTGTCGCCGGGCGCCGAATCACTAGCGATTTGCACGGAAGCCTGTCGGTCACCCGCCTCATCCGAGGCGGAGACGTCGAGAATGAAGTCATCCGCATCCGCCATGTCCGCCGGCACCGCAATCTCAAACGCGCCCCGCTCGTCGGCGACGACGGTCAGGGTGGTTGACTGGGTGGAGGCTGTGCCGGTCACGCGCAGGGTGACGGTGGCGCCGGGCGGGACGGCGCCTGGCTGGCCGATGATGCGCTTGTTGCCGTCTTCGTCTTCCTCGACGTAGATGCGCTGGTTGTCCACGCCGGGGACGAAGTCGGTGACGTGCACGATCAAGGTCTCGCGGGTTTCCGCGCTGCTCTCAGATCGTGCCGTGATGGGGATTTCGTTGCGGCCGTTTACCAGGCTCACGAGCTGCTGGAAGTAGCCGTTTTCTTCCAGGGTGACGCCTTCGCCGTCGATGAATACCGACTCGGCATTCTCGGCACGGGCTTCGACCTGGACATAATCAAGCTGGGTAATGAGGCCCTGCGCCGGGCTGTACAGCTCGATTTCCGGGGCCGGTTCCTCGCGCAGGATGTCGCGGGTGGTCTGGGCGGTGTTGCCGGCCGCGTCCTGGGCGTGAACGGTAATGCGGTGCTCGCCCAGGGACAGGCGCAGGGTGTGGGTGAAGCCGAAATCCGGATCCAGGGAGACGGTCTCGCCGTTGACGGTGAGGGTGGCCGGTTGATCCAGTGAACCGGTGACTTCAACCGCTTCCTGCTCGAACACCTCGCCCTGCTCGGGACGGGCGAGCGTGATCTCGGGCGCCCGGGTGTCGATCTCAAAGGCCACCGGCTCAAGCTCGGTGCGATTGCCGGCGCGGTCGGCGATGGCGACGGCAAGCTCGTATTCGCCATCCATGAAAGGCGATTCGGGCTGGCACTCGGCGCCGTCTTCTTCTACTTCGCAATCAAAGGCCCGGGGCTGGTCGTCAATCAGGATTTCCAGGGTGTCGGGGTCGACGCCGCTGGCCTCATCCTCCCATTCGATGAGCAATGGCAGGGACGCATCATTGTCGGCCTGGCCGTCCTGGGGCGAGACCAGGGTCAGCTCGGGGGCCACGGTATCCACGGTAAGCGTGTGCGTGATTTCTTCGGAGCTGTTGCCGGCCAGGTCGTTGACCTGGGCCTCAAGGGTGTAAACACCGTCGCTCAGGGCCTCGGCCGGCACACAAGTGACATCTTCTTCCGTGGCCTCGCAATCCAGCTCGAGGGCCTCGGCGTCCCCCGCTTCGGGGGCCAGACTCACGCTCAGACTCTCGGCCACCACGGCGCTGCCCTCGGCGGCCCAGGCCAGCACAAAGACCTGGTCGGGGTC
The DNA here is from genome assembly GCA_003558125.1 of Natronospira sp. Lineage (GTDB taxonomy): Bacteria > Pseudomonadota > Gammaproteobacteria > Natronospirales > Natronospiraceae > Natronospira > Natronospira elongata. The sequence continues at coordinate 216,500 of PWMQ01000072.1, read as the reverse complement.
AGTGCTGTAGGCGGATTCGGGTGCTTCCAGCCAGAGCTCGGGGGCGGCGGTGTCAAGCGTAAACGCGACCACGGTCTCGCTGCTGTTGCCGGCCTGATCATGGATCACGGCGGTGAGCTGGTGCTCGCCATCGGCAATCGGCTCGGCGGGCTGGCAACTGACGCTGTCGCCGTCGATGTCACAGTCCGGCGTCCAGGCCTGGCCGTTCAGGGTCAGGGCGAGGCTGTCGGGATCGACGCCGCTCAGACTGTCCGACCAGTGCAGCAACACCGGGCGCTCGGGCTGGTTGTGGATCTCACCGCTTTGCGGGCTGTCGATGGCCAGCGACGGGGGCTGGGTGTCGATGAGGAAGGCCGCCGAGGCCGGATCAGACAGATTGCCGGCCCGGTCCGCCACCTGCACGGTCAGCTGATGGTCACCATCGGCCAGGGGACTGGTCGGATGGCAGGTGGCGCCGGTCTCGGCCATCTCGCAGCTGGCCGCCAGGGATTGGCCATTGAGCGCCAGCGACAGGGTGTCGCCCTCAACGCCACTGACTTCATCGGACCAACTGATCTCGATGGCACGTTCCGGCTGGTTATGGGCCTCGTCGGCTTGGGGGCTTTCCAGGGTGATGGTCGGCGCCTGGGTGTCGACCACAAAATCCACGCTCACCGTCTCGGAGCGATTGCCGGCGCGGTCGCTGATCTCGGCGGCAAGCACATGATGGCCATCGGGCAAGGGCGAAAGCGGCTGGCAACTGCCGCCCTGTTCGGTGGCATCGCACTCCACCGCCAAGCTTTCCCCGTTGAGACTAAGGGCAAGGCTCTCGATATCGACGCCACTCAAGGCATCGGACCAGCTCAACAACAGGGGCTGGTTGGCATCGTTGCGGGCTTCACCAAGCTGGGGGCTGTCGATGGCCAGACTCGGAGGCTGGGTGTCGACAATGAATGCGGCCTCGGCGGGTTCTGACTGATTGCCCGCGTGGTCGGCCACCTGGACCCGGATCTCATGGTCGCCGTCGGGCAGGGGCATTTGTGGATGGCAAACCGCGCCCGAGCCATCGCTGTCACAGGTCACGGCCAACGCGGCACCGTTGAGCTGGATCTCCAGGCTATCGGGGTCCACGCCGCTGTAGGGATCGGACCAGTTGATGACAAAGGCACGCTCGGGCTCGTTGTAGGCCTCGCCCACCGTCGGGCTTTCCAGGCTGATGGCCGGAGGCTGGGTGTCGATGAGAAATCCCAGCGACACCGCATCGGAAACATTGCCGGCATGGTCACTTACCCGGGCGGTGAGCTGAATCTCGCCATCGTCAAACCCGCCCGGCGCGGTGCAGACGGCGCCATTGGCCGACGTTTCACAGTCGGCGGTCCAGCCGGCACCGTTTTTCTCCAACAGCAGGGTATTGGGATCGACACCGCTGCCCTCGTCGCTCCAGTTGAGCTCGACACTGACCTGGGGGTCGCCATGGATACTGCCTGGGGCCGGCGAGACGAAACTGATTTCCGGGGGCTGGGTATCCACCACAAAGGCCAGCTCGGCCGACTCGGAGACATTGCCGGCGAGATCGGCTATGGCGACGGTGATGGTGTACTCACCATCCTCCAGGGGGGCATCCAGCTGGCACTCGCCAGCGCTTTCACCGGCCTGACAGCTGCCGGGCCATTCCCCGCCATTGAGCTGGACCGTGAGGCTGTCCACATCCACGCCAACGCCCTCGTCCTGCCATTCCAGGCTCAGCGCCGGTAGCGGGTCATTGAGCAAGGCGCCGGCATCCGGCGAGAGGATGCTGACTTCCGGGGCAATGGTATCGACGGTGACCGAGACCTCGACCTGATCGGAGGCATTGCCGGCCCGGTCATACACTCGGGCAGTGAAGTGGTGCTCACCCTCGGGCAAGTCACTGGCAGGGACGCAGTCGGCACCCCCGGCATCGGTGCTGCAGTTGGCGGCCCAGGCCTGCTGATTCTTCTCCAGGACCAGACTGTCGGAATCCACGCCCGAGCCCCCATCCGACCACTGCAGTTCAATGGCGGTACGCGGATCATTGCTGTAACTGCCGTCCACCGGCGACTGGACCATCAGTGTCGGGGCGACGGTGTCGATCATGAAGCCGGTCTCGGCGGTTTCCGAGACATTGCCGGAGAAGTCGGCGACGGTGGCGGTCAGTTGGTATTCGCCGTCGTCCAGCGCCGTGGCGGGCCGGCAGTCGGCGCCGTCCACGGCCGTGTCGCAATCAGGCGTCCATTCCTCGCCATTAAGCTCAAATTTCAGGCTGTCCTCGTCAACGCCGGTGCCGATATCGAACCAGTCCAGACGAATCGGGAGTTCCGGGTCGTTGTGATAGCTGCCATCCGCGGGTGCATGAATGTCGAGCTCGGGCGGAATCCGGTCAGCAAAGACTACGGAGGCGATCAGCTCGCCGTTCATGGCGGCGATGGTGGCCTCATGACCAGGCACGCCATCACTATCGAACTGGCGGACATGCCGACGGGAATGGGGCCAGACGGATGGCTCGCTGGCGTCACTGACCAGGCCTTGAGTGCCGCCGGCACCGGGGTAGCCCGCAAAGGGCTGCAGGCTGGTCCGCTCGAGGCCGCTGGCGTCATAACGGCTCAGCCAGGCCGGTCGGGCCAGCCAGATACCGCCCTGCCCGTCCGGGGCGATACCCCGGACCGAGCCCATGCCGGACGGGGCAAAATCATGGCTCTGCCCGTTGTCGTCCAGTCGCAGCACGCGCTCATCGGTGGCCAGCCAGACGGCCTGGGCATCCGCCGCCCAGGCGAGATGACGGATGGATTCATCGGGGTTGAGGGAAAGCGACGGCGCCGCATGCCACTCGCCATCGCGATCCATGACGCGCAGGTCGTCTTCGGTGGCCACGAACAGCCGGCCATCCTCGCCGTCCAGGGCCATGCCGGCAATCGCGCCAGGCAGCTCGCGGCTGGCGATGCGTTCACCCAGGTCGGCGTCAAAAACGTGGATGTGGGATTCATCCCGCAGCCACAGGCGTCCGGCAAAACCGGGCTCGGCCTTGAGTCCTTCAAGGGAGGAGGCCCAGTCCAGCTCAAAGCCCATCAGGCGGGTGCCGTCAAAATCATAGGCGCGCAGGGAAAACGCTTCCGAGCCGCCGCGCCCCGGCGGGCCACCACGGCCACGGCCCGGGGGACCGCTGGCACGCTCGGTTTCCAGTGTCCAGGCAATGGAGAGTTCGTCATCCAGGGTGAGGGCGCGAATCTCGCCCACCGGCGCCAGCTCAAACAGAGTCTCGCCGCTGTCGGTGGCGATCACGGTGACGCGGTCGGACTCGGCCAGCCAAATGGCATCATGGACCCGGGTGGGGCCACTCTGGGTCAGCAGCAGCGGCGGCAGAACCGACAACGCCAGGAGAAGGACGACGAAAGCGGACACGCGGGCCGTGCGACCCATTCCCTTGCCACGCATGGACAAACCCCTTGTATTTGCAAGGCGTCATACGGGAAGGGAATACACGACAGCAACGGACGGATGTCCGAACAGACAGAATGCTACTTGGCTGGCACAAACCGGCTGAGATAAAACAGGAATGCAGGGCGCGAATGACCCTTTAAAGCCCCCTTTCTGCCCTTTTGCCCCCCTTTTCCCCTATGCGCTAGAACAATTCGATGACAGGCGATTGAATAGCGCGCAGCCCCAAGCTAAGCGAACGCGTACTCTAGCGGGCTCTTTCCCGGATTTCAGGGCAGCACATGTCTCGGTGCTGTCCGGCAGCTCTTAATCGCAGCAGGAATGCCGCTCCCACGGTGCCTGTAGCATATGCCGGATCGAAGGCATTCTGCCCATCAATTTGAATTTGCTATCAGCGAGCACGGCCCAGGTGACTACCACCCTAGGTAGGCCTAGGTGGCGACAGGCCTTTCCAAGACTGTGTGAGCCAGGATGGCGAACCCAGAGCCCCCAGGGATGGGTCTACGGCGTTCTTGGAAAGGCCTGTCGCCACCTAGGCCGGAACGTACCCGTCACCGTCATCGAAGGGGACTAACCCAATCGAAGGCAAAAGCGAGAGAGAAACGCGAACCCGCCGCTATTCTTTGTAGCGGCCGAAGCTCATCAGGCGCTTGTAGCGGCGCTCGAGGAGCTCCTCCATGGGGATCTGGTCCAGCTTTTGGTGGGCATTCAGCAGGGCCTTCTTGAGGATTTCCGCCATGGCGTCCCAGTCGCGGTGGGCGCCGCCCAGGGGTTCTTCGATGATGTTGTCGATCAACTCCAGTTCGAGAATCCGCTCGGCGGTAATCCCCATGGCCTCGGCCGCATCGGAGGCGCGCTCGGCACTGCGCCAGAGAATGGAGGCGCAACCCTCTGGGGAGATCACGGAATAGATGCTGTGCTGGAGCATGCTCACCCGATCGCCGACACCGATACCCAGGGCGCCGCCGGAACCGCCCTCGCCAATCACCGTGCAGATGATGGGCGTGCGCAGGCGGGACATCTCGAAGAGATTGCGGGCAATGGCCTCACTCTGGCCCCGCTCCTCGGCGCCGATGCCGGGATAGGCGCCGGGGGTGTCGATCAGTGTTATCACGGGCAGGTGGAAACGCTCGGCCATCTTCATCAGGCGCAGGGCCTTGCGATAGCCCTCGGGGCGCGGCATGCCGAAGTTGCGGTAGACCTTGTCCTTGGTATCACGGCCCTTCTGATGGCCGATCACCATCACCGGCTTGCCATCCAGCCGGGCCAGGCCGCCGACGATGGCGGGGTCATCGGCAAAGGCCCGGTCACCGTGCAGTTCCTCGAAATCGGTGAATACCCGTTCGATGTAATCGATGGTATAGGGTCGCTGCGGGTGGCGGGCCACCTGGGCTACCTGCCAGGCATTCAGCGAGGAGTAGATGGATTCGGTCAGCGCCTGACTCTTGTTCTTCAGGCGCGTGATTTCCTCGTTGATATTGATCGCGGAGTCATCACCCACGTAGCGCAGCTCCTCGATTTTCGCTTCCAGCTCGGCGATGGGCTGTTCGAATTCGAGAAAATTCAGATTCATCGCTTGTCCTCAAGTCTAGCTGCTTTGTGGGTTTTCGCACGGAAGCCGTTGATTGTATGACGGAGAGCCAAAAAAGGCCATGACCGTGGCTCAAGCGGTCTGGCTCAGTTCCCCGGCCCCGCTGTCTGCAGGGCGGCGGTAGATGCGCCGCAGGCCCTCCTCGCCCACCAATTTTTCCAACTGCCGAATGAGGGCACTGGTGGGCCGGACCTTCCATTCATCCCCCAGGGGGATCTTGGCCTCGGCGATGCCGTTGATGTAATGCACGGTGACCCGGCAGCCCCCTTCCCGATGGGGCTCCAGGATTTCCCGAAGGCGGGCCGCGAAGCGCCGGTCCAGCGCTTCGCCCGCCTGCCAGCGCAATACCAGCCCCCGCAGCGCCGCTTCCCGGGCTTCGTCGATGTCGATGACCTCGCGCACATTGATGCGCCAGCCATTGATGAACTCGTCAAAGCCCAGCCGCCCCTGAATGACCAGGACCGCGTCCTTGGACAGCAGGTGCCGAAAACGATTGAAGGCGTCCTCGAACAGGGTCGCCTCGATGCGGCCGGTGCGGTCGTCCAGGGTCAACGAGACCCGGCCGCCCCGCTTTTTCATCTCCACCGCCAGCCCGGCCACGGTCACGAAGCGCTGGCGGCGGCGGCCGTAGCCACTGTCGGTGTCAGGCTCGGCCTCGATCAGCTTGCCGATGCGGGCAGTGACAATCTGTTCCAGCTCTTCCTCGAACTGACGGATAGGGTGGCCGGTGAGGTAAAGGCCCAGGGTTTCCTTCTCCGCCGCGAGCCGGTCCGGTTCTTCCCATTCGGGGATTTCCGCGATGGCCGTGCTTTCCGGGGCCGACTCGGGGGCAGGCTCCGAGAGGCCAAACATGTCGTTCTGCCCCGCCTCGCGGGCCCGGCGGTCCTGTTCCGCCCGATGCAGGCATTCCGGCAGCGCCGCCATCAGGCTGGCGCGGTTGGGGCCAAGGCTGTCCATGGCGCCAGCGCGAATGAGGGCTTCGAGCACGCGCCGGTTGACCTTCTGCAGGTCCACCCGGCGACAAAGGTCCTGCAGATCCCGGAAGGGCCCCTTGTCCCGGCGTTCAGCCAGCACCACATCGATCGCCGAGCGACCCACGCCCTTGACTGCACCCAGGCCGTACTGTATCTCGCCGGCCTCATTGACGGTGAAGGCATTGTCGGATGCGTTCACATCCGGGGGATGGACCGTCAGGTCCATGTTGCGACATTCGTCGATCAGGACCACCACCTTGTCGGTGTGGTCCATATCGGCCGACAGCGTCGCGGCCATGAAGGCGGCCGGGTAATGAGCCTTGAGCCAGGCGGTCTGGTAGGACAGCAGGGCATAGGCGGCGGAATGGGATTTGTTGAAGCCGTAGCCGGCAAACTTCTCCACCAGGTCGAAGATATATTCCGCGGTCTTGGGCTCCACGCCCCGCTCGGCGGCGCCATCCACGAAGACCTTGCGCTGGCGGGCCATCTCCTCGACTTTCTTCTTGCCCATGGCGCGGCGCAGGAGGTCCGCGCCGCCCAGGGTGTAGCCGGACAGCACCTGGGCAATCTGCATCACCTGCTCCTGATACAGGATGACGCCGTAGGTGGGCTCGAGGATGGGCTCCAGGTCCGGATGGGGATAGGTGACTTCCGCCCGGCCATGCTTACGGTTGATGAAATCATCCACCATGCCGGACTGCAGGGGGCCGGGGCGGAACAGGGCCACCAGGGCGATGATGTCTTCGAAATTGTCCGGCTGCAGGCGCCGGATCAGGTCCTTCATGCCGCGACTTTCCAACTGGAACACCGCGGTGGTCCCGCAGGCCTTGAGCAGATCGAAGGTGGGCCGGTCATCCATGGGCAGGGCGGCAACATCCAGGGGCGCCTCCCCTTTCCGCTTGCGCTGCTCATCGGCGATCTGCACCGCCCGATCGATGATGGTCAGGGTGCGAAGCCCGAGAAAGTCGAATTTCACCAGGCCGGCGGATTCCACATCGTCCTTGTCCAACTGGGTCACCGGGTTGCCACCGCCCGGTTCCACATAAAGCGGGGTGTAATCGGTCAGCACGGAAGGCGCGATGACCACGCCCCCGGCATGCTTGCCCGCATTTCGGGCCATGCCTTCCAGGGACAGGGCCCGGTCGATGAGATTGCGGACCTCTTCGTCTTCCTCGTAGTTCTGGCGCAGCTCTTCCTCTTCCTCCAGCGCCCGTTCCAGGGTCATGCCCACTTCGAAGGGGATCAGCTTGGCGATCCGGTCCACATAGCTGTAGCCATGGCCGAAAACACGGCCCACGTCCCTGACCACCGCGCGCGCGGCCATGCTGCCGTAGGTGATGATCTGGGAGACCTTCTCGCGCCCGTACTTGTCCGCCACATACTCGATGACCCGATCGCGACCTTCCATGCAAAAGTCCACATCGAAGTCGGGCATGGAGACACGCTCGGGATTGAGGAAGCGCTCGAACAGCAGATCGAATTCAAGCGGGTCCAGGTCGGTGATCTTGAGCGCGTATGCCACCAGGGACCCCGCCCCGGAACCACGCCCCGGCCCCACCGGCACATCGTTGTCCTTGGCCCATTGGATGAAATCGGCCACCACCAGAAAGTAGCCGGGAAAATCCATGGAATTGATGACCTCGAGCTCCCGGTCGAGGCGTTCGTAGTAGGGCCGGATCTTGGCTTCCAGGTCTTCGGTGCCCGGGGGAAAGATCTGTTTGAGCCGTTCTTCCAGGCCACGGACCGATTCCTCGCGCAGATAGCTTTCCGCGGTATGACCTTCCGGGATGGGAAAGTCGGGCAGGTCGTTCTTGCCCAGTTCGATTTCCACGGTGCAGCGGCGGGCAATCTCGACGCTGTTCTCCAGGGCCTCGGGGATGTCCGCGAACAGCTCGGCCATCTCCTCGGGACTGCGCAGGTACTGTTGGCGGGAATAGCGGCGGGGCCGCCGGGGGTCATCCAGGGTGCGGCCTTCCTGGATGCAGACCCGAGCCTCATGGGCCTCGAAATCCGACTCGTTCAGGAAACGCACATCGTTGGTGGCCACCACGGGGGTGCCGGTATTGGCCGCCAGCTCCACCGCGGCGTGGAGATAGTCTTCCTCCCCTTCCCGGCCGGTGCGCACCAGCTCCAGGTAATAGCTGTCCGGGAAACGCTCCCGCCACCAGTCCAGGATTTCCATGGCCTGTGGAGTCCGCCCCGATAACAGGGCGCGACCCAGATCCCCCTCACGGGCGCCCGAGAGCGCGATCAGACCATCGCAGCTCTCCCGGTCCAGCCACCCCCGATGGACCAGGGGCTTGCCCCGATGCTGGCCCTCCACATAGGCACGGGTAATCAGACGGGTCAGATTGCCGTAGCCCTTGTGATTCCGACACAGCAGGGTAATCCGGCTGGGCTGGTCCCGGTCGCCCGGCTCGTCGAGCCACAGATCCGCCCCCAGAATGGGCTTGATCCCGGCGGATTCGGCGGCACGGTAAAACTTGACCAGGGCGAAGAGGTTGGACTCGTCGGTCATCGCCACCGCCGGCATCGCCCGCTCGGCCACGGCCGAGGTCAGACCCGCTACCCGGATGACACTGTCCACCAGGGAGTACTCGGTGTGGACCCTGAGATGCACAAAGCTGGCGGTCATTGGGACACCTCTGACAAGGCGCGACGAACGGGCGAAAAACTGCGCCGGTGAATCTCACAGGGCCCGTGTTCGGCCAGGGCCCGGAGGTGGGCCGCGGTGCCATAACCCTTGTGCCCGGCGAAGCCATACTCAGGATAGCGCTGATCGGCTTCCCGCATCCAGCGATCCCGGTCCACCTTGGCAATGATGGAGGCGGCACTGATGGCCGGGTGGCTGCCATCACCACCGACGATGGCTTCCCCCGGCACAGGCAGCCGGGGCAGCTGATTGCCGTCCACCACCGCCGCCGTGGGCAAGGGATCCAGCCGACTCACCGCCTGGGTCATGGCCTCAAGAGACGCGCGACCGATGTTGAGGCGATCCACTTCGGCGGCATCCAGGTAAACGATGGAGACGGCCAGCGCCCTGGCCCGAATCTCCAGGGCCAGGGCCTCACGACGTTTCTCGCTGAGCTTCTTGGAGTCGGCAAGCCCTTCGATGGGATGGTCGGGATCAAGGATCACGGCGGCGGCGACCACCGGACCGGCCAGGGGGCCACGGCCCACTTCGTCCACGCCGGCGATTCGCCCTCGATTGATCAGGTCCAGACCGGCTTGCTTCATGACCGATTCCGCTTGACCAGCTCCAGTACCGCTTTGGCTGCCTGCTCCGGACCCGCACTGCGCAACTCACCGGCCAGTTCGGCGAAACGCCGGGACAGGGCCTCGCGCCGATCGGGATCATCCAGCAACTCCCCCACCGCCGCGGCCAGCCTGGCCGGTCGGGCCCTGGACTGAAGATACTCGGGCATCAGCATTTCCCCGGCGAGGACATTGGGCATGGCCACATGGGGCGTTTTGAGCAGGCGAAAGGTCTTGACCAGGGTGTGGGTCAATGAGCTGACCTTATAGGCCACCACCGTGGGCCTTTCCAGCAACATGGCTTCCATGGTGGCGGTTCCCGAAGCGGCCAGCACCACATCCGCCGCCGCCATGCACTCCCGGGGCTGGGAGCGGACAATCCGCACGGGAAATTCCAGGCGATTCCATTGCGGTAGCGCCGCCAACTGGGCTTCCACCTTGTCCCCGGGAACCGGCATCACGAATTCCAGTTCCGGGCGTTCCGCCTTCAGCTTCATCGCGGTATCGAGAAAAACCGGCCCCAGCCGTGATACCTCACCACTACGGCTGCCCGGCAGCAGCGCCACCACCGGGCCCTTCTCGGGCAGCTTGAGGAATCGGCGCGCCTCGGCCCGATCCGCCCGCCCCGGAATCTCGACGGCCAGGGGGTGACCGGCAAACACCGCTTTGAGATTCTGGCCCCGGTAGCAATCCGGTTCAAAGGGGAAGAGACACAGGAGCAGATCCGCCGCCTGGGCCACTGTCTTGACCCGGCCGGCACGCCAGGCCCAGACGGTGGGGCTAACATAATGGACCGTGGGGATGCCGGCCTTGCGTACCCGCTTCTCCAGGCCCAGATTGAAGTCCGGCGCGTCGATGCCGATTACCACGTCGGGTTCATCTTCAATCAAATAATCCGCCAGCTCACGACGCAGACGAATCAGCCGTGGCAGTTCCTTCACCACCTCGGACAGACCCATGACCGAGAGCTCTTCGATATCGCCGATCTCTCGGCAACCGATCATTCGCATGCGAGGGCCGGCCACGGCCTCGAAGGAGACATCCGGTTCCAGCTTGCGCAGGGCGCGCATCAGGCCAGCGCCCAGTTGGTCGCCGGAGGCTTCTCCAGCAATCAGGGCTACTCTAAGGCTCATTTTCCTACCCCCGGGACTGGAGACAGACAATAGGCGCCCGACATTGAACCGGGCGAATCAGAACGACCCCTGGTCAGCAGGGAAGCATCAATTCAGCGCACGATACTCCGGCTGGTATCGCGAATAAAGTCGACCATCTTGGCCACTTCCGCCGAGCTTTCCGCCAGGGCCTCAAGATTGCCCAGCGCCTCTTCGAGACGAAGACCGGAGCGATACAGCACGCGATAGGCGTGGCGGATTGATTGCAATTGCTCGCGAGTAAAGCCGCGCCGGCGCAGACCGACGGCATTGAGGCCATGGGGGTCCGCCGGCATGCCGGAAACCGTCAGGTACGGCGGCACATCGCGGGTCACACCCGCGTCCATGGCACAGAAGGCATGCTCGCCGACACGGCAGAACTGGTGAATCTTGCTGAAGCCCCCAAGGACGGCATAGTCGCCGATGTGAACATGCCCGGCCAGGGTGGCCGCATTGGCCATGATGGTGTGACTGCCCACCTTGCAGTCATGGGCGATATGGACATAGGCCATGATCCAGTTATCGTCACCAATGGCGGTAACCCAGTCGTCCTTGATGGTCGCCCGGTTGACGGTGCAGCACTCACGGAAAGTGTTGCCATCGCCAATTTCCAGGCGCGTGGGCTCATGGTTGAAGCCCTTGTCCTGGGGTACTTCGCCAATGGAGCAAAACTGGTAGAAATGGTTATCCCGGCCAATGGTGGTTGGCCCCTTGATCACCACATGCGGACCGACCACGGTGCCTTTACCGATCTTCACATCCTTGCCGATGATCGAGAAGGGGCCAATCTCGACCCCTTCATCAATTTCGGCACCCGGATCGATAACCGCCCGTGAATCGATCATTCCTCAATCTCCCGCGCCGCGCACATCACCTCCGCGCTGGCCGCCAGTTCCCCGTCAACCTCGGCACGGCAGTCAAACTTCCACATGCCACGGCTGGTGCGAATAATACTGGCATGAAGCATGAGCTGGTCACCCGGCTCCACCACGCGCTTGAAGCGGGCCTTATCAATCCCGACGAAATAGAACAGCATGTTGTCCGGTGCCTCACCCTGAGTCTCGAAGGCCAACAGGCCCGACGCCTGAGCCAGCGCTTCCAGGATCAACACGCCAGGCATCACCGCCCGCTGCGGAAAATGCCCGGGGAAATAAGGTTCATTGACGGACACATTCTTCACCGCCCGAATGGACTCTCCGGGCACGCACTCAACTACCTTGTCCACGAGCAGGAAAGGATAGCGATGCGGCAGGAGGTGCTTGATTCGATGAACATCCATGGAAATGGGGGCAGTCACGATTTTTCTCCCTTGTCTTTGAGCTCCCGCTCCAATCGGGCGACCCGGCGAGCCAGGTCATCCAGCTTGCGGAAGCGTGCACTGTTCTTGCGCCAACTGGCACCGTCATCCATGGGCAGACTCCCGGAGTAGATGCCGGGCTCACGAATATCCCGGCTCACCAGAGTCATGGCCGTTACGACTGCGCCATCGGCAATCGTCAGATGACCGGCAATTCCGACCCCTCCGGCAATCATGCAGGAGCGGCCAATCTTGCTGCTGCCGGCGATGGCAGTGCAGCCTGCAATGACGGTATTGGCACCAATCTGCACATTGTGGGCGACCTGAACCTGGTTATCCAGCTTGACACCGTCGCCAATGACCGTGTCTTCAATAGCGCCCCGATCCACCGTGGTCGCGGCACCGAGTTCGACCCGGTCACCAATCCGCACGCCGCCAAGCTGGGGGACTTTCACCCAGTCATCGCCATCCGGCGCAAAGCCGAAGCCATCCGCACCGATCACCACACCGGCATGGATCAGGCAATCCCGCCCTATCGTCACGCCCGGCTCGATTACCACCCTAGGGCGCAAACGGCTGCCGGCACCGATCCGGCTGGGCCCGGCGACCACGCAGCCGGGACCGATCTCCACGCCATCGGCCAGCTCAACGCCGGCGCCAACGACGGCACCAGCACCCACATGCACGCCTTCCCCGAGGGTGGCTCCGGGATCGACGCTGGCCGAGGAACTGATTCCCGCCTCGGCCTTGCCCGCCGGATGCAGCAAAGCGGCCGCCCGGGCATAGTCGGCATAGGGGTTGTCACTCAGAAGGGCCGCCACGGGACAATCCGCGGCGTCCCTGGCATGGAGTATGACCGCACCGGCACGAGTGGAGCGCAGATGCTGACGGTAACGGTCGTTGGCGAGAAAGCAAAGCTCGCCCGGCCCGGCGGACTGAATCGTGGCAACCGATTCAATCCGCCGGGCCGGGTCACCTTCAAGCTGAAGGCCGAGCGCCTCGGCCAATTCACCCAGGGTCAAGAGGTACCCCGGATCAGCCGTCGTTCTCGGCCCGGCGGCGCAGCCGTTCAAGCACGGCGTCGGTGATATCAACCTGGCTGGAGGCGTAAAAAACCCCCTCGCCCACCACCAGATCAAGGCCGTTGTCGCGAGCATAGGTCTGAACTTCGCTCATGATCAGACGCTGCAAGCTACCGAGGGCCTCGTTGCGACGGGCATTGAAATCTTCGGCCAGATCGCTCTGCATCCGCTGAAGGGTGCGCTGGATGTCGCGCACTTCGCGCTCGATATCCCGTCGCTCATCTTCACTCATCACATCGGCGTCACGCTCCAGGCGGTTCTGCAGCTCCTGAGCGCGGCTCTGATACTCACGCATCTCGCTTTGCGCAGGCTCGAACTCGCGCTGCAACTGCTGGGACAGGTTCTGGGCCTGGGGCGACTGCTCCATGACCCGGCCCACGTCCACATATCCGACGCTGACATCGGCCAGGGCGACCATGGGAGCCAGGGCCATGGCCAGTACAAAGGTCAAACGCACGGTCATCTTCTTCATCTTCAAAACACTCCCACCAAAATGGTCAATATCCAGCAGTTAGTCGTCCAGTGTACCACTGCGAGGGCCGAGCCCCGAGTGGCTTAAAAGCCCCCGCCCAGATCGATCTGGAAGCGGTCAACGATATTCCGGGCATCGTCCTCGTCGCGGACGTTGATCGGACGGGCCAGACTGAAACGCATCAGGCCCATTGGGGTCAGCCAGGTTGCACCGATACCGGCGGAGAGCCGCAGATCACTGGCGTCCACCGCATCGATGTCGTCCCAGACATAGCCCGCATCATAAAACAGGAAGAAGCGATATTGAGCCTGCTGCCCCGGACTGTCTTCGTCGGCAAAGAAATTGGGCAGGATCAGCTCATTCTGAACGTTGGCCAGTACCGTCCCGCCGTAAGGCCGGCCGCGGGAATCCACCGGGCCCAGTCGGGCCGGCCGGTAGCCACGCACCGAGGTGGGGCCACCCGCAAATACCTGCTTGAAGGGCGGCAACTGGAAGGTGTCATCGCCATAGGGCTCGCCGTAGGCCACTTCAGCGTTGACCCGCAGGGTCCAGTCATCCGCAAGGCGCAAGAAACTGTCCTGACGCAGACGCAACATCCAGTACTCGAGATCCAGCCCCGGCACGGCCACATCCAGGCTGAGGACCCGGCGAATACCCCGGTCGGCGAACAGGGCGCGATTACGGGTATCCCGCACCCAACCCAGGTTCAGCTCGGCCGAATCCATGCGGGAGCCGCTGAAGCCACCCCGCTCGAACTGTTGACCATGAGTCTGAATGAACTCCCGGAACTCATCCGAGGTACCCGAAGATTCCACAAACTCACTGCGGCGAACACTGAAGCCATAACGAATGGAATCAAACTCGGAAATCGGCAGCCCATAACGCAGGTTCATCCCCGTACTGGTGGTGGACACCGGAGACTGCCCCTGAGCGAACAGAGACTGACTGGAATAGAAGCCGCCAATGGTCCGCGAGACACCATCCTGGCTGGCGTAGGGATCCGTGTGGCTCAGGTTGAGAAATTCACCCAGCTGGTTGGATTGCAGGTCCAGCGTCCCCTGGTGGCCAAGGCCGAAGAGGTTGTTGTTCTGGACCGCCACATTGGCCGACAGACCGGCGAAGCCGCCATAACCCACGCCCACCTGGAATTGGCCAAAGTTTCGTTCCTGAACATTGATTTCCAGGTCTACTTCATCACTGGCATCCGGCGATGGGACTTCCTCGATGTCCACGCGCTCCACGAAGGGAAGGCGTTGCAGACGGACCCGGGAGCGATTCACGTCCACATTGGACAGTGGTGCGCGCTCGAACTGCCGCAGCTCCCGGCGATAGACCTGATCGTCGGTGGACTCGCTGCCCGTGACGCGGATTTCTCGAACGTAAATCCTCTCACCAGGCTCCACGAAGAAGAGCATGGAGACTTCACGCGCATCATCATGCAATTCCGGCACCGGCGTCACTTCGGCATGGGCGTAACCGGCCGCACCGAGACGTTGCTCGATGAACTCGGCACTGCGCTCGGCCCGTGCCAGGTTGAAGGTATCCCCGGCATTGACCTGAATGAAGGGCCGCAGCTGCTCCTCGGGGACCGGGAATTCACCCAGCATCTCAATGTCACGGATGGTGTAGACATCCCCTTCATGGACATTGATGGTGAGAAAAACGTCTTCCCTGTCAGGACCAATGGATACCTGAACGGACTCCACAGCAAAATCGGCATAACCCCGGTCCATGTAGAAAGAGCGCAAGGTTTCCAGGTCACCCCCGACCTTCTCTCGGGAATACTGGTCGCGGGAGGAGAAAATCGTGCGCCAGCCGGAAGGGCGCAGCTCCAGTTGCCGCAACAAGCGGTCATCCTCAAAGGCCTCGTTACCGACGATATTGATCTGTCGGATATTGGCGACCCGTCCTTCCTTGATCTCGATCCTCAGCTCGACCTGATTGGAGCCCAGGTCACGCACCACCGGGGTAATGGATACGCCGTAACGGCCCTGGGCGTAATAGGTCCGATACAGTTCCTGCTCCAGTTGGTCGACCAGCAATTCGTTCAGCACCCGGCCTTCATCAATGCCCTCTTCGCGCATGGCGCGACGCAGCATCTCGGTCTCGATCTGCCGGTTACCGCTGATCTCCAGGCGTGCAATGGTTGGGCGTTCCTCCACCCGAACCACCAGGGTGTTGTCATCCCGTTCCAGAATGACATTATCGAAGAAACCGGTATCGTAGAGTTCCTGAATGGCACCGCGCACGGCCATCCGATCCACCCTGTCACCCACCTCAATGGGCAAATAGGTCAGCACCGTACCCTCGGAAATGCGCTGGAGGCCTTCCAGGCGGATATCCTCAACGACGAAGGGTTCAGCCTGCGAATGCGCCACGGCGGGCAGCATGAGCAGGGCCAGTATCCATCCAAACAGCAATTTTTGACCGGCTTTCAAGATCCTACCTCGTCTTCAGAAACAAAATGACCGCCCGTGGAGTGGTTACCAAACCCACTCCGCCGCACGGACTCAATCCACGAATAGGCGCATCAGGTCGTTATAGAGCGCAAAGGCAATCAGCGCCGCGATCATGGCCAACCCGATCATCTGGCCCGCGGCCAGCATGGATTCGGGGACCGGTCGGCGTGTTGTCGCCTCGATGCCCAGATAGACCAGATGGCCACCGTCGAGGACCGGAATCGGCAATAAATTCACAATCCCGAGACTGATACTGACGATGGCGAGAAAACCCAGGAAAGATACCAGTCCCGAGCTCACAGTGACACCCGCATAATGGGCAATATTGATTGGCCCGCTCAGATTTCGGACCGAAACCTCACCAGTAATCATCCGCGTCAGCATGCGCAGGGTCAGCCGGGTCATTTCGCCGGTATTGACCACACCCATGCCCAGAGCCGTCACCGGCCCGTAGCGCTCCTCGCTGCGCATGCGATCGATCAGGTCCTCGGGGACGTGGGGGGCCGCGCCAATCCTGCCCTCTCGCCCATCGTCGGTTTCCACCTCCGCCGGGACCAGTTCAATGGTCATGCGCCGACCGTCACGTTCCAACTCGACAGCGAGCCGTTCCTCCGGTCGGGCGGTGACAGCCTCGCGGAAAAGCTGCCAGGTTTCAAGCCTTTCCCCATCAACGGTCAGGATTCGGTCGCCCCTTTGCAGCCCCGACCCGGCAGCGGCGCCGTCGTCAGCCAGTTCACCAATAACCGGGGGCAAGGCCTCGAACCAGGGGCGCAGGCCGAGTCCGTCCAGCAAGGCGCCCGGCTCGGTTAGTGCCCGGCGGCGCTCAGGGTCCACCGAAAGGGTCAGATCGTACTCGCTACCGCCCCGAAGCACGGTGAGTTCAATCGGTCGGTCATCCAGGATCCCATCCAGCAGCTCGATACTGGCGGTGCGCCAGGTGGGGGTACGTCGGCCATTGACGGCAACGATCTCGTCGTCGCCGTGGATGCCGGCCTCGGCGGCGGGGGTGTCGTCGGCCACCTGGCCGATCACCGGCTTGAGCCCGGGAATGCCGGCGACAAATATGGCCCAATAGGCAAGAATGGCGAAAAGAAAATTGAAGGCGGGGCCCGCCAGGACAATCACCGCTCGGCGCGAGACAGACTGGCGATTGAAGCTGCGCGCCCGATCGGCCTCGCTGACTTCATCCTCGCGCTCATCCAGCATTTTGACGTAGCCGCCGAGCGGCAGGGCACCGAGCTGATACTCCGTTTGGTCGGCCCCCAGGCGACGCTGGAAGATGGGGCGACCAAAGCCCACCGAGAATCGCAGGACCTTGACCCCGCAAAGGCGGGCGGCGAGATAATGACCGAACTCATGCACGTTCACCAGGATGCCGACGGCGAGAACAAAGCCGGCGATGGCGATCAAGATACTCACGGCCGGCTCTCCACTGCCCCTGGGTCAGCCCCCATCCAGGCACGAACCTCTCCATCCAGGGCCAGAACAGACTCCAGATCCCCGCCGGCCACGCCGGCGAAGGCATCCATGGCCGCCGACACCCGGGCCGGTATGGAGGGGAAATCGCGGCGGCCGGCCAGAAAATCCGCCACGGCCACTTCATTGGCGGCGTTAAGCACCACGGGCATGCCGCCACCGGCACGGGCAGCCGCCTCCGCCAGACCCAGGGCTGGGAAGCGGTTCCGGTCGGGGGCTTCAAAATGCAGGCTGGCCAGTTTCACGGGATCCAGGGCCTCTACACCGGCGTCGATTCGATCCGGCCAGGACAAGCCGCTGGCAATGGGGGTGCGCATGTCCGGCTGGCCGAGCTGGGCGATCACCGAGCCGTCTTCATACTCCACCATGGAATGAATGACGCTCTCCGGATGAATGACCACCCGGATCCGGTCAGGTTCCAACTGAAACAGGCGGCAAGCCTCAATTAATTCCAGGCCCTTGTTCATCATGCTGGCCGAATCCACCGAGATCTTTCGACCCATGCTCCAGTTCGGGTGCTTGCAGGCCTGCTCGGGGGTCGCCGCCCGAATGGCGGCCGCATCCCATTGCCGAAAAGGACCACCGGAGGCGGTCAACATCACCGAGCGCAGGCCCGACACGGCTTCACCGCAGCGGTAACCGCCCGGCATGCATTGAAAAATGGCATTGTGCTCACTGTCGATGGGCAGCAGCTCGGCGCCGGACTGACGAACCGCCGCCATGAGCAGATCACCGCACATCACCAGTGGCTCCTTGTTGGCCACCAGAACCCGCTTGCCGGCGCGTACGGCGGCCAGCGTGGACATGAGGCCAGCGGCGCCGACAATGGCGGCCATGACCGTGTCCACCGAATCCATCGCCGCCACTTCATCCAGGGCGGCAGCACCGGTGGCCACCCGGGTCTCCAGACCGGCGGCTCGAAGCCCCCGTTCCAGTTCAGCCGCACCATCCGATTCCACCAGAACAGCGACCGCCGGCCGATGGGCCAGGCACTGTGCCAGCAATTCCCGGTGATTCCGGTTGGCACTGAGCGCCACCGCCTGAAAATAATCGGGATGACGGGCCAGCACATCCAGGGTGCTGCGCCCTACCGAGCCCGTGGAGCCGAGCACCGCGACCTGTCTCACGCCGGCTCTCCCAGCAGCATCAGGCCCACCAGGAAGATCGGCGCCGCGATCAGCAGACTGTCCACCCGGTCGAGAATGCCGCCATGCCCGGGGAGAATCCAACCGCTGTCCTTGGCGCCCGCCTGGCGCTTGAGCATGGACTCAATCAGATCGCCGGTCACCGACAGACCCGCGGTCAGCAAGGCAAGGAAGACGAAGGGACCCAGCCGCTCGATGTTCAACCACCAGGCAGCGACAACGGCCACCAGGGCCGCCAGCAGGAGGCCGCCGGCCACCCCTTCCCAGGTCTTGCCGGGACTCACTCGCGGCGCCAACTTGTGGCGACCAAAGGCCTTGCCGGCAAAATAGGCCCCCACATCAGCGCCCCAGACCAGGCCGAAGAGTGTCAGCAACAACCAGGCACCGAGCGGCTCGCCATGGAGCAGAAACAGGGCGCTCCAGGCTCCAAGCAGCACGAGCAGGCCGAATAACAGTTTTGACAACGCCGGCGGTCGGCGGGTCGGCAGACACAGCCAGGCCAGGCCCAGCAACCAGACCGGCAGAACTAGCCACACCGCCCACTGGGCCAGACCCTGCCACTGCAACAACAGAGATAGCCCCGCGACCAGCGCCGCATAGGCCACCGCCAGTCCACGCTGTTCCGGAGACGCCAGCGCGGCCCATTCCTCCCCGGCAAGGCCGACGACTGCCGCCAGCACGACCCCGAACCAGAGATTGGGCAGAAAGAAGATGGCTGCAATGGCCAGAGGCCCGACCACCAGGGCGGTTATGATTCGCTGCCTAAGCACTGGCCTCTCCTTCATTGTCGGCCACTCGCCCAAAACGTCGTTCCCGTTCGCCAAAATCCGTGACCGCTTCACGCAGGGCATCGCCACCGAAATCCGGCCACAGGCGCTCGGAGAAATACAGCTCGGTATAGGCCAGGTCCCAGAGGAAGAAATTACTCAGCCGCCGCTCACCGCCGGTGCGGATGAACAGATCGGGCGCCGGCACGTCGGCCAGGGACAAGCCGGCGGCAAAGCCTGACTCATCAATGTCCTCGGGATTCAACTTCCCTGCGGCCACATCCCGAGCCAAGCGCCGACAGGATTCCAGAATATCCCAGCGCCCACCGTAGCCGGCGCAGATATTCAGAGTGAGGCTCTGATTATCCGCTGTCAGCGCCTCGGCTTCGGCCATGCGGGTCTGGAGGTCCTCGGGGAAACGGCGCCGGTCACCAAGAAAGCGGACACGGACACCGTTTTCATGAAGTTTTGGCAGGGCCTGTTTAAGGGCCCGCCGAAACAGATCCATGAGTCGATTGACTTCAGTCGCCGGTCGCGACCAGTTCTCACTACTGAAAGCGAACAGGGACAGCACGGGAACGCCCAGCTCACCGGCGGTGGCAATCACCTCCCGGGCCGCTTCCGCACCGGCCTGATGCCCCTTGTGGCGAGCCTGCCCACGCTCTTTAGCCCACCGCCCATTGCCATCCATGATAATGGCAATATGGCGGGGCAAGACCCCCTTACCGTCTCTGTCACCTTCCACTTCCGACATGAGTCAGCTGGATCAGACCTCCAGCAGCTCCTTTTCCTTCTCGGCCACGACGGCGTCCACTTCGCCCACGAACTTGTCGGTCACTTTCTGGATCTCTTCCTGGGCCTTGCGATCGTCATCCTCGGTGATTTCCTTTTCCTTCAGCAGTTCCTTGACGTCACTGAGGATATCCCGACGAATATTGCGAATGGCCACACGGGCATTCTCCGCCTCACCCTTGGCCAGGCGAATCATATCCCGACGCCGTTCCTCGGTCAGGGGCGGCAAGGGAACACGAATGACACTGCCCGCCGTTACCGGCGACAGGCCCAGGTTGGCACTCATGATGGCCTTCTCCACCTTGGGAACCATGTCTTTTTCCCAGGGTGTGACAGCCAGCGTGCGAGCATCTTCAACCGCCACGTTGGCGACCTGATTGATGGGCGTGGGCGCGCCGTAATAGTCCACCTTGATGGGCTCCAGCAGACTGGTATTGGCGCGACCGGTGCGCATGCGGGAAAGCTCCTCGCGCAGGGAGGAGACACTCTTTTTCATCCGCTCGGAAGCGTCTTTCTTAAGGTCTTCAATCATGCTGATTCTCCATTGTCCACCAGCGTGCCGATTTCACTACCGCCACGCAGAATACGCATGAGGTTGCCGGGTTCAAAGACATCAAAGACCCGCACCGGCAAACCGTTATCCCGACACATCACGATCGCCGTGGCGTCCATGACATTGAGCTTGTCTGCAATCACACGATCATAACTCAGATGGGCGTAACGGACTGCCTGGGGATTGGTCTTGGGGTCTGCGTCATAGACACCGTCCACCTTGGTGGCCTTGAGCAGCACATCCGCGCTAACCTCGATGGCCCGCAGACTGGCGGCGGAATCGGTGGTAAAGAAGGGGTTTCCGGTGCCGGCAGCAAAGATCACCACCCTGCCCTTTTCCAGATGGCGAACCGCGCGGCGGCGGATATAGTCTTCGCAGACCTCATTGATTCGAATCGCCGACATCACGCGGGCAAAGACACCCAGACGCTCCAGTGCGTCCTGCATGGCCAGGGCATTCATCACCGTGGCCAGCATGCCCATGTGGTCACCCGTCACCCGGTCCATGCCGGCATCGGCCAGGCCCGCACCACGGAAGATGTTGCCACCGCCGATGACTACGCCCACTTCCACGCCGGCCCGGGACACGTCACGGATCTCCTGGGCCAGGCGGGAGATAACCGCCGGATCGATACCATAATCGCCATCCCCCATGAGGGCCTCACCACTCAGTTTCAGCAGAATGCGGCGGTAACGAATTTCCGGCTCGGACATGCAATTTTCCCCTGGCTGCGTGACGATCTTTAAAGGGCCTTTCACCCACTTGCAACAAACCTCTGATCAGTTCCGACCCGCGCCGGACCCGACCAGAGGTTGCATTGGCTCTCCCTGGGGAGAGCGAGCCGGACCTGGGCCCGACCTGCCCGCCCCGGTGCCATACCGGGGCGGGCCAGGAAGGATCAGGAGCCCTTGGCTTGGGCCATCACTTCCTCGACGAAGTTGTCTTCCTGCTTCTCAATGCCCTCGCCCACTTCAAAGCGGACGAATGCCTTGACGCTGGCATCCTGGGACTTGAGCAGTTTCTCAACCTTGGTGTCCGGATCCTTGACGAAGGGCTGACCCAGCAGGGTGATCTCGCCCAACCACTTGTTCAGGCGGCCAGTGATCATCTTTTCGATGATTTCAGCAGGCTTGCCGGAACCCTCGGCCTGGGCCTTGAGAATGCCCTTCTCGTGCTCGACGGTCTCCGCCGGCACCTCGTCCTTGGAAACGCACATCGGCTTGCTGGCGGCAATGTGCATGGCCAGGTCACGACCCAGCTGCTCGTCACCACCCTGATAGGCCACGACCACGCCGATTTTCATGCCGTGCAGGTACTGGGCGATCTGGCCCTCACCGGCATCAACGATCTGAAAACGGCGCACGCTCATGTTCTCGCCAATCTTGGCAATCAAGGCGCGACGGGCCTCGTCCACGGTTTCACCACTGGCCAGCTTGAGCTGATCCAGGGCGGGGACGTCGGCCGGACTCTCCTTGAGAATCGTTTCAGCCACCTGATCGGCGAACTGACTGAAATCATCGCCACCAGCGACGAAGTCGGTTTCGCAGTTCACTTCCAGGATGACGGCACGGCCACCTTGACTCTTGACCACGATGCGGCCTTCGGCAGCCACTCGGCCGGCCTTCTTGTCGGCCTTGGCCATGCCGGCCTTGCGCATGTGTTCGATAGCGGCTTCCATATCACCGCCGGTCTCGGTCAGCGCCTTCTTGCATTCCATCATGCCGGCGCCGGTGCGCTCCCGCAGCTCCTTAACTTGAGATGCAGAAATACCCATTGTTCCACTCTCCGTATTCTGTTTGCCCTTGTCTTCCAATCAGAATCAACTGATTACTCGGAAGCGGTAGTCGTCTTTTTCTTGGCAGCCTTCTTGGTGGCCTTCTTCTTGGAAGCGGTCTTCTTGGCCGCTTTCCTGGTGGCCTTCTTGGCAGCCTTCTTGGCGGTCTTCTTGGACGCAGCCTGGTCGTCGCTCTCGTCCTTGGACTCGCCTTCGTCGGCCTTGGCAGCGGTCTTCTTCGCGGCCTTCTTCTTGGCAGCCTTCTTGGCGGTCTTCTTGGCGGCAGGGGCAGCCTTGGGCTTGCCTTCCTCGTCCAGCTCCACGAACTCGTCGTCGCCGGCAGCCTCGGCCATGCTCGGCACGGAAGCCTTGCCGTCGATCACTGCATCGGCAATGCCACGGGTGTAGAGCTGAATGGCGCGAATGGCGTCGTCGTTGCCGGGGATGACGTAATCCACCTCATCCGGGGCGTTGTTGGTGTCCACCACCGCCACGATGGGAATACCGAGCTTACGGGCTTCCTTGACGGCGATCTTTTCAAAGCCGACATCAATGATGAACAGCACATCAGGCAGGCCGGGCATATCCTTGATGCCACCAAAACCGCGCTCAAGCTTGTCCATCTCCCGGCGCAGCATGGTCACTTCCTTCTTGCCCAGGACGTTGAAGGTGCCGTCTTCTTCCTGCTCCTTAAGATCCTTCAGGCGCTTGATGGAATTGCGCACGGTGTTGAAGTTGGTGAGCATGCCACCCAGCCAGCGATGGCTGACGAAGGGCATGCCACAGCGCTCGGCTTCCTTCTGGATGGTCTCGCGAGCGGCACGCTTGGTGCCCACGAACATGACGCGACCGCCGTCGGCGGCGATCTTGCTCACGTAGTTGATGGCGTCCTGGTAAAGCGGCAGGGTCTTTTCCAGGTTGATGATATGAATCTTGCTTCGCTCACCAAAGATGTAGGGCTTCATCTTCGGGTTCCAGAAGCGGGTCTGATGGCCAAAATGGACACCCGCTTCCAGCATGTCACGCATGGATACGCTGGACATAGTCACTTCTCCGTTTTGTAAGGGTTGAGCCTCCATGTGCCCCATACGACAACCTCGGTGGCCCACCTCCCGGGGGAGATGGAGCCGACCGAGGCACCCAGCCGCATGTGTCGGCACATGTGTGGATTGCTTAATGTGGGCGCGCTTTATACCATAGGCGGGATATCAGCACAACGCGGAAAGGGCCTGTTTGCGCCGCTTCAAGCCCGCCTGGCCGCCCGACCCGGCACCCATGATCCGGGTGCGGGCGCCGGAAAACCGCGTCTGGCGGGCCCTGGCCCGCCTGCTGCCATTCCCGATCGCCCAGACCCGGCGCCGGGCCGCACTACAGACAGAATCACGGAAAACCATGGCCGTCACCATCAAGTCCCCGGAAGAACAAGAGAAAATGCGCGTGGCCGGCCGCCTGGCGGCGGAGGTCCACGAAATGATCGAGGAACACGTTCGCCCCGGCGTTACCACCGAGGAGCTGGACAGGATTTGCCATGACTACATCGTCAATGAGCAGAAGGCGACCCCCGCTCCGCTGGATTATCACGGTTTTCCCAAATCCATCTGCACCTCGCTCAATCACGTGGTCTGTCACGGCATTCCAGGGCCGAAGAAGCTCAAGAAGGGCGACATCGTCAATATTGACATCACCGTGATCAAGGATGGCTTCCACGGCGACACCTCCAAGATGTATTACGTGGGCAAGCCCTCGATCCAGGCTGATCGCATCAGCCGGGTGGCCCGCGAGGCCATGCTGGAGGGTATTCGCCTGGTCCGCCCCGGCACCCGCCTGGGGGATATCGGTTACGCCATCCAGAAATACGCCGAAGGGCACGGGTTTTCCGTGGTCCGGGAGTATTGCGGCCACGGCATCGGCCGGGGCTTTCACGAGGATCCACAGGTCCTGCATTACGGCAAGCCCGACACCGGGCTGGAATTGCAGGAGGGCATGACCTTCACCATCGAGCCCATGATCAATGCCGGCAAGCGCTTTACGCGGCTGCTGCCCGATGGCTGGACGGTGGTGACCAAGGACCACTCCCTTTCCGCCCAGTGGGAGCACACCGTGCTGGTGACCTCGGACGGTGTTGAAGTCCTGACCAAGCGCCGGGAAGAGGATGACCTCTGAAACGCCCAGGCGGCGACGCCCGACCCCGCCGCGTTTCGACAACGCCTGGCTGGCAGAGCTGCTCGCCGGTCGTGACCCCCTGCCCCAGCATCTCCGCGCTGCTCACAAGCATGGCAGTAGCCGCCTGAGCGAGCTGGCGACTGCCGGCGCCTCCGCCGCGGCCCTGGTCGCCGCTCGCAGCCGGATGATGGATACCCTCATCCGAGCCCTCTGGCGGCGCAATCTGGGCCGGACCCGGGGCCTGGTGCTGGCGGCGGTTGGCGGCTACGGCCGCGCCGAACTGCATCCCTGTTCGGACATCGACTTGCTGGTGCTGGCCGAAGAGAAGCTGAATGACCGCCGTGCTGCGGCCCTGGAGCAGTTCTTCACCGAGATCTGGGACATCGGCCCTGATGTGGGCCACAGTGTCAGAACACTGGAAGAATGCCGGCAGGCCGCCCGGGAAGACATCAGCACCGCCACCAATCTGATCGAGGCCCGCCGTCTCGCAGGCTCCAAAAAAACCTTCGAGGCCCTGCAGGAACTGGCATTCTCCGATGAGCTCTGGACCTCCCGCAGCTTCTTTGAGCGCAAACTCGAGGAACAGCGTACCCGGCACGCCAAGTACCACGACACGGCCTACAAGCTCGAACCCAATATCAAGGAAAGCCCCGGCGGTCTCAGGGACATCCAGATGATCGGGTGGGTGGCCAAACGCCACTTCGGTGCCCGCACCCTGGCCGACCTTGCCTCCTATGGTTTTCTCAGCCGCGAGGAACATCGGCGCCTGGTGGAGGGCCAGGGTTTTCTCTGGCGTATCCGCTGGCTACTGCATGAGATGACCGGGCGCCACGAGGACCGGCTGCTGTTCGATCACCAGCTGCGCCTCGCCGAGACCATGGGCTACGAGGACAGCGAGCACAGTCTGGCGGTGGAACAGTCCATGCAGCGCTACTACCGCACGGTGATGGAGCTGAACCGTCTCAATGAAATGCTGCTGCAGCTGTTCAAGGAAGCCATCCTGCTCGAGGGCGATCCCCGCATCCAGCCCATCAACGAGCGTTTCCAGCTCAAGAACGGCTACCTGGATGTAGTGGACCGGGATGTCTTCCGACGCGAACCCGGCGCCCTGCTGGAGCTGTTTCACCTGCTCCAACAACATCCGGAAGCCGAAGGGGTCAGCGCCGGCACCATTCGCCTGGTGCGCCAGCACTGCCATCTGATCAACGAGGATTTCCGCCGCAACCCGGACAACCAGGCCCTGTTCATGGCCATCCTGCGCGAACCACAGGGTGTCACCCACGAGTTCCGCCGCATGAACAGCTACGGGGTGCTGGGCCGTTATATCCCGGAGTTCGGGAAGATCGTCGGCCGGATGCAGTTCGACCTCTTTCATACCTACACCGTGGACGAGCACACCCTGTTCGTGCTGAGCAATCTGCGCCGCTTCGCCCTGTCCCGCTTTGATCACGAATTCCCCGACTGCAGCCGGGTCATGCGCGGTCTGCCGAAACCGGAACTGGCCTATCTGGCAGGCCTGTTTCACGATATCGCCAAGGGCCGCGGCGGGGATCACTCCGAACTGGGTGCCAGCGATGCCCTGCGGTTCTGCAAACGCCACGGCCTGAGCGAATACGATGCCCGACTGGTGTCCTGGCTCGTCCGGCAACACCTGCTGCTCTCGCTCACCGCCCAGAAGAAAGACATCAGCGACCCCAGAGTCATCCACGAGTTTGCCGAGAAAGTCGGCGATCAACTGCATCTGGACTATCTCTACATCCTCACCGTGGCCGATGTGCGCGCCACCAATCCGGAGCTCTGGAATTCCTGGAAAGCCAGCCTGTTCAGCGAGCTCTACCAGAACACCAGCCGCGCCCTGCGCCGTGGCTTGGTCAATCCGGTGGCCCGCGAAGAGCTGATCAACGAAACCAAGCGCGAAACCCTGGAGCAGCTGGATTCGGCCGGCATCAACACCGAGGCGGTCAGGGGAATCTGGTCCGCCCTGCCGGGAGATTATTTCCTCCGCCATTCGCCCTCGGAAATCCAGTGGCATACCCGCGCCCTGCTGGAACATGGTGACTCCGGCAAGCCGCTGGTGCAGGTACGGCGGGAGACCGAGCGCGGCGGCACCGCCGTTTTCGTCTGCTCCCCACGGGACGATCTGGCCTTCGCCCGCAGTACCGCCGCCCTTGAGCAGCTGGGCCTGACCGTGCTCGATGCCCGCATCGTATCCACGCGGGATGAACGCACCCTCTACACCTGGGTGGTGCTGGAAGCCGACGGCGAAGAGATCGAATCCGCCGAACGCGGCCGGGAGATTCTCAGGGTGATGGAACAGGAAGCCGGCCGCCTGGGCGGCGACCCACGGGATATTCGTCGGCGCATGCCACGTCAGCACCGCATGTTTTCCACCCCCACCCGCATCAGTTTCGCCGACGACGAACGCAACGACCGCACCATTCTGGAGATCACCACCGGCGACCGCCCGGGCCTGCTGACCCGCATTGCCGGCGCCCTGCTGGATGCCCGGGTGCGGCTTCAGAATGCCAAGGTGGCCACGGTGGGGGAAAAGGCGGAAGACATCTTTTTCATTACCGAAACCGATGACAGCCCCCTGGACAGCGAAGCCCGACGCCAGGAACTGGAACAGGCACTGAAACGGCAACTTGAAGACGGCGCTGACTCGACCTCGCTCTAATTTCACTCAAGTCACTACGATCGAGAACTAAAAGGGAGCCCATGAACCCCGATCTGGACAAACTGCACCCCTACCCCTTTGAACGCCTGGCGACCCTGAAGGCCGGCATTGAACCCCCGAAGGGGCTTTCCCATATTGCCCTGTCAATCGGCGAGCCCAAGCACGAACCACCGGCCTTTGTGGTCGAGGCCTTGAAGGATCACCTGGATGGCCTGGCCTCCTATCCCATGGCACCCGGCATCCCCGAGCTGCGGGCCGCCATCGCCCGCTGGCTGTGCCGGCGTTTTGGGCTGCCGGAACAGCGCCTGGATATCGAACGTCACATCTTACCCCTTACCGGTACCCGAGAGGGCCTGTTTGCCCTGACCCAGGCAGTGGTGGAAGACAAGCCGGGTGCCGCCGTGATGATGCCCAACCCCTTCTATCAGATCTATGAGGGGGCGGCCCTGCTTGCCGGTGCCGAGCCCATCTATCTCAACACCACGGCCGAGAACGATTACCTGCCGGACCTGGATGCCGTGTCCCCCGAAGACTGGGACCGCTGCCAATTGCTGTTCCTGTGCTCGCCCGGCAACCCCACCGGCAAGGTCATGAGCCCCGAGTATCTCAAGCACGCCACTGCACTGGCCGACCGCCACGATTTCGTGATCGTCGCCGACGAGTGTTACTCGGAAATCTACCTGGGTGACACCCCGCCGCCGGGACTGCTGGAAGTCTGCGAACAGACCGGCCGCCATGACTTCAAGCGCTGTCTGGTCATGCACAGCCTGTCCAAGCGTTCCAATGTGCCCGGCCTGCGCTCGGGCTTCGTGGCTGGTGATGCGGACATCATCAAGCCCTTCCGTCTTTACCGCACTTACCACGGCTGCGCCATGCCCCTGCCGGCTCAACAGGCCAGCATCCCGGCCTGGGATGACGATGCCCACGTGGAACAGAACCGTGCCGCCTACCGGGCCAAGTTCGATGCGGTGTTGCCCATCCTTGAGCCGGTGCTGTCCTGCAGTCGCCCCGAAGGCGGCTTCTATCTCTGGGTCCAGGTTCCCGGTGGTGATGACGAAGCCTTTGCCCGGGATCTCTTCGCCGAGCAACACATCACTGCCCTGCCCGGTACCTACCTCTCCCGCGACACCGCCCAGGGCAACCCCGGCAAGGGCCACCTGCGCATTTCCCTGGTCGCCACCGTGGAGGAATGCACCGACGCTGCCCATCGCATCCGCCGCCTGCTGGAAACAAAAGGAAGCTGAGCTGATCGAATTGCGCCTACAGCCCGGATGGCGAGTCACTGATTGATTGGGGCTGCAGGCTTCATTCAGACTGATTTTTTTACACAGAGGTCACAGAGAATCCGCAGAGGGCCACAGAGGATATTGGAGGTATGAGCATGGAGGCTCATTCAGTACTGGATAATGCACTAACGAGGCGCGTAATTGGATGCGCAATCGAGGTGCATCGTGTGCTCGGGCCAGGCTTGCTTGAGAGTGCTTACGAACAGGCACTCGCTTACGAGCTTTCGCGCGCCGAACTGAATTTTTTTCGCCAGATACAATTACCTGTGGACTACAAGGGTACAGCACTTGAATCCGGATACCGGATTGACCTGCTTGTAGAAAACAAACTGATTTTGGAGCTCAAGAGCGTCGAAAAACTGATGCCTGTGCATACTGCACAGGTGCTCAGTTACCTGAGATTATCAGGCCACCCCTATGGATATTGATTAACTTCAATGTCCCGCGACTCCTAGATGGCGTCAAAAGACTGATAAAATAGAACACCTCTGTGTTCCTCTGCGGATTCTCTGCGTTCTCTGTGTCTAAGGAACCTCTGATCAATTCATTCGCGCCCGCAGCCAACGGGATTTTTCCTCTCGCGAGGCGCGACGAGCGTAGTGTAGCCGCTGTGCTACATGAGCGAGGAGCACAAATGCGTCGGGAACGTATTTGGACTCGCGCTCTGCGCGAGGCCCCGACCGAAGGGAGGGGTGAGGCTCAGGGATGAGCCGAACAACGAAGACGAGAGGGAAAATCCCTCTGGCCCACAAGGGGTTGGCGCTGAGAGCGCCTGCTTCTGCGTTGCATTGCTTGCCCGTAGCGCAGAGGCTACTGTGCTGCGCAATGCGCCTTGAATCAGACGCTCTCAGCGCCAACTGCGGGCGCGAATGAATTAATCAGAGGTTCCCTATAACGCCAAAACCCAGCACCGAACTACCAGCAAACAGAACAGGATCCAAATCATGGCAGAACTGAAGTCAATCATTGAACAAGCCTTCGAGAAGCGTGCCGAAATCGGCCCGGGAAAGGAGGACCGGGATGTGATCGAGGCAGTGGATCAGGCGCTTGGCATGCTGGACTCGGGCGAGGCCCGGGTGGCGGAAAAGCAGGATGGTCAGTGGGTGGTCAATGAATGGCTGAAAAAGGCCGTGCTCATTTCCTTTCGTCTGCGTGACAACAGGGTGATCGACGGCGGCTATACCCGTTTCTTCGACAAGGTACCGCTCAAGCATGCCGACTATGAGGAAGCTGACTTTAGACGCGACGGTGTGCGGGTGGTACCGCCGGCGACGGTACGCGCCGGGGCTCATGTGGCCAAGGGTGCCGTGCTCATGCCCTCCTATATCAATATCGGCGCCTGGGTGGGTTCCGGGACCATGGTGGATACCTGGGCGACGGTCGGGTCCTGCGCCCAGATTGGCAAAAATGTGCACCTGTCCGGGGGCGTGGGAATCGGGGGCGTGCTCGAACCCTTGCAGGCCACGCCTACCATTATCGAGGACAACTGCTTCATCGGTGCCCGCTCGGAAGTGGTTGAAGGGGTGATCGTCGAAGAGGGCTCGGTGATCAGCATGGGGGTGTATCTTGGCCAGAGCACGCGCATCTATGATCGGGAAAGCGGCGAGATCCTTCGTGGCCGTGTGCCGGCCGGGTCGGTGGTGGTGCCCGGCACCCTGCCCGCAAAGGACGGCAGCCACAGCCTGTATGCCGCCATCATCGTCAAGCGCGTGGATGCCGCCACCCGTGCCAAGGTGGGCATCAATGAACTGCTCAGGAGCGCTGAATGAGCATCACCCTCTACGGCATTCACAACTGCGATACCTGCCGCAAGGCGCGCCGCTGGCTGGACGAGCAGGGCATCAACCACGGCTGGCATGATCTGCGCAAGGACGGCCTGGATGATGCCATGGTCAATCGCTGGCTGGATGAAATCGGCAGTGACAAGCTGATCAACCGTCGCGGTCCGAGTTGGCGCAAGCTGACTGACAAAGACAAGGACCGGGCCAACGAGGGTGACGCGGCCGTCTTTGTCGCCAACCCCACCATCATCAAACGCCCGGTGCTGAACCAGAACGGCACTCTCCGGGTTGGCTTTCAGGCCGATGACTGGACAACACTGTTCAAACGCTGAAACGGCACAGGAGCCTGCCATGACAACGGCCGAGGGTGATCGCGACTGCATTGACCTGGACTGCGCGAACAAGGAACAGCAGCCAACGATACAGCGCCTGCAAGCCCGTCATTCCGATGTGGGCGGCATTCCGGTCGCGCGCAGCCTGCCCACTCGGGGCCGTCGCCTGATCGGCCACTGGTGCTTTCTGGACCATGCCGGCCCGGCCCGCTTCGCCCCGGACAGCGACGGCATGCAGGTTGGGCCCCATCCCCACACCTGTCTGCAAACCTTCACCTGGATGATCAAGGGCAAGCTGCTGCACCGGGACAGTCTGGGCTACGAGCAGATCATCCGCCCGGGCCAGGTCAATCTCATGACCGCCGGCGCTGGCATCAGCCACACCGAGGCCTCACTGCCCGGTGAGAGTGATCTTCACGCCGCCCAGTTGTGGATCGCCCTGCCCCATGAAGATCGTCACACAGCGCCCCGCTTTGACCATTATCCCGAACTGCCCCGTTTCGAGCAGGACGGTTTTCAGGCCACCCTGCTCATGGGGGAACAGGGAGAACACCGTGCCCCCACCCTCAGTTTCTCCCCCTTGTTGGGCATGGACCTGGCCTGGCCCGAAGCTGCTCGCACGCAGTTCTCCCTCCGCCCGGATTTCGAATACGGCATCCTGCCGCTGGAGGGCGGGATTGATATCGAGGGTGAACATTTCGCCGAGAATGAGCTGGCCTATCTGGGCCTGGGACGCGACCGGGTGGCCATCGCCAGTGAGCAGGCAGGCCGGGCCCTGCTCATCGGCGGTGAACCCATGCCAGGCCGCATCCACATGTGGTGGAACTTCGTCGGTCACAGCCGCGAAGAAATCGAAGAGGCCCAGAAGGACTGGGAGGCCGGTGCCGAACGGTTCGGCCACATCCCCCGGCCCAACCGGCCACGCCTCGAGGCCCCGCCCATTCCCTGGAAACAACCGTAAGGACGAACAACCCTCATGAACCAGGTCAACGAGCTTGCCAAGGCACTCATCCGCCGCCGCTCCATCACCCCCGAAGACGCCGGTTGCCAGGCGCTGATTGCAGAACGCCTCGAGGCCCTCGGTTTCCGTTGCGAAGCGCTTCGCTTTGGCGAGGTGGACAACCTCTGGGCCGTGCGGGGTGAGAAAAGTCCCCTGTTCTGCTTCGCCGGGCATACCGATGTGGTGCCAACCGGCCCGGAAGACAGCTGGACTCATCCGCCCTTCGAGGCGGTGGAGAGTGACGGCTGGCTCTGGGGCCGGGGCGCGGCGGACATGAAGGGAGGGCTGGCGGCCATGATCTGCGCCGTGGAAGACTTTCTCAGCCAACACCCCGACCCCGGTCTGCGCCTGGCCTTTCTGATCACCAGCGACGAGGAAGGCCCGGCCCAGGAAGGCACCAAAAAGGTCATGGAAACACTCAAGGATCGAGGCGTCCGTATCGACTACTGCGTGGTGGGCGAGCCTTCCAGCCGGGAACGGGTCGGTGATGTGGTCCGCCATGGCCGACGGGGTTCACTGTCCGGCCAGGTAACGGTCAGCGGCATCCAGGGTCATGTGGCCTACCCCCAGAACGCTGACAACCCCATCCCCCGTCTGGCGGCCGCGCTGAGCGAACTCAGTCAGCGACAATGGGATGAAGGCGACGCCGACTTTCCGCCCACCAGCTTCCAGATCTCCAATTTCAATGCCGGCACCGGCGCCAACAATGTCATTCCCGCCACTGCCGAGGCCTGGTTCAACTTCCGCTACAGCCCCCGGCAGACACCCGAGGGACTGCAGCAGATGGTAAACGAGGTACTGGAACGCCACGCGCCGCGACATGAGTGCTTCTGGCGGGACTCGGGCCGTCCCTTCATCACCCGGGGCGGACCACTGGTGGAAGCGGTCCGGGATGCGGTCCGCGATCAGGCGGGTCTGGAACCCGAGTTCTCCACCTCCGGCGGTACCTCGGATGGCCGCTTCATCGCCCCCACCGGGACCCAACTGGTGGAACTGGGCCCCACCAATGCCACCATTCATGCGGTGGATGAACGAATTCGGGTCGATGAGCTGGATCAGTTGGCGGGGATTTACCGGGATATCCTGGAGCGCATGGCGAGTTGAGGACCGGCCGTCACGCCCCTTTGTGCTGCGCCAGAATACGGTCCAGGTGGCCGGCGAAGGCCTTGCGATCAGCCTGACTGAGGGCCGGTGGCCCACCGGTGTCCACACCACTTGAGCGCATGGTGTCGAGAAAGTCCCGCATGTTGAGCCGGGCGCGGATATTGGCCGTGGTATAGAGCTCTCCCCGCGGGCTGAGCGCCACCGCGCCCTCGTCGATGACCTCCGCCGCCAGGGGAATATCCGCCGTGACCACCAGATCTCCGGCCGACACCTGCCGGACAATCTCGTCATCGGCGACATCGAAGCCCGAGCTGACCTGGCGCATGCGAATAAAACGGGATTTCGGCACCCGCACGGGCTGATTGGCCACCAGCGTTACCATCACCTGTGCCCGCTCCGCGGCCCGAAAGAGAATCTCCTTGATCACACCGGGGCAGGCGTCGGCATCCACCCATATATTCATTGTCATTGCGACTCCCTCATGAGGCTGCATCATTGCGCAGTTCCGTATTGCATCGCAAATGACTGTGCCGGCTTTCACCAGCCGGGGCGGCCTGATACAGTTTCCGCTCAGGACGAATGCCATCCCTCGGGACACTCGTCACGCTTGATGGGACCCCCAGGTCCCCACCCCTTTAAGCTGGATTCATTATGAGCGTTGATCCACAGACTCGCGACTCGGGCGTGAGCCGGAGTAGCGGACAGGTGCTGCTGGCGATCATGGCGCTGGCGGTATTTGTCAGCGTGCTCAACAACAGCATGATCAACGTCGCCATCCCGCGTATCCGGGCCGATCTGGCGGTCTCGGCCAGCGCGGCCGGATGGATCATCACCGCCTATGCCCTGGTCTTTGCCGTGGGTACGGCACTCTACGGGCGAATCTCGGATTTCATCAGTCTGCGCAAGACCTTTCTGGTGGCCCTGCTGGTATTCGCCGCGGGCTCGCTGATGGGCGCCCTGGCGCCGAGTTTTGCCTGGCTGGTGGCCGGGCGGGTGATGCAGGCAGCCGGCGCGGCCGCCATACCGGCCCTGGCTCTGGGCTCCGTCACCCGCCTCTTCCCCCCCGGCGAGCGTGGCCAGGCCTTCGGTACAGTCATCTCCAGTGTGGGCATCGGTGCGGCCACCGGGCCCATCGTGGGCGGCGTGGTCGTCAGCCTGGGCGGCTGGCCCTGGCTGTTTCTCGGCACCCTCATGCTCTTGATCCTCCTGGCCACCGCCACCTGGCTGCGGATGCCGGACACCGCAGCGGCTGACCGGGCAAAGGGTGGATTACGGCATTTCGGCCTGATGGGCGCCTTGCTGATTTCGCTCAGCGCCGCCGCGCTTTTCCTTGCCGTCACCGGCTTGCAGCAGGCCGGGCCCGACTCTCCCCGAACCTGGGGCCCGCTGATCGTGGCAATCGCGGCCGCGCTCGGCTTCGCCATTCATATCCGTCATTCGGCCACCCCCTTCGCCCCACCGGCGCTGTTCCGTAACCGGACCTATCTCTCGGCCTGCGGGGTGGCCGTTTTCGCTCAGGCGGCCTTTCTGGGCGGCGGCCTGTTCCTGATCCCCCTGCTCATGATCGAGCAGCACGAACTGAGTCCCCTGGGGGCGGGCATGGTGCTAGCCCCCAGTGCCCTGGCCATCTTCCTGTTCTCAAGAATGGCCGGGCGACTGTCCGACCGTATCGGCCCGAGGCGGGTACTGCAGGGGAGTCTGGCTCTGGTGTTGATGGGGCTGCTTTTCCTCTCCATCCAGACCGACAGCCCCCCACCGGTCATCGCCTTTGGCTTGCTGGTCATGGGGATTGGCTATGCCGGCGTCATGTCCCCCAATGCCAATGCAGCCTCCTTTGCCCTGACCCGGGAAATCGCCGGCATCGGCTCGGGCATCTATCAGCTCTTCTTTTTCATGGGGGCGGGTCTGGGCGCTTCCACAGTGGGTGCCTTCCTGTCCCACCGGCAGGAGGTCGCCACCGCCGCCCTGAACCCACTGTACACCGCGGCGGCCAGTGCCATACCCTATTCCGATACTTTCTTGCTGGCCGCCGCCTCCACGGTGATCGCCCTGCTCTTCACGCTGGGCATCGGTGCCAGGCCCAGGAAGGAAACCGGGACACCCGATATAGAGCGCTAATCGAGCAGTTTCATGTGCGCTTTCACATCAAGCGCCTCAAAACTCCCGATTTCGCCGAGTCTGATTGGCTGGGGGAGCGCGAACTCTTTCCAGGTCTCTTCGAATTCCTCGTCTCCGCCCTCGGCATCGTGATTGATGTTTTCCCTGATCAACATTCTTTTGGTCAGCAGATTGATGCTGACGGAGCGCTCCACAACCGGTCCCCGTTGCTGCGTGCTGTCGTAGCCAATCAGTTCAAAGTCGTCCCCCTGATAGCGGAAATTGTAGGTCCAATGACCGTATCGGCCGTGACGGAAATGAATATACAGATTACCACGGTCGATACTGACATCCGGCTCCGGCGCGAAATAGACCCCACCTTCCTCACTATCGGAAGCAAGGCAGTCGAGGTTCGAGAGCACATGGCGATATCCGTCCTCCTCATTGAAGACGACAAGCAGTCCATCGCTCTCACCAGTGCCCGTCCGGCCTTGATCCTTACCCCCGGATTCGCCCTCGTCGTTCCGGCTGACAAGAAAGACCCAGTCGTCTCGTTGGTTCTGATTCAGATCGCCCTGCACTGCCCCAACCACATGGTAATCGCCCGGGACAAAATCCCGGGCAGTCGCAGTCTGCTCCGGCAATACTTCAGCAAAGGTGCTCCCTGCAAACATCAGGGCCGCCCCGGTCATCATCTTTCTCATTTCTGATCCCACTTTTGTTCAAATGCTAAACAGTAATGCAGACGCCCGGCTTTCGCAGAAAGACCTGGCCATCAAGCTAGAAGCACCTATCAGAAAAGATAGCCCAGGCCCTTGGGCTTGACGGGTGCCGGCAGTTCGGTTTCGCCCAGCATCTCGCGCAGGTCGATTTCGATGGTGCGGGCAATGTAGTCAAGGGGGACGTCGTTGACCTCGTTTTCGAAAGGGTTTTCGATATGTCGTCCCACGTATTCCAGCATGATATAGGCATATCCGATCAGCAGGGCAAAGGGGATGGACCAGTAGCCCAGGTGTCCGGCCAGGCTCAGGGGCAATACCAGCAGGAAAAGTATCAAGGTATAGCTCATGAACCAGCTGTACTGCATTGGAAAGGGGGTCTTTTTCAGCCGCTCACTGCTACCCAGCGCTTCATTGAATGCCTGCAGCAATTCAGTAAATCGAACATGGCGGTAGGCATCCAGCCTGCCGGACTCGGCCAGCTCATGAATGGTCTGCCCCTGAAGTCTCAGCAGTGCCAATGGGGGATGCTGACTGGCGCTGACCTTTCTCCGCTCCTGCGGGGACAATAGCGGCTCCATCTCGCTACCCGGCTGGCGACGGCGGAGGAAATGATTGAGCCACCAGGCGAAAGCCGCCTGACGATGAATGAGTTGCCGACGGATGCCGTTGATCCCTTCCCCATCGGGAATCAGCCCCTGCACGAGCAGGGCGAAACTGCGCGAGTTGTACTTGAGCCGCGACCAGATCTGATGCCCCTCCCACCATCGCCCGTAGTCGGCGTTGTTGCGAAAGCCGATCAGAAAGGCCAATGCCGTCCCAAGAAAACCGGCGGCGTAGGACAGGGCCTGCAGTAGATCCCGCTCAAGATAGTCCATAATCAGGCAGGCAAGCAGGGTGAAAAAGGCCAGGATCAAAAACCTGGGCCAGGTGAAGCGCAATAGCTTGCTAAGTGAAATACGTCGGGTGACGATCATGTCGGACTCCTGGGGATCACTGTGATTTCAATCCTCTTCCAGCGCCGCGAATCCCGCGGCCAGGTGATCAATCAGGGCGCGGACGGCCGGGAGCAGGCCGCGCCGGGATGGAAAGACCACATGCACGATCTCCCGCGGCGGGGCCCAATCAGGCAGCAGACTGCGCAAACGATTCTCGGCCAGTGATTCGGTCACCATCATGCGGGGAAGCTGCACCACACCCTGCCCCGCCTCGGCGGCGGCACGCAGGGCGGGCATGCTCTGGGTGACCAGTCGGGGCCGGTGCTGAACGCGGACGGCCTCGCCTCCCGGCCCCTGAAGCTGCCAGACATGACGGTCCCGGGACAGACCGAGGGCCAGACTGGGATAGTCGGCCAGGTCGCTGGGGCTTTGCGGCTCGCCATGGCGGGCCACCAATTCAGGGCTGGCCAACAGGCACTGACCACGGTCGGCAAGTCGACGCAGGGCCAGGTCGCTGTCTTCCAGCGGTGGCGGGCGCACCCGCACGGCCAGATCCAGGCCCTCTTCGATCAGATCCACCCGGCGATTGGTGGCATCGACGTTAACCACCACCCTCGGGTTATTGCTCATGAATTCAGCCAGCATGGGACCGACACGGGCATCCAGCAGGGCAATGGGGCAACTCATGCGAACCACGCCACAGGGTTCGGCGCGACTGGAGTCGATGGCCTCCTGGGCGGATTCGGCCTGAACCAGCATAGCCTTGCAGTGGCCATAATAGACACGGCCAATCTCGGTAACGGTGACATGGCGTGTCGAGCGCTGGAGCAGACGCACACCCAAGCGAGCCTCCAGTGCCGACACGCGGCGGCTGAGCTTGGATTTGGGCTCTCCGAGCGCCCGCGCGGCGGGGGCAAAGCCGCCATGTTCCACCACCTGGGCGAAGTAATAGAGGTCGTTTAAGTCCTGCATGGCGGCTATCGTTCCATATCTGGAACGCTGAGTACAGATTTTGCCCCCTACTCATGTCAGCGTCTCAGTACCACACTGTCTGCAACCGTACAGACAATCCATCAGGAGGATGACATGAAGAAGGTTCTCGCCACTTACAATGCCCCACCCCGGCACTGGGTCGGTGATGGTTTCCCGGTGCGCTCACTGTTTTCCTATGACCGACACGGCAAACACATCAGTCCCTTCCTGCTGCTGGACCATGCCGGGCCGATGGATTTCGATGCCGCCGAAACGCCTCGTGGCGTCGGTGAACACCCGCATCGCGGCATCGAAACGGTGACCATTGTGTATTCGGGCGAGGTGGAACACCTGGACTCCACCGGCGCGGGTGGCAAGATCGGCCCGGGCGATGTGCAATGGATGACCGCCGGTGGCGGCATCCTGCACCAGGAATTTCACTCCCGGGCCTTTACCGCCCAAGGGGGCGAACTGGAGATGGTCCAGCTCTGGGTCAATCTGCCGGCCAGGGACAAGATGACCGATCCCGGTTACCAGACCCTGAGCAACGACGATATCCCGGTGCAATCGCTACCGGATGGTGCCGGCAGCCTGCGCGTGATCGCGGGGGAATACGAAGGCAAGCAGGGTCCGGCGGATACCTTCACGCCCATGCACGTCTGGGATGTCCGCCTGAACAAGGACGCCAGCACTCGCCTGCCCCTGCCGGATGGCTGGACCGGCCTTGTGGTTTCACTCAAGGGCACGATCCAGGTCAATGGCGAGGCGATCACGCGCCCCGATCAGGTCACCGTGCTGGGCACCGACGGCGAGGGCCTACTGCTGGAGGCCAATGACGATGCGGTGCTGCTGGTACTGGGGGGCGAGCCGATCGACGAGCCCATCGCCGGCTACGGCCCCTTTGTAATGAACACTCAGGAAGAGATTCAGCAGACCTTTGAGGATTTCCGCAGCGGCCGTTTCGGCACCATGCCACCCACGGAACGGACTTGACGCAGACAGCCCGGCACCGGTCCTTCCCGGTGCCGGGCCCTCGACAGCCGTCCCCGGATCGCCAATAATTGCGCCCCTTCGTACAACCGGATTTCGGGGGCGTCTTGCGGGAAGAATCGGCAAACGGTCGCCTGGCCAGGCTGGGCTTCAAACTCCATTTGTTTCGCCACGGCCTGACGCGGGGCATCAAGGAAGGCTGGTACCGCATGGTACGGGCACCGTTGGGCCACCTCGCCTGGTTGGGGTGGTGTCATCTGGGGGTGCCGGGAGATCGGCAATTAAGCCGTCGCTGCGCCCTTGCCCATGTGGGGGACCAGACCCTGGTCTGGGTACCGCCCCGCAGCCTGCAGCATTGGGTCCGCTTCGGCAACGGCGCCACCCGAAGGCGGTTCTTCTGGACCGGCGATTGGGATCTGGACCCGCCCCGCATCGAGGATCACGACCGCTACCAGATGATGGCGGATATCTGGCACAACCGGGAAGACCTCAGACAGAGTGAGGCCTACCAATCCCTGATGGCCCGCATCGAGCGCGGTGACCCGCGACGCATCATGAACAAGGGCTACTTCCTCGATACGGAAGCTCGGGTCTTGGCCTGGCTGGAAGAGCTGCTGGATCTGTTCCGCATCCTGACAGAGGAAGGCTTTCGCCTCGACAAGGGCCCGGATGAGCTGAATGTGGCCATTGGTCGAGATGGAACCCTGCTAAAGGCCAATGCCGGTCGCAAACGGACCATGATCTCGCACATCCTGGGCCTGGAGCGCATACCGGTGCGGATTGCCTATATCCACCTGGAATGGTGGCATGAGCAGGCAGCTCGATATACCGGCAACCGGGAACAGCGGCTGCGGGCAGCCCTGGCGGATTATCTGGCTCAGCAGGGCTTTGAACGAGCCGGCTAACTCGGGCAGCAAATATCGCTTGATTTGGGAAAAATGCCACCTGGACGAATGCACGCCACCCACTTAATCTGTATCAAAGTGGGATCTCAGTGGCTGAGCCGTGCGGGAGGCCGGCTGTTACACGGGGTCATCAGAGCCGTAAATTAAGAAACCAAGCGGATGAATCCGCAGGGATGCTCCACCGGATCAGAAGAACTCATGAAAAAAACCAACTGTCTCGCGGCCCTGGGCGGCTGCCTTGCCTGCCTGTTCGCATTGGATAGCCTGGCCAGCACTCGCAATATTCCCACCACCCATAGCGGCATGGGCTTTCGCCAGGTGAACTGGGAAAACCATGAACGCGAATGGGTGGATGGCCTGGAATTCGACGACAACAATCATTACCTGCTGGACTTCAGTATCCGGGCGGGTGACAACTTCTATGCCAGCCTGCTTCTGGATCTGGATGATTCCGAGGACAGCAATCGCCGCATTGCCGGCTACCTCGGCTTCGGTGATTGGGGCCTGTTCATGGACCGGGGACAGATCAGTGGCAGCTACGGGCCATCGGCAGACCTGGACATCTCTCCTGAAGCCGAGCGCTTTCAGGAGGACTACGAATTCTTCGCCCTATACCGCTGGGAGCATCGCCGTGATGGAGGCCGGGTCGGCCTGGGCTATGGCAACTGG
Organism: Natronospira sp.; assembly: GCA_003558125.1. Lineage (GTDB taxonomy): Bacteria > Pseudomonadota > Gammaproteobacteria > Natronospirales > Natronospiraceae > Natronospira > Natronospira elongata. Next base: position 176,647 of record PWMQ01000072.1, on the reverse strand, counting down.
ACCCTGCCCACCGAGGGCCGCTTCAATGTGGATGTTCCCGGCGGGGTGAGCTTCATCGATACCGCCACCGAATTTGAAGTCCTTGGCATCTACATCGACTACGACTGGATGCGGGCGGTGGCCACCGGCTATCGCAACCCCGGCTTTGGCTCCGACCTGACCACCTTTCTTGGCTATCAAACCTTGAATAACCGGGGCGTGAACGAGGACGCTCTCAGGGCGGCCACCGGGACCGACCCCATCACCGAGGAAAGAAGGGGCCTCGGCGGCTATACCCGCGTCGCCCTGGGGTACTACGGCCTTATGGATGTGAACGACTCGCTGCGAATGACCTTCTCGCTCGGTTACCAGGTGCAACTGATGGGCTTTCTCCTGGGGGAATTCGACAATACTTACCGACGGGACGATGTGGCTACCAGTGAGTCGGGTTCAGTCTGGAACCACGGTTTCTTCTTCAACCTGCGAGCCAACTGGTAAGTAAGCCGCCTCCCGCGACCAACGCGAGGATCAGCAGACTGAGTACAGCCCCTGCTTTCAGCATCTGGGGCACCGCCAGGCGATTGCTGCCGAAGACAATGGCATTGGGTGGAGTGGCGTTTGGGAGCATGAAGGCACAGGACGCGGCCAGGGCCACGGGCATGGCGAGTATCAGCGCGGACTCTCCCTGCCCGACGGCGACGGCTGCGGCGATGGGAATCAGAGTCGCGGCGGCAGCGGTGTTCGACGTGACGTGACTGACCAGCATGGCGACAGCGGCCACCGTGACCACCAGCACCGGCATGGGGTGGGCTGCCACCGCCTCGAGCCCCAGGGCCACGGTATCGGCCAGACCGCTCTCCTTGACCGCAAGCCCCAGACTCAGACCCCCACCAATGAGTATCAACACCCCCCATGGAAGCTGGCGGGTATCTTCCCAGCGCAGCAAGGGTTCGGCATCCCTGCCTCCGCTGCCCATGGCAAAAAGAAGCACTGCGGCCGCCAGGGCCACAATGGCGTCATCCAGTCCGGGTAACCACGTGGTCAGCCAGGGCCTGCTCATCCAGGCCAGCACCGCCAGGACGAACACCCCGGCAACTCTTTGTTCAGCCGGGGTCCACGGCCCCAGGGCCTGACGCTGACGCTCGAAGCGCTCCGCGAGGCCGCTGAGGTCCTGGCGGCCCACGGGAAAACAGATGCGGACCAATACCCACCATGCCAACAGCAGCAACAACAGAGCGATGGGCAGGGCGATCATCATCCAGCCGGCAAAACTCAGATGAATGTCATGCTGCTCGCCGAGGTAGGCGGCAAGGATGGCATTGGGCGGGGTGCCGATCAGGGTGGCCATGCCGCCGATATTGGCGGCGAAGGCCACCCCAATAAGCAAAGCCGGCGCCAGTCTCTCCGATACGGTCTGGCCGTCATCCTGCTGGGACAGAGCCAGCACCGACAAGGCAACCGGCAGCAGAATGGCAGTAGCGGCCGTATTGCTGATCCACATGCTCAGCAGCGCCGTGGCCGCCATGATTGCTGCCACTAGCCGATCAGGCCGGCTGCCACCCAGAGATACCACCGCCATGGCCAGGCGACGGTGCAGGCCACTGGACTGGATTGCCAGAGCAATGACAAAACCGCCAAGAAACAGAAATACCACCGGATTGGCGTAGGGTTCGGCTGCTTCAGCCAATGCCAGGGTGCCCGTGAGCGGCAGTACGACGACAGGCAGAAGCGCCGTGACCGCCAGAGGAAGGATTTCCGTAATCCACCAGATCATCATCCAGGCAGCCAGGCCACAAACGAGCCAGGCAGGCTGGCTGAGCACCGCCGGGGGTGGCAATAGCAGGGTAATGGCGAAGACGAGCGGACCCAGCAGCAGTTTCAATGCCCGACGACAGGCGCTGGGAGCCATCATCTAGAAGGGGGGACGCGCAGCACGCCAGTTGGCCCAGACGCCCGCGGCACCCAGAAAGACGAACCACATACCCACCCAGGCGGGCATGGACAGGCCCAGGAAGGCCCAGTCCACCTCGGCGCAGTCACCGGTACCGGTAAAGGCCATTTCCAGGGTCTCCCAGAAGCTGAAGACCTCGATCATGTAGCTGAGATCGGCACCACAGGCGGCAAATTCCTCCCCCGGAAGATTCTGTTGACGAATATGCCAGGCCGATATGCCGGCCCCACTCAGCGCGGTCAAGCCCGTCAACCCGGCCATCACACGGGAGCGCACAGGGCCGCCCCCCACCACTGCGGCACTCAGAAAGACCAGCATCAGGGCAATCATGGCGATCCGTTGAAAAATGCACAGCGGACAGGGCTCCAGACCAACCACGAACTGGCTATAGTAGGCATAGGCCAACAGGACCGCGCACACTGCGGCGGCGAGCAGATTGAAGGGACGAGCTTCCAGCAGGCGATCCAGCACGATGACAGGCACTCCGGCGGTGATTGCGTGGTTTCGGGCCATTCTAGCAAAGCCCCAGCCTGCTTTCCTCGTCATTGATAGGCGGGCCAGGCCGGGCAAATCCGGCAGATTAGCCGCACCCACTACCCGCTGCGGCTGATCCGATGGTAGTCTTGAACACTTGTTTGAATTAAGGGGACTGAAGCATGAGCGATTGCCAGGCCTATGACCGCGCACCCTGGTCGGACCAGTACGAACACCCCATTGAGCCGGACCAGGTGGTAGCCGGCTACGACAGCCTGCCCGATCTCATTCGGGAGGCCTCCCAGGCTTACTGCGACAAGATAGCCTTCACCACCTGCATGCCCAATGGCATGAACGGCTCGCTGCGCTATTCAGAGGTGGAGGAAATGTCCGACGCCTTTGCTGTTTACCTTCGAGAAGAGCTTGGTCTGGAAGCAGGCACCCGGGTGGCTGTACAGATGCCCAACTGTCTGTCTTTTCCCATCGCCGCCTTCGGCACCCTCAAAGCCGGCTGTGTTCTGGTAAACACCAACCCCCTCTACACCGGCCCGGAAATGCGTCATCAGTTCAACGACTCCGGAGCCGAGGTGGTGGTCATACTTGACATGTTCATGGACAAACTGGAATCGGTGATCAAAGAAACACCGGTCAAGCATGTCGTCGTTTGCAGTCTGGCCCAGTGGTTCCCACCTATTGTGCGCGGAATCATGAAGGGCGTATTACGGTGGTGGAACCGGGCCATTCCCGACCATAATCTCAAGGCGACTTCCATCCACCGGGCAGTGGAAGTGGGCCGTCGCCGTCTCAATGAAGACTCCATTTCGGTGGCGGACTACAGCAGCGGAATCCGTCTTGAGGACGGTGCGGTCCTGCAGTACACCGGCGGCACCACCGGTGTCAGCAAGGGGGCCCTGCTGAGTCATGGAAACCTCCTGGTCAACATGCGTCAGCTGGACCTGATCTCCCAGGATTATGCGGAACCGGGTAAAGACTGCGTGGTTACCGCCCTGCCCATGTATCACATCTTCGCCTTCACCGTGAATCTCCTGCTTTTCTACCACCATGGTGGGCGCAATGTACTGGTCCCCAGCCCTCGCCCCATCCAGAACTGTCAACGGGCCATTGAGAACTACCCCGTCAACTGGATCACAGGGGTGAACACGCTTTACAACGCACTCCTCAATGAGGAATGGTTCAACGTCTACCCCCCCAAGACCATGAAGGTCGCCCTGGCGGGCGGCACGGCCTTGCATCAATCAGTGGCCGAGCGCTGGGAACAGGTGGTGGGCTGCCCCATTGCCGAGGGTTACGGCCTCACCGAAAGCTCCCCCCTGCTCTGCTTCAACCCCATCAGCCGAACCCGTCAGGACAGCATTGGCATCCCAGCGCCCGGCACCCAGGTACGGATCGTGGATGAAGAAGGCCAATGCGTGACACCGGGCGAAGCAGGCGAATTGATCGCCAAAGGACCACAGATCATGCAGGGCTACTGGAACCGCCCCGAGGAAACGGAAAAGACCCTCCGCGACGGCTGGCTATACACCGGCGATGTGGCCGCCATGGACGAAGACGGCTTTTTCCGCATCGTGGACCGGAAGAAGGACATGATTCTGGTTAGCGGCTTTAACGTCTACCCCAATGAGGTCGAGGAATGCCTCGCCCAGGTGGACAAGGTTCATGAATCGGCAGTTGTGGGTGTGACCGACGAGAAATCCGGTGAGGTGCCATGGGCATTCGTCGTCAAGCGCGATGAGAGCCTGACCGAGCAAGAACTCGCTGCTCATTGCAAGGAGAACCTGGCGGGGTACAAGCGGCCCAAGCGCTTCATCTTCCGGGATGAATTACCGAAAACGCCGGTTGGCAAGGTGCTGCGCAAGGAGCTCCGGGCTGAAATCGAGGATGGCAGCAAGGCTGCCACGGCCAAAACCAAGAACAAGACTGCTGCCTGACCAGGGGACTGAAACATGCTGACACCACTTGAGGAACAACTACTGGCAATCATGATGATTGTCATCATGCTGGGCATGGGGGCCTCGCTGACCTTCAAGGACTTCCGCATCGCCCTCCGTCACCCCCAGGCCATCGGCATCGGCTTTGCGTCTCAATACCTTTTCATGCCCTTGATTGCCTACATTCTGGCCCAGGTCTTCAATCTCAGCGGCCCGCAGACCATTGGCCTGATTCTGATGGGCTGCGTACCAGGCGGGACCACATCCAACATCTTCGCCTATTTCTCCAAGAGCATGCTGAGCCTGAGCATCCTGATGACCATCTGCTCAACCATTGCCGCCTTCATCATGGTGCCACTGGTCATGGAGCTGTATACGCGAGGTGTCGAGGATGCACTGCGAATTCCGCCCGAGAACATTGCCAGCATCCTCTTCGTTCTGCTTATTCCAACGGTCATCGGCATGTGGGCGCGCAAGAAGAACGCCAATTTCGGAGCCGTAACCGAGTTGATCGGCGGCCTGCTGGGCGTGGTGGTTATTCTATTCCTGCTCGTTACCTGGATCCCGAGAAACTGGCAACTTCTAATGGAGACTGGCCCGGAAGTATATGGCTCGGCCATATTCCTTGGCCTTTGCGGCTTCCTGATCGGCTACTGGTTTAGCCGCGGCTTCCGCATGAACAAGCAGAAAGCCCGAACGGTATCTCTCGAAACCGGCATCCAGAACGGACCGCTGGCCATTCTCATCGTGGTCCTTACCTTCGATGGGGCTATTCAGCAGGAGATCATGCTGATCCCGGTGATGTACTCTTTATTCATCGTCATCAACTCGACGATCATCACCTTTTTCTATCGGGCCAGAAGCAAACGGGAAGAAATTGCTCGGGATCAGGCTAAGGTTGAACCAGCCAAATCCTGAGTGATAACATCAGAACCGACACGGGAGCGGCAAAGGTGCCGCTCCCGTGTCTTTAACAAAAATCGCCTGCAGCGCTAAGGGCTCTCTGACTCCTTCCCTCCCCCCCCAATCTCTCGCTCCATTTCCTCAACCGGCGCATGTCGCAAGTCCTTCCCCTCGACGAGATAGATAATGTACTCCCCAATATTCTTGGCGTGATCCCCAATTCTTTCGAGGGAGCGAGCCACAAAACTCATATCCAGGGTGCGTCGCACATTCCTTGGATCTTCCATCATATAGGTAATATTCTGACGCATGATGACCTCATACTCTGCATCGACAGTTTCGTCCGCCCGAGCCAGATCAACTGCCACTTTCGGGGATAAGCGGGCGAATCCATCCAGCGCATCGCGGAGCATGGATTGCACATAGCCGCCCAGGCGGCCCAGCTCCCGATAGCGATGAGCGGGCTGATCACCCTCTGCAAGCCGCGAAGCCAGTCGAGCAATGCGCTCTGCCTCATCACCCATGCGCTCAAGATCTGTGATGGTCTTTAGGATCACAATCACCAGCCTGAGATCGCTGGCTGCCGGCTGGCGGCGTGCCAGAATCAAATTGCACTCCTCGTCAATTTCCTTTTCCATTGCATTGACTTGGCCGTCGCCATCGATCACTGCTTGGGCAACTGAAGCATCGCTTTCGATCAGCGATCGGATTGCCCCCGCAATCTGGTTCTCAACCAGCCCACCCATGGCGAGGACCCTATTCCGAACGTCTTCCAGCTCACGGTTGAACTGGCGGGAGATATGTTGATCAAGATTCAGTTTATCCATGTCGCACCCCTGCGGTCGCGATAGATCAGCCGTAGCGGCCGGTAATGTAATCTTCGGTAGCCTTCTTCCTGGGATTGGTGAAGACGCTGACTGTGTCGTTGTACTCAATCAGCTCACCCATGTAGAGATAGGCGGTGTAATCGGATACCCGGGCGGCCTGCTGCATGTTGTGAGTCACGATCACGATAGTGTAGTCGTTCTTGAGTTCGTAGATCAGCTCCTCGATCTTCGCCGTGGAAATGGGGTCCAGCGCCGAAGCAGGCTCATCCAGCAAGAGAACCTCAGGTTCAATGGCCACGGCTCTTGCGATCACCAGTCGCTGCTGCTGGCCGCCGGACAGGCCGAAGGCGTTTTCGTGCAAGCGGTCCTTGACTTCATCCCAGAGGGCAGCCCGTTTCAGCGATCGTTCCACCACCGCATCCAGCTTGCGCCGGTCACGCACCCCCTGAAGCCGTAGTCCGTAAGCCACATTTTCGTAAATGCTCTTGGGAAAGGGATTGGGCTTCTGAAAGACCATACCCACACGTCGCCGCAATTCAGGAACATCCACCTTGGGGGCGTAGATATCCTCCCCATCGATCTCTATCTTGCCCTCGATTCGACATGTGTCGATAAGGTCGTTCATCCGGTTCATGCATCGCAGCAGCGTGGATTTTCCACAGCCACTGGGCCCGATAAAGGCGGTAACCCGTCGGGACGGGATCATCAGGTCTATGCCCTTGAGTGCCTGATCCTCGCCGTACCAGAGCTTCAGGTCTCTGATATTGATGCAGCTTTCCTCATCCGAAAGCTTCAGTCGCCGGCCACCCTCCTGACTGGCGAAATACTTCGGGTCCATGGCATGGGTGACGGGCTCTTTTCCCTGCTTCTGCTCTGTCATGTCTTGATACCATTGATTGTTGGTAGAAAACCGAGCCTGAGAGTCAGTCACTCTCGCTCTTGTACTTCTCGCGAAGCCGGTTACGGATCGCGATGGCCGTCAGATTGAGGATGATGATGATGGTCACCAGAACCAGTGCGGTGGCGTAAACCAGGGGCCTTGCCGCCTCTACGTTGGGACTCTGGAATCCCACGTCATAGATATGAAAGCCCAGATGCATGATGCTGCGCTCCAGGTGGACATAGGGGAACTGTCCATCCACCGGTAGATTGGGTGCCAGCTTCACCACGCCCACCAGCATCAGCGGCGCCACCTCCCCCGCGGCACGGGCCACTGCCAGGATCAAGCCGGTCATCATGGCCGGCGAGGCCAGTGGCACCACTGTCCGCCAGAGGGTCTCGGCCTTGGTGGCCCCCAAAGCCAGACTTCCCTCCCGTACGGTCTTGGGAATCCGTGCCAGTCCTTCCTCCGTGGAGACGATCACCACCGGCAGGGTCAGCAAGGCCAGGGTGAGAGAAACCCAGATCAGGCCCGGGGTACCAAATGTGGGTGCCGGCAGGGCCTCCGGGTAGAAAACCTGGTCGATATTGCCGCCGATGAAATAGACGAAAAAGCCCAGACCAAATACACCGAAGACAATGGACGGCACCCCGGCCAGATTGTTCACGGAAATACGGATGGCTCGTGTAAGCGGCCCCTGCTTGGCGTACTCCCGCAGATAGATGGCGGCGAGCACACCAAAGGGTGTGACGAATATGGACATGATCATGACCATGGTCACCGTGCCGAAGATGGCCGGAAAAATACCGCCTTCCGTATTGGCCTCCCGGGGATAATCGGAGAGAAAGCGCCAGAAGCGGGAGAAGTACTCACCGATTTTCTCTGAGGTTGACATGGCATTTGGCGCAGTAGCCCGGACAAGATTGGCGAAGTTGATCTCCACCATCCGACCGTCCATGACCTCGAAAACTGCGGAAACATTGCCCGCCTGGTCCCGCTTCAGCTGCCTCTGCTCACGAAGCTGATTGTATTCCTCCTGGAGCGAACCCATCTCCGCGTCCAGTTCCTCGTAACGCTCGGCCTTTGCCGTCTCGGACATGCGCTCGTCCATTTCAACTCGGCGACGTTCCAGGCGAATCTGCTCCATCCGGAAGTTGACGCCACCGATTTCGTAGCGATCAATACGAGCAACCTCGTCCATCAGACGAACACTCTGTGGCGCCAGATCCACAAGGGCCTGGAGAGCGGCATCACCGGTGGCGACCGGCACACCCCCTTCCCGCACTTCCCGGACGTAGCCATAAAAGTCACCCCATTCCCGGCGCTCCAGGCGAACCAGATTTTCCGGATAACGCCAGTCCCTGAGTTGCTCCGCCACATACCAGGCAAAATCCCGGGGCAGCAGGTCTCGGTTGCCATGCTTGATCAGGTGTCGTACCACCACCTCCTGGTCCTCCGGCACCTCAAGCCCCGTCTCTCGCATGGCGGCTGCGGTCATGGTCTCGCTCTGGCTCAATTCGCCGATCAGCCGTCTTTCCTCACCGTCTTCAGAAAGATACGTGATCTCGGCAATATCCGACGGCCAGAAATGTCCGAGGCCTCGCACGGCGATCAGACCAATGAGGCCGATCACCATGATCATGCTCAGGGTCACCGCACCGGCGTTCAGCCAGATCCAGGGTGTGCCACTCTTGAACCAGTTCGTCATTGCATGTTTCCCGTCAATACCGTCCCGATGGCGGGATCAGAGTGAGCTGTACTTGCGCCGCAGACGCTGGCGGACGATTTCGGCAATGGTGTTGAGGACAAAGGTCGCCATGAACAGAACCAGCGCCGCCAGGAAGAGAATCCGGTAATGCGTCCCGCCGCGGGCGGCCTCGCCCATCTCCACGGCAATGTTGGCCGACAGGGTGCGCATTCCCTCGAAGATATTGAAATTCACCACCGGGCTGTTCCCGGTGGCCATCAACACAATCATGGTCTCGCCCACGGCTCGGCCGAAGCCGATCATTACCCCGGAAAAGATCCCCGGGCTGGCGGTAAGCAGCACGACTCCCACCATGGTCTGCCACGGTGTTGCGCCGAGAGCCAGGGAGCCCTGAGTCAGGTGCTTGGGCACGTTGAACACCGCGTCCTCGGCAATGGAGAAGATGGTGGGAATCACTGCAAAGCCCATGGCGAAGCCCACAACCAGAGCGTTACGCTGGTCGTAGGCGATACCCTGCTCGGTAAACCACTGGCGCATGTCACCGTCAAACAGGGCCACCTCTACCCAGGGGCTGGCACTGACGCAGACATAGCCCACCACCAGCACCACCGGCACCAGTATGGCGGCCTCCCAGCCTGGCGGCACCCGCTCACGCAGAGTGACCGGGAGCACACGTGTCCACAAAAAAGCGGCCGCCATCATGAAGACGGGCATCAGGATCAGAATGCTGAATACCGCCGGCAGGTTGTTCTCCACAAAGGGCGCCATCCACAGCCCGGCGAGAAAACCCAGAATGACCGTCGGCAGGGCCTCCATGATCTCGATGGTTGGCTTGACCACGCCGCGCAGGCGGGGCGTCATGAAATAGGCCGTGTAGATGGCGCCCATGATTGCCAATGGCATGGCAAAAAGCATGGCGTAGAACGCGGCCTTGAGGGTCCCGACGGACAGGGGCACGAAGCTGAACTTGGGCTCGAACTCGTCGGTGGCCGAAGATGATTGCCACACATACTCCGGCCGATCACGGCCCTCGTACCAGACCCGGTTCCACAGGGCGCCGAAGGATATTTCCGGGTGGGGATTGGTCATGCGGCCGAACGTGAGCCGGTCCGGCGCATCCGTGAACAGGAAGCTGTTGTTGCGCGGTGAGACGGCTACCCGCCGGATGGGCTGATCGGAAACCTGCTCCATGGCCAGAGTGCGGGCTGATGTTCCGTAATGCACCCCCACATGACCACTTTCATCACCGACAATAAATCCCTTGCGGGCATATTCCGGGAAGATATGGGTAATGGCACCCGGATGACGATCGAACTCGCGAATGCGGGTCAGACGCCGAACATTGTCCTCGTCGCGAACCAGGAACCATTGGGTCAGGGAACCATCGGCCCCGCCGACGATGATAGACACGGTGCCCAACAGGTATTCCATGGCGGTGACGCCGCCCTCCACCCCTTCCACCACGCTGGTACTGTCCACCAGGCGAGCCTGCTCCGGACGGTGGATATCATAATAATGGAGACTACCCTGCTGGTCGCCGATCACCAGGTTGCGCAGGGTAATGTCCACCAGCATGGAGGAGATCTCACCGGGGGGCGTCGGCAGCGCATGCATGCTACGAGTCAGCTCCACCTCGTCAGTCATGAAGTGACGCCGGGCCTCGTAGCGCGCATAAGTCAATGCCCCGTTGGTGGTCTCGGTTATCAGGGCATAACCGCGCCCCCCCTCCTGGACGGCGATATTGCGCACCGCAATACGTTCTTCGGCGACCCGAATGGGTTCTTCGCCCAACGGGAACCTGAGGCGAGGGGTTACTTGGCGTTGATTGTCCGGATAAGTGATCTCATACTCGAGTTGAACCACCAGGGCTGTACCGTCAGACAGGCCAAATGCGGCCAACCCGGTCCGCGGCTCGCCGGTCGCAAAGCTGGTAATCGCCACGCCGAGGGGAATGTCCAGCATTTCGGTTCGCAGGACTTCACCGGACTCCGGCTGGAAATATATCGCCTGGCCCTCGCTCGTATAGCGAACGCCCACGGCGTTATGCCGATCAGTGGCGAAATAGAGTGTCTCGGCCTGATCAAAACCCGGCATTTCGTAACTGATCGGCTCATCCAGATCCGCACCCTTGAACAGGGGAGTCACTTCGCTGAACAGATACACGAAGATGGTCGCCAGGGAGATAATCACACCGATCCCCGCCATGGCCACAAAACCCTTGGCAAACCAGTCCTTGGTTCGACGCCAGCGACGCAGCCGGGTCCGGGCCTCCGGCCCGGGCATCAGGCCGTCGTCACCGTGGCCCGCCTCCGGCGACCCTGCTTCACTCTGCTTGCTCATCGTTGATCTGTCCCGAGTGCCTGCTTCCATTTGTGGCCCGTCCTGAACGGGTCCGCTCGTTGCGCCGGCAATGCTACGGAGCACTCATGACAGAAACATGACAGTTTCGCGACACAATGGTTAAGGATCTCATTAATGAAACACGCCATTGATTACATTAAAAAAAACGCCCGGCTGTCACCGGGCGCTCTGCCACATCAATGAACGTGAAGGGGCTGTGTTACAGGCCCAGACGATCTCTCCACTGTTCAGCGACGGAGGCCGGCAGGGGGATGAAGCCGTCACGAACGGTCACTTCCTGGCCCTGTCGGGACAGCACCAGCCTGAAAAACTCACGCTCCAGGGGCGGCAGTTCCTCGTTGGGGTGCTTGTTCACCGCCACGTACAGGAAGCGAGCCAGCGGATAATCGCCGGTAGCTGCGTTCTCGGCGTTGGGCTCGAAAAGCTCGCCATCCTCACGACCGACCTTGATGGCTTTCACGCCCGAGGTGTTGTAACCAATGCCCGAGTAGCCAATGCCATTACGGGATTCCGTGACGCCCTGCACCACGGAGGCGGAACCGGGCTGCTCGTTGATGGCATCCTTGAAGTCGCCATCGCAGAGGGCATGCTGACGGAAGTAGCCATAGGTCCCGGAGACGGCATTACGACTGTAGAGAGTGATATCCCGGTTGGACCAGGCACCACTCAGGCCGACCTGCCCCCAGCGGGTGATGGTTTCATCGTGACCACAGCGGCGGGTGTCGGAGAAAATGGCGTCTATCTGCGGAATGGTAAGACCGTCGATGGGATTGTCCCGATTGACGTAGACCGCAAGCACGTCGATGGCCACCGGCACCAGTGTGGCTTCATAACCATGTGCCCGCTCGAAGTCGGCCATTTCGCTGTCACGCATGCCACGGCTCATGGGCCCGAAGTTGGCGGTCCCTTCGGCCAGGGCGGGCGGGGCGGTGGAGGTGCCGGCACCCTGGATCTGGATATTGACGTTGGGATAGAAGTCCTGGAATTCCTCGGCCCACAGGGCCATGAGGTTGTTCAGGGTATCCGAGCCCTGGGAGGACAGGTTTCCGGAAATCCCGGAGACGGCCTCGTATTCGGGCAGGTTGGGGTCCACATCGGCTACCGCCACGACGGGGGCAGCCAGTCCGGCGACAATTCCGGCGGTCATCAGCTTTCTCAGCATGGTCACTTCCCTCTTCAGGTTTGCGAGTCAATGCAGGGAAACCCAGTGTCTCCCCGATACGCAGGAGCATTGTCGGCCTGAAGAATGACAATGGTAGGAAAGTGATTTGACAGTTTTGTGACCGCTCCCAGGCGTTGATCAGTCGGGATATTACCCTTCCATGGCAATGACAGCTTGCGTCCCGGCCTTGGAGCCGGCAGGGCTTTGCCTTCGGCTTGCCATGGCCTATCTATGGCCCCGGCCAGAACCACCATGCCGCTGGTCTATAGGGCGGGACCAGCAAAACAAGAAAAGGCCCTGCCGAAGACAGGGCCTTTCACAAAAGCACCTACTACTAAGAGGGTGTCAGAAGGAAACCTGAGTCCGGAAGAGGAAGATATTGGGCTTGTCCGATACGCCACCCATATCGGCGTCCACCGCGATATAGTTCCACATGAACCGAACATTCTTGGCGGCATAGTAGTTCAAGCCGAGGGTGATATTGTCCTGTTCACCACCCTGGAAATCGCCATCATTCAGATCAATATGACTGTAGCGCAGGGCAACTTCCCAGGATCCGACTTCCGGGTTACGGAAGGCACCGCCACGGTAGGCCCGCTTCGAGCCCCCGAAGACGTAACTGGCTTGGGCGTAATAGCCATCAAAATCCACATCGCTGAAGCCGCTTTTCCGGTCCGCGCTCACTGACAGATACTCACCTTGCAGAGTCAGGGCACCAACCTGATAACCGGCCTCCAGGCCAAAGCGGTTGATTCGGTCAACCTCATCGATGGTGCCGGTATCCACGAGTCGAATACCCGTGACCCGGGACTCGGGACGGGCCCGAAAGCGTGCGGTTTCGTCCTCACTGGAAGCAGTGTCTTCGCTGGTAAAGGCCGCGCCCAGGTGGAGAATACTGTTGTCATTGTTCACCGGGGTGCCGAAAATGCGGGCGCCAATACCAAAACCCTCGTCAGCACCGTCAGAAACACGGTCATTGTTGGTTCCGACCCCCTGGCCAAAGAGCATGCTGGCGAATCCCCAGTTATCACCACCGCTGCGGTAACCGAAGCCGGTACGACGGGACTGAGCAAAGCTGGTGGGCAGGGACCGCTCGATGAAAGCAAGGTGATTCGAGCTGGTCAGCTCATCCATGCCGAAAGGCACCTTGAAATGGCCGATAGTGAGGTCACCATTCTCCAGGCCCGTATAACGCAGATAGACATCGCGAAAGCCAACACCATTTTCCGCGAAGTCGATTTCCGACTGATAGGACCAGTTGTCGTCAACACTGCCACTCACACCCAGACGGGCACGACGGAGTCGATGACCATCCGCCAGATCGATATTATCTTCATCATGCAAGGCGTAGTCGAGATGTATCCGCCCCCGGGGCTTGGGATCGGCCATGGCCGGCACCGCAACGGAGACGCCAATAGCGGCAGTGAGGGCAAGCGTGCCGAACTTGATCATGTTCATTCAATATTCTCCTTACAGCCTCAGTAATTTATCGAGTCAGGTATTGGCGCGCCGGACAAATTCCCGGGCCCCTTCCACCAGGGATTCCTATAAAAGGTCCCGAAGTGACAGGGGCATCCTAGGCCCAATGAATGACGAGTACGTGAAGCCTTTGTTTCAATTTGGTGATGCCTGAACACGATCGGCAGGAAGTATGCAACGGAAAGTGCTGCCCTTGCCGGGCTGACTTTCAATCTCCAGACGACCGCCATGTCGCTGTATGACATGTTTCGCAATTGCCAGGCCCAGACCGGTGCCGCCTTCTTTTCGGGTCCGAGCCGGATCGGCACGGTAAAAACGCTGAGTAAGATGAGGGATATGCTTGGGCTCAACACCCTGACCCGTATCAATTACGGAGAAACGCCCTGAACCGGCCGGCGTAATATCCCAGACAAGCCGAACACTGCCGGATTCCGGCGTGTAACGCATGGCGTTGAATACGAGATTGGAGAAGGCGCTATAGAGCTCTGATTCCACACCCAGCATCATGGGCCGTCCACTTACTTCAACCTGCACATCCCGCGGCCCTTTCCCCAGCGCCAGGGCTTCCTCCCTGAGGCGGTTGAGCATGCCTCTCACATCCACCGGATCCCGGATCGCATCCGGCTCCTCTGTCTCCAACCGAGACAGTTCCAGCATGTCATTGACAATTGAAGTCATGCGCTGGGTCTGTCGCTGCATCTCCTCCACCGGCCGCTGCCATTCGGACTGCACATGGGGATCCTCTCCCAGTGCGTCCAGATAGCCCTGTACCACAGTCAAGGGAGAGCGAAGCTCGTGGGAGGCATTGGCGACAAAATCGCGCCGCATGCGTTCCAGGCGGTGCAAACGGGTCACATCTCGGATCAACAGCAAGCGCTGACCCTCGCCATAGGGGACGACGCTCAGATTGAGCCACCGGTCACGATGGATTGGTGAACCGACTTCAATGGTTTCCGGGGCCTCTCTCGAGGAAAGCTGCTTGAGAAAGCGTGGCTCCCTCAAGAGATTGCTGATGGGCTGCCCCAGGTCCTGGCTGCCCTTGAGACCAATCATTGCCTGGGCCGATTGATTGAACCAGACGATATGACCCTGCCGGTCCAGCACCACGGTGCCATCAGGCATGGCCTCGGTGGAACTGCGGAATTCCCGGAGCACACGGGCAAGGCGGCGTTTTCGGTTTAGATGACGTTGCTGGAGTCGATAGTAATGATCAAAAACCTCTCCCCAGAGACCGGACCCCACCGGAGGGTTTCTCTTCCGATCCAGCCGAAACCAGCGCTCCAGACGATAAAGTTGCCAGAGATGCCAGGCGGCATACAGGGACAAGCCAACAACCAGCCCGGGTGCCAGACCGATGCTCAACCAGCCCAGAAGGCCCGCCGGCACCAGAAGCAGCACAATCCTGAGCAGTTCCAGCGACCAGAGCGCTCGCATTGACCGACCCTCCCTTTCCCCGGGGTCACCGGGCGCTCATCAGTCGGAAGAAAAACGGTAACCGGTTCCCCGCACCGTCTGCACATAGTTGTCATAGCCCACGGGCGCCAAGGCCTTGCGCAGACGGCGGATATGCACATCCACCGTACGCTCCTCCACATAGACATTGCTGCCCCAGACCCGGTCCAGCAACTGCCCGCGAGTGTAGACCCGATCAGGGTGGGTCATGAAAAAGGTGAGCAAGCGATATTCCGTGGGACCAAGGTCCACGGACTGACCATCGGCAGAGACCCGGTGACTGGCAAGGTTCACTTCCAGGCCATTGATCTTGACCTGCTCGTCTTCGCTCTCCGGCGCTGCACGACGCAGCACGGCTTCGATCCGGGCGATCATTTCACGAGAGGAGAAAGGCTTGGTGATGTAATCGTCCACACCGCTCTCAAAGCCGCGGATCTTGTCATCCTCCTCGGAACGAGCAGTCAACATGATCACCGGCAACCGGCGGGTCAGCTCTTCCCGCTTCAGAAAGCGGGCATATTCCAGGCCACTGGTATCGGGCAGCATCCAGTCCAGGATCACCAGATCAGGCAGCTGCTCTGCGATTCTCAACCGGGCCTGCTCCGCATCCTCCGCCTCACTGACCGCAAAACCGGCCCGCTTAAGAGAAAATGCGATCATCTCCCGGATGGCCGCGTCATCCTCAACTATCAATATCTGTTTTCCGCTCATGGAACCTTCCATGCTTGAAACCCATGCGGATTACATCAGTGCAATATTACAGCGAAATGACAGTTTCGTGCCCGGATGATGACAATCAGGATGGATTTGTCCCACCGCCAGGGACGGCAACCTTGTCCCGCAGGTAAACCGGCTGTGCCGCGCTGGGTGCCTGTGGGCGGGTCCCCTGGGCGACGCGGGTCATGGCAATACGAAGCATGACGGCTGCATCCGGCAGTGCATCCGGGATTATGGTCGCGGGGCTAACACCCAGTGTCTCTATCAAGGCATCACCATGGGTGCCCCATCCGGTCCCCACGGCCAGCGCCTGCTTTACCGCGATATCTCCCGCCCTGACGGCACTGGGTGGACAGACCTGTTCGGGCGCGATCACTTTCAGCTGATCACCATCAACGCCGAAACCGGCCCAGTAGACCTCGCCCATGCGGGCATCGATGGCGGTAAGCACCTGGGCTTCTCCCCGCTCTGTCGCGGCAGCCACTGCGAGAGCTTCCAGATTGGATACCGGCACCAGACCGCAGCCGACCCCCAGAGAGAGGCCGTGAGCGATGCCGGCCGCAATGCGCACCCCCGTGAAGGCACCCGGCCCGCGGCCGAAAGCAATCCACTCAATCTCGCGGCGGTCGCAGCCCGCCTCTGCCAGCAGGCTTTCTATCATGGGGAGCATGAGATCCGCATGGCGACGGGGCGCAACTTCATAGCGGTGATAGACCCGACCGCCATGCTCCAGCGCCGCCGAGCAGGCCTCGGTGGCGGTATCAATGGCAAGCCTGCTCATGTCGGTTCCTCCTCGAACTCAGGCGCCTGTCGGCCGAGGCTTTCCAGAAAGCGTTTCACTTTTTCTCCGTCCCGAGTCTTGGCCATGGGCGGCAAACTGTCCACGAAGATCTTGCCGTAGCCCTTCTGCATCAAGCGGGGGTCACCGATCACCATCACGCCCCGATCTTCAACATCACGGA
Organism: Natronospira sp.; assembly: GCA_003558125.1. Classification (GTDB taxonomy): domain Bacteria; phylum Pseudomonadota; class Gammaproteobacteria; order Natronospirales; family Natronospiraceae; genus Natronospira; species Natronospira elongata. The sequence goes on along the minus strand of PWMQ01000072.1, from coordinate 159,843 downwards.
TCAGACGCCCGACCCCCTGTTTGAGGGTGATCACCGCCTGGGGCAGTTGCCATTCCATGAAGGGGGAACCGCCCCGCTCCCGGATGGCCTCGATCCGGGCCTCGATCAGCGGATCCCCCGGCGACTGGAAGGGCAGTTTGTCGATGGCCACCAGACTCAGCGCCTCACCCTTCACGTCCACCCCCTCCCAGAAGCTCTGTGTCCCCAGAAGGATGGCCCGGCCGTTCTCCCGGAAGGCTGCCAACAGGCGGGCCCTGGGCCCGTCGCCCTGAACCAGCACCTCCCGCTCGGTCCGATCTGCCAAATAGGCCGCCGCTTGCCGCAATGCCCGGTGACTGGTGAACAAAAAGAAACTGCCGCCGGGGGCCGCTTCGGCCAGTGGCAATACCACCTCGGCAAAACGCTCCACATAATCCGGGGCGTTGACCGGCGGCAGCTCCCGCGGATGGTAAAGCACTGCATTGCGCGCATAGTCGAAGGGACTGCCCACCACCAGTTCATCAACCGTCTCCAGGCCCAGGCGTTGACGGAAGTGGGACAGCTCCTCGCGCACGGCCAAGGTCGCCGAGGTGAACACCCAGCTTGCCGGCACGTTCCCAATCCACTCCCCCAGACGATCGGCGGTGGACAGGGGCGTGGCATGGAGAATGAAGCCCCTTTCACTCACCTCCATCCAGCGAACCAGCGCCTCTTCCGGGTCTTGTTGCAGAAACAGTCCCAGTCGCTCCTGCAGGGCCAGGCCCCGGCGCCGGCAATTGTCCAGCTCTCGACTGTGCCCGCCCAGGGTCTCGAGCTGCTCGTTGATCACCGCCAGAGTGCTGGACAGGTCAAGCAACGCCTCGGCGGCCGCCGACTGCTCCCGCGGATCCCAGCGGCTGCGGTGCTCACCTTCCGGCAAAGCGGCCCGAGCCGCCAGGATCCGGGTATTGAGCTGATCCAGCACTTCTCGAAAACCACTGACGCCGGCACTGGCTCGCAGCGCCTCGGCCAGGCAGTCACTGGCAAAATCCCGCAACTGCCGGGCACTGACGCCGGTGCCGAAATGCCGGCTGGCGGTTTCCGGAAGCTGATGGGCCTCGTCCACGACCACCAGATCGGCCTGGGGCAGCAATTCCCCGAACCCTTCCTCCCTGAGAGCAAAATCCGCCAACAGCAGATGATGATTGACCACCACCACGCGACGCTGCATGGCCGCCTGCCTGGCCTTTAGGACGAAGCATTCATCGTGCCGGGGGCAATCCTGGCCAAGGCAATTGTCCTGGGTGGAGGTGACCAAGGGCCATAGCCGGGAGCGCTCACTCAGGTGGGGCCCCTCGGCCAGATCACCGCTGTCGCTGCGGCGCGACCAGATGGACAATGCCTCCAGACTCTCGTGCTCCTTGCGCCCAAGGTCGGCGCGATCCCGGGCCCCATCCAGGCGATGCAGACAGAGGTAGTTACTCCGCCCCTTCAGGAGGGCGACCTGATCCATCTCTCCTTCCTGGCCCAGGGCGCGCATCACCAGAGGCAAATCGCGATGAAATAGCTGGTCCTGGAGGTGGCGGGTGCCGGTGGAAATGATACAGCGACGGCGACTGGCCAGGGCCGGTGCCAGATAGGCAAAGGTTTTACCCACCCCGGTGCCGGCCTCGGCGAGCAAGGAGCCGCCGGAGGCCAGGGTGTCGGCCACGGCATCGGCAAGGCGCTGCTGCTCTTCGCGCACGCGAAAATCCGGCAGGCTCTTTGCCAGGGGGCCATCGTCCCCCAGCAGGCCGAAAAGGGTCTTGGCGGGCTGCTGATCCATGGCGCGCATATTACAGGCACGGGCGGCTTTTCTCACGCCCAGGGGACTGCGCCGCTGCCGTTCGTCGCGCGCCTGTCATGGAATCGTCACATGGACTGGCGAGCAGCCCTTGGGGCCCGCTATACTCGGCACCCTCGCCTGTACCCCGAAATTTCGAGCAAGGAAACAGAGGTCCCCATGACAACTTCCAACGCGACACTCGCCCGCTGGGTGGACGAGGTAGCTCGACTGACTCGTCCGGAACGGATTCACTGGTGCGACGGCAGCGAGGCGGAAGATGCCCGCCTGATTGAGGCCATGCTGGAATCCGGCGAACTGACCCGCCTCAATGAGAAAACCCATCCTGACTGCTATCTGCACCGCTCCGACCCCGCCGATGTGGCACGCGTGGAGCACCTGACTTTCGTCTGCACCGAGGACCGCGAAGACGCCGGCCCCAATAACCACTGGATGGCACCGGATGAGGCCCGGGAAAAAATGCTGGGCCTGTTCGAGGGCTGCATGGAAGGGCGCACCCTGTATGTGGTGCCTTACTGCATGGGTCCGATCGACTCTCCCCTCTCCCGCTGCGGTGTGGAGATTACCGATAGCCCCTACGTGGTAATCAATATGCGGCGCATGACCCGTATGGGCCAGGCCGCGCTGGAGCGCATCGAGCGCGAGGGCAGCTTCGTCAAGGGCCTGCATTCCACCGGGGAGCTGGACCCGGAACGGCGCTTCATCATGCATTTCCCGGAATCACTGGAAATCATGAGCTTTGGTTCCGGCTATGGCGGCAATGCCCTGCTGGGCAAGAAATGCCACGCCCTGCGAATCGCCAGCCACCAGGCCCGCCAGGAGGGCTGGCTGGCAGAACACATGCTGATTGTGGGTATTGAGAATCCCAGGGGTGAAACCCATTACGTGGCGGCAGCCTTCCCGTCGGCCTGTGGCAAGACCAATCTGGCCATGCTGATCCCCCCGGAAAGTCACAAGGGTTGGAAGATCTGGACCGTGGGGGACGACATTGCCTGGCTGCATCCGGGCGAGGATGGCCGCCTCTGGGCCATCAACCCGGAAGCCGGCTATTTCGGCGTGGTCCCGGGCACGAGTCCCAAGACCAATCCCAATGCCTACGACATGATTACCCAGGACACCATCTTCACCAACGTGGCGGTGACCGAGGATAATCAGCCCTGGTGGGAAGGCAAAAAGGACGGTGAGCCTGCCTATGACTGGCAGGGCCGCCCCTACAATGCGGACATGGGCCCGGCCGCTCATCCCAACTCCCGCTTTACCGTCTCGGCAAACAATAATCCCAGCCAAAGCCCGGAAGCGGAATCCCCCCGTGGCGTCCCCATCTCGGCCATTCTCTTCGGCGGCCGGCGCAAGGATGTGGCCCCGCTGATTTTCGAAGCCCGGGACTGGAATCACGGCGTGCTGGTGGGTGCCGGCATGGCCTCTGAAACCACCGCCGCAGCTACCGGTGCTCAGGGCGTGGTCCGTCGTGACCCCATGGCCATGAAGCCCTTCTGTGGCTACAACTTCGCCGATTACTGGGACCACTGGATCCGCGTGGGGAACAAACTGGACAAGGCGCCGAAGATCTTCCATGTCAACTGGTTCCGCCAGGATGGCAATGGCAAGTTCATCTGGCCCGGTTTCGGTGAAAACCTGCGGGTACTGCGCTGGGTGCTGGACCGCAGCCACGGCGATGCCGAAGCGGTGGAATCCCCCATCGGTTACCTGCCCACTCTGGACGGGATTGACCAGACCGATCTTGATCTGGATCGAGACGCCATGGAGGGTCTTTTGAGTATCGACGAAGGTCTCTGGCGTTCGGAAATGACCGAAATCGGTGATTTCCTGGGGCAGTTCGGTGAGCGCGTGCCCGATCAGCTGATGGAGGAATTCCGTCGTGTTCGCGAGGCCCTGAACAAGCAGCAAGCCAAGGCTGCCGGCGAGCGACGCTAGCCCAATATTGGCAAGCTGTAACGATGGGCCGGGCCCTGCTGCGGGTGCGAATGAATTAATCAGAGGTTCCTTTATTCTTCCTGCATGTCCTCGTCCATGCGTCGGGCCCAGACCATGGCTTCGGTCTGAATCTGATTGATCCGCCTCAAAGGGATGCCCAAACGCCGGGACCCGGCCCGGATTGCCTCCACATCAAAATGATCGCAGGCCCGCGCCAATTCCAGGTAGGGATGATAGGGTCCGCTGCCATCCACCAGTGCCTGACTGATCGGCTCCTGCAGGTTGAGGCTCCTCACCGCCTCCTCCAGGCTCATGCCGAGAAGGACATCCAGCATGGAGAACATGCCGCACATGAAAAGGGGGTCACGATGATTGCTGCCCAAATGGTTTATGCCCAGCATCTCCGTCGTCCGTCCCCGAATCAAGGCTGTCCGGAGCAAGGCACGGGGAGCGGCATTCTTGCCACCATGGCGCATCATCATCATGCTGAGCCAGCGCGCCAGGTGCGTCTTGCCCAACATCACCAGCGCATGACGAAGCGAGGTAACCTTCTCCGGCAGCCCCATGCCCGGGCTGTTGATATAGCGGAGGATGTTAAAGGACAGAGCCACATCCTGCTTGAATTCCGTTTCAACGACCTCTCTGGGTGCATCGGATAGCACCAGATTGAACAGACGGGCGACCCTCTGAGATTGGGGATCAACCCGGCGCATGTGCAGGGTCTCCGGGCGAGCAAAAAAGTAACCCTGGTAGTAATTCATGAACAGGGAGCGAGCTCGGCGAAAATCTTCTTCACTTTCCACTTTTTCGGCTACCAGGCGCAGGCCATGCCCCCGTAGACTCCGCACCTCCGAGTGGAGCTCCCGTTCGGAGAGGTCTCCGGTACTGAGCTTGATGAAGTCCAGTTGCCGCAGCAGCCCACTAGGCGCGTCCTTGGTTCGAAAATTGGTCATGGCAAAGCGGTAGCCCAATCGCTTCAATTCCGCCATTCGTGCCAGGATATCGTCGTCGACCTTGATCTTCGCGGGCAGATCCAGAATGATCTTCTTTGTGGGAAGAATTTCCAGCAGCGGGTGCTCCAGCATCTCCGGGGGCACCTTGATAAAGGCCACTGCATCCCCGAGCACCCGATCCAGTCCGAGGTTGTTCAGAGTATTGAGAAGCACATCACCGGTCGCGGCGACGTCGTCATGAACATCCGCGGCGTCGGCCCGCAAATCACCTCGAAACAACAATTGGTAGGCAACGATTTCACGGCGGTTGTTGACGATGGGCTGCCGCCCCACAAACAACTCCGGCAATGTCGGCCTGGGTGCCTCCTGCGAGGATCCGGCCTGGCCATTGTTCGCTGCCTGGCCAGACTCGGCCCCGGCCTTGGAGGGAGCAGGCTGGGCTGACCTCACCGGTCTGGCCTCTCCCTGCCAGCTTTCCCTGATTCTCTGCAGTATGGTCCTGAGCATATCCGCTCCTTGGAGTAATGAAACAAGCCGGTCGCCTCAATGGGGCGTCACCCACATCCCTCATGCCGTTTTGTCACCCAATCTGATCATCTGTACCTGGGCAGCCATCAGACAGTTTAGCGTCAATTCCGGCCTTGCAAAGGTCAAATCGACCTCTGAATCATCCAAATTCCACCTTGCTTCGGCTATCCTCAACCATTAGGGGACGTTCGCATTGCTGTCTGGGGGAATTGCATTATGGATGAATCTGACGAAATCGATTCAGACCCGCGGATTCAATTCCGCACAGATCAAACCCGAAAGGAACTCCTGGCGAGCAACAAACAGCCACTGGGAGAGATGACGCTGGCAAAACTGAATGAAGCCATCGCTACCGCCGGGCATGGGGATTGTCAGCTTCAGTCAAAACAGCTCAATACCTTTCTGAAGGAAGCGAAAACCGGCACGGTATCCAATTTCCCCATCGGCCTTCTCGCCGACGGCGAAGTCAACCTGCGGATTGACAAGGATGGTCTGCAAGCCTGGCTTCGAGTCTCGGCCCCGGCCGGCGGCGTCCCGGTAACTCTGGAGGAAGTGTTGGACCTTCTTCGCGCCGAGTCACTGGAGGAAGGCGTCGATCTGGAGCGGGTCAAAAACATTGTCCAGCGTGCCGATGGTGAAGATCATCTCATCGCCGAAGGGCGTGCACCGGAGAACGGACACGACGCCTGGTTTGAGCCACTGGTCCCTCATATGGTGGACCGCAGGCCCCGCATTGACGATAGCGAGAGAGCCGATTTCAGAGACCTGGGTGGGGTCATCACCGTCGAACGGGGTCAGCCATTGCTGCGGCGTCACCCGCCCACTGAGGGCACGGCCGGGGTGGATGTGACCGGCCTGCCCATCCCGGCGAAAGCCGGCAAGGATCAGCGTCTGAAGGCCGGCAAGCGCGGGGTCGAAATCAGTGCCGATGATCCGGATGTGCTGGTGGCATCCATTGATGGACAACCCATCTGGAAGGGGGATTCGGTCACCGTCAGCCCGGCCCTGGACCTGGATGCGGTGGACCTTTCCACTGGCAATATCGATTTCAATGGCAGTGTCCGGGTCCGGGGAGAAATTGCCCATGGAATGCGGGTCCGCGCCAGGGACGACATTATTGTCTCCGGGACGGTGGATGGCGCCCATCTGGATGCCGGGGGAGATATCGTCATTCGCGGCGGCGTGATCGGCCAGCGGCGCCGGGGCCGAGTTGACTTCAATGCCGTCATACAGTGCGAGGGCTCGGTGGAAGCCCGCTTTGTGGAACATGCCTTGATCCGCTGCGGTGGGGACCTGATGGTTCGAGACCTGATTGCCCATTCCGAAGTGGAGGCCGGCCCAAAGCTGGTGGTCGGGGCGCGCGGCACACGCAAGGGACACATTCTCGGCGGTCGCTATGATGCCTATGAAGTCATCAGAGCCGTCCAGTTGGGCGGGCCCTCCGGTGCCGAATCCAGCCTACGCGTTGGCAATGCCTTCCGACTCAAGAAAACCATCCGCCGCTTGGAAAGAAGACTGACTCAGGCGGAACTGCCCCCGGAAGAGGTCGATGATTTGCGGGAACGACTTTCAAAGCTGAATGCACTCGCCCGCCGGCTCCAGGAAGATGCCTGCATCGCTGCAAAAGACGTTGTTTTCGCCAAGGTTTGCATGCAAATAGGCTCAGTTTCGCGACAGTTCACTCAGGAAAGCCCGGCCGGAACCTATCGCCGACGCCAGAACCGAATCGATGTGGATACCAATGCCTGACTGCGGGCCCTCACCGCCTATCAGGCCAGCGGCTGCGACCAGCCGGGAATCCTGCATTTCTCCCGATCCTGGGCTACAATGAGGACTAGAGATCAGGCAGTAAATTTCTTCCTGGCCTTGGGCCACGAGGAGATCGACGATGGAAATCGGTAACAGCTTCCACAATGGGGCTCAGGCCATTCAGCGCGCCGAGGTGGGCATGGGCAATTCGGCCCGCACCATCGCCAGTCAGTCGGCCGCCGGCAGCGACGATCAATCCCAGCCTCAGGAAATCACCGAAGCGCTGGTCAACAACATAAGCCACGAGGCCCAGGCCGCCGCCGGTGCCCGCGTGGTGGAGTCTGCCTCCGAGTCCCAGGAGACCCTGGGCCAAATCGTCGATACACGCGCCTGAGCAGCCCCTTTTTCCCTGGCCGGCTCCCCCGCCGCACTCTTCGAGCGTCCGGCCGCTGTAGACCATGATCGCACCCCTAGGCTTTCACGCGAGCCCACTTAAGCCGCTGCCATAACCAGGTGAAAACCATCGCCTGGACCAGTCGATAAGCGCCCTGGGCCAGCCAGACTGCCAACAATCCCCCACCCAGCCCCGGCCCGACCAACCAGGCAATGGGCAGAAAGCCCAGCCATTGCAGGGATACCGCCGTCAGCATGGTCCGACGGGCATCCCCCGCACCCAGCAAGGCGTGCATCAGGATCATGCCGAAGGCTTCCACCACCATGAACACCCCGACCAGGCGCATGGGCGTAATCGCCAGCGAGCGGGTTTCATCATCATGGATGAAACCGGACAACAGCAGTTCGGGCAGCAACCACATGGGCAAGGCCAGTATGCCCAGCATCACCAGGGCCAGGCGGACCACATCCCAGCCCCAGCGATGGGCATCGCGGACCGACCCGGCACCGAGAGATTGTCCCACCAGACTGGCGGTGGTCAGCCCCAGGGCCATGGCCGGCAATACCGCCAACAGCATGATGTTGATCAGGACACTGGCTGCCGCCACTTCTCGAGTACCGATCTGCCCGATGATCCAGAAAAGAACCACGAAACTGGTGGAAAAGGACAGTTGCTGCACACCGTTCGGCAGGGATATGCGCAGCAGGCGCCGAATGACGTCCATTGGCGGGCGGGTACGAAAAAAACCGGCACTGCCGGCATGGCGACGGGCCAGATAGACATGAACCAGGGTTCCCACCGCAGTGGCAATCGCCGAGGCCAGACCGGCGCCGGTGACGCCGAGGGCGGGCGCGCCGAAATGCCCGAAAATAAGGACATAATTCAGAAAGATGTTGAGAACGTGCATGGTGACCAGGGTGAACAAGTACATCCTGGCCATGTCCACGGCGTTCCAGTAGCCGCGAAAAGCCCAGTTCATGCCCATGAAGGTGATGGCGATGATCCGGGTCTGCAGATAGGGAACGCCTTTCTCAATGACCTCCGGGTCGGCATTGAGCCAGGGATAGGCGGGCGGTATGGCGAAGAAAAGCGGCAGTGACAGCAGTGGGCCCGCTACCAGGCAGATCAGCAGGCCGGCATTGAGGGGCTCCGCCGTCTGGCCACCCTGCCCCGCCCCCTTGCGGCGGGCCGCCATGGCCTGAACCGCGGTCCCCACCCCGAGGACCAGGGCCTGACACATGAAGATGGCGAAGCCCCCAAGGCCCACCGCGGCTAGGGCCGCATCCCCCAGGGTGCCGACCATGGCCGTGTCCACCAGGTTCATGACGTTCTGGGACACCATGGCCGCCAGAACCGGCAAGGCCAGAAACAGGGCGTGCTGCCCTCGCTGCCAGCGACTACCGACGCTCACGAGCTACGTCGACGTATTCGGGCCAGACGCCGCAATCCTGGCCGGCGGAGTACTCGCCAGGCAAGCCAGTAACCAATGGCGGCGGCCAACAGGCAGCTCAGGAAGGTGCACAGACCATAAGCCAGCGCCAGTCCCGCTTGGTCGCTCTCCAGCAGCATCAGCAGTTCAAGGCTGAAAACCGAGGCGGTGGTGAAACCACCCAAAAGCCCCGTGAGCAGAAAAGCCTGGACTGCCACCCTGCCCTTGAGTGACTCATGCCATCGCATTGAGACCGCGAGGGCGCCAATCAGCAGGCTGCCGAGCAGATTGGCCGTCAGCGTGGCTTCAATCCCGATGGGCATAAGGGCGCCACCGGGCTCGCCCAGCAATAGCTGCAGGCCATGGCGCAGGCCACTGCCCAACGCCCCCCCAAGCGCGACGAAAGGCAATAATCGCAAGGTGATGCCATTAGCCGACAAGTGCCCTCCCCCCCAGGAATCCGAGCGTGACACAGAACAGGCAGGCAAGCAGGGTGAGCACGAGATTGATGGCGGCAAGCCAGGGCCGGCCTTCAAGGCCCAGACGCAAAGTGTCCAGGCTCCAGGACGAGAGCGTGGTATAGCTGCCACAGAAGCCGACCCCGAATGCCAGCCAGAGTAGGCCATGTTCACTGCCTTGCAGCAGATCAAGCTGAATCAGGCCCGCCAGGACCCCGATCAGCAGACTGCCGCTCAGGTTGACACTCAGGGTCCCTACGGGAAAGTCGAACGAGGCCAGATGCTGAACCGCAAGCGTCTGCAGGTAGCGGCAAACGGCGCCGACGGCACCGCCGGTGACCAGCACCAGCCAGGCCACCACGATCAGGCCGCCGAGCTACCGTCGTCCATGCCGACGTTGTTCTTCTCGAGTACCCGGTCGGCACGGTAACTGGAGCGGACCAGCGGCCCGGAGACGACTTCGAGGAAGCCCTTGGCCAGGCCCCATTCCCGGTACTTGCGAAAATCCTCTGGCGGGACAAAGCGCTCCACCGGCAGGTGATTGACCGTGGGCTGGAGATACTGGCCGAAAGTGACGATATCCACCCCGATTTCGCGCAGATCGTCCATGGCCTGGTCGATTTCCTCTTCGGTCTCGCCCAGGCCCAGCATGAGACTGGTCTTGGTCAGGACAGACGGTCGATAGCGTTTGGCATGGGCCAGGACACGCAGGGTCTGATCGTAACCGGCACGCCGGTCACGCACGACATGGGTCAGGCGCTCCACCGTCTCCACATTCTGGGCAAAGACCTCGATACCCGAATCCACGACCGTTTCCACGTCCTCCAGGCGCCCCTGGAAATCCGGAGTCAGAGCTTCCACCGCGGTTTTGGGATTGACTCGCTTGATCTCTCGGACACAGTCGGCGTAATGCTGGGCACCGCCGTCATCCAGGTCATCCCGGTCCACGGAGGTCAGAACCACGTATTGGAGATCCATCAGCTGGACCGAACGGGCGGCATTCGCCGGTTCCTCCGGGTCCAGCCAGCCACGGGGATTGCCCGTATCCACGGAACAGAAGCGGCAGGCCCGAGTGCAGACATCGCCCATCAGCATGATGGTCGCGGTGCCATTGTTCCAGCACTCCCCCACATTGGGGCATTTGGACTCCTCGCAGACCGTGGCAAGGCGGTTTTCCTTAACATTCCGGCGGGTTTCCTGGTACTTCTCCCCGGCGGGAATGCGGGCCCGCAGCCAGCTCGGCTTGCGGCCACGCGGCTTGTCCTCGGTCTGGGGACGTGCCTTCATGCCGTCCTTGATCGCAGTAAAGCCCTGGGGCTTGCGCACCTTCTGGCCGCTGCGAACAATGGGGATACCCTTGAACTCGCTCATGCCGACTGCTCCACGGGTCGTCAGGCCGGGATGGCCTGTTGGATGAGTCAATTCCTGTTATTTTCTCATTTCAGGACCGCACTGGCTAGCGGCGTCCCCGCGTCAGTGCATTTCCATGCCCCCTTGGAGGTTATTTTGCTATTCCCGATCTTTCTGGTGCTTCTGGTTCTTCTGCTGTGGCTCCCCGGCTGGTGGGTCAACCGGGTGATGCGGCGGCATCATGAGCCGGACGACCGCTATCCGGGCACGGGGGCGGAGCTGATTCACCACCTGGCCGGCCGGCTGGGCCTGGAGGCCCTGCGGGTGGAGAGAACGGGCAGCGGTCAGGACCATTATGACCCCTCCTCGGCAACCATCCGCCTGTCCCCGGAAAACCATGACGGGCGCTCCCTGACTGCCATCACGGTGGCCGCCCATGAGCTGGGTCATGCCATTCAGCATGCCGATGGCATGAGGCTGTTCCGGTGGCGACAAAGGCTGGTCCGATTGGCCCAGCCGTTTCAACGGATCGGCGTGGGAATGATCATGATCGGTCCCTTTCTGGCTTTGCTGCTCCGGGCACCCGGGATCATGCTGATCATGGTCCTGGCCGGTCTGGCCTCCATGCTGGTGATGGCCCTCGTCCACCTGATCACCCTGCCGGTGGAGACCGATGCCAGCTTCGGTCGCGCTCTGCCCCTGCTGGAACGGGGGGACTATCTCCACGAGCAGGACCGGTCCAGCGCCCGCCAGATCCTGCAGGCGGCGGCCCTGACCTACCTGTCCCAGTCGCTTGCCACACTCATCAATCTGGGCCTCTGGTTGCGCATTCTGCGCCCCTAGGGCGCATGCCTGGCCTACTCAAGGGAACCGACTGTCATCGGACGGGCCTGATGTGTTAAGAGATAGTCAGGTACCGCAGAACTGGACATGCTCATGAAACGACCCGGCAGCCCCAAGGATCTGACACCGCCCAACGGTCATCCCAGTGATCTCGCCTACCCCAAACAGGGGCACCTGACCCCGGAATCGGCGGAACGCTATATACGCCACCCGGAAGAGAGAACCGAAATGCCGGCCGACGAAGATGAGGGTCCGGTCAGCGAAGGGCGCGGCGGCCTGGAGATGCTGTTCTATGGCGTCTTGCTGTTGGCGGTTGTTGCATTCCAGCTCCTGGGGCAGCTCGATACCGATGAAAACGGCCTGTTTGACGCCGCACGCGTTGTCACGGTCAGCGTGGACGACGAGATTCAGCAGGAACAATACACCCTGGAGGGTAACCGGGTAGCCAAACCGGACTGCGAGGAAGGCGAACCCTACATCGAGGCTCGGGTCAGCGATATCCGAGGCATTGCCTTGGGGCGGGTCGGGGTCAATGTTTCCAGCGATAATGGCGAGTGGCTGCTGAGCCCGGAAGGCCGGACCCTTGGTGGCGCCAGACTGGATGTTGAAGCCATAATCGGCTGCGAGGTGGACGAAACCGGAGAAGAATGATGCGACAGTGTAGCTGGATGCTTCTGCTGGCCCTGGCAGTGGGCCTGGCGGGCTGCGAGTTTGGCGTTTCCTGGGACTCCAGCGAAAAGCAGAACGCTCGCCACATTTTCCAGTCCCTGGCCGAAGCACGCCGGGCCGCCGGTCTGGCCAATGAATTGCCGCGCCACTGGGAGCCTGGCGGCGAGACAGTGGAACCGGTGCTGGAGGCACTGGACGATGCCCTGATGCATGCGACTCAGGTCCGGAACTCGGTACTGACCAAGGCCCATCCCCAACTGTCAGTCCGCTTCCGAACCGAGTACCGTCCAGCCCTCAGAGACCTTCGGGAGTATTTTCGCAGCGGTGAGATCGACAGCGAAACCGACCCACGCGAAACCCTTGGAGAGTTCACCGAGTGGTTTTACAGCAATCAGCATGAGTTTCGCTGGTGGCGCAATCACCGGCGGGATCTGGGCCTGGAATGAAACGTCGCCCCTAAGGGCGCCGTTACTCGACATCCTGAGCGGTTTGTCGAATCAGAAGTATTTCCCGAGCCGTGTGTGCCAATCGAAATATTTCCGACTGCCCTTGAACCAGGGGCAGACCCGCCCCGACAGGCGAACCAGTATGGCCTTGAGGTCGTTACTGTCCACCTTCGCCCGAGTCACCGCCACCCGCTCATCGATCACGGTGACGTAGTTGCGGCGGTAGAGCTCTTCACAGCCAAGCTTGCACATGGGCATGGCGATATTTTCGTAATCGAGGCGATCCTCGGTGGTACAGTGCCAGCGATCCTTGATGTGAGCGGCGATCAGGAACTGGGTGGGATACTTGTTGCCGCAAATGCCACATTCCTCGATCACCTTGCCCCGGAATAGCTGATCCCTAAGGAAGCCATCTTCCTTGCGCAGGCGTGCCCGGCCTTCCGTATCCAGGGGAGAGGTACGATCAATCTCCTGGACGATCTGCTTGTATTCGTCTTCACTGACGATGGGAAAGTAAACATGGCTTTCCAGTTCATAGCCGTAGACCACCGGCGCCGCCGCTTCCTCCAAGTGAACCTCAAAACCCGGCCAGTCATAATCGTCACCCAGATTCATGAGCCGATTGATGGTCTTGCGGGGAATGAACTGATCCTTGACCTCATCCACGAAGTAAATGCACTCGGGGACCTGTCCCTTGTCGTCCTCACCCCAAAGCTCTCGGGCCAGATCGGGATTCTTGACCAGATAGGTCACGATACCGGACAGAAAAACCATGTCATCGCGCATGAAGAGCACGACATCGCCCCGTTGCAGCTTCTCCCATTCGGCCTTCTGCTCACTCGCCCGGCCCGACTTGACCCCGCCAATGCGAGCCATGTCACCGGGGTAGATGGTAGCCAGCTCCTCAGCGATACCAGTCCCGCGAATGGAACTCAGCTCGGAGAGCACCACCGGCTCGAGCAGCGTCTTCTCCAGGTTCTCCCGGGACTCGGGATCGGCGGCCGCTTGCAAGGCGATCTTGGTCATGAGGAAAACCCCTGTTCTTGATCTTCTGGGCGGTAACGATTTTCAAGGACCGGGGCCACTGGTGCAGCTCCGGGTCGCCTATTATACGCACCGAGCCGTCCGACTCCACCGGGCGGGGTGCACTGATTGCTCCCTCCGCACCCGGAGCGATTGCATTTTTCCCACCTCACCCCCTTGTTCGGTTCATGCCGGAGGCGCAATTCTCCCCTCCCCCGGGCCAGACACCAAGCCCTGATCCGAACACAAGTTGCGGATCGCTTGCCGCTTCGCGTACCCATTGCACAGGGGCTACACTACGCCCGTTGCGCCTCGCCAGGTGCGGATGGATCAATCAGCGATTCCCAGGAGGACAAATGACCGCCCCCACTACCTCACCATTCTTTCACAAGCCCTGCCGTCAACTGGCCACCGGATTGGTGCTACTGGCATCCATTGGGCTAACTGCCTGTGGCACCACACCCACAGAAACAGGCCAGACAGCCCAAGGCCCTGAGCGTCCCGCCACGGGGCCAGGAAGCGGCTTCTGGCAGGCCCTGGCGCCTCATTGCGGGCAAGCCTTTCGGGGTGAATTGGTCGCCTCACGTCCGGGCGACGATGGCTTCCGTGAGCGGGATGTGGTGGTGGAACTGCGCCATTGCGAAGATTCGCGCATGCTGATGCCCCTGCATGTGGGTGACGACCGCTCCCGGACCTGGGTCCTGGAGCGCCACCCCTGGGGTGTCACCCTCAAGCATCAGCATCGCGACCAGGACGGCTCTGTGCAGGATACCCACTACTATGGCGGCCTGGCCCGCCCACCGGCGGACGGTAACCAGCTGAAATTCCCCGTGGACGATGAAACACTGGCCATGCTGCCAGGCAGCGTGGGTGGGGTCTGGACCATGGAGGTCGAGGATGGCCGACTCTACTATCAGGTCCGCCGCAAAGGCAGCGACGAGGTATTCCGTCTCGCCTTCGATCTCAGCGAAGCGATAGACAATCCACCCGAGCCCTGGGGGTGGGAACACATTCGCTAGCCGAATTCATACTGACAGGAGCAAGGAAAGCCTCGCACCTACCCGCCTGTGGGAGCGGCGTCCGCCGCGAAAAAGGCTGTGACCAGCCCCCTGTCGCGGCTGGAATGCCGCTCCCACAGCAGCGTTGAGCTCGAAGCTCATAGCCTCCTAAGACCCGGTCGCCGCCCCGATATCATAGTAGGTCGGTGCACCCGGCCCCACCGGCATGCCCAGCAGGAAGACCCAGACAAAGAACAGGGTGATCCAGCTGATCAGGAAGAAGATGCTGAAGGGAAGCATCATGGCAATGATGGTACCGATACCCGTGTTGCGGTCGTACTTGACCATGAAGGCCATGATCAGGCCAAAGTAACTCATCATCGGCGTGATGATATTGGTGGTGGAATCACCAATCCGGTAAGCCGCCTGAATCACCTCGGGACTGTAGCCGATCAGCATCAGCATGGGCACGAAGATGGGGGCGGTAACCGCCCATTGAGCCGAGGCACTCCCCAGGCTCAGGTTGACCATGCCGCACATCAGGATAAAGAACAGGAATACCAGCGGCCCGGTCAGACCAATATTCTGCAGGCCGTTGGCCCCCATCACCGCGAGGATCCGCCCGAGGTTGGTCTCACCGAAGATGGACACAAACTGAGCCGCGAAAAACACCAGAACGATATACAGGCCCAGGGTACTCATGGCACTGGCCATGGCATTGACCACATCCTGGTCATTGCGCATCTGCCCCGTTACCACACCGAAGACCACACCCGGCACCAGGAAAAAAGCGAAAATCAGGGCAACAATGCCGTTGAGGAAGGGTGAATGGGCCACCTCCCCGGTCTCGGGATGCCGCAAAACACCCCACTCGGGCACCACCGAGAGGGCAAACAGGCCCAGCATGCCCAGAGCTGCAATGCCGGCCCACTTCATGCCCCGGCGCTCTTCAGGAGTAATCGGATCCAGACTGGTTTCGTCGCTGAGATCCTCCGAGGCATTGGAGGGATCGTATTCACCCAGTTTGGGCTCCACGATCTTCACCGTCACAAAGGTCCCGACCGCGGTGATCACGAACGTGGAGATGATCATGAAGAAATAGTTGGCAGTGGCATCCACCCGATAGCTCTCATCGATGAGCTGCGCGGCTTCCTGGGTAATGCCGGCCAGCAAGGGGTCGATGGTGCCCAGCAATAGATTGGCACTGTAACCCCCGGACACACCGGCAAAAGCCGCCGCCATGCCTGCCAATGGGTGACGACCCAGACCGAGAAAGATAAGCCCGGCCAGAGGAATGAGCACCACATAGCCCATTTCCGAGGCGGTATTGGAGATTATCCCGGAGAACACCAGTGCGGCGACAATCAACTTTGGCGGCGCCTTCATGACAATGGAACGGATCACCGCGCTCAGGAGACCGGACTTGTCCGCCACCCCCACCCCGAGCAAGGCCACCAGCACCACACCCAGAGGGGCAAAGCCAACGAAATTCGAGACCAGGTTCTCCACCAGCCAGCGCAGACCATCTCCATTGAGGAGACTGTTGGCCTGGATCTCACCAACGGCGCCAGGCCGCGGATCCTCCACCGACAGGTCAAAAAAGCCCACCACACCACTGATCAGGATCATCAATACGCAGAGAATCGCGAACAATGTCACCGGATGAGGGAGGAGATTCCCCAGCCACTCGACCGTGTCGAGAAAGCGGGTGAACCAGCCGCGATCTTCCATTCGGGGTTTCTGCGGACTTGTCTGGGTGTTGGGGCCTTGCTCACTCATGGAAATCTTACCCTGTTGCAAATGAGGCCATGAGACCCGAACAGTGCGGGTCGAGTCGTGGATTCAAAGGCGGGATGCTACCGGGGGTGGCAAGGCGCGGCAAGCAGTAGCCGACGGTCGTCCACCGCCGCGACCACCGGCGGGAGGGCCTCAGTGGGGTGCATTGCCTCGCCGGCCTGATAGAATCAGTGGAGAGTGCACGACAAATACTGAATGGCGGCTGATCGCCGGGAATCACAAAAGGAGAAGCTCATGTCCGACTGGCGCAAGGATCTCAAGAGGGTGATCGAAGAGGAGATGCAGTCACCTCCGCAAATGTCTCACGCCTCCGTGGAACACGCCAGGCGGCAGATATCGAACTTCATCAGCCGGACGGCCATTCCCGCATTGGAGGCCCTGAAGGAGGAGCTGGAGCAATATGACCGACGCTGCGAGATCGAGCGGCGTGACTATCAGGTTGCTCTGACGGTATTTCACGCCGACGAGGAAGAGTTTTCCTATGTGGTGCGGGGCCGCGCCTACCACCGCATGTTTTTCGCTTTCCCGGAATTGGGTGATCCGGGCAAGGAAAGTCACATCGTGCGCGCCGAAGTGAGCCTCGGCCGCGACAGCAGCCATGGCGCCCATACGTCCGAGATTACCCGGGAAACCATCATCCGGGATTTCATCCGCGAATACGCCCGCTGGCTGGGCAAGCGCGAAGTCCAGTAAGGCATTCCTAAATGGCGTATGCCCGAGCCCTTAGACCCAGGCATACGCCTTCCTGGTGGTCTGGTTCTGGGGCCAGCCCCGGTTCCAGGGAGCCTCTGATCAATCCATTAATGGATTGATCAGAGGCTCCCTAGCTAAGGGACTCCTTGACTGCCGCAATGACTTCGTCGGCCTGATCCAGGGTCATCCCTGGGAACATGGGCAGGGAGAAGCAACTCTCGGCCACCGACTCACATACGGGCAGACTCAGAGACTGATATCGATCACCGCAGACTGCCTGCCTGTGCAGGGGGATGGGATAATAAATCGCCGTGCCAATGCCCGCCTGCCCCAGCCGCTTACGAACCCTGTCGCGGCCTTCAACCTGCACCGTGTACTGTCCATAAACCTGGTAATGGCGGTCCCCCGCTTCGGGAAGGCGAATTGGCAGGCCCGACAGGCCCTCCTGGTAACGAGCGGCGATCTCTCGGCGTGACTGATTGAAATCCTCCAGATGGCGAAGCTTGACCCGGAGCGCCGCCGCCTGCACTTCATCAAGGCGGCTGTTGAAGCCCACAACATCGTGGTGGTAACGCACCGCACTGCCATGACTGCGCAAGACCCGAATACGCTCGGCCATTTCGGGGTCGTCCGTGGTGACCAAGCCACCATCGCCATACCCGCCCAGGTTCTTGGTCGGGAAGAAGCTGAAGCAGCCGCTGTGACCAAAACTGCCCACCGGGCGGTCATCAAAACGGGCACCGAAAGCCTGAGCACAGTCTTCGATGACCTTTAGCCCATGTTTCTCGGCCACTGCCATGATCCGGTCCATGTCCTGGGCCAAACCAAAGAGGTGCACCGGCATGATGGCGCGCGTACGCTCGGTGACGGCTTCTTCCAGCAAGGACTCGTCCAGATTCATGCTGTCCCGGCGGATATCCACGAACACCGGGGTGGCACCGCAATACAGGATCGCTTCCACTCCGGCGATGAAGGAAAAAGGTGAGGTAATGACCTCATCCCCCGGACCCACACCGGCAGCCAGAAGCGAGAGATGCAAGGCATCGGTACCCGAGGCCACACCAATCGCCTCCGACACACCATGATAGTCCGCGACTTCTTCCTCGAAGGCCCTGACGTGCTGACCAAGGATGAACTGTCCGCTATCCAGAACGGCGCGGGTCTCGGCATGAACTTCCGCAGCCACCTGTTCATGCTGGGGCTTGGGATCAAAAAGCGGAACCATCAGGACTCCTTCTTGGATTTCTTGCCTACCAGAGAGCTGCGAGAAAAAACGGGCTCTCGGGTCTCCGGGTGAGTGTCATGGGTAACGTGCCCTTCATGGGTGTCGACGGCCTGATCAATGGACAGGGGCTCCATGGGCGCACGATCAGGACGCACCACCTCCATGATGTGATGTGCCGTTGCCAGAGCAGCCTTGCCATCCTGACCCGTGACCATCGGCATTTGCCCGGAACGTACCGCAGTCAGAAAGGCTTCAACTTCCGAGCGCAGGATATCCTGATTATCGCAACGGATTTCCTCAACGGCGATATCACCCTTCTCACCGCTGGCACGATGCTGAATGAGCAGATCCTTCGCATGCAGGTCCAATACCGTATAGGCATTGTGCTGGAACAGATGCAGGGTTCTCTGGGGCTGGGTACTGGCCCGGCTGGCAGTAAGATTGGCCACCGCGCCATTCTCGAAATGAATCACGGCATTGACGAGATCCAGGGCATCGGAAAACACCGACACGCCCTTGGCCTCAATCTGACGCACCGGTGACGGAATCAGGGCGTGAACCAGATCAATGTCATGAATCATCAGATCCAGTACAACACTCACATCCACGTTGCGCTTGGGGAATGGCGTCAAGCGGTGGGACTCAACGTAGTCGGGTGTGCGCAGATTGTCCGGCAGAGCCTGGAAAGCGGGGTTGAACCGTTCCAGGTGTCCGACCTGCAAGGTCACGCCATTGGCCGCCGCCAGATCGATCAACTCCTGGGCCTGTCCAACCGACTCAGTGATCGGCTTCTCCACCAGGACATGGATGCCCGCCTCGATCAGGTCCTTGGCCACCTGATAGTGGGCATTGGCAGGCACGACTACGCTGGCCACATCCACTTTGCCGATCAGTTCCCGATGATCCCGCAACCAGGGGACCTCATACTCCACAGCCGCCCGTTCGCCGTGCATTTCATTGTGATCGGCGACCGCCACCAGTTCGCAACCTGGCAGGGTTGCGTACTTCTCGGCGTGGAATGAGCCGTAGTAGCCCACGCCCACCACCGCGGCCCGAAGGGTTGATTGGTCCGTTTCCGCAATCACACAAGCTCCAGTTGTTCATTCGAAGTCAGACCGGCATTATACGTGACTGCCAAAGCCCTGACATTCATCAGCCGGAACAGAATAATGCCGGAGATCAAGAAAACCGGGCTCATCAGCGGTCCTTTGATAGCACTTGCCCTTTTCCTGCTATGCCACCGCCAGGGATTGCCGATCGAGGCCTGCTGGACCGCCGCAGTGACGGGGCTTTGCGCGACCTGGTGGATTTCCGAAGCCCTGCCCATTCCCGCCACCTCCATCATCCCCTTTGCCGCCTTCCCCTTGCTCGGGGTGCTGCCCCATGGCGAGGTGGCCCAGGCCTATGGGCACAGCCTGATCCTGCTGCTGCTTGGGGGCTTCATCCTGTCAACCGCCATGGAGCGAAATAACGCCCACCGGCGCCTGGCCCTGGGCATGGTGACCCTGGTCGGTGGCCAGGGCGGGGCAAGACTACTGCTGGGCTTCATGCTCGCCAGCGGCCTGCTGAGCATGTGGATATCCAATACCGCCACTGTTCTGATGCTGTTGCCGGTAGCGCTGGCGGTGCTCAAGGGCTGCGATGACAGGCGCGTGGCCATCCCCCTGTTGCTGGGCATGGCCTGGGCGGCCAGCATCGGCGGTCTGGGCACCCCCATTGGGACGCCCCCCAACGTCATCTTCATGGGCGTCTACACCGAGATGACCGGCGAGGAAATCTCATTCCTGGACTGGATGCGCATTGGCGTCCCCACGTCCCTGCTCCTGATTCTGATCACCTGGCTCTTCCTGGGTTGGCGGATGCCGCAGGGGGAGAAACTGGAGATCGAGCGTCTGGGCCCCTGGCAGCCGGCCGAGCGCCGGGTGCTGGCACTCTTTGCCCTGGCTGCCCTGGCCTGGATGACCCGCACCGATCCCCTGGGCGGTTGGTCGGCCTGGCTGCCCATGCCCGGCTACACCGGGGATGCAACCGTGGCCCTGACCGTGGTCGTGCTGTGCTTTCTTGTGCCGGACGGACGCGGCAGCCGGGTACTGGACTGGAAAACCGCCGAAGGCATTCCCTGGGGGCTGCTGATTCTGTTCGGCGGTGGCATTGCCATTGCCAAGGCCTTCGAAGCCAGCGGCCTGAGTACCAGCCTGGGCGAGGCCATTGCCGCCTACACCCACTGGCCCCTGGCGGTCCTGGTCCTGGGCATTTGCCTGACCATCACCTTCATGACCGAGACCACCTCGAACACGGCCACGGCAACACTGATGATGCCGGTCATGGCTGCCACCGCCCTGGCGGCAGGCATTGATCCCCTGCTGCTGATGATTCCCGCTGCCATGAGCGCCAGCTGCGCTTTCATGATGCCGGTGGCGACGGCCCCGAACGCGGTCATTTTCGGGACCGGGCGGGTGCCGATCCGCAGCATGGCGCTGAGAGGCTTGGGACTTAATCTGGTTGGGGCGGTGGTCATTACCGCCATGACCGTCAAGCTGTTGCCCTTCTAGGGAATTCCTTGAATGGAGAACGGTCATGCAATCTGATCTGGACGCCCTTCTCGGTAGACTTCGGGAAGAAGTGAGCGCGGCCATGAAGCAGGAAGGCCTTCCGGCGGCGGAAGAAATGGCCCGGCTGGCAACAGACTATCGCTCCTGGGCGAGAATGGCCCATGCCCCGGCCCGCGCCCGCCGCATCGCCGAACAGCTGGCCTTCCACAATCGGGTCTACGCCGATGAGGCCACACTGGAGCGATTATCGCTGGCGGTAACGGCAATGTTGGCCGAACTCTACGAGAGCCGCCTGGCCTGAGCCGGGCCAAGGCCCCGTTCCTGACTCACTCCGGCCAGTAATAGACCACCACGGCCGCGAGAACCGCATACATGGCGGCCTGTCCGTACCACAACCACCACCGCTCCCGCACCGTCCCCCAGAAGCTCAGGGCCGCCACGACGGTTACACCGGTGAATATCACGGCATGCACCACCAGATTGGGAATCTCTTCCCTGATATAGTCATAATGGGCATTCAGCCCATACAAGAACAACACCACGACCAATCCGATCCAGATGGCAAAACTGGACCCCATGATGATGCCGTTGAGTACTGCCAGGGGTTTCATTGAAGGAGGCCTCGCGGGGTTGACGGCGGATTTGCCGCCGCAATTATCCGTATTGGGGCGGACATTGCAACGGGAGCCATCGGCACAGCACTGGAACTCGAAATCCCTGTCAGGTTCCAATATGCTGACCAATAACGACTACTGACGGGGCCACGCCCCTGAGAACAACGGACCGGAGTAACGACTTCATGCGGCAACTCCTGCAGGCCTTTCTGACCGCCTTGATACTGAGCGGACTGCTCACCAGCCCCGTGCTCGCCGAGGAAAACGGCGACAAGGACATGGATGTCTGCCATGTGGGCCACACGGATGAATCCACGCCACGCCCACTGAAACCCAGTGACCAGCAACTTTTCCTGGACCGACTGATCACCGGGCTGCTGGAGCGACACCATTTCGCGGCGCGGGAATTCACGGCGGAAATGGCGTCGGAAGTGTTCGACAACTATCTTGACCGCATCGACCCCGGCCGCTTCTACCTGCTGGCCGACGATGTGGAGGAGTTTCAGGCGCGTCACGCCGAATTGGTCCGCGAGGGCGGCGATAACGGCAGCGGCGATCGGGTGAAATTGGCCTTTGAGCTGTTTGAACGCCTCCGTGATCGCCTGGAGGAGCGGCTGGAGTATACCCTGGCCTTCCTCGAGCAGAAGCCGGATTTCGACGCCGATGAGACCATGCTGGTTGATCGGAGTGACGCGGATTGGGCCGAGTCCTCCGAGGCACTTGACGAGGTCTGGCGCAAGCGCCTGAAGAACGATGCCCTCGGTCTGGTACTGGCCGAGCGGGATTGGGAAGACATCAACGACACCCTCACCCGCCGCTACCAGAATCTTCGGCGCACGGTCAGCCAAAGCAGTCAGAATGACATCTTTGAGACCTTCATGAACGCCCACGCTCATGCGCTCGATCCCCACACTGCCTATTTCTCACCACGAGAGGCGGAAGAGTTCGAGATGCGTATGAGTCTCAGCCTGGAAGGGATCGGTGCGGCCCTTCAAAGCAGGGACGAGTACGTGACCATCACCGAAATTCTTTCCGGCGGGCCCGCCGACCAGGACGGCACCCTGCGCCCCCAGGATCGGATCACCGGCGTGGCCGCACGTGAGTACTGCGACATGCAGGATATCGTCGGCTGGCGAACCGATGACGCCGTCCAGCTAATCAGGGGCCCTGAAGGTACCAAGGTACGCCTGCGCTACCTGCCGGCGGATGCCGTGCCAGGCGACCCGGAAAAGACCATTGAGTTGGTGCGCAGCGAGGTCCAGCTCGACCAACAGGCCGCGCGCAAGGACATCCGAGAGATTGGAGAGGGCGACGATAGCTACCGGGTGGGGGTAATCCACATTCCGACCTTCTACATGGATTTCCAGGCCCGTCGCGAGGGGCGCGAGGATTACCGCAGCACCACTCGGGATGTTCGCCGCCTGCTGGCCGAATTGAAGGAATCCGAGGTGGACGCGGTACTGGTGGATCTGCGCAATAATGGCGGTGGATCCCTGATGGAGGCCACTGAGCTGGCAGGCCTTTTCCTGGACGGTGGACCGGTGGTGCAGCTCATGGACACCCGAGGCGAGCTGGAAATTGCCGAGACGGCTCCCGGCTCGGTGGAATGGGACGGCCCCCTGGGGGTAATGGTCAATCGCTTCAGCGCCTCGGCGTCCGAGATTTTCTCCGGTGCCATTCAGGACTATGGCCGGGGCGTGGTCATCGGCTCACCGACTTACGGCAAGGGCAGCGTACAGAACCTGCTCGACCTGGAGCGCTGGTTCTCGGACGAGGAGGATGTGGGGCAGCTCAAGTTCACCATCGGGATGTTCTATCGCATCAGCGGCGGCAGTATGCAGCATCGAGGCGTGATTCCGGATGTTGAGCTGCCCTCGGCAGTTTCCCTGGAAGATTATGGCGAAAGCACCAAGAACAACGCCCTGGGATGGGATGAGATCGATCCCGCCAGCTATGACGGTGAATGGCTGCCTCAGTCACTGGTGGCGCAGTTGAGCGAGCTGCATGAAGAGCGGTCGGCGCGAGACATCGATTTCAGCGCCCTGGTGGACGATATTCGCGTCTACCGGGAGGCCCAGGAGCGCAAGCATGTCTCACTCAATATCGAAGAACGCCGAAAGGAGCAGGAGCAGGCCCGTGAACGTCGCCTGGCCCAGGAGAATGTTCGCCGCGCAGCCCGTGGTGAAGCGGCGCTCCAGGATCTGGACGAAGTGGAAGAAGGCAGCGGTGACCCGGACATCCTGCTGACTGAAAGTACCCGGATTGTGGCCGACCTTGCTCGTCTGCTTGGTGACTACGAGGACCATGAGGGCCGTTTCGCCGCCCGTCTGCTCGCGATCAAGACGGACGAGTAGCAGCGCCAAACGGAGCCCGACGCGGATTTGTCACTGATCCGCGTCGAGCTTTTCCTCAACCGCGGCAGGGGGAGCCCCCAGCATGGCTTCCCTGAGATCCCAAAGGTCCCATTCCAGCACATTAACCGGCAGTGGCGTGGAATCTCCAACCACTTCCGAGCCTTCAGCGGAAATACTCGGTTGCAGATGGTCCATGGACTTCATGTCCGGCGCGGTCTGCTTCGCCTCTTTGTATTTCACCATCCCGGCCAGATAGCGGGCACGACGGCGGACTTTTTCCGGGCGTTCCCGGTCGCTCCGCCAACGGCCTTCCACTTCACGAATCTGACGCATGATTTTCAGGCACTCGTCCGTGGGCCCGAAGTAGGCTTCATGCACCGGTTTTCGGCGGGCACTACGGGCCATGTCGGCGATGCTGTCCTTGCGAAAACGAAGATAGAGATACTGGGCCAGGGCAATGGCCGCGAGATTGACCTGCCGCCTGCCTTCAACACTCAACCCGATAAATGTCGGTGGTTCTCGACCTTGAACCTCCCGAATTCTGTTGCGAAGGTCGGACATCTGGGCATCGACAGGCTTTAGCTCATCGGCTATTCCGGCGAGCGTCTCGGTCAACCGTTTGCGCTTGAAGTAGTGCCAGATACGCTGGGAGCGGGAAAGCTCCTCCTGCAACTTGCGGCGACGCTGCTCAATCTCCTCCTGCTCTGCCGCCAAATCCTCCAGGCTGCGCTCAAGTTCGGTCGCCTCCCGTTCCTGTTCCTGGCGATAGCGGGCCAGCATCTGCTGACGCTCTTCCTGCTCCATGTGCCTGCTCAGCTCCTTGACCAGGTTGACCAATTCCCGGTGGCAGGCAAACCAGATCTCACGCAGCTGATAGTAAACAATGGCATTTTGAGCACGATCAGGGTCGGCCAGCATCTCTTCCAGGGCCTGAATCTTGCTCTCATTGGCAGCGCCCCGCGCCTCAAGTTCGCGAACCTGCTCATCCAGGCGTGTCGCCTTCTCCCTGAGCTGCTCCAGCTCTTCGCTCAGCTGGCGGCTCCTGGCACGTTCGGCATTGAGCTGCGGATTGCTTGGAGGTTCAATTTGACGCTCTTCAGGTACCGGCACCGTAAACAGGCGACCAATTACCGGCAACTGGCTTAACCACTCTCGCATGGCAGCTTCCTTTTGCAGCCACGGGACCCGACAGTCCCCTCCCAATTGTGGCCACTTTGATGGGAAAAACCACCCGTGACCATCCAGCAAAGCCTTAAAATGCCATTTCCTGCTGACCCAGTCGATGCCCCTTCTCGAGACAGAACTCCAGCCATTTGTAGAACATCTGATTTCGGGCCCATCGCTCCTGAATCTCCTCGCCCCCAGGGGTTACCCACGGCCGCAATAGGCGATGGCGATGAAATTCACAGCAGGAAGTCACTTCAGCCATGCGGGCATCCTGGTAGATGCGCACCACCAGATCCGGATCCGGCAGCAAACCGTGCTCGGAATCGAACCAATAGGTCAGCCGCAGTGTCGCTGTGTAGCGGCACCGCTCCAGCGTCTCAAGGTGCAGCACAGGGTCCGCGACAACATGGGAACGGGCACGGGCTGGGGGATCATCCAGGGGCTCAATCAGCTGGGCCAATCTGTGATAATTGCTCTCATAGAGCGCCATGAGGCCGGCAAAGCTGCGTCTCGGTACCAGGCGGATCCCCTGCTTGTCGGTCTGGATTAGCATGGTGCCAATATATCACAGCCAATTCACTGCACTGCCCAAGGAGATTCCCTTGTCAATCAAGGATGTAGCCACCACCCCCTTTGATGACCAGAAACCTGGCACTGCGGGACTACGCAAGCCGGTCAGTCGATTTCAGACGCCCCATTACCTGGAAAACTTCGTGCAGGCGGTATTCGACTCAGTGCCGTCACTGAAAGGTGGCCGCCTGGTTGTCGGCGGCGACGGACGCTATTTCAACGATCAGGCCGCCGACACCATCCTTCGCATGGCGGCCGCCAACGGGGTCGAGCAGGTAATTATCGGATGTCAGGCCCTGCTTTCGACACCGGCAGCCGCTCATCTGATCGCTCAGGAATCGGCGGCCGGTGGCTTTCTGCTCACTGCCAGCCACAATCCCGGTGGCCCCGATGGGGACTTCGGTATCAAGTTCAATATCGCGGGTGGTGGACAGGCGCCGGCGGAACTGACTGACAGAATCCATACGCGCAGCCGTGAGATCCGGCAGTACCACATCTCCGACCAGACCTGCCCGGGTTTTGCCGAAATCGGCGAAAGCCGTCTCGAGGACATGATGATTCGAGTGGTCGACCCGGTGGCGGAACACGTCAACCTGATGGCGCGGTGTTTCGATTTCGATGCCATCCGGGACTGGCTCCACAACAAACCCAGGCGTTTTGTTTTCGACGCCATGCACGCTGTTACCGGCCCCTACGCCCGGGAGATATTCGTCCATCAATTGGGACTGAGTGAAGATGTTGTCCGCAATGGGCAGCCCAAACCGGATTTCAACGGCAGCCACCCCGACCCCAACCCCCATGACGCGCATGCCTTCCTGGAGGCCTTTCAGGCCCTGCCGGAAGGCGAAATCGGCGCCGCCTCGGATGGCGATGGGGATCGGAATATGATCCTGGGCCGTCAGAATGGCCGAGCGCTGGTAGTGTCGCCTTGTGACAGCCTGGCGGTGATTGCCGCCAACCACCACTGCATACCGGCACTGGCTGACGGGCTCAAGGGTGTGGCCCGCTCCATGCCGACCAGCCGTGCCCTGGACCGGGTCGCCCAGGAACTCGGCATTCCCTGCCACGAAACCCCAACGGGTTGGCGCTTCTTCGCCAGTCTGTTGGACGGCGGTTATATTCGCCTTTGCGGTGAAGAGAGTTTTGGGACCAGCAGCGACCACGTTCGAGAGAAGGATGGACTCTGGGCCGTGCTGGCCTGGCTGCAAATCCTCGCCAGCCGGGACATGACCGTGGCGGAACTGCTGGACGAGCACTGGTCCCGCTTTGGCCGCGACTACTTTGCCCGCCACGACTTCAATCTCAGCATTGAACAGGGCCAGGCTGTGATGGAGCGACTCTCGACCCTGGTCGAAGCCGGCGAATACCGGGACTGTCCGGTGGATCGCTTCGATTATACCGACCCAGTCAGTGGCCACCGGGTGGAGGCTCAAGGATACCGCCTGTTCACCGACAACGGCCGCGCCGTCTTCAGGCTGTCGGGAACCGGCACTCGGGGGGCAACGCTGCGAATTTATCTTGAGCAGCACATGCCTGCCCAGGAAGACTGCCGGCAGGACATGGTCACCGTTCTCGAGCCCATGCGGGCCCTGGCCAGCGAGGCGGCGCAGCTTGAGGCACTGACCGGAAAGCCCCGGGCCGACCAGGTAATCTGATCACCCACAGATGCCCCTCGCATTTATATAAGGATGTGTTAAAGTGAAAGTCCTGGCGGTGATCATCAGCTGCGCTGAACCTTCAGGTCCAACCGCCAGTCAAGGAGTTCATGGGCCACCCCGGAGGGCGTGGTCTGATTGTAGGCGCATTTTCAAGCGAGGCTGCGATGGAACTCGATCCCGTTCTCCTCTCCCGCATCCAGTTCGCCTTCGTGGTGAGCTTCCATGCCATATTCCCGGTATTCACCATTGGCCTGGCGGCCTTCATTGCCTACCTGGAAGCCCTGCTCTATCGCACCCGCAACCCGGTCTATGAGGAACTTGCCCGCTTCTGGACCAAAGTATTTGCGGTCGTCTTTGGCATGGGCGTGGTGTCGGGCATTGTGATGGCCTTCCAGTTCGGTACCAACTGGAGCGCTTTCTCCTATGCCTCGGCCAACTTCCTGGGTCCGGTACTGAGCTACGAAGTGGTCACCGCCTTCTTCCTGGAAGCGGTCTTCCTCGGTGTGCTGCTGTTCGGCCGCAACAAGGTACCACCGGGCACACATCTATTCGCAGCCTGCATGGTGGCGGTTGGCACCTTCATTTCGTCCTTCTGGATTCTGTCCGCCAACAGCTGGATGCAGACCCCTGCCGGCGTCGAGTTGCAGGACGGTATCTTCCAGATGACCTCCTGGGGTGAAGCCATCTTCAATCCCTCCTTCGGCCTGCGCTTCCTGCACTTTGCCCTGGCTGCTTTCCTCACCGCCGGATTTGTCGTCCTGGGCATCTCCGCCTGGTATCTGCGCAAGGGCAAGGCCACCACCAGCAGCCGCAAGGCCTTGTCAATGACGGTGGTGCTGATGGCCGTGCTCGCACCCACCCAGCTGGTGGTGGGTGACCTGCATGGCCTGGATACCTTCGAGCACCAACCGGAAAAAGTGGCCGCCATGGAGGGGATCTGGGAAACCCAGGAAGGTGCGCCGCTGCTGCTGTTCGCCATACCCAGCCAACGCGGCGAGCGCAATTATCTGGAAATCGGCATTCCCAAAGGCGCCAGTCTGATTCTCACTCACGAACTGGATGGCGAGGTACCAGGGCTGAAGGAATGGGCCCCGGAGGACCGCCCCCATGTCCCCACCGTGTTCTGGAGCTTCCGCATCATGGTGGGTCTGGGCCTTTTGATGATCATCGCGGCCCTGGCCGGCCTGGTGCAGTTGCTTCGGGGCAAGCTGTATGACTCGCCCCGCCTGCTCAAGCTGTATACCTGGATGATTCCGGCCCCCTTCGTGGCGGTGCTTGCAGGCTGGTTCGTGACCGAAGTGGGCCGTCAGCCCTGGCTGGTTCACGGCATCATGCGAGTCGAGGAAGGCATCACCCCCTCCCTGACCGGGGGGATGGCCCTCTTCACTCTGATTGGCTTTGTGCTCGTGTATGCGGTGGTCTTCCTGGCCGGTGTCTATTACCTGAGTCGGGTGATGAAGTCTGGCCCGGAATCCTTTACCCGGGAAAGCGAGGAAAGCGGGGTCGCGAAGCGCCCCCTGTCCACCGTCGACACCAGCTTTGAAGATCAACCCTGGGACCTCCCGGGAAAGCGTTAAGAGGATCTAACAATGGAACTGATCGACCTGACCATGATCTGGATCCTGATTCTCGGCTTCGGGGTCCTGATGTACGTCCTCATGGACGGATTCGACCTGGGGGTAGGCATTCTCTTTCCCTTTGCCCCCAGCGACCGGGCACGCGACGACATGATGAACTCGGTGGCACCGGTCTGGGACGGTAATGAAACCTGGCTTCTTCTGGGAGGCGCTGGCCTGCTGGCGGCCTTCCCGCTGGTCTATACCGTGTTCCTGCCGGCCCTCTACATCGGTGTCTTTCTCTTGCTGGCGGGCCTGATCTTCCGCGGCATCGCCTTCGAGTTCCGCTTCAAGGCCAACCGCTCCCGTTACCTCTGGGATCATTCCTTCAATATCGGCTCCACGGTGGCCGCCTTTGCCCAGGGTGCAGTGGTGGGGGCCTATATTCAGGGCTTTGAAACCGAAGGCTTTCAATATGTAGGCGGCCCATTCGACTGGCTCACGCCCTTCACCATCATGACTGGCCTGGGCGTGGTCACGGGCTATGCCCTGCTCGGCGCGACCTGGACCATATTGAAGACCGAGGGTGAAACCCAGGCCTGGGCCTGGCGAATCACGCCCTGGTTGCTGGCAGGCATGCTGGCCTTCTTTGTCGTGGTCAGCGTGTGGACCCCGTTGGCCAACGAACGCGTCTTCAATCGCTGGTTCGATAACGCCCACATACTATGGATCTTCCCGCTGGCCACTCTCCTGGTCTGCTGGTGGCTGTACAGCGCCATTCGCCGACGTCTGGAAGGCACCCCATTCGTGGCCACCATGACGCTTTTCGTGTTGTTCTACATCGGCCTGTTGATCAGCATGTGGCCCTATGCCGTACCCCCGGAACACACCTTCTGGGATGCGGCCTCCGATCCCGGATCGCAGCTGTTCCTGCTCCTGGGCTTCCTGTTCGTGATTCCCTTCGTGCTGGGCTACACGGCCTGGACCTATTGGATATTCCGGGGCAAAGTCAGCAGTGATGCTGGCTACCACTGACAATTTGCTGACCGCCTCTCCCGAAGCAATTGAGGGAAGCCAACACGGGAGCAAGGTCCAGTGACCCCGTCACTCGCGGCCATACGGCATGACAAGGACTCTCGTCGCCAGCGCCGGGAAGATGGGCAATGGCTGGATGGGCAGGCCGCAGCTCGTCCTCGCCTGGGCATTGCCCTGCTGGTAGGCCTGGACGCCGTCTGGCTGGTAAGTTTTTTCCTGCTGCTCGCCCAGATCCTGGACCATATTGCCTTTGCCCGGCCTGAGCTCGAAGACAGCCGCCTGCTGCTGGGCCTGGGCCTGCTCAGCGGCATCGCCCTGCTCCGCCATGCCTTGCGCGTGCACATTGAGCAGATGAGCCTGACGCTGGGATCCGAGACCGTGGATCGTCTGCAAAGGCAGGCCACCCGCAATGCCATGGACCCGGTCTGCAGACGCCGACTGGAAGAGTCCACTGCCAGTCTGGTCAATCGACTCCAGGGCGACATGGACGCCCTGCTCCCCTGGTATCGGGAATACTGGCCCGCGCGCATCCAGGCCGTGGCCCAGCCTTTGATCATTTTGGTGGTGGTATTCAGTCTCGACTGGCTGGCTGGCCTGTTGCTACTGTTCACCGCCCCCTTGATTCCCCTGTTCAGCGCACTGATTGGCCTGGGAACCGCTTCCCTGGCTGAAGAGAGGCGGCAGGAACTGGAACGCCTCGGTGGCCATTTCCTGGACCGCCTGAGAGCGCTATCCACACTGCGACTGATGCGGGCCGGAGCACGGGCAGGGATGGCCGTGGGACAGGCTGCCGAGAACTACCGCCGACGCAGCATGGAGGTATTGAGAGTCGCCTTTCTGTCATCGGCCGTACTGGAATTTTTCAGTGCCGTGGCCATCGCCACGGTAGCCATCTACATAGGACTGGGCCTGCTTGACTTCATCCAATTCGGACCGGCGCCGGACCTGGATTTTCGTGCCGGTCTGGCCATCCTGTTGCTGGCCCCGGAGTACTTCCAGCCGTTGCGACGGCTGGCCGCCGGCTATCATGAACGGGCCGCCGCCCTGACAGCCGCCGCTCGAATCCGCCCCTTGCTCCAGCCATCGACAGGCAGTCACGACGCCAGGCCTGACAGTACTCCGACGATCAACGGCCCCATCCACCTGACAGTGGAACAGCTCAGCCTCTCGGCGGGGCCGGATGCAGAATCAGCCCTGATTCAGGGACTGGACTTTCAGCTGCCCGCTGGCGAATGGCTGGCCATCACTGGTCCCTCGGGCAGCGGTAAATCCACCCTGGCCGCCGCCGTGCTGGGCTGGCAGCAACCCCTGTCGGGCCGGATTCTTCTCGATGGCCAGTCCCTCGATGAAATTCCTCTTGCCGTGCGACGCCAGCGCCTGGCCTGGCTGGGGCAGCAACCTCATCTATTGCCCGCCAGCCTGGCCGCCAATCTCGACCCTGGTGGTGAGCACGGTGTGGCAGAGCACTGGCGGGTACTGCATCGGGTCGGACTCGCCGACCTCCCGGATCTCCTGCCTCGAGGTCTGCAAAGCAAGCTGGGGGAGCGTGGTGCCGGCATTTCCGGTGGCGAAGCCCAGCGCATCGCCCTGGCCCGTGCCCTGCTGGGCCGGCCGGGGCTGCTGATCCTGGATGAGCCCACCGCCAGCCTGGATCCGGACAATGAAGCGCTGATCCTGCAGGCGCTGCGTGAACAGGCTGGAGACTGCAGCATCCTCATGTTCACCCATAGCCGCGCCGCCGCTGAGGCTGCCGATCGCTGCCTGGTGCTTCGGGACGGGAGCTTGCGAGATGACTAACCGCCGGCTCCTGAAGTATTTGCTCCGGGATTTGCCCAAAGGGCAGCGGCGCTGGCTGTTCGGCGGCCTGCTGCTGGCACTCACCACGGCCTTGTCCACGCTGGGCCTGGTTGCCGCGGCTGGCTGGCTGATCACTGCCTGCGCCCTGGCCGGTGCCGCCGGCGGCGCGGTGATGACGGTCGAGATT
This sequence comes from Natronospira sp., assembly GCA_003558125.1. Taxonomy (GTDB): domain Bacteria; phylum Pseudomonadota; class Gammaproteobacteria; order Natronospirales; family Natronospiraceae; genus Natronospira; species Natronospira elongata. The sequence continues at coordinate 128,062 of PWMQ01000072.1, read as the reverse complement.
TTCTTTCCCGGCGCCCTGATCCGTTTCTTCGCGGTCAGCCGGACCGTGTCGCGGTACCTGGAGCGGCTGGTGGTCCATGAAGCGGTTTTCCGGATACTCGGCCGTCTCCGTCAGGCCTTGTTCACCCAGCAAATGCAGCGCCCCTTTGCCAGCCTGTCGGGGCTCCGCGACGGCCCCTTGCTGACCCGCTTGATGGTGGATGTTGAACGACTGGAACATTTTCACGCTGGCCTGCTGCTACCACTGAGCAGTTTCTTCACGGCCGTGCTCCTGCTGGCCCTGACGGCCTGGATCGTGAGTGGTGCCACCGCCGCGATGGTCATCCTGTTGCTCGGCGTTGGCGTGTTGCTGCTCATGATCGCCTTCATGGTTCAGCACGGCCGCCGTGACGCCAGCCTGGCACTGGCTCAGGCTCGAGCCAATACCCGCTTGCATGACCTTCTGGCCGCTCACCGGGAACTTCAGTTCGCGGATCCGTCTGAACAGAATCTGGAGCAGTGGCTCGACCAGGCGAGCAGCCATCGGCAAGAAGAAAAAAACCTGGCCGATGGAGCTGCCCGCAACGACAGCCGAATCCAGCTCCTGTTCAGTCTCGGCCTGGTTGGCCTGACGCTGATCAGTACCCACAGCGCCCACGTGCAACAACAGGCGACTGCCCTGCCCTGGTGGGTCCTGGTCCTGCTCGGCCTGGTTGCTCTCGCTGGACTGGCCACCGGCCTGGTCCCCGCCCTGCGACGCTGGGCCATGGTTAGAGTGGCCGCTCACCGTCTGGCCCCGGCGACCCGTACCAGTCCTTCGATAAACAGCCCAATGGCGGCGCAAGGAGAAAGGCATGGACCGGTTGCCTGGCAGCTCGAGGGCGTCACCCTGGCGCGGGGTCTGAGTGATAGGCCGGTGCTTGATTGGGTAAACCTGCAGCTGCCGGCCGGCGAACGCTGGAGCATTGTCGGCGATAGTGGCGCCGGCAAGTCCCGTCTGGCGGCCCTGCTGGTGGGAGCTCTCTCACCTGATGGGGGCCGGGTACTCATGGATGGGGAGGCGATGAGCCATTGGCCCGAAGCTGCACGCTTCGCCCGCGTGGCACTCCTGGAGCAACGCAGTGTCATCCTGGCTGGCAGCCTCGCAGACAACCTGCGTCTCGGTAACCCTGAGCTGGACCGGGACAGAATGATTCGAGCCCTGCAGGCGACCGGGCTCAGTGAAGCGGGACTCACGCCGGAAACTCGCGTCGGGGAGATGGATCGCACACTGTCCGGCGGTGAAGCACGCCGGGTGGCGCTAATACGCACCGTCTTCTGTGATACGCCGACCCTGATCCTGGACGAGCCCTTTCGAGGATTGGACCGGGGCAGTATCGACAAAGTCAGCGACTGGCTGGTGACGGAAACCCGGGGCCGCGGGTTGATTCTGCTTGACCACCGCCATCATCCGGCCTTGTGCCCCCACGGCCAGCTCCGCCTGAGAAATGGTGGTCTGGAACGGACCTAGCTGTTGGGCTCGAGGTTGTCGTTAAAGGCAAGGGGCGCGGGTTCCGCCTGGCAACGAGCCGGGCCGGTGACAATCCGCGCCACCAACCTTGCCTGACGGCTTTCGCCGGTCTTGCGGAACAGGGATTTCAGCTGGCTTCTGAGGGTATTGGGGGACACCTGGCGCTGGCCGGCGATCTCCTTGAGAGAGTGGCCGGCGGCAAGTTCTTCCATGAGTCGACACTCCGCGGGGGTAAATCCGTAGAGATCCCGCAAGGTCCGCCAACAGAGCTTCACCCGGCAAGCCTCATCGTGAATAAATACCGCCGCAAACACCCGTCGCTCCACCGCCAGCAACTTGTGCTCAGGGTGAACCGGCGTGACCACCAGCAGCAGACGTTGCCCCGCCTGCCTTCCCAGGGCCAGACAGCCGCTCGGGCTGTGCCAGCGCCCCGCTGCCGCACTGGTGGCTTCGGCCAGCAAGCGGCGGAAGGACGCATTCTGCCCGCCGACAGCTTCCAGGCGGCCCTGATGCAAATGCAGCCGATCATCTTCGACGGCAATGCGCTCGGCCTGCCGGGTGGCATGGATCACCCGCCCCTTTTCGTCCAAAAGGAAGAATGGCACAGCGCCACTCTCGCTTGACGCACTCGCCGCACGGTCCACTTGTCGTTGGCGGTTGAAAGCCTGACTGAGCCGGATAATTCTCTGAAGATGGGGCACGAGGGCATTGAAATCCCGGGTCTCGGCCCGGCTGTATGGCCCCTGGCTGCGGGTACGCTGCAAGAGCAGCTGAACACTGTGCGCGTCCCCCTCCCATACGGTGCCCAACATACCGTGGTGGATATCCTGGGGTGCGGCCCAGTCATTGAAGAATTCCGTCCGATAAAAGGTCTCCTGGGGGCAGGAGAAATCCAGACAGGTGGAATAAAAGCGCCCACGATCTTTCCGGGCCAACTCGGGGCGCCAGGGACGGAGATTGACGTAATGGTCCACATAGCGACTGTGGTAGGTCGCATCGATATTGTGCTTGACGCTGTCCAGAACCTGGTCGGCCGCACGGTTGAGTACCAGCATCCGTCCACTGCGGGAATCCGTGGCTGCCACCAGCTTGCGGATAAAATCGGACCAGAGGCCGGGTTCTGCAGCACAGCGGTAGCCAAGGTCCAGCAAATCCGCCCCGCCGGCGGCGCCGTCCTCGGGAAAAGCAGAAAAAGCCATAGCCTGAGCCACCCCTCAGCATGCCCCCGGAGACAGATCAACCTCCACACTGAAAGTCTAGGCCAGGCAGACCCAATTTTCCATAACTCAGTTGAGTCTATTTTGCGCCGACCCGTGTTTTTGGGCAGGATGATCGCCATATCCTCTGTTTTACCGATCAAACGGGTAAGGAACAGTCTCGCCATGAACAAAGGCATCGCTTTCGAACACCAATCTGGCCCCGGCCCCGCCGTGGTCTTCATCCACGGCTGGACCTGCTGCCGGAACCACTGGCGGGCCCAGCTACAACATCTGGCGGGCCGGCACGAGACCCTGGCAATGGACCTCCCCGGCCACGGCGACAGCGCTCCCGATGACCGGCAGGAGTGGAGCATGGGGGGCTTTGCCCGTGATGTGGTTGAGCTGCTTGGCAAGCTCGACAGTCAGCAGGCCATTCTGGTCGGACACTCCATGGGCGGGACCGTGGCATTGGAAGCTGCTGCCATGGCGCCAGAGCGGGTCATGGGTGTGGTTCTCGCCGATACCTTCCTGATCAACTACGGCGCCATGGACGAGGCCACAATAAATGGATTCTATGAGCCCTTCGCCGAGGATTTCGCCGCCGCCGTGGGTGACCTTGTGAACAACACCACCGGGCCCAAGGCCAGCGAAGCGCTCAAGGCGCGGATTGCCCAGGGCATGGCCGCGGCGGACCCGAGCTGGGCGTTGCCGGCCTGGGCGGCACTGCTGCGCTGGGACCCCAGCGAGTCCTTCGCCAATTACGCCGGTCCGATTCATGCCATTAATTGCCCGCTGATTCCCGGAGCAACCCGTGAACGGCTGGCCCCCTACATGTCCGAGACCATAATTCCCGACACCGGGCATTTTCTCAATCAGGAAGCCCCGGATGCCTTTAACCAGGCCCTGGACAAAGCAATCACGCGTATTGCCGAACGTCACCCAAACGGGTGATGCGACCTCTGATTGGGGATACTAGAGTTTCAACCTGAAGGGCCACCCCCTTCAAGCGGTCTGGCATGGCAGGAAGCTGACTGACCGCACTGGCGGCACAGGGATGTGCCCCACCCCCATCAAAAGAAAACGGCCCCTGATATCAGGGGCCGTTTTCCTGGCTATCGACTGGATAGGCTTTGCTCAGAACGTGAGCTCGAATGCACCCGCGCAGGGGTTGTTTTCGTCGGGTTCGACAAGCTGGCCGTCAAGGAAGACCTGCCCGTCCTGGAACTCGACCTCATAACTTCCACCACCTCGGATATCCAGATTAAGCCGACCGGACTGGATGACCTCGTCCCGAGTCCCGAAATCCGAGATGATCATGTTCTCCAGGGTCGTGTACTCCACTTCGAGGTCACAGGGTGTGCCTTCCCAGAGAATACCGACGTAACCATCAATGCTCTGGGAAACGTGTGTTTCCATGTCCTCGGCCCGGGTGTGGAAAAAGTTGTTGGGCTCCCCGTACTGGAACACCACACGCTCACCCTCACCTTCAACTTCCCAGCGGAGAAAACCCTGGTCATCGAAGATCGGGAAGCCTTCAGACTGGCACTCATCACAGGAATGCATGCTGCCCCGAATCCGCCATTCACCACCCGGGAAACCGGTGACGAATGCACCGTCAGCATCCAGAGGCTGGTCCGGACTACCCGTCCAACGCATGTAGGACACGGTCCAGTCTTCGGCATCACCGTAGGCCTGGTAGCCATCAGTGGTCATGGCAAATTCGGTTTCTGCTCCCTGGACGCAATCCTGGTAGTAGTTCCACTCCACGCCGATCTCGCCACTCTGGGTATAGAGAGAGTCCCGCGTGTCGGTACCGGATTCAACACTACCGGTGTCACAGATCTCGAATGCCTGCTGAATGCGGGCCTTGCTGTTACCCAAAGGCCCCATATTGCCGACGCCTTCGTCATCATCGTCGTCATCGGGCGGATCGATGGAACCAGACAGGACTGCAGCGGAGGCCGCCGCCTCGGCACGGTCACGCTCGGTGAGGCTCTCATCATCGCTGCTGGAGCTACTGAAACAAGCGCTCAGGAAAAAGAGCGATGCCACCAGAATCAAGATTACACGAGTCGTCATACATTACCCTCCCTAAGGGGCTTCTTTGCGCAAATTGCATGATGGGCGGGGAAACTGCCCAAAAAGGCGCTACTTCCATTCATGGCCTGTATGCCTAGATTAGCCCCAAAAGCGCTGCATTACAAAGCCTGAATGGCTCATGGGACACCCCCCATACGGGGGGGGGGTAATCAATAAAAGCGACGCTGCAGACCAGCGCTATGCAGCACCGTGGTGGCAATCTCCTCCACCGAGGAGGTGGTGGTATTCAGGAAGGGAACGCCGTATCGGCGAAAAAGCACTTCTGCTTCTCGCACCTCGTAGTTGACCTGGCGAATGGAGGCATAGCGGCTGTCGGGGCGCCGCTCCTGGCGTATATCCTGCAGGCGGGAGGGATCAATGGTGAGTCCGAACAATTTCTTGCGGTGCTGGTCAAGCCCCGGCGGCAGCTTGCCATCCTCCAGATCATCCTCGGTCAGGGGGTAATTGGCGGCGTAAACGCCATAGTGAAGGGCGAGATAGAGGCAGGTGGGGGTCTTGCCGGAACGGGAAACCCCCACCAGGATGACCTCCGCTCGATCGTAGTGCCGGGTGGTGATGCCATCATCATTGGCCAGGGCGTAGTTCATGGCATCAATGCGACGGGTATAGGTTTCGGCATCGAACACCCCGTGGGCACGGCCGGCGGCATGGGATGAGGTCAGCCCCAGCTCCTTCTCCAGGGGCCCGATGAAGGCGTCGAAGAAGTCCAGGTACATGCCGTCCGCGGCCTTGACAATCGCCCGGCACTCATCGGTGATCAGGGTACTGAAAACCAGCGGCCGTGCGCCCTCCTCCCGGGCCGCTTCATTGATGCGGCGAGCCGCCGACTCTGCCTTGTCTTTGGTACCGATAAATGGCACAGTCACTGGCCGAAATTCGATACCGTCGAACTGGGTCAACAGGCTGTGGCCCAGGGTTTCAGCGGTAATCCCGGTGCGATCGGACACGAAGAACACGGTCCGCCGTGGCTTGTCGGCTTGGTCACTCACGATGATATTCTCCTCGCGAATCGGCGCGGCCCCGGCCCCACCGGTGTCATTATGCGTTGATTTCGGGGATAATTCGGCGGGACAACAGGAGCTTCGGCGCTGCCCAGGGCCGCGCCGGGCCCGTCGCCCGCTCGGCGCCGCCATGGGCGACCACCTCCCTGGAAGCGGCCAGTCTTCCAGCAAATGCATCTCTAGACAAGGGGATCAGGACCAGTGAACGAGTACGTAGTCGGTCTCGAGACGCTCGGCATGGGCGATGTGGAACGGGTGGGCGGCAAGAATGCCTCCCTGGGTGAAATGATCAGCGGGCTGTCGGACCTGGGGGTGTCGGTCCCCGGGGGCTTTGCCACCACTGCCGACGCCTATCGTGAGTTTCTCCAGCATGATGGCCTGGCGGACCGAATCAACCAGGCCCTGTCGGATCTGGACACCGATGACGTGGAGGCCCTGACCCGGGTGGGCGCTCAGATCCGCCAGTGGGTGATGGAACTGCCCTTCCCGCCTGCCCTTGAGGAAGCCGTACGCCAGGCCTATGCGGAGATGGCCGTTGACGGCCAGGATGCCACCGTCGCCGTCCGCTCCTCCGCCACTGCGGAGGACCTGCCGGACGCCTCCTTCGCCGGCCAACAGGAAACCTTCCTCAACATTCGCGGCATTGACAATGTCCTGATCGCCCTCAAGGAGGTCTTTGCCTCCCTGTTCAACGACCGGGCCATCACCTACCGCGTGCATCATGGCTTCCGGCACGAGGAAGTGGCCCTGTCAGCAGGTATCCAGCGCATGGTGCGCTCGGACCTGGGCGCCAGTGGCGTGACCTTCACCCTGGATACCGAGTCCGGCTTCCCCGACGTGGTCTTCATTACCGCTTCCTATGGCCTGGGTGAGATGGTCGTCCAGGGTGCCGTCAACCCGGATGAATACTACGTCTACAAGCCGGCTCTGGAGCAGGGCCGGGATCCCATCCTGCGCCGGACCATGGGCACCAAGCTGGAAAAAATGGTCTACGGCGAGGAGTCGGCCAGCGGCAAGTCGGTGCGGACCGTGGAAGTGGCTGAAGAGGAGCGCAAGCGTTTCTGCCTCAGCGACGAAGACATCGCTGAGTTGGCTCGCCAGGCCGTAACCATCGAAAAGCATTATCAGCGCCCCATGGATATTGAATGGGGCAAGGACGGGGAAACCGGCAAGATCTATATCCTTCAGGCTCGCCCGGAAACCGTGAAAAGCCGGGCCGGCCAGTCCATTGAACGCTATGTTCTCAAGGAACAGTCCCAGGTGGTCTGTGAAGGTCGCGCCATTGGCCAGCGTATCGGTGCCGGCAAGGCCCGTGTGGTGTCCGACCTGGGCGAAATGAACAAGGTCCAACCTGGTGATGTACTGGTCACTGACATGACCGACCCCGACTGGGAGCCGATCATGAAGCGGGCGGCGGCCATCGTCACCAATCGCGGTGGCCGAACCTGCCATGCCGCAATCATTGCCCGTGAGCTGGGCATCCCCGCGGTGGTCGGCTGCGGTGACGCCACTCGCAGTATCAGCGATGGCAAGGGTGTCACCATCTCCTGTGCCGAAGGGGATACCGGCTACATTTACGATGGAGAGCTGGATTTCGAGCGCAAGGAAATCAGCCTTGAATCCATGCCCGATATTCCTCTCAAGATCATGATGAATGTGGGCAACCCTGACCGGGCCTTTGACTTCTCCAATATCCCTCACAAGGGCATTGGTCTGGCAAGGCTGGAGTTCATCATCAATCGCATGATTGGTGTTCACCCCAAGGCATTGCTGAATTTTGACAGCCAGGAAGAATCCCTGAAGGACACCATCCGGGAGTTCACCGCCGGCTATGCCAACCCGGTCCAGTTCTACATCGACAAGCTGGCCGAGGGCATTTCCACGCTGGCGGCCGCCTTCGCACCGGAACCGGTCATTGTGCGGATGTCGGACTTCAAGTCCAACGAGTATGCCAACCTGGTGGGTGGCAGCCAGTACGAGCCGGATGAAGAAAACCCCATGCTGGGCTTCCGCGGCGCCTCTCGCTATATCTCGGATGACTTCCGGGATTGCTTCGAACTGGAAGTGGCCGCTCTGAAGAAGGTCCGGGAGGACATGGGCCTGGAAAATGTCCAGATCATGATCCCATTCGTGCGCACGGTGGACGAAGCCCGCCAGGTGACCGAGCTGCTTGAAGGGCATGGCCTCAAGCGAGGTGAGAACGGCCTGAAACTCATCATGATGTGTGAGCTGCCCTCCAATGCCCTGTTGGCAGACCAGTTCCTGGAGTACTTTGATGGCTTTTCCATTGGGTCCAACGACCTGACCCAGCTGACCCTGGGTCTGGACCGGGACTCCGGCCTGATCGCTCACCTTTTCGACGAGCGGGATGCGGCAGTGAAGCAGCTCCTGTCCATGGCCATCAAGGCCTGCCGGGACCAGGGCAAGTACATCGGTATCTGTGGTCAGGGGCCCTCGGATCACCCGGACCTGGCGCAATGGCTGCTGGATCAGGGAATCGAGTCGGTTTCCCTGAATCCGGATACCGTGATCGAGACCTGGCTGCACCTTGCTGGACAGTCGCTGGAAGACTGAACAGCCGCCATGCTCAGCAGGCCTTCAGCCGGGCAATCCACGGATTGCCCGGCTTTTTTGCATCTGGACAACCATTTTGCATTAACCTTGAGCAAGTCTGACCGAGACGGCCACTGCCCAGGAGGATATTGAAAACATGACACAGATACGGGGTTCGCTGGCCCTGGTTACCGGCGCAGCCAGTGGCATCGGGCGGGGCCTTTGCCTGGCCCTCGCTGATCAGGGGGCACAGATCATCGGTGTGGACAGAGATCAGGCCGGGCTGGATGAGCTGGGCAAGGAGCTTGGCGAAGGGTTCCACGGACGGGTCTGCGACCTGAGCGATGTCTCTGCCATTGAGCAGTTGGCCGCCGAGGTACTGGAAACCATCGGTCCGGTGGATATCCTGATCAACAATGCCGGCATCGTGGGCGGCCAGCATCTGGAACAGTCCGATCCCGCCAGTATCGAGCGCACCTTTCGGGTCAATGCCCTTGCGCCGATCCACCTCAGCCGGGTTTTTCTCCCCGCCATGCTGGAACGGGATCACGGCCATGTGGTGACCATCGCTTCCGCCGCCGGCATTGTGGGCACGGCTCGCCTGGTGGATTACTCGGCCAGCAAATGGGCAGCCATGGGTTTCGATGACGCTCTGCGGCTTGAACTCAAACACCGGGGCAGTCGGGTTCGGACCACGGTGGTCTGTCCTTTCTATGTGGATACGGGCATGTTCGCCGGCGTCAAGACACGCTGGCGCTGGCTGTTGCCCATTCTAAAACCGGAACAGGTCGTTCGACGAACGTTGAAGGCAATCCAGCGCAATCGAAGTCGGCTCATCATGCCCTGGCTGGTGTATACAGCCTGGCCTGCTCGCTTGCTGCCGGTACCGGTTTTCGATGCCCTGATGCGCCTGCTGGGCATCACTCGCAGCATGGATGAATTTCGGGGGCGGGGACGGTGAGTAACACTCGACACAATCCAGCGGAAGGCGAACATGAAGCCCTGGTTCACAATCCCGCCACTGGCGAGCTGCTATCACGACATGCCTGGATGAGCGATGCGGCTGTGGACGAGGCCTTCAACAGGGCTCGTGAAGCGCAAGAAATCTGGGCCGCATTGCCTCTACGCGAAAGAGCCAGACGCATCAGACCCCTGGCCTGGTGGCTGGACGAAAACAGCGAGGCGGTCGCGACAACGATTTCCAGCTGCACCGGCAAGCCCCGGCAGGATGCCATCACCACCGAGATTCTGCCCGCCGCCCTGGCCACCGGCTATTACTGTCGCATGGCGCCTCGCTGGCTGCGCCCGATGCGCCCTCCCCTGAGTACGCTGGCCTATGTCGGAAAGCGAACACGGGTGGAATACCTGCCCCACGGTCTGGTGGGCATCATTTCTCCCTGGAATTACCCCCTGGGCATCCCCTCCCACGAGATCATCTGCGCACTGCTGGCCGGCAACGGGGTAGTCTTCAAGACGGCACCTGAGACCATCCCGGTGGGGGAGTGCCTGGCGGAGGGATTGGCAAACCTGGATTTGCCGCCGGGCTTAATGCAGCACCTGGTGCTACCGGGCGTTCGGGCCGGTGAACGGCTGCTGGCGGCGGACAACGGCGTCGACAAGCTCGCCTTTACCGGCTCGGTGCCGGTGGGGCGCCTGCTGGCGGCCCGCGCCGGTGAGCGTTTGATCCCCGCTGGATTTGAGCTGGGTGGCAAGGATCCCATGCTGGTCTGCCATGATGCGCCCATGCCTCGGGCGGTGAACGGTGCTCTGTGGGCCAGCATCCAGAACGCCGGCCAGGCCTGTGCGGGCGTCGAGCGAATCTACGTGGACCGACGCCTGCATGACAGCTTTGTGAATGAACTTGCCCAGCGCGTAGAAGGTTTGCGTGTAGGGCTCCCGGACGGAAACCAGACGGATATTGGCCCACTTACCACTGCCCGCCAACGAGATAAGGTTGCTGAGCAGGTGGATCAGGCCGTGTCCGCAGGGGCCCAAATTGTGGCCCAGGCGCCCATGCCGCAGGAACTGCCCCAGGGAGGATACTGGTACCCACCGACCCTGCTCAGCAACGTTGATGAAACGATGGTCATCATGCGGGAAGAAACTTTCGGCCCGGTGATTGCAGTTCAGGCCGTGAATGATATGGATGAGGCCGTAGCACTTGCCAACCAAAGCCCCTACGCCCTGACGGCCTCGGTCTGGACCCGGAGTCGGCGCCGGGGCCGTAAACTGGCCCGACGGCTAAATGCAGGCACCGTGACGGTCAACGACCATCTCATGACCCATGGCATGCCGGAGATCAGCTGGGGCGGGCCGCGGCATTCCGGTCTCGGCCGCAGTCATGGTCGCAGCGGCATGCTGGCCATGGCCCGGGAGCGCAACCTGGTGGACGAACGATTCCATTTTCTGCCCCGTACGCCCTGGTGGTTTCCCTACAGTGAGCGTGGCCTTCGGGGATTGAAAGGGGCCATCAGCGCTTTCAACGGACGTGGCCTTGGCCGGCGAATGAGGGGCCTTCTGCCCTTCCTCAGAACGCTTCCGGATACTTTTCGAAAACAATGAACCGTCGCTGCCTCTCATATCCGACGATCATGCTGCTCGCCCTGCTCCTTGCCGCCTGTCAGGCGTTGCCTTCCCGTGAGGAAATGCTCACACACGCCTGTGAGGCGAATCCCTGCCGTCAGGCTCATGAAATCGAGCTGATCGATGGCGAAGGCCGTATTCAGCGCTTTCAGGTGCCTGCCGGTCCCCTTTTCGCCGGTGGCGTCGTAAGTGTCATGAGTGGAGAGCGAGCCGGCTTGAACCTCAGTGAATCAAGCGATGGGCGGCTGTCCCTGCAATGGGTGGCACCGGAGAAGACAAGTGAAGCCGACCTGGTCCTTGAATTGAATCAGGTCAAGGTGGAGGGTGGCCACGCCAGCGAATTGAGGGTGCAGAATCGAATGGACAAGGCGCTCCAGCTCGACCTGGAGCAATTTCCAGCCAGTGAAGAACGTTTTTTCCCCCTCGCTGCTCCCCCGATTCCTCCGGAAAGCCGGGTTCGCCGTCATTGGCCCCACACCATCCTTGAGATCCAGTTGACCGGGGCAAGGCGGGCCGGGGAAAATCCAGGCAGAGAACCCTGATCGACACGCCGGCCCGACTTGCGCCAAGGCGGCCAGTCCGGCAATGTGAGAGCTGAGATCCCGGTGGCCAAAGCCGGCTTGGCCCCAAGACGGGGAAGCGATTCACAATGACGTGGCTGCACATGCGACGGACTCCACTTTCCACCCTATTGCTGCTTACCCTACTCCTGTGTGCTTCTGCTGGCTGGAGCCAACCCTCTTCTGCCGACGGCAGCCGGCTGGAACGTGCCACCGACCTCCGGAACAGCGAGCCCGCAAAGTCCCTGGAACTGGCCCGGGATGCACTGGAAATCGCCCTTGAGGCCAATGACGAACTCAAGGCGGCCAAGGCCCGGATCGTGATCGCCGAGGCCCTGGAGGTCCTGGGCGGCCACGATGACGCCCTGGTGCTGCTGGACGATGCTGCTTCCTATCTTGACCGCATGGAGGAACACGACCTGCTCGCCCGCGGGCTCAAGCTGCGCGGCGCCATCAAGTTCTATCAAGGTGAATATCAACAGGCTCTGGATGCCTTCCAGCAAGCCTTTGATTTATATGATCGAAGCGAGAACCTTGCAGGACGGGCAGAAACCCTGAACCGCATGGGCCGGGTGCACGACAGTCAGGGCAATGTTGAGCGCGCCATGGATTACTACCAGCAGTCCATGCTGGAACACGAAGCGGCCGGCAACCTGGATGGAATGGCGACACTGCTCAATAACATGGGCACCCTGCAACGCCAGCAAGGCAATACCGAGGAAGCACTTGACGCCTATAGGCAAAGTATCGATCTGAGAGAAGAAACCGGAAATCTCCGGGACATGGCCGGCACCTACAGTAATATTGCCGTGCTCCATCATTTCGCGGAGGATTCCGAGCAAGCCCTCGAATGGATCGACCGGGCCGTTGCCCTGCAGAAGCAAGTTGGGGACCGCCTCGGCGTGGCCCGCTCTCTACTGAACAAGGCCCAAATACTGAGGCACGCGGGGCAAATGGAAGAAGCCATGCCCTATTACTACGAGAGCCTGGAGGTTGCCGAAGAGCAGGAAGAACTCAATCTACTGCGGATTCTCTACAGCAATCTCGCCGACCGCCATGGTGAGATGGAGAACTATCGCCAGGCCCTGGAATACAGCCGGCAGGCAAACGAGACCAGCGCCAAGCTCTTCGATACTGAACGACAGCGGGAAATCGAGGCGATGAATGCCCGCTTTGAAACCAACCGCAAGGAACGGGAGATCGCCCTGCTGGAAGAGCAACGCCGATTTGACACACTGGTCCGCAATTCTGCGCTCGGTGGGAGTCTGCTACTGCTCATTCTGATTGGCGTCACCTGGAATCGATATCGCGTCAAAGTTCAAGCCAATCGAACCATTGAGGCCAAAAATCTCGAGCTCTCCACCCTGGACGGCATCGTAGCAGCAATCAATTCCCGAGATTCGTTCAATGATGTCCTCTCAGTGCTGCTACAGAAAACCATGGGCTTTTTCGGCAATGCCGACCAGGGCCTGATACTGATCCTGGATCCGAGCACGCGGCATTTCCATGCGGCCAGTAGCTACGGTGTTCTTGCCTCGGAACTGTCTTCGGAACACCTCGAATTCGAGGCGGCAATGGATCGCTTCACTGGTGGCGCCCAGGAAATCGCCAAGGGCGTGCATCTGCATGACCCACGACCACCGCTGACCAGCGCTGAGCTCCATGGGGGTGAACTGCCCATGGTGTCCATGATTGCCATGACGATTTCCATCGACCAGCATGTGGAAGGCTTTCTGATCTTGACCAATGCGCCGGACAAGCGTGCATTTCAGAGCCGCGACGCCGAGCATCTGGCGAGAATCCGGGAGCATGCCATCTCTGCATTGGGACGGGCGAGACACCTGGAACAACTCCGAGAGGAAAACATACGCGCCGAAGAGGCTATCTGTCGGCTCCGGATCGCCGAGAAGAACCTCAAGCAAGCCGTTGAAGATGCCGAGAAAGCCAACGCCATCAAAAGCGAATTTCTCGCAAGGATGTCCCATGAGCTACGGACACCCTTGAATGCGATTATTGGCTACAGCGAAATCCTTTCCAAGGAACTGGAGCAGAGTCGGCTATCCGGTTATATCGATGATGTCCAACGGATACGCTCCGCCGGGCAGCACCTGCTTACCCTGATCAATGAACTGCTGGATCTGTCCCGCATTGAGGCCGGAAAGACCGAGATTCGCGTGGTCGGTACGCTAATCCCCGAATTGCTTGATGATGTGGCGGGGATGATCCAGCCCCAGGTGGAAGAGAACGGCAATCAGCTTAGTCTGGACTGCGATCCACAGCTGAGTCAGATGCAAACGGACCCGGTGCGTCTTCGGCAGATTCTGTTTAATCTTTTGGCCAATGCGGCCAAATTCACGGAACAGGGGGAAATCCACCTGGCGGCGGAAAGTCAGAATGACCATGTGCGCTTCACCGTGAGTGATTCCGGCATTGGCATGACGCCGGAGCAGACACGGCGGGTCTTCGATTCCTTTACCCAGGCGGATGACAGTATCTCCCGGCGGTTCGGGGGCACCGGCCTCGGGCTGTCCGTCACCCGAGGTCTTTGCCATCTACTGGGTGGCGAGATTTCGGTCAGCAGTCAGCCGGGCAAGGGCTCGCGATTTACCGTGGAACTGCCAATCAAGGCGCCAGATGACGGGCAAGGCCCAGCCTCCCATGGCAACCCCACCAATGATAGTCACTCTCCCGAACAGATCGGCAATGACCAGAGTGACAAAGAGGTCGCCGCGGGTGTCCGTATTCTGGTTGTGGAAGACAATGATGTGAACAGTGACATCGTCCTCCGCCACCTCAAGCTGGAGGGAATCGAGGCCACAGTCGTCCGCGACGGGCCGGATGCCCTGGAGGCGGCCAGATCTCTCCGACCCAGCCTGATTCTAATGGATATGACTCTGCCTACTCTGGATGGCTGGGAAGTGACTAAACGACTCAAGGCTGATCCCGCCACACGGGATATCCCGGTGGTTGGTCTCTCAGCTCACGCCATGAGCGGTCACCGGCAGCAGGCCCTGGATGCCGGCTGTGAGGATTACGAACACAAGCCCATCGATTTTGAGCGTCTGCTTGGAAAAATCCGCCGGCTTATTCGAGTTTGAACAGGCCCACCAGCCCCGAGTTCCAGGACCTACACTTGAGTAGGTTCTGGCTCGGAAGGCCCCTAATGCTGGGTTCCCTCCATATCCCTATCCTCATCCTCGTTTCTCCCCAACCAATCGATTCGATAAAGGTCCAGGCGACGGTCGCGGAAGTTTCTCACAGAGCCCTCGTTCCGTAGCTCCTTGAGCTTTTCCAGGTCCAGATCAACAATCAGGGTCATTTCGGTATTGGGTGTGGATTCCGCTGCTACCCCGTCATGGGGGAAGGCAAAATCCGCTGGTGTAAACACCGCGGTCTGGGAATACTGGATATCGGCATTCTCGATCTTTGGCAAATTGCCCACACTGCCGGTTATCGCCACATAGCATTCATTTTCCACGGCCCTGGCCTGGGCGCAGCGGCGGACCCGCAAGTAGCCATTCTTGGTATCCACCCAGTAGGGCACGAAGAGAATCTGCATTCCCTTATCCATGAGAATCCTGGAAAGTTCCGGGAACTCACAGTCATAACAGACCAGAATACCGATCTTGCCAACATCCGTATCAAAGACCTTGAGTGAACTCCCCCCTACCGTACCCCAGTAAGCGCGCTCATCGGGCGTCACATGCAGTTTGTACTGACGTTCCTGGGTCCCATCCCGGCGAAAAAGAAAAGCTACATTGTAGAGCTTCTGGTCTTCATAGACCGGCATGGAACCACCGATGATATTGATATTGTAGGAGACCGCGAGTTGCTGCATTTCATCCGCGATCTCCTCGGTATAACCGGCAAGGCCCCGTATGGCTTCGGCCGGATTGCCCTGATCAAAAAAGCCCAGGAGGGGCGCATTGAAAAGCTCCGGAAAGGCCACGAAATCGGCGTTATAGCCGCCCATGGCATCCACAAAGAACTCCGCCTGCTGCATGAGCTCTTCCAGCGACCGAACCCGGCGCATCTGCCACTGCACAGTGCCCACCCGCACATTGGTCTTCTGCTCACCAATCAGCGGCGGTGAACGGTCCTCATAGAAGATATTGTTCCACTGCAGCACGGTGGCGAAGCCCTGTGAGGCATCGTCATCCGGAATGTAGTCGCGAATCACCCGCCGCACATGAAAGTCATTGGCCAACTGGAAACTGAGTATGGGGTCGCGGATTTCCCGCCTTTTGACCAGCTCAATATATTCCTCGGGTGAGATTTCATTGGCATGATCACGATAACCCGGGATTCGACCACCAGCGACAATCGCCCGCAGATTGAGATTCCGGCATAGCTCCTTGCGCGCATCATAGAGGCGCCGGCCCAACCGCATGTCACGGTATTCAGGGTGAACAAAAACATCCACCCCGTACATGACGTCACCTGTGGGGTCATGAGTGGAGAATGTACCGTTACCGGTGATCTGGCGATAACTGTGGTGATCACCAAAGCGACCGTAGTCCACGATCAAGGTGATGGCGGCGGCAACCACTTTGCCCTTGTCTTCCATGCCGATCTGCCCTTCCGGAAAACGGGCCAGGAGGGCGTTGAATTCGTCCCGGTCCCAGGCACCACCCATGCCGGCATAGACCTGATTCATGATCTCCGCCACGTCTTCATAGTCGTCGTGGTGAAGGTTTCGCAGTTGCAGGTGATGGTCCTCGTGATCCCGACTGGCTGGATCTTCAATCATTGACGCTCTCCCAGTTCATCCACATGCATGCCGCTATCCCGGGGCGGTTGTCCCTCAAGCCTTTCCCAGTGAGCACTGCGGCCAAATACCGGGCTCCCGACATAACCGCGAAGCCGCAAGGTCGCGCCGTCATCCTGCAGACGAACACGGGCGCTGTAGGTTCGACCGTTATCCGGATCATAGGCCTCACCACGCCGCCAATCGCCTTCCCGGTGTTTTTCAAATCCCGAGAGAATGGTCATGCCCAGCACCGGTTGATCACGGCGATCCGATTCCGGGTTCTCCCGGTCTCGGAGCAACTCCCCTTCCCGGTCCCCATCGTCATGGTAGGGCTGCTCGAGCCAGATGATTCGCCCGGTCAATTGCTCATCAACGATGCGGGTTTCCACCACCGCCTCCCGATCTTCGGTCCACCAGAGACCTTCGACGCCACTGTCGGCAGCCAAAATCAACCCTGGCGCCAGGAGCAGCACAAGCAAGGACGGCATCACAGACTTCATATCGACTCCTTGTTCAGGCCGAGGACCTGCTCGCGATAATGGCGAGCCCGCGGGTCCATGATACGCCGCCACAGCGGCGGAATCAGGGCGAGGACAATCATCCCGGCATAACCGCTGGGCAGCTGGGGGCTTTCATCAAAATGCTTCAAGGCCTGATAGGGGGTCAGGCTGTGAGCATGATGGTGCGAATGTCGCTGAAGGTTAAACAGGAGCAGATTGGTGAACCGCTCACTGGCATTCCAGGAATGATGGATATCCACCTTGGCATAACCACCATTGGGTCGACGCTGGCGCTCCAGTCCATAGTGCTCGATGTAATTGACCAGCTCCAGAAGACTGAAAGCGACAAAGGCCTGAACAAGAAACAGCAGCAGACCGGCGCCGCCTGCCAGCAGCCAGGCGGCAATGGCCAGACCCAGAGGGCCCAGCACTGCCCAGATCATCTGATTGCGGGGATGCCAACGCGGCAGGCCGGCCTTGTCCAGGCGTTCACGCTCAAAGCCCATGGCACTCTGCCAGCTTCCCAGCACCGTGCGCGGCCAGAAACGGTAAAAGCTCTCCCCAAAGCGGGCGGTGGCCGGATCATCCGGGGTCGCCACCCGGGCATGATGCCCGCGATTGTGCTCCACCAGGAAATGCAGATAAGCCACGCTGACCAACAACAGTCTGGCCACGGCGCGATCCGGGGGCCGACGACTGTGCCCCAGTTCGTGGGCAACGGTAATGCCCACGCCACCGCTGAGCACGCCGGTGGAAATGGCCAGTCCGGCCAGGGTCAACCAATCCAGGCCCTGTCCCGCCTGCCAGACTGCCCAGGTGATGAGGGCATACTGTACTGGCAGCCAAAGCAGGAGTATCAAGCGATAGTAGGGAGACCGGAGGAGAGTCTCGAGCGCCTCTTCGTCGGGATTGGCCCGGTCTCGCCCCAGTGCCATATCGAGCAGGGGAATCAGCCCGAAAACCACCAACACCGGCAGAAAAGCCCAGGCGCCGCCGAGAGCGACACCGACAATCAGCAATGGCGGCAGCAGATAGGGCAACAGAAAGCCGATCCGCCAGGCTCCGAAGTGCCTGCCACCCTTTTCTGTTCCTTGAGCAACCACTGGTGATTCTTTACTCATCTCACCATCCTCCCCGCCACCTGGCGGCAAAAGCGACAGGCCATTATGCCTCCTGTCCTTTCCTCAGACCGCACGAAGGCAAGAATGTCACGCTTGCACCGACCCCTGCCAGAAATCGAAGGCCCCCACGTCCACATTGCCCCCTGTGAGGATGCTGATAACCCGCCCGGCGGGGCGTAATCGCCCGGCCATGAGAGCGGCAACACCCACCACCGCGGAGGGTTCGACCTGCATATGGCTGTGCCGCCAGACAGCTTCCATGGCGGCCAGGATTGCCTCGTCTTCCACGGTCAGGATATCGTCCACTACCTGATCAATGATCTGCCGATTCAGTTCTCCCACAGTTGCCCGCAAGCCATCGGCGATGGTGTTCGGGCTGACCGGCACCACCCGACCGGCGCGCAGGGAGCGCAGGGCGTCATCGGCACCACTCGGCTCGACCCCGATCAGGCGTACATCCGATCGCTGCTGACGCAGATAGAGACCCACGCCGCTGATCAATCCCCCACCCCCCAGGGGCACGAGCACAGTGTCACCCGCCCGCAGGCTGGCGGCCAGTTCCAGGCCGACGGTTCCCTGGCCGGCGATCACCCGGGGGTCCTCGTAAGGATGGACGAGAGTCGCAGCGGTGTCGGCCATCACCGCCTCCAGTGTCTGAATGCGCCCTTCCATGGTCGGCGGGCAATCGAAAATCCGGGCACCCTCGGCCGCCGCGCCCGCCCGTTTGGCCCGGGCAGCTCCCTCGGGCATGACCACATGGGCCGGGATACCACGAAGCCGGGCGGCACGCGCCAGGGCAATGGCGTGGTTGCCGGAGGAGTGGGTCGCCACGCCGCAGGCCGCCTCCTCTTCGCTGAGGCTAAATACCGCATTGCAGGCGCCACGGGCCTTGAAGGCCCCACCCGCCTGATGATTTTCGCACTTGAGCAGGATTTCGGTACCCACTGCCTCGCTCAGGGCAGCATTGGCAAGCAGCGGAGTCCGGAACGTGTGCGGGCGGATGCGGGCAGCGGCCGCCTCAATCGTCGTCGAATCAGGCCAAACCCCCGAATGCCCGGTCATGCACCCTCCTCTGGCCGTTCCGGCGCCTTTTGCCAGACCAGCAGGCGGTTATTGGCCGGCATGGCATGCTCCGCCACCCAGCTCAGACCGGCATCACCGGCCAGGCGGTTGAGATCTTCGATGTCCCGGATCCCCATGCCGGGATCCCGCTGGCGCAGGCTGGCATCAAAAGCCCGGTTGCTCTCGCTGTTATGCTCACCATGCCGCATGAAGGGCCCATACAGGCAAAAGCGACCGCCAGCGACGAGAATGCGTCCAACGCCTTGGAACATGGCAACCACCTCGGGCCAGTGCATGATATGGGCAGTGTTGGCGGAAAAGACGCCCTCCACCCGGGACAGTGGCCACTCTGCGGCACTCACATCCAGGGCATGGGGCCCATGCAGATTGGACAATCTCGCGCTGGCCAGCCATGCCTGGACGGGTGATAAAGCTCCTGGCTGCTCGGAGGTATGCCAGACCAGATGGGACAACTCACGGGCAAAATGCACTGCGTGCTGGCCGGTACCACTGCCGATTTCAAGAATCACTCCGGGCTGCTCGAACACACACTTCAGAACCGCCTGGATCGGTCCCTTGTTGCGCTCGCAGGCGGGCGAAACCGGTAGTTCACTCACGGCTCGTAGTGCGGAACATCGGTCTTGAGAAAGTGCTCCCGGTAGTGCTGCAACTCCGCAATGGAATCGCGGATATCATCCAGCGCCAGATGACTGGACTGCTTGTTGAAGCCGGCAGCCACCTCGGGAGCCCAGCGCTTCGCCAACTCCTTCAGCGTGCTTACATCGAGGTTGCGATAATGAAAAAAGGCCTCCAGCTTTGGCATTTCCCGGGCGAGGAAGCGCCGATCCTGGCAGATGCTATTGCCACACATGGGTGAGGCCCGTTCCGGTACCCACCGGGCCAGAAATTCCAGAGTCTGCGCTTCCGCCTGGGCCTCATTGATATCGCTTTGTTTCACCCGCTCGGTCAATCCGGAGCCGCCATGCTGGCGGGGATTCCATTCGTCCATGCCTGCCATGACCGCCTCTGGCTGGTGGATGGCAAGAACCGGGCCTTCCGCCAGGGTGTTAAGATGCTTATCGGTAACGATCGTGGCAATCTCAATGATCTTGTCGTTCTGGGTATCCAACCCAGTCATTTCGAGATCAATCCAGATCAGGTTTTCCGGGTCCTGAGCCATTATTCCCTCTCCTCGGGATGAACCGGACTTCATTCTAGCAGCCGAAACTGGGATACAGGGGACTTGGCAGGATGCAGGAACAGGCACGGGTCATCGCGAGCTACGGCAGCCACGCCCTGGTGGAGACACAGTCGGGCCACCGGGAAGAATGCAGTATCAAGGGCAAGCGGCTGAAACCTGTCGCAGGGGATCTTGTGGAGATCCACCGTGGAAGTGGCAACGCCGGCGTCATTGCCAGCATCCTGCCTCGTCACACGGAGCTGGGCCGCCAGGCCAGTGGCGGACGCAAGCGGCAGATCCTGGCTGCCAATCTCGACACCCTGATCGTGGTCATTGCGCCGGAACCGGCCCCCGAACCGGGCATTGTCGACCGCTATCTGGCAGCCGCCGAATATTCCGGGCTTGGCGCCATGATCGTATTCAACAAGGTGGAACTGGCCGATGACCAGGGGCCGGAATGGCTGGAGGAATTCCCGCCACTGGGTTACCCCGTGTTTCGGGTATCAGCCGCCAGTGGCGAGGGTGTGGATACGCTGGCCCGCCATCTGGAGCGCCATACGGTGGCCCTGGTGGGGCAATCGGGCGTGGGCAAGTCCACCCTGCTCAACCGCCTGATGGGCGAAGATGTGGCGCGAGCCGGCGCAGTCTCCGATAAGTCGGGGGAAGGACGACATACCACCACAACCGCCTTCCTCCATCGCCTGCCCGATCACCAGGCCAGCCTCATTGACTCCCCGGGCGTCCGCGACTTTCATCTGTCTGCCATCCCGCCGGAATCCGTCTCCGGGCTTTTTCGGGAGATCCGCGAGGCAGGAGTGGGCTGTCGATTCAACGACTGCCAGCACCAGAGGGAACCCGGTTGCGCGGTCCGAGAGGCGGTGGACAGCGGCCACATCAGTCCCCGACGCTACCGAAGCTACTGTCGCTTGAGAGAGCAGATGCAGGCGCTGAAGGAGCGGGACCCGACAATCTCCAGGTCCGGTTAAGGGCCCCTCACCTGGCGCAGGCGAAAAAATACCAATGCCAGGGCTCGGGCATGATGCCCTGATTGTTGTTGCGGGGATAGCTTTCCCGGAAGCCGTAATCACGGGCATTGGCCCTGAGCCAGGCGTAGGCTGCCGTTTCACGAAAGTCCTGACCCAGTTGCCGGTAGTCATCCGTCGCCAGGTCCACGGCACAGCCACTGTGGTGCTCGCTGTACCCCGGCAGGGCCAAACCATGAAATATCCGCAGTTTGTCCCGCCCCTCTTCCAGTCGGCGGGCCACAAGCTCGGCCTGATAATCGACGGAGCGATAACTGGAGACCAGTAATAGCGACACACCCTGGTCTCTTGCGTGTTGACGCATGATCTCAAAGGCCAGAGCCGCTTCAGGCGCCAATCGATGCTGCCGCCCGTATATGCCGCGCCCGACCGACACCAGGCGGCTGGGCTCGGGTTGAATCCGCAGGCGGGTACTGGCGGCAATCTCACGAGGTATACCGAGCCAGAGATGATTGGCCGCCACCCCCTTGAGCCACGCCACCTTCGCCTCCCTTTCCCCTGTTTCATTCAGGGAAGCGGGGACGGCCGATGGCACGGCGAGCAACAGCAGGAAAACCAACAGGGCCGTCAGCCGCCCCCTGGCCCGGAAAAACACCCGCTCTAGCCGGGCGGCCATTTCAGGTCCCGCCCACCGAGGACATGAAGATGGATGTGAAAGACCGTCTGGCCGGCACCCTCCCCGCAGTTCATGACCACCCGGTAACCGGACTCTGACAGCCCCTCCAGCCGTGCCACTTCCTTGGCGGCCAGAAACATCTCGCCCACCAGCTCCCGGTCCCCGGGCTCCAGGTCATTGATGGTCGCGATGGGCTTGCGGGGGATGACGAGCACATGGGTGGGGGCCTGAGGATTGATATCCCGAAAGGCAATCACCTGCTCGTTTTCATAGACCACGTCGGCATCCATCTCGCCGCGGGCAATCTTCCCAAAAATGCTGTCTTCACTCATTGCTGGCTCCCATCTGCCCTCAGGATTCCATTACTTGATCTCCAGCCGCCCCTGGAAAGCATGGGACAGGGTGCCCCCATCCACGTACTCCAGCTCACCACCAATGGGCACACCATGCGCGATCCGGCTGGCACGCACCTGGCAACTGCGAGCCAGGTCCATGAGATAACTGGCCGTGGCCTCACCTTCCACCGTGGGATTGGTGGCCAGAATCAGCTCCCTGACCTCGCCAGAGGCCAGACGCTGTTCCAGCAATTCCAGGCCCAGCTCCTCGGGTCCGATCCCGTCCAGGGGCGAGAGGTGGCCCATGAGCACGAAATAACGGCCACTGTAATCCGTGGCCTGCTCAATCGCCATTACATCGGCTGGGCTCTCCACCACACAGATCAAACCGGCATCCCGCCTGTCACTGCGACAGACGCCACAAAGGGGTTCGTCGCTCAGCATCCGACATTGGCCGCACTGGCTGACGTTGTCCAGGGCCGCCGTCAGAGCCCGAACCAGGTCCTGGCCCCCTTCCCTGTCCCGCTCCAGAATGTGGAAAGCCATGCGCTGAGCCGAGCGGGGCCCGACCCCGGGCAGGGCCCGCAGGGCATCGATCAGGGATTGCAGGTGGCGAGAAAAGATCATCCCGGGTTCAGAACGGCAATTTCATGCCCGGCGGCATCATGCCGCCCAGGCCACTGCTCATTCCGGCAAACTTCTCCTGGGTCGTCTCTTCAACCTTGCGCACCGCGTCATTGAAAGCCGCGGCAATCAGGTCTTCCAGCATTTCCCGGTCATCTTCCATGGCTGAATCATCAATGCTCACCCGGCGCACCTCATGGCGGCCACTGAGCACCACTTCCACCATGCCACCGCCGGCGCTGCCGGTGACTTCCACATTGGCCAGTTCTTCCTGGGCCTTCTTCATCTGTTCCTGCATCTGCTGGGCCTGCTTCATCAGGCCGCCGAGTCCACCTTTCATGTCACCTCCGATCATCATGAATCTGCTAGCGTCGTGTCGAGAATCTCTGATCAGTGCTTAAGGAACCTCATGAGGTTCCTTAGAGTCAGGAAGGCGCCTGATCATTCCCCTTGGGGGCACGGAATCTGACCGCACGTGGCTCCAGCTCTGCGCCGAACTCCTCACGCAGCGCCTGAAGATTGGGGTCCCGCTCAATGGATTCACGGGCCTCCTGCTCACGGGCCTCCTGGCGGGCCTGCTGCTGACGTGCCGGCGTGTCTTCCAGCGCCTCGGTCACCCGAATACGGACCTTCACCGGCCGACCCAGAAAGCGGCCGAGCGCCTTTTCCAGGCGACCCACCGCCCCCGGGGTCTGCAACTGTGCCCCGGCGGGATCAATCTGCAGGCGGGCATTGTCGCCATCCCAGCCTTCCAGCTGGCAATTGTCCGCCAACTGGCGGGCCAGCCCCTTGAGACCCAGGCCATCGACCAGGGCCGACCAATTGCCAGGCGGCGACTTGTCGCCACTTGATGCGGGCCCGGCAGTATCCGGCGCCACGGCAGCGGGCTCGGAAGGCGTCGCTTGAGCACGCTCGGCCGCCGGCCCCTCCATGACTGAATCTTGCGCCGACGCTGACTCCGCTGCCCTGGAGGGCGAACGGTCGGGATTTTGCGACTTCGGGGCAAACTGTCCCCCTGAGCTCACACCCCCCGGTCTGCTACGCCGGCCCCCGGGGGGTGAACCGGCACTGCCCTCTTCGGCAGTATCGGGGCGGAAAGCCAGCATCCGGAGCAGGGTCATCTCCAGACCGGCCCGGGGCTCTGGCGCCAACGGCAGGTCCCGTCGGCCATGAATGGCAATCTGATAATAAAGCTGAGCATCTTCCGGACTGAGTCTCTCAGACAATGACAGCAGGCGCTCACGGTCCTCCCATTCCTGACCTGCCTCAGCCACCATCTGCAGCACCGCCATGCGCTGGAGAGCCGTGGCCAGCTCATCCAGGACACTGAGATAGTCTGGCGCCCGTGTGTCCAGCTCGGCCACCGCGTCAAGCAATGCCTCTGCACGCCGCTCGGCAAGGGCTTCCAGAATGCGAAGAACATCATCCCTTTCCACCGTGCCCAGCATGGCGCGAACATCACTCTCGCCCAATTGGCCCCCACCGAAAGCGATGGCCTGATCAAGAAGACTGAGGGCATCGCGCATGGAGCCATCGGCCGCGCGCGCGATCAAATCCAGGGCCGGCGCCTCGCCCTGTAGAGACTCGGACTTGAGAATCCGTTCCAGTTGATCACGAATGACGGCCGCCGGCAGACGCTTGAGATTGAATTGCAGGCAACGGGACAGAACCGTCACCGGCAATTTCTGCGGATCGGTGGTTGCCAGCAGGAACTTCACATGGGGCGGCGGCTCTTCAAGGGTCTTCAACAGGGCGTTGAAGGAGTGGGCCGAGAGCATGTGGACTTCGTCAATGAGATAGACCTTGTAGCGCCCGCGAGTGGGAGCATACTGGACATTGTCGAGCAACTCGCGCGTGTCATCCACCCGGGTGCGGGAGGCCGCATCCACCTCGATCAGATCCACGAAACGCCCTTCGGCAATCTCCGTGCAGGCGCTGCATTCACCACAAGGGGTGGAACTGATGCCCTGCTCGCAGTTCAGTGACTTGGCGAGAATCCGCGCAATGGTGGTCTTGCCCACGCCGCGGGTCCCGGTGAACAGGAAGGCATGGTGAAGGCGGTCATTGTCCAGAGCGTTCACCAGGGCACGCAGTACATGCTCCTGACCGGACAACTCGGCAAAACTGGCGGGACGATACTTTCGGGCCAGGACCTGATAGCTCATGGCGTACGGATTCCAGCGGAAATGAGGCCGATTACTCTATCACAGGCAGGCCCCGGCACTGGAGCGTGTGAGTGAGGGAAAGAGCGAAAAGGGTGGCGGCCCGCACCGGCAGATTCCCGGCACCCGGCGTCACCGCTACCGCTGCTCCCTTCCGGGCCTGACGGGGTTTGCGGCTGGCCGTCGCGGGAGAGCCGGCACGGACCACCATTGACATGGCAAGGGCGCTGCCGCCCGAAAACAGAAGAGCCACCGATGACTCGGTGGCCCATCAAAAAATGGCGGAGAGGGAGGGATGACTCCGCGCATCCCTGCGCTCCGCCCTCCGCTTCGCTCCGGGGCATTCGCCCAAGGCGAATGCTCAAATACGTTCCTTACGCATTTGTCGAACCCTCTATCGGGTTCGAATCAGGGCTTCGATCCGCCAAGACAGCCACCGCTCAATCGGTGGCCCATCAAAAAATGGCGGAGAGGGAGGGATTCGAACCCTCGGTACGCGGGTAGCGCACACACGCTTTCCAGGCGTGCTCCTTCGACCGCTCGGACACCTCTCCGGGACTTGCTATTCCGCGCCGCGGAAGCGCGCCATCATAACCGATTCATCCCTTCCTGCTCAAGGGAGGGGCCGCCGCCAGGCGGCCCCGTCTAGTCAGGGCTCGAAACGGGCAGAGACACTGAACCAGGCGCGGGTACGGTCTGCGGCGTACTCGTCACCCGGGTAAAAGTCCGGATCCTCGCCCATGTAGTGACTCAGGCCCAGATTCAGTCGCAGGGGGCCCCAGAGCTCGCGTCCGGCGCCCAGGCTCAGCTCCTCGCCGTAGCGGCCACTGCCCTGATCGACCTGGAACTGGTGGAAGCGGGAATCAAAATCCCAACCCCAGCGCTGGAATCCAACGCCGGCGTAGACGTCAATGAGACCGAACTCGGGCGTGACCAGGAAGCGGTCAGCCTTGCCGTTGAACTCATGCAGGCTTGCCAGGGGGGTCTGGAAGGCCCATTCCCGATCACCACCCAGGCGCTCACGGCCCACATACCAGCTCCAGTCATCCAGTTCCTGTTTCAGCTTGACGTGCTGGTAGCCGAGATCATCATCCGGGCCTTCACCCCGCACGCCTTGCTGCACGGCAGCTTCCAGGCGATAGCTGAAGGTTTCCGTCCACGGCACCGGGCCGGTCAGACGCAGGCCATAATTTCGATGTGACTCCCATTCGTCTTCGTCAAAACGCAGGTTGTGGAAGTAGATGCCCATCCGGTTGTCGCCGATTCGGGTATCCAGGTCCAGAACCGCCGCGCGGCTGTCAATCCGGCCCAGGCCGTCGGGATGATTGGGGCCGAGCACGGTATTGATTCGGTCAATGTACTGACCCAGGAAGCGCGCCCGCTCACCGGTACCGATCCGCAGCCCAAAGGCATTGAATGTCTGCTCCAACTGCCGGAATGAATCGCTGCCAATGAAACGTTCATTGTCATGCCGGATGGCCTGGCGGCCCAACTTGACCTCGAAGGTGTCTTCACGACTGACGAAACGACCCCAGCCCTCGGACACGGCCGTATCCTTCGGGTCGCGCACAGTGGGGAAGTTACCCGGCCGATCCGTGGTGTCTTCAAAACGGGGCTCGCCAACAATCTGCAAGGTCTGGAAGGCCAGGCCGGCATCGAAGCCCCCCACCCGCGGCGTGGTGCCGCGCACACGGAGCCGGAAGGTGGACGCTTCGGCGTTGTCGGAGAAACCATCCTCATCGACCACTTCGAGGCGATAGCGCACATCGGCAAAGGATGCCCCTTCCTCGACTTCACGGGCCGGCGGCACGGGCGGTTCCACCAGGCGCGGGGCCATGGCCAGACAGGGATTGGCATGACCGCTTCGGGCGGTTTCCTCCCCCGGAACCCGGAAGCGTTCACTGCCCGGAATGGGTTCACCGTCTTCGTCGAGCAAGGGCTCGCCAATGCGCGGGTCCATATAGGCTTCGCCAGCCTGCTCATCACAGTGCATGGGGGTAGCACAGGCGGCCACGACCACGGGGGTCAGCAGGATGATCAGCAGCCGAAGCTGCCGGTAGGACAGGCTGGATGGGTAAAGCGGAGATAGCGTTGACATGAAGCAGCGTATTCCTGATCTATAGGGTATTCAGTCGAGAATGCCGGCGTGCCTGAGGGCCGCCCGCACACGTTCGTGGTGTTCCTCGGCCAGCGGAACCAGCGGCAAGCGGATACCGGGCTGAATCAGGCCCATCTCCGCCAGCGCCCACTTGACCGGCACCGGGTTGCATTCCACAAAGAGCTCCCGATGCAGCGGCATCAGGCGGTTATTGATTTCCGCCGCCTTTTCCCGGTCGCCACTGCGGGCGGCATCACACAGGGCCTGCATCTGCTCAGGTGCTACATTGGCGGTGACCGATACATCACCAATTCCACCCCCAAGGATGAAATCCATTGCCGTGGCATCATCGCCACTGTAGAGCTCGATTTCATCGCCACAGAGCTCACGGAGCGCCTGAAGGCGCTGCATGTCGCCGGTGGCTTCCTTCAGACCCACGACCGTATCCAGTTCCGCGAGTCGGGCCACCGTTTCCGGCAGCAGATCACAGCTGGTTCGTCCCGGGACGTTGTAGAGCACCACCGGCTTTTCCACTGCCCGCGCCACCGTGCTGAAATGCCGATAGAGCCCCTCCTGGCTGGGCTTGTTGTAATACGGCACCACCAGCAGGAACCCATCAACGCCCATTGCTTCCACCTTGCGGGTCAGGTGAAGTGTCTGGGCGGTGGAATTGGACCCGGTGCCTGCGATAACCGGCACCCGCCCCGCCGACAGACGGACAGCTTCTCCAATCAGATCGGCGTGCTCGTCGGTTTCCAGCGTCGGGGATTCGCCTGTGGTCCCGGCCACCACCAAGGCCCGGGTGCCGGCATCGACGTGGAATTCGATCAGGCGCTCAAGGGCCTCGAAATCCAGGGCACCATCCGACTTCATCGGAGTGACCAGAGCCACCATGCTTCCGCCGAACATCACTGCACTCCTGCGTATTCCCGAAAGGACAGGACAACTGCCGGACGAACCGGTTCCCGCGGCCACGACCCTGCCCCGGACAACCGGTAGCTGTGAGAGCAGACGCCGAAAGGCGCCTGACGGGGCCGGCAGGCCCGCCGGGACGGAACCCGTCGCTGCTACCGGCACAAAAAGCGCCAGTTTACCCACTGTCCGGCCTGCTGAAAAGCCAAAGCTGATCCAATCCTGTTCGGCGGGGCCAATTGGGCAGTTTTCAGCCCCTCGGGCTCGGGTTAGACTGAAACGCAGACCGGCGGCATTACTGCCCCCCGGCTCAACCACATCGGAAAGAACGGGACAATGAATCAGTCACTGATTATCTCTGCCCTGGGCAGCAATCGGCCCGGCCTGCTTGAGGGGCTGACCCGCCATATCAGCCAGAGCGGCTGCAATGTCAGCCACAGCCGCTGCTCCCTGATCGACGGTCATGTGCTCTTCGTGGCCAGGCTGACAGGCAGCTGGGACACCCTGGCCCGGCTCGAGGCATCAGCGGAGCGCCTGCGTCGGGAGCTGGATCTGGACCTGCAGTTGCGACGCATCGAATCGCGTCCGGAGAGGAGCCATCGCCTGCCCTACACCGTGGATATCGTGGCGCGGGATCGTACCGGCACCCTGACTGAGCTGTTGAGCTTTTTCAGCGAATATGAGGTAGAGGTGGCGGAGGTGGTCACCCAGAGTTATGTCTCCGACCACACCGACACCCCAATGGCGACCATTCAGATGACTGTCCACATCCCGGACGCTCAGCCCCTGACCCTGGTCAGGGATCATTTCATGGAGCTCTGCGACCGCCTGAATCTGGATGGGCTGATGGAGCCCATAAAGCATTGAATCCCGATATCAGTAAATGAACAAGGAGCAATAATGACTACCGTCAGTATTGGCAAGAAGGTCCCCGATTTCAGCCTGCCCGCCACCGGAGACCAGGACCTGGGCCTCTCGGATTTCCGCGGCCGAAAACTGGTGCTTTACTTCTACCCCAAGGACAGTACCCCGGGCTGCACCACGGAAGGCCGGGACTTCAGCGCCCTCCACCAGGAATTTCAGGCCGTCAATACCGATATTCTGGGGGTTTCCCGGGACGGGCTGAAGGCCCATGAGAATTTCCGAAGCAAACAGGGTTTCCCCTTCCATCTGCTTTCAGACAAGGATGAAGAGCTGTGTCGAATGTTCGATGTCATCAAGGAAAAAACCATGTTCGGCAAGAAGAGCATGGGGATCGAACGAAGCACTTTCCTGATCGATGACGAGGGCGTACTCCGCCAGGAATGGCGGAAGGTCAAGGTCAAGGGCCATGCAGAGGAAGTGCTGGAGGCGGCCAAGGCCCTTTGAACCAGTACTGACTGCCATCCCTGCTGCCACAACCCGAGGTAAAAATGAGCCATTCCGACAAGAAGCTGTTCGTGCTCGACACCAATGTCCTGATGCACGACCCCACCGCCATCTTTCGCTTTGAGGAACACGATATCTTCCTCCCCATGGTGGTACTTGAGGAGCTGGACGCCCACAAGAAGGGGATGTCGGAATCAGCGCGAAATGTGCGCCAGATCAGTCGATTCCTGGATGAGCTCATGCATGGCGCCAAGGGCGAACAGGTGGCTGACGGCCTGCCCTTGCCGGAGGCTGGCCGATCCGCCGGTGCCGATTGCCGGCCCTCAGGCCGCCTGTTTTTTCAGACCGAGCCCTTGCCTGCCAAATTGCCGGACTCCCTGCCCGGGAATAAACCGGACAACACCATCCTGGCGACCACCCTCGGTCTGCAGCGGAAGCGTGCGGACACCCAGGTGATCCTGGTGACCAAAGACATCAATCTGCGGATCAAGGCCACGGTGGTTGGAGTCAAGGCGGAGGACTACTACAACGATAAGGTCCTGGAAGATGTGGACCTGCTATTTTCCGGGGTGGACGAACTGCCCGAGGATTTCTGGGAGACCCACGGCGAAGCCATGGATTCCTGGACCGAGAACGGGCGCAATTATTACCGCCTCAGTGGCCCCCGGGTTGCCGATTGGCAACCCAACCAGTTCGTGACCGGCGGGGATGATTTCGAGGCCATTGTCCGCACCGTGGACGGCGACTCTGCGACTCTGGAGATGAGCCGGGACTTCCGCAGTCCCCGCAACGCGGTCTGGGGCATTACCGCCCGCAACACGGAGCAGAATTTTGCCCTCAATCTGCTGATGGACCCGGAGGTGGATTTCATTTCCCTGCTGGGTGCCGCCGGTACCGGCAAGACCCTGCTGACACTGGCCGCCGGCCTGACCCAGACCCTTGAAGAAAATATCTACAACGAAATCATCATGACCCGGGTCACCGTGCCCCTGGGCGAGGATATCGGCTTCCTGCCGGGCACGGAGGAAGAGAAAATGACGCCCTGGATGGGGGCACTGATGGACAATCTGGAAGTGCTGACCCGCTCCGAGGAAGGCGGGGACTGGGGGCGGGCGGCAACCAATGATCTGCTCCAGAGCCGGATCAAGATCCGTTCGCTCAATTTCATGCGGGGGCGTACCTTTCTGAACCGCTTCATCATCCTCGACGAGGCCCAGAACCTGACGCCCAAGCAGATGAAGACCTTGATCACCCGGGCCGGGCCAGGCAGCAAGATCATCTGCCTGGGCAATGTAGCCCAGATCGATACCCCCTATCTCACCGAAACCACCTCGGGGCTGACTTACGTGGTGGACCGGTTCAAGAACTGGGCCCACTCCGGGCATGTCACCCTCATGCGCGGGGAACGCTCACGGCTGGCGGATTACGCCTCCGAGGTGCTCTGAACAAGGCAAGCGCAGGGCCGCGAAGTCAGGATTCGGAGGCCGCCGAGCTGTCCTGCTCCGGATCCTCCTGCGACTGCCTCGGCCAAGCCTTGAGGACGGCCTGAAAGAGGATGGCCAGGGGAATGGCGAAGAATACGCCCCAGAAGCCCCAGATGCCGCCGAAAAAGAGGACCGCCACAATGATGGCGATAGGGTGAAGATTGATCACCTCGGAGAACAGGATGGGCACCAGCACATTTCCATCCAGCATCTGGATAATCCCATATGCCACCAGGATCCATGCCAGTTCGGCGCTCCAGCCAAACTGGAAATAGGCCACCAGAGCCACCGGCACCGTCATCACCGCCGCCCCGATATAGGGGATCAGCACCGAAATCCCCACCAGGAAGCCCAGCAGCATGGCGAAATTAAGGCCCATGAACATGAAGGTGATGTAGGTCACCACCCAGACAATCAGGATCTCCCAGAACTTGCCGCGGATGAAATTGCCCAGCTGGGAATCCACCTCCTCCCAGACGCGCGCGGCCAGGCCACGTTGGCGCGGCAAGTGGCTCCGGGCCCAGTCCAGAATGGATTCCTTGTCCTTGAGAAAGAAGAACACCAGCAATGGCATGAGGACCATATAGACCAACAGGGTCACGACGCCGACGACCGAAGACACCGTCTGTTGCAGGGCGGTATCGGTGAATCCCCCGGCTTCCGACTGGATCTGCTCCAGAAAGCGCTCGACCTGGGTCTCGCTGAACAGCGTCGGATACCGCTCGGGCAGGGTCATCAGCAGTCGCTGCCCCTCCGCGAACATGGCCGGGGCCAGATCCAGCAACTGCCCCGCCTGGCGGACCAGGATCGGAAAGAGGCTGAAAATCAGCAACAGTAGAACCACAAAGAAAAGAGTGAAGACCAGCGAAACCGCGAGCAGGCGGGGAATCCCCATCCGCTGCATGGGCTGGATGACCCCTTCCAGCAGGTAGGCGATGATGACGCTGGCGATCACCGGGGCCAGATATTGGCCGGCAAAGACGATGCCCAGGAAGCCCGCCACCAGCAGGCCGACCAGAATCACCACCTGGGGATCGGAAAAATGCTTGTAAAACCAGTCCCTAATGACATTCATGTGCCGGTCCAGACTGCCTGATGGATAGGGGCAAATCATCGCCCCTCATCCGGAGGTTGTAAAGGGCCCATAATGCCAGGGGCCCCGTAAAGCCGCCCTCTACCGCATCAGGCCCTCCTCAACGAGCACCTTGCTTCTTCCGTGACCCTGTGCTTGAATCAGCCGGAAGACGCCCAAACAGCCGTTTGTTCACAAACAAATTTCGAGGGGAATAAGCAATGAGCCACAGTATCCTGCGTTGCTGCACGGCCGTCCTGGTGGTGGGTGCGACCGCGGCTGTCCCGATCGCGGCCTCAGCCGCCGGGTTCGCTGTTACCCATCAGGGCGCACGCGGCGCGGGCCATGCCTTCGCCGGCGGCGCTGCGCTGGCCGAGGACGCCTCTACCATCTTCTTCAACCCGGCCGGCATGACCCGCCTCGAGGGCCGGGAATTCGTCATCAGCCTGCATGGCAACGATGTGCGCATGGACTTCACCAAGGACTCGGCGACCGATGCCATCGGCCAGCCGCTCTCCGGCGGCGAAGGCGGCCGGATCGGCCAGCTCTCGTTCATCCCGAATGCCTATTACCACCAGCAGATCAATGATCAGCTGCACTTCGGCGTGGGACTAAGCGTACCTTTTGGATCACGGACTAAGTACGACTCAGACTCCATCTTTCGCTATCAGGCCCTTGAGTCGGATCTGGGCATCATTAACCTTGCGCCCTCAATCGCCTACAAGGTCAATGATGTGGTTTCCCTCGGCCTTGGCCTCAACATTCATTACATGGAGATTTCCACACTCAGTAATGCGCTTGATTTCGGCGCCATCTGCTTCGCTCAGGTGGACCCCACCACCTGTAGCGCTCAGGGGCTCAGCCCCCAGTCGGCGGATGGCCGCGTAGAGCTGTCGGGCGACGGCATGGGCTACGGTTTTACTGCTGGCGCCCTGTTCGATTGGGGAGAGACCCGCCTGGGTGTGAACTACCGAAGCTCGGTAGACCACGACCTGAGCGGGAAAGCCCGATTCAGTGACGTGCCGACACTCTTCAGCACGCAGGGTCTGTTCATCGACGACCGCATCACGTCTGAATTCGAGAGCCCCGATGCCCTGTCCTTGAGCATTGCCCATCAGGTCTCTGATCAGATCACTCTGTTTGGTGACTACACGCGGATGGGCTGGCAAAGCTTCGATGAGCTGCGGGTCGAATTCGACAATCCCAACCAGCCCGATTCCGTCGAGCCGATCAACTTCCAGAGCCAGGATCGCTATTCCATCGGCCTGGACTATCGCAGGAGTGATGCCTGGACCTTCCGTGCCGGCATTGCCTACGACGAGTCAGCGGCACGCGACCGGTTCAACCGGCCGCCGCGGACGCCCGATAACGATCGTACCTGGCTTGCCCTTGGCGCTACATGGCAGACGTCTGAATCCAGTGAATGGGATTTCGCCTACGTTCATGTGATGCTGGGTGACGATACCCCCTTCGACCGCACGGGCGGCCAGGGCGACCGCATCGTCGGGAGCTACGAGGCGGCTGCCAATATACTGTCCGCACAGTATCGCTACCGGTTCTGACAACCCTAAGGTCGATTCAGGAAAAACGCCCCACCAACGGGGCGTTTTTTTTCGCCCGCCAGGCCGGAACCTGACATCCGGCGAGGGTCACCCCGCGGGGTTGAATAAAATGCCGGCCCAAGCCGTTATGGATGGTTTTTTCACGGTGCCCACCAGACTTGAGTGAAACGCCAAGCCTGTTATCTTGTCCCAAGATAGAATACCCACCGTCTCCGGGAGGCTCGTTTCTGGAATGCGCCTGATAGTCGCCAAGCTGTGCAGTCTGGTCCTGGCCGCCGCGCTCAACCTGTCGCCGGCACCCGCCCATGGTCAGGCCTTTGACATCAGCAAGCTCCCGGACCTGGGGGATGCCAGCAGCACGGTTTTCTCGCCCCGGGAACAGGACCAGATCGGCAAGGAAGTGGTCCGGCGGATGCGGGAGGCCAGCGTACTGCTGGAAGACCCGGATATCGAGGAGTACGTTCGGGACCTGGGCCAGCACATTGCCGCCCACAGCTCACGTCCCGGCGATCAGTTTCACTTTTTCGTCATGCGCAGTGCCGAAATCAATGCCTTCGCCCTGCCCGGCGGCTATATCGGCCTGAATGCGGGCCTGATCCTGGCCGCCGATACCGAGGCGGAGCTGGCTGGCGTGGTGGCCCATGAGATTGCCCACGTCACCCAGCGCCATATTGCCCGGCAGATCGACGCCATGCAGGGTAGCGGCCTGGCCACTCTCGGAGCCATGCTGGGCGCCATCCTGATCGCCGCCAATACCGGCGACTCCGATGCCGCGATGGCCACCATGTTGTCGGCTCAGGCTCTCCAGCTGCAGCGGCAGATCAACTACACCCGCGCCCATGAATATGAAGCCGACCGGGTGGGGATCCAGATGATGGCCGATGCCGGCTTTGACCCGGAGGGCATGGCCCGCTTCTTCGAGAAGCTTCAGCGTCGCCATCAGTACGGCGCAGGTCAGGCCGTTCCTGAATACCTGCGCACCCACCCCCTCACCACTCATCGCATCACCGAGGCCCGAAATCGGGCACGTCGGCTAAGCGAAGGAGAATACGAGTCAGGTCGCCGTTTCTACCTTGCCCGGGAGCGAATCAACGCCCGCGTTGCGGTCAGCTCGGGGCGTGACCCGGTCCAGCTGACTCCGGCGCGATCACCTGCCAGCCCCAGCTTCACCATGGACCTGCAACGCTACAGGCAGGCACTGGAAGACCAGTTTCGGGGCCGTCATGAACAAGCAGCCCGTGTCTTTGATCAACTCCGCCAGAGCTCGCCTGACATCATCGCCTACCATGTGGGTCATGCTGAAAACCTCCTGGGCCAGGGCAAGATGGATGAGGCCCTTGCCCTCCTCCAACGGGCAGCCGAACTCTTTCCTGATAATGAAGTCCTGATGGAGAGCCACGCTCGCACCCTGCTTCAGATGGATAAACCCGAGGAAGCCCTGGCGCTTCTGCAGCGACTGACCCGGCGCCCGGGAGCTCAGCCCCGGCATTTCCGAATGATGGCCGAGGCCAGTAACAACCTGGGTGATATTCCGGGGTCTCATTTCCACATGGCCGGTTATTTCCACAAGCATGGCGACCTCTACCATGCCCTGACCCAGATGCGCATGGCCCTGAGCCATCCCGCCCTGGACGACTCACGGCGCAATCGCTACATGGATCGCATGGATCAGCTGCATATGGAATGGCGAAACCTGCCCTCCTCCGCCCAAAGGGCACAGCGAGGCACACCGCCACGGTAGCTGTACTGATCGAGTCCGGCTGGCAGCAAAAAGAAAATCCCCCTTCCCTGTCACAAGGGAAGGGGGATTTCTTGTGCCGTTCAAGGAGTGTCAGGGACGGCGAGTATGGGCAATGGCGCCGCTGAAGTAGAGGCTGTTGATCAGCAAACGATTGGTCCCGAACCAGAAAGCCCGGAAGCTGGGATTGTCGACAAACAGCACCACCGTGCCACTCCCCACTCGATCGGCCTTCACCGACAGGCTGCCGCCCATGGTGGCCAGGTTTTCTTCTGAAACGTAGCCGCTCAGCAGAGGTTCCTCACTGTAGCGCGCTACCTGGTTGTAGGGATTATCGCCAGGCTCCAGGTAACGCGTGCTGTTGCGGAATACGGGCAGCTTCTCCCGAGTGTAGCCGTATGCCAGGGGATGGCTCAGATCCAGGTGGGTTTCGAAAATGGAACCGCCAATCACCTGGGCGGCGATATCACCGCTAAAATCCCCGTAGGGCAAGCGGTCTTCCTCGCCCTGCGGGCGGTCGCGAAAGTCGAGCTCGTAGAGTCCGCTATCCGAAACCCACTGGAGGGCGTTTTTCTGTGCCACCAGGGTGCCGCCCTCGTGGACCCATTCGTGCAGGGCCTCCTCGGCCCTTTCGTCCAGTTGCTGCTGCCACTCGCCATTAACCATGAACAAATGGGTATAGCGATCCAGGTCGGCCCGACCCAACTCGCCATGATTCAACAGAGTCACCGGGACCCCATAACGATGGTCCAGCAGGTGCCAGATCTCCCCGGCTTCCTGCATGTGAACGCCGTCATCCACGAGAATCGCAGGGCGTACGGGTTCGACCGGACGGAAGCTGGGACTTCCCAGGTCAATCCCGCCACGGCTCAGACCACTATCCAGCGCCGTCACATCCACACCATCTCGCCGCGCATACCGGCGCAGAATGGACTCGATCTCTTCATGGCTGGCCTCGTCCTGAAGCCCCGCGGGGATGAGAATGGTGCCTCGGGCGAACTCTCGGCTCTCGCCACCCCCCACAGAGGCTTCGAACTCATTGGTGGCAACCCGAAGGCGAACCCCGGCCTCCAACAGCCTCTGGGCCATGCGCGGTGCATAATAGGGCGCCCAGTCGAAGGCCCAGGCTACCGGGCGGTCCACATCCAGGGCCAGACTGCCTCCGAGCCCTGGCACATCGTCCAGGGCCTGACCGGCATCCAGACGGCGCAACTGCCGCGCCGACAGCTCCGCCGTCGGCATATTGAATGCCAGCGGCAAGGTCCAGGTGGAAACATCATAGAAGCGCGTGTCCGGGAAGCTCAGCTGCCGCTCCATCATCGCCAGGATAAAGCGGTACTGGGGCTGCTCCAGGGGCACTACCCAGGCCTCGCCCGGTCGAAATTGATGGCCGTCTACCTCAATCGACTCACCCAGAGGGCTGACTTCCACATCCTGGCGCAGGAGGATTTCCACCAGCTCGACTGTCCGGCCACGATCCGCGGGGTCACCAAAGACAAAAGCCTTGCGGCGATCCTGGCGGGCCTCATCCATGGCGTCTTCAAAGAACTGCTGCTGGAATCCCAGCAGTTCATCACGCAATTCGTGACTGGCCTCCAGCGTCGAGAATGAGGTCAGGACCTGGTTACGAACCGCCTCGGTGAAGCTGCGCTCACCGTGGATGGTCTCCCGCAGATGGCCCCTGGCACTGGCCTGCTCATAGAGAATGCCAATGGCACCCTGGATATCGGGAAAGGTCGAGCCTTTGCCGTAGTAGTAGTCGTCGAATACTTCCCGTGTGAAATAAGGCACGCCGTATTGATCCAGGATATCGGCATGGAATTCGGCAATCTTGCCGGTCAGCTCAAAATTCCGGTCCGGCGTCCGGGGGTTATCCCGGTCGGGATCACCCGGCTGGAAAAAATAGGTGCTGTTACGCCCCATTTCATGCCAGTCGCCAACCACGTTGGGCTTCCAGGCCTGGAAGCCGGCGACTCGCGCCCGGGACTCGGGATGCTGGACCGGCAGCCAATCACGATTGAGGTCGAACCAATAGTGGTTGGTTCTGGCCCGTGGCCAAACCTGCCGATGCTCGCGATTCTGTGGATCCGCTACCAGCGTCTGGCCCCGGTGCATATTGACCCAAGTGGCAAAGCGCTGAACCCCATCCGGGTTCATGGCCGGCTCAATAAGGATAATGGTGTTGTCGAGAATCTCGCGAGTACGCTCGTCTTGAGCAGCCGCCAGATGCCAGGCCACCACCATGGAGGCATTAGCGCCACTGGCCTCGTCACCGTGAATGCTGTAACCAAACCAGTTAACCACCGGGTGCTCGGTCAGGTCCTCGCCGCTGCCTGGCTGCAGGGCCTGAAGCCGTGCATCGCGAATTTCCTCAAGGTTGTCCTGGTTGCTGCTGGAGCTTATCCGCACTACCAGCATGGGTCGCTGCTCATAGGTGCGCTCTTTCTCCACCATGGTCACCCGATCAGAGGCAGCAGCCAGATGCTCGAAATAACGAATGAGCTGGTCGTGGCTGGCATGCCACTCCCCTGGCTGAAAGCCAAGAACATCTTCGGGCGTAGGGATGCTGTCATCGTATTCGCTCGCCCAGGGCAGGTACCAGTCAAGCTCTGAACCAGCCAGGGCCCGGTCGCTTGCCAGCAGGGACAAGCTCAACAGCAGCAATACCAGGCTTGATGTGAATGCTCTCATTGTGACTCCTTTGGTTGCTTGCAGTCAGCAGAGCGGCTTCCCCATGGCCGTCCGTTCTCATCTCCCTCTCAGATTACTCGCAGCGAAATCGCCATGATTCCTCCAGGCCACCGGGCCTGTTAAGATGCGCAAAATTCCAAGGAATTCGTTTGCCATGCATCGATCCAGCCTGCGTTTTCTCGCCGCGCTCCTGATCGCATCACTTGTGGGTGCCTGCGCCAGCGTTCCCGCCGAGGATCGGGATCCGCGAGACCCCTGGGAAGGCTTCAACCGCAAGGTCTATGCCTTCAACGACGCCATCGATCGCGCGGCTTTGCGGCCGGTCGCCGTCGCCTACCGGGACAATGTGCCGCGGCCGGTACGAAGCGGCATCGGCAATTTTCTCAGTAATCTGCGCCAGCCCGTGGTGATCCTTAACAGCGGCCTCCAGGGCAAGGGTGGCGAGGCATTCAGCGGCACCGGCAGATTCCTGATCAACACAACCATTGGCATTGGTGGTCTGTTTGATCCTGCCACCCATGTGGGCCTTGAAGCGGCCAACGAGGACTTCGGCCAGACTCTGGGCGTCTGGGGTGCCGGCGCCGGCCCCTATCTGGTCCTGCCGGGGCTTGGCCCCTCCACGGTGAGGGACACCACGGGTATGGCGGTGGATAGCTATGTTGACCCCACCTATCAGACCATTCCCCTGCCCGAGCGCTACGGCCTCTATCTCATTCGCGCTGTTGACGTCCGGGCCGGGCTGCTGGATGCAGACCGTTTCCTGGAAGAGGAATTCGACCCCTATGTCACCATGCGTGAAGCCTATCTTCAGCGGCGCCGCCATCTCATCTACGACGGTGATCCACCGCCCGAGGACTGGGAAGACGACTGGGAAGATGACGATGACTGGGACTGGTAAGCGCCTGCGGCAGCCAGGCGCCTGCTAGCCACCAAGATCGCCAAACACCGAGTCGAGCTGGCTGATCCGAATCAAGGCCTTGAGCTGCTCGGGGATTTCCCCCAGCTTCAGCTGGCCTCCGGCCGCCTGACAACGGCGCCACCATTCCACCATGACGGCCAGGCCCGCACTGTCGACGCGCTTCACTCCGGAAAGATCCAGTTCCACGGTCGTGGCAAAATCCAGAGACTGGGACAGGGTCAGAGCCTGTTCGGCGGTGCCGAATACCAGTTCGCCACTCAGTCGGTAACGGCCCCGGCCGGCCTTCTCCAGATCCAGGCTGGATGGCGACTGGTCAGCCATTGTCCTGCTCAATAGATTCCTCCATCTCCTGTTCCTTACGACGGGTCCGGTCCCGAAGGCGCTCAATGACCGCATCGATACCCCGCTGACGAATCTCACTGTCAAAGGAATTACGGTAGTTGGTCACGTAGGAAACACCCTCGATCGTCACATCAAAGACTTTCCAGCCGTCATCGGTGTAGCGGAGAGCGAAATCCACGGGAATATTGGAAGCGTCATCGCGCACCACCTCGGTACGGACTCGAGTCCGCGAGGGGTCTGGCTCACCCCGGGTCGGCCGGACTTCGATCTCGATTTCGGACAGGTCCTGATCCACCAATGCGTCTGAATAGCTGCGCACCAGGAAGCGATAGAAGGCTTCGCCAAAATCACGGCGCTGTTGAGGGCTCGCATCACGACCATGTCGGCCGAGCACCAGGCGAGTGGCATAGGGCAGATCAAAGACCGGCAGCAGCAGATCTTCTACAAACTGATAAGCTGCGCTCGGATCATCCTGCATCTCGTCCTGACGCTCTCTCAGCTCACGCAGGATTTCGTGAGCGGTTTCCTCCACCATGACTGCCGGGTCCGGGAGAGAGTCCTCCTCAGCCAGGGATGACGCGGGAAGGGCTAAAACGGCCGCGGCCATGGCAGTCGTCAAGACCTGAATGATTCTGCTCTGCATAACTTAATCTCCCTGCATGGTCAGGAATTGGCCAATAATACGTTCAAGCACAATGGCTGATTGGGTATGAATGATCTGATCGCCCTCGGTTAAAGCATCTGGATCCCCCCCCGGGTCCAGGGCAACGAATTGCTCACCCAGCAAGCCCGAAGTCCGAATGGAGGCGATGCTATCCGCCGGTAGATTATCGTGACGGGCACTGATGCGAAGGGTCACTACCGCATCCAGACGATCGTCATCAAAACGGATATCACTGACCCTGCCGAGCCGCACCCCCGCCATGGTGACCGGTGCCCTGACCCGCAGGCCACCGATATCGTCAAAGCGGGCGCTGACTTCAAAGCTGTCCTCTGTTCCCAGAGTACGCATTCCGGTGGTCTGGGTTACCAGAAAGAAGATGGCCAGAATCCCCAAGAGGACAAACAGGCCGGTACCAAAATCCATTGCCTTGTTGTGACGCATGCCTCAACCCTCACCGACGATAATGGCAGTAATCAATAGGTTAATAGCCAGCACCGCGACTGCAGTGATGACGATTGCCCGTGTGGTGGCGCGACTGACACCCTCAGCAGTGGGCGGGGCATTGTAGCCCTCGTAGACGGCCACCAGGCTGGCCGTTATCCCGAATGCTATGCTTTTCCAGACGCCACTCATGACATCTGTCCGGACATCAACCGCCGCGTTCATCTGAGACCAGAAAGGCCCGGCATCCACACCCAGTAGACCCACACCCACGACATAGCCGCCAAAGATGCCCAGTGCACTGAAGATGGCCGCCAGCAATGGCACCGCAATCACACCCGCCAGAAAGCGGGGCATGATGACCCGTTTGACCGGGTCAACGGCCATCATTTCCATGCCTGACAATTGGTCGGTTGCCCGCATGAGTCCAATCTCGGAAGCCAGGGATGTCCCCGCTCGACCGGCGAATAGTACTGCGGTCAACACCGGCCCCAGCTCCCGAACCAGAGTCATGGCGACCATCACACCCAGGGACTCCGTGGCCCCAAACTGATTGAGTATGTGGTAGCCCTGCAGGGCCAGCACCATGCCCACGAATACCGCTGAAATGCCGATGATGAGCAGAGAGTGGGCGCCAATCCGGTGCAATTGGTACCAGACCAGGCCAAATCGCATCAGTGCGGCCGGGGTTTCCCAGAGCAACCGGCCCAGAAAGCGGGTCATGGCACCCAGGGTTTCCACAAACTCCCGCAGTGCCTCGCCCAGGTCACGGAACATGGCCCTCATCGTGGCACCTCTCGCAAGTCTTCAGGATAGTCCCGCGCCGGGAAATGAAAGGGCACCGGGCCATCAGAGAGGCGATGCATGAACTGGCGCACCCAGGGCGACTCCTCGCCCCGCAGCTCCTCCGGGGTCCCGCCGGCGATAATGCGGCCATCGGCAATGATCCAGGCCCAATCCGCCACCTGAGAGACTTCTTCGATGTCGTGGGAGACGATCACACTGGTGAGGCCGAGCGCCTCGTTGATCTCTCTGATCAGGCGAACGATCACACCCATGGAAATGGGGTCCAACCCGGCAAAAGGCTCGTCGTAGAGAACCAGCTCCGGATCCATGACAACGGCACGAGCCAAACCCACTCGACGGGCCATGCCGCCGGAAAGCTGAGAAGGCATAAGACGCGCCGCACCACGCAGGCCAACCGATTGCAGCTTGGTCATGACCAGATGATGAATCAGGCAATCCGGGAGCTGGGTATGCTCCCGAAGCGGGAAGGCGACATTCTCATAGACATCTAGATCCGTCAGCAAGGCACCATGCTGGAAAAGGAAGCCAATGCGCTTGCGCAGCCGATACAAGGCTTCTCGCCCAATGCCCGTCACCTCCTGGCCATCGACCCGGATACTGCCCCTCTCTGGCAGCAACTGGCCGGTTACTAGCCGCAGAAGGGTCGTCTTGCCGGTCCCACTGGGCCCCATGATCGCGGTGACCTTGCCCCGTGGGATGCTCAGACTGACATCTTCGAAAATCGGCCGTCCGTCGCGCTGGAAACGAAGGCCTTCCAATTCGATATGTGGTTCTTGCCCCGCTGGACGCGTCATGACGCCATCCTTGTTGAACAGGCCAAAAAAAGCCCCGGGAAGTGATTCCCGGGGCCCCAGTGCTTGCTTAGGCTGCCTTGTCCTTCTCCATATTCTCGGACCAGTCACCGGACCGGGCTGCGCCGTTGCAGCGGGCACGATGATAGTAGGCCTGCTGGGCAGCTTCCGCCTTGGACTCGTCGCCAGCCCAGGTCTTCAGGGCCGGGGCCTGAAGGGCACGGCCATAGGAGAAGCTGAGCTCCCAGGGATGCGGGCCGAGCTGGTTCATGATGTTCAGATGCTCGGTCGCCAATTCATCGCTCTGCCCACCGGAGAGGAAGACGATCCCCGGTACGGCCGCGGGCACATGGCGGCGCAGACAGCGCACGGTGGCCTCGGCCACTTCACGGGGGTCTGCCTGACGTTCTGCCTGTTTGCCCGCGATGACCATATTGGGCTTGAGCAGAATGCCTTCCATCACCACGCCGTGCTCGAACAGGGCATTGAAGACCCGATTCAGGGTCCGGCTGGTGACGTCCTCACAGACTTCAATGCTGTTACTGCCGTCCATCAGCACTTCCGGCTCAACAATGGGCACGATGCCGGCTTCCTGACACAGGGCGGCATAACGGGCCAGCGCGTGGGCATTGGCATCCAGGCACCAGTCCGAGGGGTGCCCCTTATCGGTGTCGATGCTGATCACGGCACGCCACTTGGCGAACTGAGCGCCCAACTCGGCATATTCGGCCAGGCGATCACGCAGACCATCCAGCCCCTCTGTGACCTTCTCGTCAGGATGCCCCGCCAGCGGCTTGGCACCGGCATCCACCTTGATCCCCGGAATGATGCCTTTGGACTTCAGCAGCTCGGGGAAGGGCGTGCCCTCCCGGCTGGACTGGCGCAGGGTCTCATCAAAGAGGATTACACCGCTAACGAACTCCTCGGCGCCAGGGGTGGTGAACAGAATCTCCCGATAACGGCGGCGAGTCTCTTCAGTGGATTCCACACCCACCGAGTCCAGCCGCTTCTTGATCGTCCCGGTACTCTCATCGGCGGCCAGAATACCCTTCCCAGGGGCCACCAGATCATTGGCAACACGCTTTAGCTGGTCCAGCTTACGCTCGAATTCCGCGTTCATTTCTCTGCAACCTCCACTGTGATTCGCTTCCGCCAGGGCTAATAGGCGCGGGACAGGAAATCCGGCGGATTCCGCAGGCGCGCCTGAGCATAATCGGGGTATGTTAGCAGATGCCGGGCACCGCCCGGTACTCCCCCGGACGGGGGAGTCGTGGGGGGCAGATTCAGGCCGGGCGGGCCGTGTCTCCCTGCGCGAGGGCCAGCATGCGGGCAGGAATGGCCTCGAGGCCAAGGATCTCCTCCGCCGCCCCTAACTGGACCGCCGCCCCGGGCATGCCCCAGACGGTCGAGCTCGCCTCGTCCTGAACCATTGTGGATGCCCCGGCCTTGCGCATTTGCAGCAGCCCTTCGGCACCATCACGGCCCATGCCGGTCAATAAAACACCCACCGACTCACTCCCCGCCGCCTGGGCCACGGACTCGAACATCACGTCAACACTGGGGCGATGGCGATTGACCGTCGCCGATTGATCCAGTCGACAAACCAGGCGGGCACCATCACGCCGAAGGCGCAGATGATAATCCCCCGGGGCCACATAGGCATGCCCCGGCATGAGAGGAACGCCATTCTCCGCTTCCCGAACCGTGAGACTGCAAATTCCATTCAGACGCTCCGCGAAGGGGCCGGAAAAACTGGCGGGAATGTGCTGGCTAATAATGATGGGCGGCGCGTTGGGCGGCAGGCATTCCAGCACTCGGCGGATGGCCTCGGTACCACCAGTGGAGGCCCCTATCGCCACGACCTTCTGCCGACCGCCGGTGCTTCTGGCCTCGTAGGCGCCGGCCTCCCTCAAGGACTCCCGGACCCGCTGACGAAACGCCTCTCGGGCCTCGCCGGAGTAGGTTTCCCGCGAACTGACCCGAGCCCGAGCCGCCGCCTTGACCTTGGAAACCACCTCGGCAGCATAATCCTCCAGCTTGACCGACAGTTGCTGTGCCGGCTTGGTCACAAAATCTACCGCTCCCAATTCCAGAGCCTGAAGGGTCACTTTCGCTCCGTCATGGGTGAGGGATGACACCATGACCACTGGCATGGGACGCAGACGCATCAGGTTTTCGAGAAAGGTGAGCCCATCCATGCGAGGCATTTCCACATCCAGGGTGATCACATCGGGGTCATGTCGCTTGATCTGATCCCGTGCGACATAGGGGTCGGGTGCGGTCGCCACCACTTCGATCCCGGGATCGGATTCCAGCATCCGGGTCAGCAACTTACGGACCAGAGCGGAATCATCCACTACAACCACACGAATCTTGCCTGGCATACGCAATTATTCTCCTCGCAATGCAGCTTCAGTCCCGCCGTGACGGCGCGCCACCACAGACTCTACCCCACGGGCCCGAGGCTTCTGCAACTGGACTCGACCATTTTCAGTAAAGAAGCGAATGACCCGATGCTCCCGCCCGCCAACATCCCGGGCAATCACCGGAATTCCCAGCCTCTCAAGCACTTCTTCTGCATATCCGATATTGCCACGTCCCACAGGCTGCATACCGGCCAACATCTCCGCGCCACCAAACAGCTTGGCCTGCATCCGCGTGCGACAGGCACCCATCCGCTCCATGCCATCCACAATAGCCCTCATGGCATAGACGCCATACCGGCAATCACCTTCAACTTGTTTATCGGCAGAAACGCGATCAGGCCAGGGCAGCAGGAAATGGTTCATCGCCGCCACCGGTCCCTCGGGATCCCGCAGGCAAACCGCCACACATGAACCCAACAGGGTGCTGATTATCGCCGGCCCTGCAGCGACGCAATAACCACCCGCATGAATCCGAAAAACATCTCGGTCAAGCCTGGGATCGAAGGTCGAAAAGCCTTGAGAGTTACCGCCAAAAACCTGACGCATTTTGCGTGCCTCCGACATTCCCATGCACCATAACCGCCATCAACTCAGTCCCGCCTCCGATAAATGGTCTTGCCTATTAGTTGATAGCGGTCAGTCAGACCATGAAGGGACTCTGAATGCCCGAGGAACAAATGCCCTTTGGGGGCCAAATGATCGGCGATCCCCTCCACG
Organism: Natronospira sp.; assembly: GCA_003558125.1. Lineage (GTDB taxonomy): Bacteria > Pseudomonadota > Gammaproteobacteria > Natronospirales > Natronospiraceae > Natronospira > Natronospira elongata. The sequence goes on along the minus strand of PWMQ01000072.1, from coordinate 83,153 downwards.
ACCTGCTTCTTGTGTGCACGATCAAAATATATGATCACATTACGGCAGAACACTGCATCAAAAGACTGCCTTATTCTCCATGGTTCAATCAGATTCACGCGTTGAAACTGCACAATTTCACGCAACGACTTGCCTACACGCACCTTGCCTTCATTCACGCCCTTGCCCCGCAGGAAGAAACGACGCAGACGTTCCTGAGAGACATCCTTGAGACTCTCCATGGGATACACACCCTCTTCCGCCTGCCGCAAGATGGCACCGTCCACGTCAGTGGCCCAGATTTCGGCCCGCCATCCGGGATGAGCGTCCAAAAACTCCGCCATGACCACGGCGATGGAATAGGGCTCTTCGCCACTTGAACAGCCTGCTGACCAGATGCGTATCACCCGGTCTCGCTGATGCCTTTGCACCATCTCCGGCAGGAAGGTCTCGCGAAGATAATCAAAATGGTGAGACTCGCGAAAGAACTGGGTGACGTTCGTGGTCATGGCGTTGACCAGCTCTTCCAACTCTGCCTGATCACCCTTGCGCAGTCGTGCAAGATACTCGGCAAAGGAGGACAAACCCAGGGCCCGCACCCGTCTTGAGACCCGGCCATAGACCAGATCGCGTTTGCCACTGGCGAGGGCGATCCCGACGATTTGCTCGATAATGCGACGCAGCTCCTCGTATTCAGCGTCCGAGAACGCATACTGCTTGGCTGAGGACTGTTTCATCGGTACGGACATCGTCAGTGGCCTGCTCCCCAGATTATGGCAAAATTCTCTCAACTAACAGAAGCTCAACCGATAAAAATCAGTTCAAGCCCGAGACTGCTACTCCACTGTCTTGGCAGGGAGCCAAAGAAAAAGGGTGGCGAGTCAGAGACGCCGCCACCCTTGATGTTAATACCCACATCGCAACTTCCTGCCAGAAGAAGGCATGAACGGCGTCAGAACTCCTCCCAAAGGTCATCCTCAGACCGACTGGACTGAACCGGGCGCCCAGACTCCTGACGACGTGGACTAGACTGCCCCGTATCCTGTCCAACACTTGATTGCTTGGCACTCTGCAACTGGTCCTTGACCCGCTCCTCCTGTTCACGGGTGGCACGCTTGGCCTCATGGCTGCGCTCCGCCAGGATCTGTCCTTCCTGGTCATCCGCACCCAGACTGAAAAAGGCGACACGATCCAGCAACTGACCGGCCTGCTCCTGCATGGAACGGCTGGTAGCGGCAGTTTCCTCCACGAGCGATGCGTTCTGCTGGGTGACTTCGTCCATCTGCATGATGGCCCGATTGACCTGATCAATACCGGAAGCCTGCTCATTGGAAGCAGCGGCAATCTCGGCGACAATCTCTGTCACCCGGCGCACATTCTCCACGATGCCTTCCAGGGTCTGGCCGGATTGCTCCACCAACTCGGAGCCGTTCTTGATCTTGTCCACACTGTCGTTGATCAGATCCTTGATCTCCTTGGCGGCCTTGGCACTACGCTGAGCCAGGTTCCGAACCTCCGTTGCAACCACGGCAAAGCCGCGCCCCTGCTCACCCGCCCGGGCCGCTTCAACCGCCGCATTGAGAGCGAGCAAATTGGTCTGGAAAGCAATCTCATCGATCACCGAGATAATCTCGACGATCTTGCCACTGCTTTCGTCGATCTCGCGCATGGCCCCCACCGCCCGCTTGACCACCTCGCCACCACGCTCGGCGTCTTGACGGGTCCCAGAGGCCAGTTGATTGGCCTCTTGGGCGTTATCCGCATTGTTCTTCACCGTGGAGGTCATCTCCTCCATGCTGGAAGCGGTTTCTTCAATGGAGGAAGCTTGCTCCTGAGTACGCTGAGCGAGATCATCCGTACCGGAGGCAATTTCCTGGGCAGCAGCATCCACGGAGGTGGCCGCTTCACGCACCCGGGTCACGATATCGGCGAGCTTTTCATCCATGCGGGAGAGATCCTCGATCATCAATCCCACTTCATCCCGTACCTTGACTGTTGTACGGTTATTGAGCTGACCATCAGCGATACGGCTGATCACATCGGAAGCCTTGGCCAGGGCAGAATTGATATTGCGAATTGTGCCCCAACCGAGAAAAGCGATGACAGCCAGGGAAATCAACAGAACCACCGCGGCGGCAAGAACCAGATTGCCGATTTGCTCACCCAGTTCATCGCTTACTTCATTAACCCTATTGCGCTGATATTCCACCAACTGACGAGCTCCTCGCTGCACCATTATGCTAGCCGGCTCCAACTGGTTCTGCGTCAGCATGATGGCCAGATCAACATTCTCGTCCAGCAATGCATCAAACACCCTTTCCATGGCTTCGGCCTGCTCCTGACGAGCCGCCAGCCAGTCCTGCGCCATCTCCCGCTCCTCATCCGTGGCGACCATGCCTTCATACCGCTCAAACAAGCGACTGGTATCCGCCTCGCGTTCATCCACTTCATCCATTGTCCGGTTAATCACATTGGGCAAGGGTTCGCTGAGGGCCTCCAACACGCTTTGGCGCTGCATCAGTTCATTGACATAGATCTCGTTGACAAGCTCGGTGACTTCGACATTCTGGCCGACGATTCGATCAAGAGCATTGGCACCCATTCGGCTGCCATTCAGCCCCATCATGCCCACCACGAGCAATACCAGAGCAGCAACCAAGATCAACAAGGTCAGGCGCTTTTTGATCGTCAGAACCATATTCATTTCTCATCCCCTACGCGATTCGCTGCTATGCATGCACTTGGGTCAGACACCGGCTCGCGCTTGCCAAGTAAGCAGCGCCCAGCCCTCATTCGCCCCACTCACGCAACTCTTTGAGTTCCCAATCCCGAAACAACCGGTCTGCGTCGAGAAGCATGAGCATGCCCTCACCACTGGTGGCAATGCCCTCAAGGTATTCCGTATCCACAGCCGTTCCCATGCGGGGCACTGGACGAATTCCGTCCTCCGGCACCCCGATCACGTCAGCCACCTCATCAACCACGATACCCACATCATGTCCGTCTTCGTCCTCGTCCAGATTGAGGATGATAATCACCGTTCGATCACTGCTCTCAGTCACTGGCAGGCCAAAACGCAGCCGCATATCCACCACCGGAATGACGGCACCCCGCAGCTTGAGCATGCCCAGCATCCATTCGGGGGCACCGGGCACCTTTCTGACTCGGGACCAGCCGCGAATTTCCTGGACCCGGACAATGTCGATCCCGTACTCCTCGCCGCCGAGACTGAAACTGAGGACCTGGCGGCCATCATCCTCGAAGCCGGCCAGTACGGAATGGTCGGATTGTTCCCAACCGTCTTGTTCAGTCATCCTGATCAGGCTCCCTTGTGGGACGGAAGTGCCGGTAGCGACCGGGCAAATCACTCGCAAACAACCTGCCCGAGCTTGCGTTGCCACATAACAGTTGACGGCAAGCAGTGGAGAATCTTGAGAAAAGTACTGTCAAATCTCCGACAACCATGGCCATGAGTCCACCTGCAGCATGAATCGTGCCAGATTCCGGCCAGTATGCCGGCTAACACGCCTGGGTGTATTCTAACCGGAGACGGTGATCATTAGCTGCTGCAGGCCCGAGAGGTTGCGACAGGTATCCAAGAGGCAAACCCATGTCGGATCTGAGACCGGGGGATATCCCCCCAACCAGACAATCCCGGGCCGGGAACAGCCTGCCTTCAAACTTCCGGCCGGGTCAGGTCCTGGAGGCACGAGTGGTTTTCCAGGATGGACGAATGGCACTGCAAATTGGAAACCGCCAGCTGCCCCTTACGGCTGATAGCCCCACACCCCCTGAGGGGAGCCGGCTTCGGCTCGAGATCTTGAGAACCCGCCCGGAGCTGGCCGTCCGAGTGCTGGAAACCCTGGCTGCGGATCGGGCCGGCAGCCCCGCCCACCCCCGAGGCCTGGAACTCAGTCGCGCTGACGCTGCCGTTCAGGCCCTGACGCGGCAAACTGACCCCCGCCAGCTACTGCTGGGCCTGCGTCAGCTATTGGCGGCAGTGAATACCCCGCCAGATCAACAAGTTCGCACCGCCGGGCCAGCGGTGAGCGGTGGCGAACAATTCCGAACCCTGCAACGCCTGCTGTCCCCCATCCTGAATGCCGTCCCCACCGCAAGCACCGTAAGCACCCCGGATGGATTGGCTCGGGCTCTCACGGACAGTGGTTTACTGACCTTGCACCGCCTGAGCAGCGAAGCGGCCGGGACAACCCCGACAGGAGGACTCCAGCGCGACTGGACAGCCGTACTGGCCCGTGCGCTGCTGGGCCTGCGTGATGCCATGCGGGAAGGACGCCTGCCCGAGACCATTGCCTCCGGCAGGGACGTCGCCCGTGGCCAACCCCCTCCCCCGCCCGGTCGCGGCTGGCCTCTAGGCCCACCCCCGCCGTCCGCACTGCAGTCACAATTGGCTCAGGGACAAGGAGGCAGCCTGGCCAAAGCAGCCATCAGCGGCCAGCAAGGGCAACTACTGCGAGAACTGCCAGAAAGCCTGCGCATCGTGGTGCGCCAGATTGAGGGTGCGATTGCCCGGAGTGAATTACATCAATTGGCCTCCATGCCACCCGAGTCGGATGGCGGACGCCAATTGCTTTGGTTCGAACTGCCGGTACAGCGACAAGCGGCCTATGATCTCTGGCAGTTTCAGTTCCAGCAACACAAGAGCCGGCGCGAGGACAGTGAATCGGTCTGGACCGCCCGAATTGCGGTGAACATTCCCGGCCTTGGCCCCTTCTCCGCCAGTCTGCGCCTAAAGGGGGAGCGCCTGTCCATTCAATTACACGCCAGCGATCAGTCAGGCCATGCGCTGGTGTCCGCCAACCTCGACGAACTGCGTCGGCGCCTGCGCTCCGCGGCACTGGACCTGGAGCATCTCGGTTTGTCCGTGGGAGAAGCCCCACAGGCCGACAGCGCCCTGCCCCGGCAATTGTTCAGGAGCCAGGCATGAGTGAGCACAGCTCTTCTCGAAACGATGCCGAGTTGGCGGTGGCGCTGCATTATGACGGCGAGGGGGCACCGGAAGTTACTGCGAAGGGGCGCAGGAAATTAGCCGCAGAAATCCTTGAACTGGCGGAAAGCCACGGCATCCCCATCCACGAAGACCCGGAGCTGGTGCAATTTCTGGCGCGGCTGGAGGTGGGAGATCAGATCCCCAGGGCCCTCTACGTGGCGGTCGCTGAAGTGATCGCATTCGCCTACTGGGTCTCGGGGCGAAGCCCGAAGAATACCAGCGACCAGGACACTGACGGGACGACCTGAGCGAGGCTCTCACCCCTCCCGCAGACCGTGAATGGAAACGATCAGGCGGGCCTCATTCTGGCCCAAACCGCATTGGCGCATGATTTCGTCCGGTGCCGCGCCGGCCTTGGCCATTCGAATGGCTTGATCGTAGTCAGGCCCGCTGGTGGCGCGAGCTTCCACCTGCTGCTGACGCTCGCCCAAATACTGGGCCCGGCGTTCAACCGCCGACAGGCGCTCCCCCATCTGCAAGACCAGAGGCTTGAGCTCTGTCGCTTCCCGCAGTTGGGATCTGACCTCCTGGCGCAAATCTCGAACCAGGCGCTCAGCCGCCATCAGGCGGCGCAGGCCCAGCCAGGCCAGGTAAAGGCCCAGGCCCAACACGCCAATGGCGCCACCCGCGAGCCACACCAAGGGGTCAAACTGCACAGGGACACCCGCAGTCTGGCAAGACCTCAAACATATTCATCGATGTGCCGGCTGGAATCATCGTCATCGTCATCCCTTTGGCGGGACGAGGCCTTGGTCTGATCGCTGGCCGTCCCTTCGCTCTCGGACTCCTCCCGGGTACCCTTTTCCGCCTGGGCGCGGGCCAGCGCTTCACGTCGGCGACGACGTTCCTCTTCCCGACGCCGACGTTCTTCATCATCAAGTTCCCGGCGGGTCGGGGCAGTGGCACGGATACCACTGGTGGGAGTGACTTCATCGGCCGCCATATCAGCCAGCCCCTGCGGCCTTTTCCTGACTGGGCATAAGGCGACGAACATCAACCATGACCGTTAGCCCGCTGTCGCGACGAACCACACCCTGAATATGGCGCGCTACCTGGTCCGATTCGAACTGCGGTGGTGGTTCGATCTCGCTCGGGCGCACATCGGCGACTTCATCCACATCATCAACCAGCAATCCCAGGGCATGCTCATCAACCTCGACCACAATGATCTGGCGAACCCCTTCCGCCTCGGGCTCGGATAAGCCGAAGCGTTTGCGGGTATCAATCACGGTTACGATGTTGCCGCGCAGATTGATCACTCCGAGAACGAATGACTCCGCACCGGGAACCGGGGAGATCTCGGTAGCCTTGAGTATCTCCTGGACGTGAAGAGCCTTCAGACCATAGGTTTCACGCCCCAAGCGGAAGGTCACCCATTGCTCGCGGGCTTCCTGCAAGCGCTCCGGGCTCTTTCCATTCTTGCCGCTCTTACGTCGGCGACCCTTGCGGGCTGCTGCTTCAGCCATTCTAGTCACCCTCTCCACTCAGGACTGCCATGATACCCGCCACATCCAGCACTACCATGCCACGACTCATCACGGTACCGGCCATCCATGCTCGGCTGCCGGAAGTCTCACGCCAGCGAATCTCGTCTCCGCTCAGGGCAACCGGCATGGGCTCGGACCCGGCAATCAGGCTGAGACCCTCCCGCTTGAGGTGAATCAAGCCCTGGGCCCGCTGTTCCAATGGCGGCAGTCGGTCAAGCTGCTCCGGCGGCAGAATCAGAGCTGCCGGATCCACCAGGCGCCGAGAACTACCATCAAGGCGATATTCTCCCTGATCCATCACGCCGTCCGCCAACTCCAGCCCTGGCGGGCAGGCTTCCAGCACAGCGGCCACCTCCTTACCAGAAACCACCAGAATCAGGTGGGCCACGCCAAAGCCCCACCATTCCTCCGTCACTGCCTCTTCAGAACCAGAGGTCGGCTCGGGCTGCGGCACTGGTTCAGGCTCGGGTTCCACCGCCGCAGGCGGCTGAACCACGCTTTCCGCCGGGCTGTCAGCTTCCGGCTCGGTCAGCATGTCTTCCAGATACCGTGCAAGTGGCTGTTCTCCCTGACTCATGATGCCATCCCCCTTGCCGGCGTCTGTTCCATCTCCAACAGCTGACGACAGAGCGCATCATAGGCCTGGGCGCCGCGTGAAGCGGGCTCCAGCGTGGTCAAGGGGCGCCCCAGCTGACTGGCCTCACGAAAGCGAGTATCCACCGGAACGTACTGGGCCCAGACATGCGGGTCAAACTCGTGCCGCAGGGTATACAAGCTCTGTGCTGATGCGCGGGTCCGACGATCAAACTGGGTAGGTACAATCAGGTAATCGGGCACCTGCCCCCGTGAGCGCCCGATCATTTCCAGGGTGCGCAACATGCGGCGCAGCCCGTTCAGGGCTAGAAACTCCGTCTGAACCGGGATAACCAAGCGATCACAAGCTGCCAGGGCATTGACCATCAGGATGCCCAACATGGGCGGACAGTCCAGCAGTACATGATCATAATCCGCGGCCAGGGTGCGAAGACCTCGACGCAGGATCACCCCCATGCCTTGCCGAGTACCCAGTTTACGATCAAGTACCGCAAGGGAAGGACTGGCCGGCAGTATGTCGATACCGTCCTCACCCGCCGAACGGATCCGTCCGGGACCCGCCGCCTGTTCACCGGCAGCATGTTGAAAGAGGGCAAACACACCGTCATCGGTACTCTCGGGATCCAGGCCTAGATAGCTTGTCAGAGAGGCATGGGGATCCAGGTCAATCACCAGAACACGGCGATCACGCCGGCGCAATGACCCCGCCAGACTGATCACCGTGGTGGTCTTGCCTACCCCACCCTTCTGATTGGCTACTGCCCAGATGGACATCAGTCCTCTCCCTCGGCCGCCACATCGCCATCATCTTCAAACAGTTGGAGTTCCTCACCCAAATCATCGAATCCGGCGGCTTCACCTTCTGCGCCATCCTCTACGAACCAGCGTTGCTGAAATCGGGGATCGGCCAGAACAGTCAATACCACCCGACGGTTACGGTTTCGTCCTTCCGCCGTCTCATTACTCGCAATGGGCCGATGTTCCCCCAGTCCAACCACCGCGAGCCGCATGGGCTCGATCCCCTGGTCCCGAAAAAGATGCACCACACTGGCCGCCCGACCCGCCGACAATTCCCAGTTGGACGGGAAGCGCTCGGTGTCAATCGGCACATTGTCCGTATGGCCTTCCACCTGTATGGGATTGGGGAAAGGCTCAAGAACCTCGGCAACCTGGCCAAGTATGGGACGTGCCGATGGCGACAATTCCGCCACCCCGCTGGGGAAGAGAATATCGGCCTTGATCTCGATTTCGATATAGAACTCCGATCCACGGATCTCTACCAAATCCTCGTCAATCAGGGCAGACATGGCATCACGCATTTCGTCGGCGATCTGCTCCAGTCCTTCGCGCATGCTTTCGCTGGCCGCTGGGAAACCATCATCCATGCCACTTGGGAGGAAAATACCCTCGTCCTCCCAATGAACCATGCCCGGATCGTCCATCATGACATCCAGGTCTAAGACCGCATCAGCCGTACCCCGCTCACGCTCGCCAAAACTGACCGGCTGAATACGCATGGGCTCACCACGGAAAGCCGCCTGCAAGGAAGACGACAACACCCGGTACTTGCCTTCATTCACCGATGAGATGGAATACATCACCACGAAAAAGGCGAGCAACAACACCAGCATGTCAGCATAGGGAATGGCCCATGCTTCATGGTTGATGTGTTCCTCTTCTTTCTTTTTTCGCGCCATGATGACAACCTGCCTCCCACCTCAGGGGTGGGGTGTGACGCCTGGCTGATGAATTCGGTCAGCCATTTAGATAACCTTGTAGCTTGGTCTCGATGTTTCTGGGGTTTTCCCCTTCCGCAATGGAGATCAGGCCGTCGATGAACATTTCCCGAGTCTGGGTCTGGTCCTTGATGGCCCGATCCAGCTTGCCCGCCATGGGTAGAAACAGCAGGTTGGCAGAGCCAATGCCGTAGATGGTCGCCACAAAAGCTGCCGCAATCCCGGGGCCCAGTTTGTCCGGCTCGGCCAGATTCTGCATCACCGCCATCAGGCCCATCACGGCCCCCACAATACCCAGGGTAGGCGCATAGATGCCCAGGTTTTCGTAAACCTTGACGCCCTGTTTGTCATATTCCTCGGTGGCGTCCAGATCCACCTCCAGAATATTGCGGATAACATCCGGCTCACCGCCGTCAACCAGCAACTGAAGGCCTTTTTTGGTGAATTCGTCCTTTTCCTCCTCCACAACCGCTTCAAGACCGAGCAGGCCCTCCTTGCGGGCAACCTGACTCCAGTCAACGATCTTCTGAATCAGCGCCTGTCGGTCTTCGGTCGGCGGCTTGAACAGCCACCCAAAGATCTTCACCGCTCTCATCAGACCTCGCATTGGGGTCTGCAGCATCATTGCCCCGAAGGTACCGATGATGACAATCACGAAAGCTGCCGCGTTCCAGAGAGCCGCTACCTCGGACCCTTTGGCAATCACGCCACCGAAAACGGCGATGGCTCCAAAAATGATGCCCAATAATGTGAGGATATCCATGTCAGTCAGACCTCACGCTCATGACGCCTTGCGTCTTTCACTGCCATAGGATTTAACCAGAATCGGGACGTCAAGAATCAGCGCAATACGCCCATCACCGGTGATGGTTGCGCCGGCATAACCTGACATGCCGCGAAGATAGGCTCCCAGCGGTTTGATCACGACCTCCTCTCGACCCAGCACGTCGTCCACCACCAGCCCCATCTGCTGACCGGCGACTTCCACGATCACAACCTGGCTTTGCTGACCGATCTCGCTTGGCATCTCGCCGGTCAGCCACTGTTGTAGGTAGACAAGTGGCAGCGTCCGGTTTCTCACACGAATTACCCGCCGTCCATCCACCCGATGAGCGGCTTCGTCTTCCAAATAGATGACTTCCCGGATATTGGACAGCGGCAGGGCAAAGATGGAAGCATTCAGGGTCACCATCAAGGTGGGCAGGATTGCCAGTGTCAGGGGTACACGAATCTGGATTTCAGACCCACGCCCCTTGGCCGAATCGATCTCAATAGTGCCGTTGAGCTGGGAAATCCGGGTCTTGACCACATCCATGCCGACGCCACGACCGGAGACATCGGAAATCTGCTCCTTGGTGCTGAAGCCCGGACGGAAAATCAGGTTATACGCCTCTTTGTCGCTCAGGCGCTCCGCTTCATCCTCGTCGATCACGCCCTTGTCCAGGGCCTTTCGACGAAGGACTTCCGGATCCATGCCGCCCCCGTCATCCTTGATGGTCAGCAGAACCTGGTCTCCCTCCTGCTCGGCGGACAGCAGTACGGTGCCCGCCTCGGGCTTGCCCGCATGACGCCGCACCTCCGGTGACTCAATACCGTGATCGACGGCATTGCGAACCAGATGAACCAGGGGGTCGGCAAGGGCCTCCACCAGGTTCTTGTCCAGGTCCGTCTCCTCGCCTCTGAGCTCCAGTTGAACCTTTTTCTCGAGATTCCGAGCCAGATCCCTTGCCACGCGAGGGAAGCGGGAGAATACCTTCTTAACCGGCTGCATCCGCGTTTGCATGACCGCGCCCTGAAGATCGGAGGTAACCAGGTCCAGTTCGCCAACAGCGGTAGCCGTCGCCTCGTCCTGGGCCGTATTTCCGCCCAGGGTCACCAGCCGGTTTCGAATCAGGACCAGCTCGCCGACCAGATTCATGATCGAATCCAGCCGGCTGGTATCCACCCGCACAGTGGTTTCCGCCGACATGGCCGCGGCCGCCGGACTGGCCGGTTTGGCCGGCGCCCGCGTCTCGGGCTTCTTGACCTCCTTTTGACTCGGGGTCGAGGCGGCACTCTCGGACGGTGGGACCTCCCGAGTGTCGGCATTGCCAGCCGGGGCGGGCTTGCGAGGCTCCGGCTTGCCGGCGTCCTCTCGAGCCCCTTCGCCAGGGGCGCCCCCGGGCCCATGGAGCTGGTCCATCAGCGACTCGAACTCGTCATCACTGATGAAATCGTCCCCGCCTTCCGCCGGCTGGGTGTCGCCTTCCTTGGGTTTGTCGGCCTTGCCTCCACCGCCTGGAGGCGCGCCACTGCCGTGCAGTTCATCCAGCAAGGATTCAAACTCGTCTTCGTCAATCTCATCGGAACCGGATTGATCTGACCCCGAAGCAGGCTTCGGCGCCTTGCCCGGGCCATGCAGTTCATCGAGCAGGCTGTCGAACTCATCCTCGGAAATCTCATCACCTGCAGGGCCCGGATCCGACGGAGCCCGAACCTCGTCGGAAGGCGTCTCTCCGGCTGCCAGCATGGCCTCGAATTCCTCGTCGGTGGGGTCGCGGTGCGCCTTCTGACCGTCATTAACCACTGCCCCTCCGCCGCCCGACGCCGGCGCAGCCTGCTGGGGATCGCCCACACCCCCGTCAATCTGGGCACGAAGGGAGTCGATGAGAGCTTGGGGTGGGCGGGACAGGGCTTGCCCCTCGCGCAACTCACCAAACATGGTCTGCAGCCAGTCAAGAGCGCTGAGGGCGTCGTCCATCAAGGCCTGGGATACGGCGATCTTCCCTTCCCGAAGCACATCGAAGACGTCCTCGGCACTGTGGCAGAGGTCCACCATCTCCCGCAGGCCGAGAAAACTGGCCCCGCCCTTGATGGTATGAAAGCCCCGGAAGATGGTGTTGAGCATGTCACGGTCGTCAGGACGCTGTTCCAGCTCGACCAACTGCTCACCCAGCTCCTCCAGGATCTCACCGGCCTCCACCAGAAAATCGGCCAGCAATTCCTGGTCGCCGTCAAAGCTCATGCATCTCTCCGCTCGTCAACATGCCTCAATGGTCCTTTTCCCCGGTGGCCACCCGGGTGGTCCCACCGGCCAGCCGAGCGTTCAGAATCCCAGGCTGGACAGAAGGTCATCCACTTCGTCCTGCCCCTGAGCCACGTCGCCACCCTTGGCATCAGGCATGGCAGGTCCGTGCCCCTTCTGGTCATCCCGTTTTGCCTTGTCCTTATCCTTAACGGCCGCATCGCCCTCGGACTTGAGCTGCGCGCCACCGGCCATTTTGAGCAGGTCCACCATGCCCTCTTCCAGCTCCTGCACCAAAGTGATCACGCGACTGATGATCTGGCCGGTAATATCCTGGTATTCCTGGGCCATCAGAATCTCGGTCAGGCCGCCGCGAAGGGACTCGGCCCGCTCCCCCGTGGCTGTCAGGAAGGGCTGGAGCCGGTGGGCCAGTTCACGAAACTGATCCGCATCCATCTCCCGCCTCATGAAGCGCTGCCAATCGGCCGACAGGGTCTGGGCCCCACTACCCAGGGTCTCTGCCTCGGGCAGCAGTCGCTCCACCGTCTCAAGTGTGGTATGAGCCGCCTTCTCGGTCATTTCCACCACATAATTCAGGCGGTCACGGGCATCAGGCATCTCCTTCTCGGCCAACTCTGCAAGACGGAAATCCAGGCGAAAACTCTTCAAGGCATCGTGCAGTTCACGGGTCAGCTTGCCCACCTCCACGAACAGTTCCTTCTCGCGGATATGGGTCAACTCGTCCAGTTCCCGATTGAATACCGTTTCGTCACCCGCCTCCAAAGCTTGAAGCATGGAGTGCAGACGCTCCTTGTATTCGCTGGACCGTTTATCATCGTCGAAAGCCATATTTTCCCCTTCGGCAAACCATTGCTGGAGACAGTCTGAATTCCGTCAGCCTTCCAGGCGCTCGAAGATCTTCTCCGTCTTTTCCTTCAAGGTGGCTGCCGTGAAGGGCTTGATAATGTAGCCATTGACACCGGCCTGGGCCGCTTCAACGATCTGGTCCCGTTTGGCTTCGGCCGTGACCATCAGCACCGGCATGGACTTCAACTTCTCATCACCCCGAATCTCTTTCAGCAACTCAAGTCCGGTCATGCCCGGCATGTTCCAGTCCGTGATCACGAAGTCAAAGTCGCCGTTGCGCAGCATGGGCAGGGCGGTTTTGCCATCATCGGCCTCCTGGGTATTGTTGAAGCCCAGGTCTCGAAGCAAATTCTTGATGATTCGCCGCATGGTGGAAAAATCATCCACCACCAGAATCTTCATGTTCTTGTCCAAGCCAACCTCCCGCGCGCGTTTCCGTAAACTTTCGTCAAAACCATTAACAGTGCTGCTATTGCAGCCATTCATCCATTCTAGACCGAGTTCTAGTCAGCGCCTGGCCATGAATCTGGCAAACTCGTGACTCGGTCACCCCCAGGACCTCACCAATCTCCCGCAGGTTAAGCTCCTGCTCATAATACAGGGACATGACCAATCGTTCCTTCTCCGGCAATCCGGCAACCGTCTCAGCGAGAGCTCGGCGGAAACCTTCAGACTCGGCCCGGGCCCCGGGATCATCTGCCTTGGTGGTACTCCCCAGGCTGCCATCGGGTGAATCCGGCTGAAGCTCATCCAGACTGAAAAGTCGACAACTGACCGCGTCCTGCATCACCCGATGATAATCAGACAGGCTCATCCCCGCCGCTTCGGCGACCTCAACGTCACGAGCATCACGTCCGGTGCGGTGCTCAATCTCCCGAATCTTCTCGCTGATTTCCCGGTAGGCTCGATGCACCGAACGGGGTGTCCAATCCGATTTGCGAATCTCATCAAGCATGGCACCGCGGATGCGGATTCCGGCATAGGTCTCGAAGGTGGCACCATGCTGATCGCTGTATTGTCGCCCGGCCTCCAGCAAGCCGATCATCCCTGCCTGGATCAGATCCTCCACGTCAACACTGGACGGCAAGCGAGCCGCCAAGTGATAGGCGATACGTTTGACCAGGCCGGCGTGACGGAGGACCAGATCATCCGGCTCCGAGGCACGAACCTGTTCATAACGTGAGGAGGCATCCATCATGCGATTCGTCCACCTCCGGTGCCCGTATCAGCTTCGCCACCCAGCAGGCGCTCGACAAAGAATTCCAGATTTCCACGGGGCCCTTCCGGCAAGGGCCAGCGTCCGACCTCTTCGGCCAGATTGCGAAATGCCAGGGCAGCGCGGCTACGGGGAAAACTTTCCACCACCGCATTCTGCTTCTGCACTGCCTTGCGCAGCTGTTCATCGAAAGGCACCGCGCCCATGTATTCCAGATTCACGTCCAGGAAGCGTTCGGCCACCTTGGCAATCTTGCCAAAGAGCGTACGCCCATGATGCGCCGTTTGGGCCATATTAGCCAGAACGCGGAAATGGCGGATACCGTGTTCCCGTGACAATACCTTGATCATGGCATAGGCGTCGGTGATGGACGCCGGCTCGTCGCATACCACGAGAATCACATGCTGGGCAGCCTGGGTGAAGCTCACCACCCCATCGGCGATGCCCGCCGCGGTGTCCACAATCATCACGTCCAGATCTTCGCCCAATTCGCTGAAAGCCCGGATCAAACCGGCATTCTCGGCTGGGGTCAGCTCCGCCATGCGCTTGGTTCCGGACGAGGCAGGAACGATTTTCATGCCGGCCGGGCCATCAAGCAATATCTCCGACAGCTCACACTGCCCGTCAATGACATGGGACAGATTCAGCTTTGGCTGCAGGCCGAGCACCACATCCACATTGGCCAGCCCCAGGTCAGCATCAAAGAGCAGCACCCGCTTCCCGCTCATACCAATGGCAGTGGCCAGATTCACGGAAATATTGGTCTTTCCCACCCCACCCTTGCCGGAAGTGACCGCAATCACCTGCACCGGCTTGGGGTTGGCCATACGTCGCAGTCCCGCTGCCTGATCCATCAAAGCACTCCTGTCACGCTATAGAGTCGGCGGCCACCCCACCGAATCGGGCCGCCAGTTCGGTCTCGTCAACCTGCCCCGGCCAATGCCGTTGCAGCTGCACCGCCCGACTCACCAGGCGGTGACTGCGAGCGGGCTGGATATCTTCCGGTACCCGCTGCCCATCAGTGATATAGCCAATGGGCAGATTATGTCTAACTGCCACCGACAGGGCCCCGCCCAGACCGGTTGCTTCATCCAGCTTGGTGAGCATCAAACCGTCCAGGCCCACCGAGGAATAGGCGCGCACCGTTTCCTCCAGAGTCGGCGCCGGGCTGCCGGCGGACAGCACCAGATTCACCGACAACCGCAGACCCTCCACCTGACGCAGCATGTCCAGCTGCACCGGGATCCGACTGTCTCGCTGGCTCATTCCCGCGGAATCCACCAGCACCAAGCGCTTATTCTCCAGCTCCAGCAGGGTCTCGCGCAATTCCTCGGCGCTGCTAATGGAATAGACGGGCACTCCAAGTATACGACCGTAACTATGGAGCTGCTCCTGACCACCCACCCGATAGTGATCCGTGGTGATCAGGGCCACATGCCGCTTGCCATGGCGAAGGGCAAAGCGCGCGGCCAGCTTGGCGATCGTGGTGGTCTTGCCAACCCCGGTGGGGCCCACCAGGGCAATTCGGCCGCCCTTCTCCAGAATCCGGTCTTCCCCCACCGGAATCCGCCGGGCGAGCATGCCCAACGGCAGACGCCAGGCCTGCTGGGGGTCTTCGGTGACGGGCATATCGCGCAGGATATCCCGCGCCAGGTCGGGTTCGATGCCCATGCTACTGAGTTCACGCAGGATGCTCGCCTTCAGCGGGCGCTCACGGGCCAGTCGGTCCCAGGCGAGACTGGAGAACTGGCTTTCCAGCATGTTGCGGACGCTGGACAGTTCGCGCCGCACCTCCATCAGGTTGGGCTCCTGTGACCAAACAATTCGGGCCGACTCCGGCGATGGCAGGCGATCTTCTTCAAAGCCTTCCAATTTGCTATCGACCTGATAGGACGGAGTCTCCGCGGGGGGGCGCTCCGCAGTCCGCGGGCGCGGCCTCGCCTGTGGTTCAGCTGATTGCTCTGGGCTACTCCCAATCGCTGCCTCCAGGGCCTCGTCAAAACCACCCAGCCACTCCCGCTCGTCTTCCTCCTCACTCACCGGGGGTGCACCGTCGTCGTAGGCGGCGGCTGCCAGGCGGGCACGGGTTTCGATGTCGGGTTTCCGACGCTCGGCGGGCTTGCCGCTGCGGCTGCCGGCAGACGACCGGCCCAGAGCCTGACTGACCAGAGCCTCGTCATAATCAACAGCCGCAATGATCTCCACGCCACCATTGATGCTGCGGTTGGACAGGATTACCGCATCGGGCCCCTGGTCCTCGCGCACCTGGCGAATGGCGGAGCGCATGTCTGGTGCCACAAAGCGTTTGATTTTCATCGACTTTCCTCCCGGCGTACCTGCACCAATGCGGTGTCTGATCCCGGTTGTGAGTGGGGCCCCAGGCCCCCGTCAGTTCACTGATTCCACATTTATTGGCCGCTGATGGATGCCACCAGTCTCACCTTGCGGCTATCCGGCACTTCGTTGTACGAGAGCACATTCAGGCCCGGCACCGCCTGGCGCAGGAAACGCGCCAGCCATCCCCGAATGCCGGGCGAGACCAGGAGAATCGCCGGCTCACCCAGGTTTTCCTGCTTGCCGGCGGCCTCTGAAAGGCCCTGCTGCAATCTTTCCGCCAGGCCGGGCTCGATGGCACCACTGCCGCCCTGGCGCAGAGCATCCTGCAATATCTGTTCCAGTTGCGGGTCCAGGGTAATGACCGGCAACTCCTCGCGGCTTCCGGCGGCCTCCTGAACGATAGTGCGGGCCAGGGCCTCTCGGACCTGGGTCAACAGCTCTTCCGCATCCTGTGTAGTGGTGCCGTGTTCGGCCAGGCTTTCGGCAATGGCCCGCAGGTTACGAATGGGCACCCGCTCTTCCAGCAGCCGCTGCAGGACCTTGACCACCCGGCTCAGGGGCATGATGTCCGGGACCAGGCTTTCCACCAGCCGCTTGTCACTTTGCTTGAGCATGTCCAGCAGCTTCTGGACTTCCTCGTGGCCAAGCAGCTCGTGGGCGTGGGTCTGAATGATGTGGCTCAGGTGGGTAGCCACCACGGTGGCCGGATCCACTACCGTGTAACCCAGGGTCTGGGCGTTGTCCCGCTGCTCTGGCTCGATCCAGACGGCTTCCAGGCCAAAGGCGGGGTCGCGGGTCTCAAGGCCCTGGATCTTGCCGTGGACCTGACCGGGATTGATCGCCAGCTCCCGGTCGGGATGGATCTCCGCCTCACCCACCGGGTCCCCCATCAACGTCAGTCGATAGTGATTGGGCGGCATTTCCAGGTTATCCCGTATATGCACCGACTGAATCAGGAAACCCAGCTCGCGAGAGAGCTTCTTGCGCACCCCGCGGATGCGGGTCATGAGCTCACCACCCTGCTTGCGATCCACCAACGGAATCAATCGATACCCTACCTCCAGCCCCAACAGGTCGTTCTGGGTTACATCTTCCCAGCGCAGCTCACCCAGTTCTTCACCGCCGGGCGCCACCGTGCGACCACCGGACTCGGACTTTTCCTTGCTCTTGCCGCGACCGGAAGGCTGGTGACTGGTCTCCTCCTCCAGCGGCTCGCCACTCACCACTTCACCCTTGCGCTGGACCCGCCAGGCGAGATAGGCAGTGACCGCCGCCAGGAGCAGAAACGGGAGATTGGGCATACCGGGGACGACACCAAGTACAAACAACACCCCTGAGGAGACCGCCAGAACTCGGCCGTTACCCACCAGCTGCATCAATATCTGATCGCCCATGTCCTGGCTGCGTGACATTCGGGTGACGATCACAGCCACCGAGGTGGAGAGCAGGAGGGCTGGAATCTGGGCGACCAGACCATCGCCGATGGTCAGCAGGGTATAGTTACGACCGGCTTCGGCCAGACTGAGGCTGTGCTGGACCGTGCCGATGATCAGGCCACCGACGATATTGATGAGCATGATCAGGATGCCGGCAATGGCATCCCCCCGCACGAACTTTGATGCACCGTCCATGGAGCCGTAGAAATCCGCCTCTTCACGAATCTCCTGGCGACGCTCTCGGGCCTGATCATCAGTGATCAGGCCGGCGTTGAGGTCGGCATCAATGGCCATCTGCTTGCCTGGCATGGCATCCAGGGTGAAGCGAGCGGTGACTTCGGATACGCGGGTGGCGCCCTTGGTAATGACCAGGAAGTTGATGATGACGAGAATGGTGAACACGATCAGACCGACGGCGTAGTTGCCGCCCACCACGAACTCACCAAAGGATTCAATGACCCGACCGGCCGCCGCTGTACCGGTGTGGCCTTCCAGCAGAATGACCCGAGTGGAAGCGATATTGAGCGCCAGTCGTAAAACCGTTGCCCCCAGCAGGACAGTGGGGAAAACACCCAGGTCCAGGGGACGGGCAATGTAGATCACCGCCATGATCACAATCAGGGCCAGGGTGATGTTGAAGGTGAAGAACATGTCCAGGGCAATGGGCGGCAAAGGCACGATCACCATGGCGAGCACGGCGATCAACAGGATCGGGACACCCAAGCCCGAGCGCAATGCGCTGCGGAAGCCTTCTCCGATCATTGCCTGAGTGCTGGTGGCCATGCTTCAGCTCTGCTCCCCTAGTTATCTGGTTCGTTGTCCGGATCCAGATCCGCATCCACATCCGGATTGGGCTGCCTCGGGCGCGGTCCGCCCCGACTGCGCTGTCGACGAAGCTGGTAAACCCAGCCCAGCACTTCCGCCACCGATCGATACAGACGTGACGGGATTTCGTCGCCCAGCTCCGTAGTGGCATGCAAAGCCCGGGCCAACGGCGGAGCTTCGAGGATTGGGACCTCATATTCGCTGGCAATTTCCCGGATTCGCAGCGCAATCCGGTCTGTCCCCTTCGCCACCACGCGGGGCGCCTCAGAACGGTTGGGTTCATAGCGAAGGGCAACGGCATAGTGGCTGGGGTTGGTGACCACGACGTCCGCCTTGGGAACCGCTTCCATCATCCGCCGCCGGGACATCTCCTGCTGGGTCTCACGAATCTTGCGTTTGACTTCCGGCTTGCCCTCGGTCTCCTTGAACTCGTCCTTGACCTCCTGCTTGGTCATCTTCAGCTTGCGCTGGTGATCCCAAATCTGGAATGGCACATCAATTGCGGCGATCAGAATGAGCGTGGTGCTGAAAACCAGGAAACAGAAGGCAACCAGGCCACCGGCCTCGAACAGGGCCCGGGGCATGGGCACCGAGGCAAGGGCCAGAAAGCGATCCTGCATCAACCAGAACAGCACGGCTGCGACCACCGCCACCGACCCGAACTTGCCGATGGCCTTGAGGAGCTCAATAACCGCCTTGGCACCAAAGATCCTTTTAAAACCACTGACAGGGTTGAGCTTGCTCAACTTGGGCTGGATCGCCTGAAGACTGAAGGACCAACCACCAATCAGGGTGGGGGCCGCGGCTGCAGCCACAAACAGAACCACCATGATGGGGAGCACCACCTGCACACCCTCCACCACAGCCAGACGGAAATAATTGGATATATCCCCCGGGTTCAGGATCACCTCCCGATCCACTTGAAGACTGCCACGAAGAATATCCACGACACCACTGATCATGGTGCCGCCATAGGCGAGCAGGAAAACAGCGCCGGTGATCATCACCAGCATGGCGCTCAGTTCCCGTGACCGAGGAACCTGGCCCTTCTTCTTGGCGTCCTGCAACCGTTTGGGTGTGGGCTGTTCTGTTTTTTCCTGACTGGATTCACCCTGGTCTGCCATATCTACACCTCATCACGTCCAGGGAATCAACTTATCCCGACGATGTCCCGCCCAGTGGTAAAAGCCGACTGGAGCAGCCCGAACAGGGCGGGCTGCATATGGGGAAGCGTGACCATCAGGATCAGGAAGCCCAGCGTCATTGCGGCGGGAAAACCAACCGCGAACAGGTTCATTGTCGGTGCAACCCGACTCATGACACCGAAGGCAATCAACACTGTCTGAAGGGCGACAACAGCCGGCAATGCAATCTGAACCGCCCCCTTGAACATCTCTGCCCCAAACATCACCACCGACCACATATCATCCCTGACCAACCCAGCCTGACCCACCGGCATGCTATTGAAGCTATTGACCAGGACTTCGATCAGAATGAGGTGTCCATCCATGGTCAGATAAAGCAAAGTTGCCATGATCAGAAGAAACTGACCGACGATGGGAACGGAAACGCCTCGCTGGGCATCCACCATGAAGGCGAAACCCAAACCCATGCTCATGGCGATGATCTGACCCGATATAACAACCGCGTCGAAGACCATTTGCACGAGAAACCCGATGGTCACCCCGATCAGAACCTGCTGCAGGGTTATCACCAGCCCCTGAAAACTCAGCACCTCCACAGCCGGGGCAGGCTCTAAAATGGGAACAATGGCTGCAGTCAGAGCGACGGCAAGCAGAACCCTTATCTGTACGGGAATAAAGGCAGTGGCAAAAACCGGCGCCACCATGATCATTCCCGCCACGCGACAGAAGGGCCAGAAGTATTGCCCCAACAGCCCACCGATCTCTGCCGCGGTGAAGCTCAGCATGAGCGCGTCCTCAACCGCCGCCCAGAATCAGGGGAATACTGCGAATCAGGCGGATCGTAAAATCCATGATGGTGGACAGCATCCAGGAACTGAACACACCGAGAGACAGAACCAGCACGAGCAGCTTGGGGATAAAGCTGAGAGTCATCTCATTGATCTGGGTAGCAGCCTGGAACATACCGACCAACAGGCCCATCGCCAAGGCAGAAACCAACATGGGCGCCGCGATCATAGCGGTCACTTTCAAAGCTTCCTGACCAATGGTGACTGCTAATTCTGGACTCATGACAGCGCCCCTCGTCTTTCGGTGCTAAACAAAGAAGCTGGAGGCGAGGGTCCCCACGACAAGGGACCATCCATCAACCAGCACAAACAACATGATCTTGAATGGCAGGGAAACGAGCATGGGTGATAACATCAGCATACCCATGGACATCAGGGTGCTGGCCACTACCAAATCAATGATCACAAACGGAATATACAGAAGAAAACCGATAATGAAGGCAGTCTTTAATTCGCTGGTAATAAATGCAGGAATCAGAACCGAAAGGGGAACATCTTCTGGCCCATTGAAGCTCTCATGCCCCCCCATGCGGGCAAAGGTAGCAATATCGTTTTCACGAACCTGCCCCATCATGAATTCACGGACCGGTTCAACGGTTGCCTCGACAGCTGCCTCGGCCGCTAGCTCGCCATCCAGATACGGCCGCACCCCATCCGAATAGGCCTGATCGATAACAGGCGCCATGATAAAGAAAGTCAAAAAGAGGGCCAACCCAATCAAAACCTGGTTTGGCGGTGTCTGTGGCGTGCCCATGGCCTGGCGAAGAATGGCAAGAACAATAACGATGCGCGTAAAGGAGGTCATCATCAGAACCAGCGCCGGCAAGACCGTCAGAGCGGTCATCAGCACCAGAATCTGCAAGGTCACAGAATAAGTCTGGCTGCCATCCTCCCCCGTTTCCACGGTCACTGCCGGCAAGCCTGGCGTTCCCATGACGGCACCGGGAAACAGAAGCAGCACCAGCATGACTGCAAGACGCATCATTGCTGGGCCCCTCCCCGCCCAAGCGTTTCCATCAATCGCTTTTTGAAGCTCGGCTCATTTTGCTCCTGCGGACTTTCCAGCGGCTTCCCCAGTACATGCAGGGTCCGAATCCCTGCCGGGCTGACACCCAGCAGAATCTGCTCATTCCCCACCTCCACCAGCATCAGGCGTTCCCGGGTGGACAGGGGCATCTGGCCAATCACTTTCATGTGAGCACTGCCACTACCACCCATGCCCGGCATGCGGCGCATGAACCAGGCCACACCCAATACCACGGCCAGCACGACGATCAGCGAAAAGACCACATTCGCCAGCCCCTGCACCCCACCAATTTCGTCTCCCACACTGGACTCGGCCAGCCCCGTGACTGGAAGCAGAAGAAACAGGAACATAAGGGCGATCAGACGCATGACTGGCCTCAACGCAACTTTTTGATACGTTCCGACGGGCTGATAACGTCAGTCAGTCGAATCCCGAACTTCTCATTAACCACCACGACTTCGCCATGGGCGACCAGCGTGCCGTTGATCAACACGTCCAATGGCTCCCCGGCAAAACGGTCGAGCTCCACCACAGAGCCCTGGCTCAGCTGGAGAAGGTTTCGAATACTGATCTTGGTTCTCCCAACCTCCATTGCGAGATTGACGTTGAGATCCAGGATCATATCCAGATTCACTTCCTCGGAACCCTTGTCGGCAGCGTTCTCGCCCAACTCATCGAAGCTGGCTTTCTCCACGTCCTGCTCACTGTCCGCCGCCTCTCCTTCCTGCTGGGCGGCCTCCATTTCTTCGAGCTGCCGACGTTCGTCCTCTGTCATGTCTTTCTTGTCGTCACTCATTTCTCTTTCCTCTCGCCACTGCCAGCAGTCCTGGGTTGACCTTTACGACGGGTCTTGGCTTCTTTCTTATCTGATCCCAAATTGGCACGGATGGGTGACTTTTCATTGCGAATCCACTGGATCATCTGGACTGCATTCTGTCCTTCAGAAATCCCAAATCGGCCCCGAAAAAGGGGCAAATCACCCTCCGCCATGACTACAACCTCTTCAGGAAGGCTAATCGGGAGGATATCTCCCACCTTCAACTTCATGAGTTCCCGCATTGAGATCTCGGATTCCGCCAAAGTCGCGGACAACTCCACCTTGGCATCCTTGACCTCTTCCTTGAGGGCCTCAGTCCATCGCTCATCCTTCTCGACTCGATCACTCTGCACACCGGTATCCAGCAACTCCTTGATCGGCTCGATCATGGAATAGGGCATCGTGATGTGCATCTCGCCACTTCCCCCTTCAAGCTCTATCGTGAAGGTACTGACAACAACCACCTCGCTCGGACTGACGATATTGGCAAACTGGGGGTTGACCTCGGACTCCAGGAAAGTGAAATCAATGTCCATCACCGGTGACCAGGCCTCTTTCAGGTCATTGAAGGCATCGTGCAAAAGCATCTGGATAATGCGATTCTCTGCCGGCGTAAACTCACGACCTTCGATCTTTGTGTAGAAACGCCCATCCCCTCCAAAAAAGTTGTCCACCACCACGAAAACCAGTTTTGGATCGATGATAAAAAGCGCGGTTCCCCGCAGGGGATCTGCTCTTACCAGGTTGAGACTGGTGGGCACATAGAGGGAATGCACATACTCGGAAAATTTGAGCATATCCACGCCGCCAACGGAGATTTCGGCTGAACGGCGCAACATATTGAACAGACTTATTCGGAGGTATCGGGCAAATCGTTCATTGATCATCTCCAGAGTCGGAAGACGACCCCGGACGATGCGATCTTCACGGGTAAAGTCATAGGGACGAAGTTCACCGGGGTCCTTTTTCTCTTCCTCGGTGTCAACATCGCCCCCCTCCACGCCGTGCATGAGGGCATCAATTTCTTCCTGTGAGAGAACGTCGCTCACGGCAATCCCCAGTACTTAATCATCTCTACTGCATGACAAAGCTTGTAAAGAAGAGCGCTTCCAGATCGTCAGGCTCACCCTCTTCTTCCAGCAGCTCCAGAATTTGTTCCCGGGCCGCTTCCTGCAGCGCTTCCCGGCCTTGACGCGTGCGTATTTTTTCCTGTTCCACATCGCCAAACAGCATCAGGAGTCGGTTACGCACGCGCGGCATATGCCGTTCCACCGCGTCGAGCACTTCCTGATCCCTGGCCATCAGGTCTACCTTGATCTGCAGGAAGCGCACACGGCCGGCCCCATCCAGATTCACCACGAAGGCCGGTTCGATCTCGTAGTAGATAGGCTCGCCGAGCTCTTCCTCTTCGACTACCTCTTCCGCATTGGTCGGCTCAGCGCTGCCGGTATCCAGGGCGCCGGCAATGAAAAGCCCCGTGCCAAGGCCGACCAAGAGCACAAAGACAATCCCTATTCCGCCCAGAAGCCATGCCTTCATAATCGTCTCTCTCCATCATCCGACTGTGATCCGCTCCGGCTGGCCGTACACTCGCCCGAGTCAAGAATACGCAAGCGCCGTGCCAGGCCGGACCAAACAATATCAAAGCAATATAAATCAATAACTTAAACGACTTGAGAACAATTCAACCAGCCCCACGGAAAGCCGCCAAGGCCGACTGACGGGATTTTGGCACTCAGAATGGACGGTGGGAAGCGCAGGCAGGCGGGAAGGGGACAGCCGTCATCACCAAAGAGATGGCCGGACTCACCGACGAATTCGACTGAGTAGCGGAAGGAAATCGGTGTCACGTTGGAAATCAGGCTACGGAAAACCGGGGGGATCAATCCATCCAATCTCCGAGCGGCACTGACCAGCGGCTGCTAAACGTATTCGTCCAGCAGTCGCATCTCGACCTCAACGGCGGCAGCATGCTCATCGGGATGCCCCTCCTCCCGGCCCTGGGGGGTACGACCCCTGGCCTCACCCTGAGAGCGCTCATCGCCATCCTCGGCCCGGCCATCGCGAACTTCCGCCTCTCCCATCTCAAGACCTTGCTCCTGCAGCATGTCCCGCAATCGAGGCAGGGCCTGCTCCAGGGCATCCCGGGTCGAGGCGTTATGGCTGGACAGGATCAGTGAGGTCTGCTCCTGAGTGACGGCGATTCGTATATCCAATGGCCCAAGATGGGGCGGATGAAGCTTGATTTCGGCCCGGTCCATGCCCTGCCCGGCCATCATCACGATGCGCTGCTGAAGCGCATCGCCCCAAGCCTGGCTGCCAAGCGGCGCCTGAATGGGAGGCATGCGGTTCAGGCTGGAGACATCACCACTCTGGGAGGCGGTTGACGCCAGGGCGGCCAATTGCTGCGGTGTCGCTGCCTGAGTCAGTCGTGGCTGGGCGGCAGCCTCACGATTGTCTCTGCTGGCGGCCAATCGAGATTCTGTCTGCCCCCCTTCCAGTTGGGCGGCAAGGTTTGACAACCGCATGCGAAGTCCTTCTGGCAGCACCAGACTCCCCGGGCTGCGGTCACCGCTCCCCCGAGCGTCACCAAGCAAGCGCTCGAATTCACTGATCCCTGCCATGAGACGATCACGGGTGGATACAGTCAGACTATCGACCTCGCCACCCGGACCTGCCCCGCCGACGCCGGAAGCGGCCCCCAGTCTCAACAGGAAGGCCAGCTGAAGGGCCTGCCTTTCGGCACCCGCGCCTCGCCCCTGTTCCGGCAGCTCATTGCCGCTTTTTCCGGTCGTCCCGGCAAACAAGGAGACAAGCTTGCCGCCCTGTCCCTCGCCCTGGCGCAGCCTGGAATCCAGCAAGTCTGCGAATTCCAGCAGTCCGTCTTCATCCAGCTCAGAGGGCAACCCCTCGGAAAGCAAGGAAATCAGGCGCTTGGATTTATCACTCGCTTCACTTGCACCACCGGAAAACAGGTTTAGCAGCATCTGCTCCACGAAACGCTCTCCTGAAAGTTGGCCCCATGTTGAAGCAGATGCAGCAGAATCCGTGCCAGTTCAATCCTGCGAACGACGTCCGGCGAGCTCATCCTGGTCCCGTTGCTCTCGCTTGTCCTGTTCACGCTGCTCACCTGAGCGATACCGCTCCGCAGCCCGGTCTAGGGCATTGACCCGAGATCGGGCTTCAATCCAACCTTCCCGCTTGTCCTCAAATTCCGCCATATTGGACTGGACAACGCCCTCCTGCTGGCGGATGACTTCATCAAGGCGGGCAAGAAAGGCCCGCTCATCCCGAAGCCGCCGTGGATCCACCGCGCGGTCCTTTCCCTCGAACATCTGTCGGTACTCTTCCCGATAACTGCGAAGCTGTTCCAGGCGGGCTTCCTGTTCCGCCAGGGCTTGCTGACTTTGCCCCAGGGCGCGGGAAGCATCTTTCTCACCCTGCCCCGCCAGCTTCTGTACCGGTTTCAACCGTTGAGACCGCTTCTTCCTGGTCATGATGCGCTTCGCTCCAATCGCTTATCCGGCACCGTGAGAAGGCTCATTCAGCCGCACCTGAGTAGGCCTTTGCCGCCTGCCGGGGCTGAGGCCGTGCACCTGATTCCGCCTCTCGCCGAACGCTCTGCTGCCCCGTCTTGGGCTCGGATGGCTGGGAGTGCAATTGCTTGAGGGCGGCCAGACTGCCCTCGAAGGAAACCCTTTCATTCATCCCCTGTCGGAGAAACTCCTGGATACGAGGCCAATAGCCAACGGCTTCATCCAGCCTGGGGTCACTGCCCCGCTTGTATGCCCCGACACTGATCAGATCCTGGTTCTGGCGATACAGGCTGTAATACTGACGAAAGCGTTTGACCTGCTCCTGCTGCGCTTCATCGGTAATCGCGGTCATGGCGCGGGATACCGAGGCCTCAACATCGATCGCCGGATAGAGTCCGGACTCAGCCACCGCCCGAGACAACACCACATGCCCATCAAGTATAGCTCGGGCCGAGTCCGCCACCGGATCGGTCTGATCATCGCCTTCAACCAAGACGGTATAAAAGGCCGTGATGGAGCCTTCTCCCTGATCGCCGTTACCTGCCCGCTCCACCAATTGGGGCAGCTTGGCAAAGACCGACGGGGGGTAGCCCTTGGTTGCCGGCGGCTCACCAATGGACAGGGCCACTTCCCGCTGTGCCTGGGCAAAGCGGGTGAGGGAATCCATCAACAACAGGACCTTGCGACCACGATCCCGGAAATGCTCTGCAATCCGGGTCGACAGCCAGGCACCCTGCAGGCGCATCAATGGGGGATTGTCCGCCGGGGTCGCCACCACAACCGCTCGACGCATCCCTTCCTCGCCAAGGGTTTCCTGAACGAATTCATTAACTTCCCTGCCACGCTCGCCGATCAGGCCAACCACAATGACATCCGCTTCGGTGAATCGGGTCATCATGCCCAGCAACACACTCTTGCCCACGCCGCTGCCGGCAAACAGGCCCATGCGCTGGCCACGGCCCACCGTCAGCAGGGAATTGATGCTGCGGATCCCCACATCCAGGGGCTCATCAATGGGCTGTCTTGCCAGCGGGTTGATCATGCGGCCGGTCATGGAGACTTCTTCCGAGGTCTCCAGGGGGCCATTTCCATCCAGGGGACGACCGGTGCCATCGAGGACACGGCCCAGCAAGCCATCACCCACGGGGACCCGGGAGGTCTTGCCGGTGGGGATCACACGGGCATTGGGGACCAGTCCGGCCAGTTCTCCCGTGGGCATCAGAAAGACCGAGTCCTCGGAAAAACCGACCACTTCCGCATCAATGAAGCCACCGTCGGCGGTCTCCACCCGGCAATGGGATCCCACCGGGGCGCGACAGCCCACCGCCTCGATGGTCAGCCCCACAACACGACGCAGAACGCCTTCAACTAGGGGGTTCCAGTCCTGCCGAGTCAGCCGTTCACGGTAGTGCGCAAATCGCTCAAGCCACTGCTCGCGCCTTCGCAGTTGGATGGATTCAGTCGCTTCGGTCATCAGCTGACTCCCCGGCGTCATCGCCATCATCCTCGCCCGAGGACGACTGCATGTCGGGTTTCTCGGCCTGCTCCGGCTGCTCCTCGGTCATTTCGACCGAATCGAATTCCCCCATGTCGGGCAGTGTTCTTTCCTCTCCCAGCATCCCCGCCAGGACCCGCCCAACTTGCTGCTCCAGACGCAAATCCACGCGACTGTTTCGGTCGGACACAAGGCAACCACCACGGCTGATGCTCGGGTCCTCAACCAACTCCCAGCGGGAATCACCGCGACCACTGCCGATCAACTCCCGCAGCAGCCGGGCATCCTCGGGGTGGAGTTGTACCCGTACCTGCCTTTCGCTACTGGGCAGGGCCTGGACCGCTTCTCGAACCACGGCCACGATCTGACCGGGATCGGTCTTCAATTCCCTTCGGATAATCTGTCTGGCGATAAGGCAGGCAAGGTCTGAGAGCTCCTGCTCCACCTGTTCATCCACGGCCGCCAGTGGCTCCGCCAGGGCATCAAGCACCTTCTCCAGGTGATTAGCCTTGTCTCTGGCGGCCGAGCGACCAGCCTTCAGGCCTTCCTCGTGTCCTTTCTCCCAGGCTTCCTGATAAGCGGCCTCCTGAATGGATTCAATTTCGGCCGCAGTAACCGGCCCCGCGCTTTTTTCACTTCTGGATCTGCGAGCCTTGCCAGGCTTCTCGGGACGGCTCTGGGCACGGGCGGACTTGGTGGGTGCGGGTTTCGGCTCCCGCCGGGCACCAACGGTGGGCGCCTCCCAGCGGCGCCAGTCAGCCGGTCCATCCGGGGCCTCAGACATACTCATCCCCCTTGCCACCCAGACTGATGCGACCGGAATCGGCCAGGGCCCTGGCCGTCGCCAGAATCTCCTTCTGCGCCGACTCAACGTCACTCAGCTTGACCGGGCCCATGGCCTCAATATCTTCCTTGAGCATTTCAGCGGCACGCCGTGACATATTTCGGAAAATCTTGTCCTGCACATCCGGTGAAGCGCCCTTCATGGCGGTACTCAACTGATCGGAAGCCACCTCACGCAGCAACTGCTGCATACCCCGGTCGTCCACATCCACCAGATTATCGAAGACAAACATCAGTTCCTGAATCTTGTCGCCGAGCACTTCATCATGCTCGCGAACGATTTCCATGATTGCCTCTTCGTCGGAGCTATCCAGGAAATTGAGCATGTCGGCGGCCACCTTGGCACCACCGACTTCCGAGGACTTGATATTCGAGTTACCGGAAAACTGTTTTTCCATGATGTTGTCGAGCTCACGAATGGCCGAGGGCTGAATACCATCCAGGCTGGCAATCCGCATAATCACATCAGGACGAATGCGATCCGATAGCTGACCCAGGACTTCCGCCGCCTGGTCACTGTCGAGATGGGACAGCACAATCGCAATGATCTGGGGATGTTCAAGGCGAATAATCTCCGCCACCGCCCGGGCATCCATCCACTTGAGGGCATCCAATCCCTGAGTGCTGCCGCCCACGACAATTCGGTCCATCAGGCTATTGGCCTTGTCCTCGCCCAATGCATTGATCAGAGTCTTGCGCAGATACTCGTCCGCACCCACTCCGAGAGAGGTCTGCTCTCCGGCTTCACTGATGAAATCATCCAGAACGCCGCTGGCCTGTTCGGTGGTGATGTTGCTGAGGGAAGCCATCGCCGCCCCCACCTTCTGTACCTCGCGCGCATTCATATGCTTCATGACCTTGGCCGCCTCATCTTCGCCAAGACTCATGAGCAACACTGCTGCCCGCTCTGGTCCGTCCATTCTTCCCACCGCCATTGCTTCCACCCCTATTCCTTAACCCAGTTGCGCACAACCTGGGCCACCCGCTTGGGATCCTCTTCAACCAGGCCCTTGGCCGCCTTCACTTTCGCATCATAGTCTTCCGGCTTCGACAATTGGAATGGCGTTTCCGCTCCAGACTCCATGGCTCCCTGGCGGGCAGCGGGCGCTTGCGCAGGCGACTCAGGCCCGGGGCCGGCTGGCACCGGTTGCCGCTGCTGGCCGCGACCGGCAGCCAGGCTGCGAATCCCCGGCCGCAGCACCCCGAAAATCACCACCAGCACCAGCAGGGCGCCCACCAACTGACGCATGAGATCCCGGAACCAGCTTCGGTCCCAGAAGGACAGCGTCTCCGGCTCATCCACCTCCTGCTCGATGAAGGCCTGATTCACCACACTGACGGTGTCGCCACGCGCCTCGGTAAAACCGACCGCCTCTCGCACCAGATTCTCGATGCGGGCAAGCTCCTCCTCGCTCAGCGGCTCCTTCACCGGCTCGCCGGCGTCGTCCACGGCCTCACGCTCATCGACCACCACGGCCACGGACAAGCGCTGGATCGTACCCAGGGCCTGAACACTGTGTGAGACACTGCGATCCACCTCATAGTTGCGGATAATTCGGCGCGCCACCGGGGTGGGGATGCCGGCTTGTTCGGCTTCGACCTCGAGATCCTCCTCGTCGATCAGCCCCGGCGGCTGATTGGTCAGCGCCCCGGGCACGCCACGGCCTCGGGCACCCGGCTGTGGATCTTCGCTTTCCTGCTCGCTGCGAACGGCCGTGGTGTCCGGGTCAAAGGTCTCGCGGCTCTCCTCGAATCGGGTAAAGTCAAGATCCGCCGCCACCTGGGCACGAACCCGGTTGGGGCCGAGAATGGGGGTGAGGATATCCTCAATGCGCTCGACATAGGCCCGCTCCAGACGACGCGCATGGTCGAATTGCTCACGGGTGTCGGCGCCGAGCTGATCCCGCCCCTGGTCGGAGAGTAGACGACCACGCTGATCCACCACGGTCACCTGCTCGGCGGGCATGTCGGTGATACTGGAAGACACCATGTGAACGATGGACGAGACCTGTGACTCGCTCAGGCTGCGACCGCGATAGAGATTGATGAAGACCGAAGCCGAAGGCTGACGGCGATTGCGCACGAACACCGTGTCCTCGGGAATGGCCAGATGAACCCGGGCACTTCTCACCGCATCCAGGCTGTTGATGGTCCGGGCCAGCTCGGTCTGCAGGGCGCTGTGATAGCGGGCCCGCTCCATGAACTGACTGACCCCGAAGCCGGTCTCTTCGTCCATCATCTCGAACCCGGTGCCCGCCCCGCGCGGCAGTCCTTCGGCGGCCAGATGCAAACGGGCCCGATGCAGCTCACCCTCGGGAACCTCCACCGCGCCGGTAGTCCGGTTCAATCGATAGGGAATACCCGCCTCTTCCAGCGACTGCACGACCTGGGAGGCATCCTGCTGATCCAGATCGCCGTAAAGCGTTCGATGACCGGGTGACTGGGACCAGAGGAACACCACCACGGCAATGGCCACCGCCGCCGCCAGGCCGATGACCATGCCCATCTGGCGCCCGGCATCGCTATTCAGCATATTCTGAATCTGCAGAGCCGTGCTCCGGGATTCCTCACGCCGCTCTTCGCGGGGTGCCTGTTCCGCCGGGAGATTGCTAGCGCCTTCCGGTGCCTGTGCCGCCATTTGCTCCGTCCCCTGAATCAGTGTCTACTGCTATTTCGAGCCCAGTCGGATCAGATCTGCATCCGCATGATTTCCTGGTAGGCCTCTACCAGACGATTGCGGACCTCCGACATGGCCTGGAAGCTCACATCCGCCTTCTGCAGGGCCAGCATCACCTCGGTGAGCTCCACTTCCTTGTCGCCGCTGGAAAAGGCGTCCGCCAGCTTGCCCGCCGCCTGTTGGGTCTCGTTGACCTGATCAATGGAGGCCTTGAGCATTTCACCGAAATTGGGCCCCTCGCTGCTCGCCTCCCGCTGGGGACCATGGGGGCCGCCCGCCTCGGTCGAGAGCTGGCGCATCTGCTGCAACACACTTTCGATATGCGGATCGTTCATTATCCACCTCGCCTCTTCCACCGGCGCCGACAAATCGACACCAATCGACTACTCGATCAATAGCTAAGCAAGTTTCGCGCCAAGATCCCTCGGCAGCTCAATGCCGGCTTCCCGCAATCGGGCCATTTTGTAGCGTAGGGTCCGCGGACTGATGCCCAGACGGGCGGCGGCCTGCTTGCGGGAACCGCCCTCGGAACGCAAGGCATCGACGATCAGACGATACTCCCTTTGTTTGAGGGCATCATCCAGACCATTTGATCCGGCGGCAGCTGAAGGTGCAGGCTCGCCGGAAACAGGGGGCGACATTTCGCCACTGCCAGCGCTCACCGGCATATCGGCCCCGGGCTCGAAATGCAGGGCCTCCGCGCCGATGGTGTCCCCGTCCGCCAGAATCAGGGCACGCTGCATGACGTTATCCAGCTCCTGGATGTTGCCGGGCCAGGCATGGGCCAGAAGACGGGCCTCCGCGGTTCCGCTCAGAGCCGGCGCGGGCCGTTCGCCGCGACAGTGACGCTGGAGCAGATGCCTGGCCAGCGCCGGAATGTCATCCAGCCGCTCCCGCAGCGGCGGCAGACGCACCGGGAAGACATTCAGGCGGTAGTAGAGATCTTCCCGGAACTGTCCCTCGCGGACTGCCGCGGCGAGATCCCGGTTGGTGGTGGCAATGACCCTGACGTCCAGTTCAATGGTCCGCCGACCGCCGAGGCGTTCCACTTCCCGCTCCTGAAGCACGCGCAGCAGTTTTGCCTGCAGGGACAGGTCCATTTCGGAAATCTCGTCAAGCAGCAGGGTGCCACCCTGAGCCTGCTCGAACTTGCCGGGGTGGGCGGCCTGGGCACCGGTAAAGGCCCCCTTCTCGTAGCCAAACAGCACGGCCTCCAGCATGTTTTCCGGGATGGCCGCGCAGTTGATGGCGACAAAGGCCTGGTCGCGGCGGGGCGAGCAGTCGTGGACATATCGGGCATAGACTTCCTTGCCGGTACCGCTCTCACCACAGAGCAGGACCGTGGCCTCACTGTCCGCCACCCGCCGGGCCAGCTCCAGCACCCGAAGGCTGGCAGGGTCTTCGGCCACCGGGCCGCCGTCCGCTTCAGGCTGGAGTCGATGGCGCTCAACCATCTCCACCAGTCCCTCGGCCTCGAAGGGCTTCATCAGATAGTCCGTGGCGCCGCCACGCATGGCATCGACGGCCTGCTCGACCGTGCCGTAGGCCGTCATCATCACCACCGGCAGTTCCGGATGGTGGCTGCGTACATGGGCCAACAGGGCGCGACCGTCCATGGGTGCCATCTGCACATCGGTAACCACCATGCCCACCGGCTGTCGCCCCATGGCCTCGATGGCCGTTTCGCCGTCCGCCGCCTCAATCACGGTCAGCCCGTGAGCCATCAGTGTCTCGACAATGGCCTCGCGCAGATCGGCGTCATCTTCCACTACCAGAATCGGAAGCTCGCTCATTGGCTGCTCTCCCGTAGTTGTCAGTGTCTGGGATTGGCTCGCCGCCGGCCATCGGCCGCCTCCGGCAGACTGAGCAGAAATTCGACGCCCCCCTTGCGGGGCGTGCCGACCATCAATTCACCTCGATGGGCCTCCACCACCGAGCGAACCACCGCCAGACCCAGGCCCGTCCCCTGGGGGCGGGTGGTAAAAAAGGGCTCGAAAATCTGTTCTCTGATCTCGGTGGGAATGCCCGGGCCGTTGTCCCTTACCCGGATGAGAATGCGTTCCTGTTGCCGCTCCGCCTTCAGTCGCACCTGGCGATCCGACTGTGCCTGAGGCTGCACCGCCTCCGCCGCGTTATTGAGCAGATTGGTCAATGCCCCGAGCAAGGCAGCCCGGCTGCCTTCGATGTTCAGACCCCGACCGCCTTCCACGGCCAACTGAATTCGGCCGCGCCAGCGTGCCATGATCTGCCCCGAGGCCTCGGCAAACAGCTCGTCCACACCCAGGACCTCGTCATCGCGCCGTCCACCGCCGGCAAACATCAACATATCGCCAATCATGCCCTCGATCTGGCGCAGACGCCCGGCCAGGCGACCGCCGATCCGCGGCAGGGCCTCATCGCCGAGCCGGCCAGTTTCCAGTTGCCCGGCATAGAGCAGGGCGGCCGATAGCGGCGTACGGATCTGATGAGCCAGACGGGCGGCCATTTCGCCCATGGCCGACAGACGCTGATGGCGGTCCACCAACTCCTGCAGGGCCCGTGTCTCCGAGACATCGGTGAACAGCACGATCCGCCCCTGCTCCGCCTCCAGACTGCGCTGGGAGATGGAAACACGCCGCCCCGTTCTCAACTGGACCTCGCCGGTGCTGCGCAACTCGCCGGTGAAGGATCGGTCACGAACCGTTTCCCAGCGCTCTCCTTCCAGCGGACGGCCCAGCAGGGACTCGGCGGCGGGATTGGCGTCACGGACCCGGCCTTCCCCATCGATCACGATCACACCGCCGGGCAATGCTTCAAGGAGCTGCTCCAGGCGCCGCCCGATTCGCTCCTTCTCCGCCAGCTCCCGCAAACGGGCATCACGGGCCGCCGCCAGTTCCTGACTGAGGGAACTGACCTGGGTTTCCAGTTCTGCATAGGACTCGGAGAGCTGCCGCGAGGTGCGGGTAAACCCCTCGAAGGCCTGCTCCAGCTCCTCCATCCGCTCTGAATCGTGCTGCTTCAGGGACGATCGACTCACGACATCGGCTCCGTCGGGGAATTGACAGTTCGCTCCGAGGGAGGCTTTTGCAATTGCCGTGCCGACTTTTTATTTTTCGCTAAAACCGAGACTTGGGATGTCTTTCGACCAATCTGCGCGGGGTATGTCGGTTTCCCGACGGGGTGGGTATTGAATGTCAGCGTGCCAGGCGGAGGATTGTCATCGCGGATGAATCCGCTCCCACGGCGCCAAGGACAGGTACCGGTTTTGCTCCTTGCTCCTTTATTTCAGGATTCCGGCTGCAGACCGTATTTGCGCAGCTTCTCAACCAGGGTGGTTCGTCGCATTTTCAGCAGGCGGGCGGCCCGGGCCACCACTCCGTCGGTGCGCTCCAGGGCCTGGCGGATCAGGCTCTGTTCCATCTCGGCGATGTGTTCTCTGAGGTCCAGCCCCTCTTCCGGCAGTTGCATGGGATCTGCTGCCGAGGCGCCATTGACGGTGGCGTCTTCCGTCTGCTCTTGCGGCTCCTCCCACTCGGGGAGATTGTCCGGATCACCGGGATCCGCCCCATAGCGACCGGGCAGGTCCTCCAGATCGATGATGCCACCGGGCTTGATGATTGCCAGACGCTCAAGCAGATTGGCCAACTCACGGACATTGCCGGGCCAGTCATAGGCACAGAGGGCGGCCATGGCCCTACGGCTAAGCCGTAGCCCGGGGCGGCCCTGATCCCGAATATTGGCGCTCATCAACCGTACCAGCTCGGGGAGGTCTTCATTGCGCTCCCGCAGCGGCGGCATTTCGATGGGGAACACGTTGAGCCGGTAATAGAGATCCTCGCGGAAATCCCCCTCCGCGATCATCGATTCCAGCTTCTGGTGGGTGGCGGCAATGATGCGCACATTGCACTCAATGGGTCGATTGCTGCCCACCCGCTCGAAGGTCCGTTCCTGAAGGACCCGAAGCAGCTTGACCTGCATGGGCTGGGGCATGTCACCGATTTCGTCCAGAAACAGGGTGCCACCCTCGGCAATCTCGAAACGCCCCTTGCGGGCAGTAATCGCCCCCGTGAACGCCCCTTTCTCATGGCCGAACAGCTCAGACTCCAGCAGCTCACCCGGAATGGCACCACAGTTGACCGGCACGAAAGGCGCATTGGCGCGGCTCGAGGCCCCATGCACCTCCCGGGCGACCACTTCCTTGCCCGTGCCCGACTCCCCGGTAATCAACACATTGGTGTCAAAGGGGGCCACCTGCTCGATCAGGGAGCGAACCCGGCGAATGGGCTCGGAATGGCCGGCCGGGCGGCGGGCCTTGCTTCGACTGAGGGCATCCTGGAATTCCTCCACCCGCCGCAGGGCTTCGGTAAGCTCGGCATGCTTGACCGGATAATTGAGATGGCAACAGGCGTGGTCCGCCATTTCATCGCTAATCAGCCCGCCATCCTCCTGGACCAGTGCCACCAGCGGCACCCGCTTACCCAGTTTCTTCAGGGCATCCAACTCGGTAGCCGCCGGCAACTCCCCCACCACCACGGCCTGCCAGCCCCCATCCGGGCTCAGGTCAGGCTCCTTGCCATCCGTAACCACCGCCGGGGGCATGTCTACCGCCCCCAGAACGGCCTCCAGGGCGCGGGCACGGTGTTCGTCTTTTTCGAGCACCAGAATCTGCGACTCAATCATCCGGCGGGCTCCCTAAGAACGGCTTAGCTTTGCTTTGAATTGTCGATATGTCGAGAATATGTCAGGTGATGTTTTTTTGCCAGTTTTGAGAACAGATGGTGTCGATTTACCGGCAGGCGGTGCCCGAATATTGCCACCCTGGCTTGGCACTAGATTTGCTTGCAGGAGATACTATCCGCAGGATAACTTGTAAGCCTGTCCAGTCTGTAAGGACAGCAAACCGACCTTGGAGCCAACCAGCATGAGTCGAGACCAGGCTTCGGCCCAGCGCAAGCAGGTCAATGGAACAAAACGCCCCGAGCTCAAGAAGAAACAACAACGAGTTCGGGATCTTCGTTCCCGCGGGGATACACGGCGCGCTTTGAATACAGCGGCTGAACTAGCCAAGGAATACCCTAATGACCCGGAATGCCACTTTCTTCTTGGTTTGACACTGACGGATTTTCAGAGATTTGAAGCCGGTCAGAAATGCCTTGAACGATCCCTGGAACTAGCACCCAAGAATCATGGCCTGAGGTTGGCTGTTTGTCAGGCCATGCTTGAAACAGCCGAATTCGAGAAGCTGCTCGATCAATCTGATAACTGGTCGTCACTGCCCAAAGTCGCCCAGGATATGGGAGCCGTCCGGGCGGCAGCATTATGCGAACTGGGTCGGCGATCGGAAGCAGAATTGGTTGCCAAACAAATACTGAGCTCTGCGCCACAAAGTCTGTCCGTTTACAGGCACCTTCTGGGCTATGGCCTTACGTCCCACGACGAGCGTTTCGGACGATGGCTCGAAAAACACCTTTCAGGAGATGGTACTTGGGAGGGTGAAAAACTGGCAGAAGGCTATTTCCTGCTGGCAGACTACTACCACCAGCGAGGTGAGCACGAAAAAGCCCTGACCGCCTATATTGACGCCAACGAAAAAGCAAGGCCCCTACTTGCCCGAAAATTCAATCGACCTTATCGCGCCGAACAAGAAGAAAAGTCCGTGGCAAGTATTACGAAAAACTTCCCGGCGGAGAAATTGAACAATGAGCCAACTGCCTCTGTTTCAGACAATATTACCCGCCCGGTCTTCATCCTAGGCATGCCACGATCCGGCAAGTCTCTAGTCGAGTATGCAATCGGTGCTCACCCCCGAGTCTCTGCAAAGAGAGAATTACCTCCCTTTACAGTCCTGGGTTTATCATTGGAAAGAAAAACCGGAAAAACCATGAGCCAGGTCCTGGGGCTGCTCGACGCCAAGCAAAGAGCCACTATCGGCGCTCGTTATCTGAAGGCCATCCAAAGCTCGGAGGTTACTGAGCCCTGGTCAACAGACACGAACCCCATCAATCTGAGAGGGGCTGGCTTTCTTTGGGCAACGGTGCCTGGATCCCGTATTGTATTGATCAAGCGGGATCCGCTGGATCTCGCCTTCGCCAATTTCGCAAAATTCATGCCGCGCTTTCCCCATGGCCAACTCCCCTTGTTTGAAACCGGACACAGAACCCGGATGATGCTCTCTTTGATTGACTTCTGGGCTGAAAACTTGGGAGACCGATGCCTTGTCGTTGAGTATGAATCTTTTGTGCGCGAACCCGAAGTGCATACGCGGCGTGTACTCGAATTGCTGGATTTGCCCTGGGACGATTCTTGCCGGCCTGCTGAGAAAAAGCGTGTTGTGGCCAGCAACAATGTGGATAGCCGGGAAAGAGCAGCCCCGGATGAGCAGTTTGTCGGCCTGGCCGCCCCCTACCGAAAGTGGCTGGAGCCCATGATTGAGGGCTTGGGAGAATACGGCGAGCGCTACCGACAGAATTGAACTCAATCAGCCTTGCCTTGCCCCTGCAATGGCCCGCCGGTGATGGCGAAAAACGAATTTTCCCAAGGCATCCAGGCAGGTTTCATTCAAGCCGAAGAATTGGCCCAGCACGGCCGGACGGCCTTCCCACTCACCGTG
Organism: Natronospira sp.; assembly: GCA_003558125.1. GTDB lineage: Bacteria > Pseudomonadota > Gammaproteobacteria > Natronospirales > Natronospiraceae > Natronospira > Natronospira elongata. Next base: position 45,684 of record PWMQ01000072.1, on the reverse strand, counting down.
AGCCTGGATACGGGCAGGCAGAATCAAGGGCTGGGTGGCGTAGGCGGCCAGGGACAGTTCGAGCATGCCTTCCGCATCCTTTGGGTCCTGTTCTCCATCTTTCGGCCACCAGGCCGCCCCTTCGGCGGCCAGCTCAATGCTGTGGCTGGGGGGTATCAAGCCATCGGCTGAACGGATCTGGCCCACCAGGGTGAGGAGCAGATCCACTTTCGCCTCAAGACGTTGAAGTTCGGGACTGAAGGCAACCTGCTGCGTGTCACTGGTGTCGGTATGACGCTCTTCCAGGGCAGCCACCGCCCTGAGAAGGGCCAGATTCTGCTCATTCAGGGCAGCCAATTGGCCATCATCAAGGGCCGTTTCGAACCTCACCCACTTCAGGGGCATCCGGGACCGAAAGCTGACCCGGCCATCAAAAAACGCTGCGAACTGCTCGGAGCCGCTCATGGCCGGTTATCCGCATAGGCGCCAACGGCCTTCTGCCCCCTTCGCACCGCCGACAGTTCCGCGTCAAGCTTGCTACGCATGGCCATCACCTGGTTGACCAGGGCCTTGTCCGCGGCAATCAGCTCACGGGTAATGCCGGCCAGCGCTTCGCCCGACTCGGCATCCAGGTCTCCGGGTTCTACGTAAAGCGTCCGCAATTCCTGCGCCCTGCGGCTCTCCAGATCGCGGGTCTTGTCCCAATCCCCTTGTTCCACGGCGGCCGTCATTGCCGCCTGGAGCTCAAGCACCTGCTCCAGGCATTCGCGGCGTTCACGGGGCAATTTGTCGATTAGCGTACGATCCATCATTCCACCGCGGCGGGTGCCTGCTTGTGACTGGCGGCCTCCTGGACGGCCTCATCAGGGATGGCATCCCAGCCGGCCTTGACCTCGCGCATCAGGCCCGCCACTTCATCCAGCTTTTCCATATCATTGTACAGATTGGCTTCGGTGAGGCGACGGCACATGTAGTCGTAGAGCTGTTCCAGGCGCTCGGACAGTTCCGGATTATGGCTGTGGTCCAGCATGGCGCGCAGGCTGTCAATGATATTCACGGCCCGACCGATCTGCTCACCCTTGGGACCCACTTCACCACGCTCCAGACAGCCCTGAGCCTGATAGATGCGATCCAGGGCCCCTTCCATCAGCATCTGGATCAGGCGATAGGGATTGGCTTCATCCACCCCGCCCTGGACACTCATCTCACGGTAGGCAGTCAATGCAGCATTTCGAGAGACGTTATACATCGTTCACCTCAAGGGTTATCGGTTATTGAAGGGCAAATTACCCAACTGCTGATCGAGAAAGCTGGAGGTTTCCTGGAGTTGGGCCACAAGCTGATCCATGGCCGTGAACTGACTGATGTAGCGGGACTCCACCCGGGCCATCCGTCGATCCAGCCTTTCCTGCTGGTTACCCAGATCCTGCAAACGGTTTTCCAGGGAGCGGGAGCGGCTATCCAGAATCCCGCCGGATTGGGTGTAGCTTCTGGCGACGGTATCCACCGCATTGGCCAGGCCACCCTCGCCCGCAAAGAGATTGCCCACCGCATCGTAGTTATTGCTGATGGCTTCATCCAGGCGCTCGTCATTGATCTCCAGCGTGCCGTCATCCCGGGTGACAATGCCCAGGCCGGCCAGCGAGGAAAAATCCGCCCCGGTATCCACCGAACTGTTGATGGCATTGCGCATCTGGCTGACCAGGGTTCTCGCCGTGGAATCCCCGGTCAGGGGCCCGCTGGTGCCCTCCTCCGGGTCGGCATCGGCCAATGCCCGGATCTGGCTGATCAGTTCATTATAACTTGCCACGAACTGCTCGACAGACTCCCGCCCCTGGGCCCGGTCCTCGGCAATCACCAGGTTATGCACCTCACCGGGATCTGAGTCCCTCAGATTCAAAGTCACGCCGTCGATGACGCCGTCCAGGGTGTTGTTGCTGCTGGTTACCGCGAAGTCATCGATGAAGACCAGGGCATCCTGGGCTTCCCTTACCTGGCTCATGGGGTTATCTTCCGGATCCAGGCTAGGATCAAAGGCCAGATCTTCCAGCGGGCTGCCGCCCTGATCGGCATCGACACTGACGGAAATGACATTGTCGGCGCCCGTTTCCTGAGATGTCAGGGTCAGTCGGGCCCCTTCTGCCGTATTGATGATGGACGCGGTGATGCCGGGATTGTCCGGCGCCACGTTGATGGCATCCCGAATCTGGGCGAGGCTGTCAGCACCCTCCGGCACCGCCAACTGGAAGCTGTCATTGCCCAGACTCAGAGTGAGCGTGCCACTGCCCATCTCCGTCCCGGCGCCATCTGCAAATTCACGCGAAGCGATCCGATGCGACTGAGCCAGTTCCTCTACCTGCACCGTAAAGGCGCCTTCCACAGCCTGGCGGGTTGCCGAAACGGTGAACACGTCCTCGGCACTGCTCTCCGCCGTGCGGCTCTGGAAGGCGGACCGACTTCTGAGATCACTCAGCCCGTCCTGCATCTGGCTGATGAGCCCTTTCAGGGTGCCCATGGCCGAGAGCTGATCCTGGGCCCGCTCGGCATTGCGGTCGATACGGTTCTGTGTGGGGGCCCGCTCAGCCTCCACCAGATCATCCACGAGTCCGCGAATATCCAGACCGGAACCGATGCCCATGCTGGTAATGGCGGGCATAATACCTCCTAGCACCTCAGGCGCGTGTCCTAATCAGGCTGATCTCAGACAGGTCACCGTTCGATCCCAGTTCCTGCAAGAGATGTGCCAGACGCACTGCCTCCTCGGGCGGAATCTGGCGAATCACTTCCTCCGTCTCCGGATTGTAGACGGTTATCACGGTTCTGCCCGAGACATCATCCACCTTGAACTCCAGTTCCGGGCGAAACAGGGTCTGAATATTCTGTAGCTCCTTTGCCGCCCGATCAGCCAGGGCCTGTCTATCCTGACCATCCAGTTCCCGGCCTCGTTCCAGATCATCCGACTTCAGGTCGCGCATAGTATTGCCGGCCTGATTGCCGTTTCGAGACAGGGACGGCAAGGCATTGCCGCCTCGAGAACCGAGAGCCTGGCTCAGGCGAGCACCATCAATCTCGTAAGACATGGTGTCCTCCTCCCTTGGGCCGCAGCCCCGCCATTGCAGCCGGCCATGTTAACGGGCTGCAACGGCCAAAGCGGACAGGGTCTTGCGACCCTGCCCGCTCCTCCTGATGACCATTGAAGGTCATTGGACTGTACCTCTATGCCGCCATTACTGCAGCAGACCCAGGACCGTCTGCGGGACGGCATTGGCCTGCGACAGGATGGAGGTACCGGCCTGCTGCAGAATCTGGGCACGGGTCAGTTCGGCCGTTTCGGCGGCGAAGTCCGTGTCCTGAATCCGCGAACGGGCGGCGGTCAGGTTTTCTGAGCCGATGCTCAGGTTGGCAATGGTCGCCTCGAAGCGGTTCTGGACCGCACCCAGCTCGGAGCGCAAGCCAGAAACCTGCTGCAGAGCCGCATCCGCGGTGCGAATGGCATCCGAGGCTTCAGCCCGGCTCAGCACGCTGAGGTTGGCCACATCCAGGCTCTGGCTGATGTTGTCGCCGTCAGAGTCCTGAAGACCAATGGCTTGCAGGAACTCGGCATCACCAGAGATTTCAGCATCCAGATCCCGAACTTCAATCTCGAAGCCAGCCTGGAAGGTGGCAGAGGTGATGGCCTCTACGCCGGATGCTTGACCCACAGTACCGTTATCAAACTCGATGGGCCCCGGCTGACCAAACAGATCATTGAGATCAAGACTGGCGATGTTGGTAGCATTGGTGACTCCCTCGATCGTGAAGTCATCACCATCAGCGCGGGTCACCGAAATCTCGTTACTTGTGGCGCTGTAAGCGGCGGTAATGCCAGCCAGACCATCCAGTCCCGCTGCGATGGCATTACCGAGGGCATCCTGATCCACTGCGTTGCCCGTAGCAGAGATATCACTGGATGATACAGTGACTTCCACGTTGCTGAACCCGGCCACTTCCAGCTCGAACACCAGGTCTTGGCTGTCAGAGGTCGCCGAAATCTGGGAGCTAACAGCCAGGGTGCCGGTGGTGGCAACGGTGGTGACGCTGGAGATGGCATCGCCCACGCCCATGACATCGCCGAAGACCACGCTCAGGTCATCGGTATTGACGCCGGTGGCCGCATTGGTGATGCTCATGTTGGAGAATTCGATATTCTCGCCGTCTTCATTGCGGAAGACCAGGCTGTCCCCGTCGCGCTCGACGGTCACACCAATGTCGGCATCATTGACGGCCTCTTCGACCGCGATAGCCAAGGCCGTTCCACCGAAATCACCGGTAGTGCCGGCTTCCACCGAAATCGTTGCGCTACCAATATCGAATTCGAAGGAAACTTCCTCTAATCCGCCAGCGCCATCCGAAGCGGCTTCAATCGAGCCCACCGTCATCTCGGCCGTCTCGGTGAACTCAGCCTGTTCAGCCGAAACACCGGACAGGCCCTCGGCATTAATGGCGTCAACGATGGCAGAGAGGTCGTCACCGGCCCCGGAAAGATCGATGGAATCGTCACCAATCGTGATGGTGCGATCACCACCAGCCACATCGGCCAGGTCGCTGGTGTTGACGCCCTCCTGATCACCGAAGACCTGCAGACCAAGCTGATCGGTGCGGGAATCCACACCATCCACGGAAATGGTCTGACCGCGGTTGGCGCCCACCTGGAAGACCAGGTCGGAGAGGGTGCCGTCCAGGACGTTCTGATCATTGAACTGGGTGGATTCGGCAATCCGCTGAATCTCGGCCACAGCCTGTTCAACCTCCTGGTTCAGGGCTTCCCGATCGGAGGCGGAGTTGGTGTCATTGGCGGACTGCACAGCCAGTTCGCGGACACGCTGCATGAGGTTGGAGACCTCTTCCAGCGCACCCTCGGCGGTCTGGGCGAAGGAAATGCCATCGTTGGAATTCCGGATGGCCTGGTTCTGACCGTTGATCTGAGCGGTGAAACGCTCGGAAATGGCCAGGCCGGCCGCATCGTCCTTGGCGCTGTTGATGCGCAGACCGGACGAGAGCCGCTCAAGGGAAGTCGCCAGAGCGCCCTGGGAGGAAGACAGGTTCCGCTGGGCGTTGAGCGACATGATGTTGGTGTTAATAACCGAACCCATGCTCATAAGTCATACTCCTAATTTGCCGTTTCTGAAGTTGTCCGAGTGAGACCTCGGGCTTCATGCCCAACGCCGGGTCCTCTGGGTCGATGGGACAATTGCGGCGCTGTCAGTGGGCTTAACGGCGGGAGGGGAGGAGACTTTAGGGCCCGGGGGGAATTTTCCATAACGGGCGACGAACGGTGCAGGGAGCGGGATGGGCGGCTGCGGGGGCGGTTTTCTGGGCCCTGGGGGGCGCGATACAGCGGTGTGACAGGTTTGGGATTGAAATCGCGGATGAATCCGCTCCCACGGTGCCATTCCTGAGGCCCGGGTTCTGCTCCTTGGATCACATGAAGTTGAACAGGCTCAGGCCCTGGACCCGTACATAGGCCTGCTGGGCAGCCTGGAGCCCCACCTGCTGCTGGTTGAGGCGGGTGATGGCTTCGGCATAGTCGAGATCTTCTATGCCGGATTTGGTGGTTTCCAGGTCCAGGCGAGCCCCGTCATTGACCGACATCTGGTCTTCCACGGCCTTCAGGCGGGCGCCGGTTTCCGAACGAACCTCCAGCATCCGCGAAATGGCCTGATCGGTATCATCCAGGGAGCGGTTGATCTCGTTGAGCTGCCGCGTCCGGTCGCGGGAGTTACTAACCGGCGTTTCAAAGGCATCGATCAGGCGATCAAAGGTATTGAAAATACTGCTATTCCGGCTGGGGGTGACTTCAAAGAGATCGCCCTCTTCCGGATTGCCATCGATGATGAACTCGATACCGGAAAAGCCAATGGTCTCGCCGGAGGCGAACACGCCCGTCTCCACCACGTCACCGACCGAATCACGGACCTCGTACTCGCCATCGGCGAGGATCTCGATTTCGTAACTGTCCCCCGTCCAGTCCTGGAGGTCGCGGATACTGCTGTTCTTGATGACACCGGTGCCCTGATTATCTTCACCCGCCTCGACCTTGAAAGTCCCATTGCCCTCGCGAATACGCATGAAGACTTCCGAGCCCGGGTTGCCATCGGTGACAAAACGATTGGGCCCAATCTGCAGCGTGCGCTGGCCCTCATCGCCGTTATAAGTCACGCCATCCGGGGTCGGGGAAAAAGGCTGGGTGCCGCCGCGATAGCCGGCGAAAATGAAATTGTCGCTGGAATCCTTGGTATTGGCCAAATCAATCAGGGACTGGCGCAGCTCCCGCAGCTCATTGGCGATGAACTGGCGGCTGTCGTTGCCCTGGCTGCCATTGCCCCCCTGCACGGTGAGCTCACGGGCCCGCTGAAGAATGTCCCCTACCTCCGTCAGGGTGCTCTCCTGAGTCTGGAGGCGGTTCTGGGCGATGGTCGCATTGCGGTCAAACTGCTCGTTCTTCTGCAGGGCACGCCCCAGCTCCAGGGCCTGGACCGAGCCGATGGGGTCATCGGAGGGTCGGACAATACGTTTGCCGCTGGCCACCTGCTCCTGGGTTTTAGCCAGTTGCGACTGCTGATTCTGCATTTGCAGAGTCGCATTCAGATTAAACCAGCTCGTTGACACTCTCATCAGTGTTTACCTCCCTACCGCGCTAAGCAGGGACTGAAACACCGTATCAGCCACCCGGATGGATTGCGCCGAAGCCTGATATGCCTGCTGGAAACGCATGAGATTCGCCGCCTCTTCATCGAGATTCACCCCGGAAACCGATTCCAGCGACTCCCGAGCCTGATCCCTGAGGGTTTGCTGGGCATCCCGGTTGGACTGGGACTGGGAGGTCTTGGTCGCCACATCGGCGACCAGTTCGCCCACCGCGTCCTGCAGGGAGGTCTGGCCGCCGTCGAGAACCCCTTCATCCACCAGGGCCGCGAGACGGTTGGCGTTACGGTTATCCCCCGTGGCACCGCTATTGGCTTCCACGGTGAAGGTATCGCCGGCCTCGGGCTGGCCATCGATGGTCACCCGCCAGCCATTGAATTCAATGGGCTCCCCAGGCTCGAAGGTGAAGGCCGTACCATCGATCTCAAAGGTGTCCTCATCGATGAATTCGATCTCCACGGTGTCCAGCAGATCGGGATCATCGATATCCACCACTTCGCCGAGACTGATGCTGCCAGTGCCCAGGTTGTCATCGCCGGGGCCGGCAACGATGGGGGCCGCCGCGGCAACGGCCCGGGGATCATTGATCTCCCGGGCCAGGCCTCCACCGGCACTGCGGGTGGGTTGAATCTGGAAGGCGTCGCCCTCTTCCACGGTGCCATCCACCACCACTTCCATGCCGTCAAAGACGAAGGGGTCGGCGGCACTGCCGTCCCCGGTAAAATTCACCAACTCGCCGGTATCGGCCCGATTGATCTGCCAGTCCCCATTCACGAATCGCAGGCGGTAATCGCCCCCGGTCAGATCCTGGGCGTCGGTGACCACTGCCTCCAGTTCCGCATCCCCCTCATTGCCACGGCGAGTAAGCACGGTGGGGTCGGGGACGGAGAAAAATGCCTCGCCCAGTTCACCATTCAGATCAATCCCTTCTGCATGGATTTCGTTGAAAGACTGGGTCAATCCATAGGCAATCTTGCCCAACTGATTCTGGGTCGGATCCAGTACTTCGCCGCGAAAATCCAGCACCCCCCCCAGCGAGCCGCCGGACAGGGTGCTGCTGATGTTGCCCGGCTCGGGCTGACTGGCAACGGCCACTTCCCGACGTGAGGGGTCAAAATCGCTGCGCCGGGCTTCCAGTTCACTGGCCGAATTGCCAATCACGAGGGGCGTGCCATTGCCCACGAAGACATTCACCGCGCCGCTGTCTTCCTGGATTTTCTCGAAACTGACGAATTCGCTCAGCTCCTGCAGTTTCTGATCACGTTTGTCCAGCAGATCATTGGGCTGCCCACGCCCCTGCCCCTTGGCATTGACGATCTCAAAGTTCAGGTCTGCGATCGCTTCGGTAATACCATTGATCTCCTGAACCGAGTTCCGAACCTGGGTGTTGATTTCACTTTCCAGGTCCTGCATTCGCTGGTCGATGGTGTCAAAGCGGTTCACCAGCGCCTCGGCTTCGCTCAACAGGACCTGACGGGCGGAGATGGAAGCCGGGTCATCGGCCACCTCCTGCACCGCATTGAAGAACGCCTGCAGACTCGGGGTGAGGCCAGCGTCTGAATCCGCCAGCAGATTGTCCACTCGCTGGGCGAGATTGGTGAAGGTATCCAGCTCCTCGAAGGCCGAGGTGGCATTTTGGAGCTGATCGCTCAGAAACTGATCAAAAACCCGATTGATGCCCGAGACCTGGGTACCCTGGCCCACGAAACCGTCACCGAATCCCTGTGCCTGGCGGGTGCTCTGATCCACCCGCTGGCGACTGTAGCCCTCGGTGTTCACATTGCTAATGTTGTGGCCAGTCGTGGACAACTGGCGCTGTGCGGCCAGCAGGCCGGATACACTGTTACTGAGCAAACTCATTAGCGACCACCTCGGCGCGGATCGCGCGATCCTGTTTATTCAAACGGCCGGTCGGCCAAGTTCTTTAGTCCCGACGCCCATTCCGCCCCACTGCCATTGCCTGAGGCGGCGTCATTCAGCACTTCCTGCATGGGACGGCTACGAGCCACCCGCTCGATCTTCTCGGCATATTCGGGGTCAGTGGCATAACCGCCCGCCTGCAGGGCCCGACCAAAGGCGGCGGCATCATCGCCCTGGTCGAGCGCATTGCGATACCGGGGCGATTGCTCCAGCAGGCGAACGTAGTCCTCCAGGGACTCCTCGGGCGAGCGGTAGGCGCGAAACTGGTCATGGCGACGAACAGGCACCCCCGCCTCGAACTCCAGGGTGGGAACCGTCACCTCGGGCCCTTGCCAGTCCTGACTGGCCTTGATGCCGAACAGATTAAAGCTGTTGCGGCCCTGGCCGTCCCGGATCATGTGCTGCCCCCACCCGGTCTCCAGGGCGGCCTGTGCCAGAACCAGTTGCGGTTCTACGCCCAGACGCCGCGCCGCAGGGCGAGCCGCCGGCATCAGCCGTTCCAGGAAATCCCGGGGGCCATCGGGCCGGAAGTCTTCAGCGCTGTCGGTTGCCGCTCCGGCTGAATCGTTCTCTTCGGTGCGTACGGGAATGGCTCGCTGGCGCATGGCTTCAATGGTGTCCCGGGCGCCCTTGCCGGGCGACGCTGAAGCAGGCTCACCACCCAGTTCACGAACAATCATGTCGGCCAGACCGATGCCCTGGCCTTGAGACATCTCCACCGCGATCTGCTGATCGAACATATCCCGGTAGAAGTTCATTTCATTGCCGCCGGTGAGATCGTCACCGAAGCTGGCCGCCCGCATGCTCTGCAGCATCATGTGGGTGAACAGAGACTCGAAATGCCGCGCAACTTCCCGCAGGGCTTCCGGATCATCCCGACGAGCCTTGCCGCGCAGGCGTTCAAGACCCTGGAGGTCGGTAAAGACGGGCTTGTCACCGGAAATCATGGCCGGGCCTCCTCAGATCACCACCAACTGGGCGCGCAAGGCACCCGCGCGGTCCAGGGCCTCGAGGATGGCCACCAGATCACCGGGGGCGGCGCCGACCTCGTTGACCGCCTCGACGATCTGGTCCAGCCCCACGCCCGGGTCGAACAGGAACATGCTGGCATCTTCCGGCTCCTCGACCTCAATCTCGGTACGTGGCACGACGATGGTTTCCCCCGGCGCAAAGGGCGAGGGCTGCACCACGAAAGGCCGCTCACGAATGCGCACGGTCAGCGCCCCGTGGCTCACCGCGGCGGGGCCGACGCGGACATTGGAACCGATGACCACGGTGCCGGTACGGGAATTGACGATTACCCTGGCCGGCCCTTCGCCGGGTTCCACCCGGAGGTTTTCCAGCACCGAAACGAAGGCAATACGCTGAGTGGGATCATTGGGGGCCTCAACCCGGACGGAAGTGGCATCCAGAGGCAGGGCGGTATTGGCACCAAAGTTGTCGTTGATGGTTTCGGTGAGACGGTGGGCGGTGGTGAAATCCGAATCATTCAGGTGCAGGGTGATGAACTCCTGCTCCTGAAAGTTATTGGGCACTTCCCTCTCCACCGTGGCACCGTTGGGTACGCGACCGGCACTGGGCACATTCACCGTCACCCGTGAACCGTCCTGGCCATCAATACCAAAACCCGACACCACCACATTGCCCTGGGCCATGCCGTAGACCTGTCCGTCGGCACCCAGCAAGGGCGCCATTACCAGGGTGCCACCGCGAAGACTGGTGGCATTGCCAAGAGAAGACACCGTGACATCGATTTCCTGGCCGGGCTTGGCAAAGGGTGGCAGCTCGGCGGTGAGGGAGACGGCGGCCACATTGCGAAGCTGCGGGTTGACGTTGGCCGGCACCTCGATGCCGTAGGTGGAGAGCATGTTCTTCACGCTCTGCACCGTGAAAGGCGTCTGGGAGGTCTGGTCACCGGTCCCATCCAGGCCCACTACCAGGCCGTAGCCGGTGAGCTGGTTGGCCCGCACACCGCCGACAGTAGCCAGGTCCTTGACCCGGTCACCCTGCTGATCGGCCATCACCTCGCCAAGCATCTGTTGCGCCGTGGCGGGCAGCAGACTCAAGCTCAGCAAGAAACCCGCGAACCAGGCAGTGGCAGCTTGTGCTTTCATGACCGATCCTCCCTCACAAGGGGCTCAAGGGTGACTGGAAAAAGCGGGTCAGCCAGCCAGGCTGATTGGCATTGGCCAGGCTGCCGGTGCCGCTGTAGGTAATACGGGCATCGGCGACCCGATTGGAAGGCACGGAGTTATCCGAGGCAATATCCTGGGGGCGGATGATGCCGGCAATACGCACCATTTCCTCGCCCTGGTTGAGGGTCAGCCATTTCTCCCCCTGCACCATCAGGTTGCCGTTGGGCAGGCGGCGGGCGACGGTCACCGTGATCTCGCCCTCGAGGCGATTGCTCTGGCTGCTCTCACCGCCGCCTTCGAAAGAACGGCTGCTACCCATTTCCGTTTCCAGGATGGGCCGCCCACGGTGGGTCACCCCGCGGCCAAACAGCGTGGGCGGCTGCATACTGGTGCTGCTATCCCGGCTGGTATTGGTATTCATGCTCTTGCTGGCATCGGTCCGTTCCACCAGGCGGATGGTGAGAATGTCACCCACCCGCCGGGCCCGGCGATCCTCCACCAGGGAACTGGCATAGGCCGCCTGGAAGATGGAGCCGCTGACCCGCTCGGACTCGGCGGGCTCCTCGGGCATGACCGGCTCGTAGCTGCGCTCGTCGTCCCGAGGCGCCTGACCGGCACAGCCTGCGAGAAAAGCGGCAATGATCAGCAGCATGAGAGCGGCAAGCCCTTGCCGCCCCAACGATACCTGACGATGTTGTCGAGACACTCCAGTCATGATTCATCCACTCCCATCAATGTGAGCGATTAAAGCTGCTGGTTGGTGAACTGCAGCATCTGGTCGGCGGAGGAGATGGCCTTGGAATTGATCTCATAGGCCCGCTGGGTCTCAATCATGTTCACCAGCTCTTCCACCACATTGACGTTGGAACTCTCCAGTGAGCCCTGCTGAAGCATGCCGAGACCGTCGAAACCCGGCGTGCCCGGCTGGGGCGGACCACTGGAGGCGGACTCCATGAACAGGTTCTCGCCCCTGGCCTGCAGACCGCCGGGGTTGATGAAGCGGGTGAGCTGAATTTCACCCAACTGAACCGGCTCGGCCTGTCCCGCCAGCTTGGCGCTCACCGTGCCATCCGAACCGATGGAAACGCTCTCGGCATCCGGGGGAATCTGAATACCGGGTTCCAGGGAATAACCACTGGAAGTCACCACTTCGCCCTCGGCATTGAGCTGAAAGGAACCGTCCCGGGTATAGGCCTGGGAACCATCAGGCAGCCGAATCTCGAAGAAGCCATCGCCCTCGATGGCCAGGTCGAGGGGATTCTCGGTCTGGATCATGTTGCCCTGGTTGAACAACTTCTCGGTGGAAACCACCCTTACACCGGTGCCCTTGCTCAGCCCGGAGGGATTGAGGGTTTCCTGCGTGGTTTGGCCCCCTACCTGGCGGACGTTCTGATACATCAGGTCCTCGAACGCCGCCCGCCCCCGCTTGAAGGCCGTGGTGTTGGCGTTGGCCAGGTTGTTGGACACCATGTTCATGCGCGTCTGCTGCGCATCCAACCCCGTTTTCGCCACCCATAGTGCTGAGTTCATCTCTCTCGCTCCTCGGAAAGCTGACGCATTGCCGTCACTTCCCTCTTGATCATTGGTTACGCTGCAAATTCAGTGCCAATTCCGGCTGGATCAACCCTGACCGCGGATCAGCTCGGATGCGGCACGGGCATTGTCATCCGCACTCTGGATCATCTTGACCTGGGTCTCATACTGACGGGCCAGCTGAATCATGTTCACCATCGCCGTGGTGACATTGACGTTGCTGCCCTCCAGTACGCCACTGGCCAGGCTCACCTCCGCATCGGCCTCGGCCTCCAGACCATCGGCCAGTCGCACCAGGCCATCAGGGCCCTTTTCCAGCTCTTCCAATGGCGGATTGACCAGCTTGATCCGGTCCACCAGGGCCATGGCTTCGGAGCCCTGGCCCTGGGGCACGATGCTGATGGTGCCGTCATTGCCAATGGACAATTCATCATGCGGCGGGACCGCCACCGGGCCGGCGTCTCCCAGAACGGGATGGCCGGTACCGGTGACCAGATTGCCGTTGGCGGTCAGTTGCAGATCGCCGGCGCGGGTATAGGCTTCACTGCCGTCCGGCGCCTGTACGGCAATCCAGCCTTCACCCTGGATCGCTACATCCATTTCCCGACCGGTGGTCTGCATGGTGCCGGGGGTAAAATCCACACCCAGCCCCCGGTTCACCGCATTGACCCGACTGGCATAACCAGGGCCCCTGACTTCTTCCGGTGCAAAAGCATGCAGATCGGCGCGAAACCCGGCGGTATTGGCATTGGCCAGGTTATGACTGTTGGCCGCCTGAGCCTGCATGGTCTGTTTGGCGCCGGTCATGCCGATGTAGATGCTGCGATCCATGTCATCACTCCCGTTTCAATCCAACCCTTATCGGATATTGATAATGGTCTGGGTAATTGCGTCCGAAGTGGAGATCATCTGAGCATTGGCCTGGAAGTTACGCTGGGCCGTGATCATCTCCACCAGCTCTTGGGTCAGGTCTATATTGGCCCCTTCCAGGGCACCGGCCTGAATTTCACCGAAACCGGAGGCACCCGCTTCACCCAACTGGGCCTCGCCGGCAGCAAAGCTCTCTGCCCAGCGGGTATCACCCACCTTCTGCAAACCCTGGGGGTTGTCGAACTTGGCCATGGCCACTTTGCCCAACTGTTCGGTCTGGCCGTTTGAGAAGCGTGCAGAGGCAACGCCGTCACCGTCCACATCAAACCCCGTCAAGCGGCCCACCGCGAAACCATCCTGAGACAGCTCGGTCACGCCGAAGCTGCCGCCAAACTGGGTGGAACCCCGATAATCGATGGAAATTTCCAGCGGCTCGGCACCGTTGCCCGGATCAAAGGGCGTGTAATCGATGGTTGCAGGATCCGGCGTCGCCAGACTGCCATCGGCATTGAAGGTCAGGGTATCCGGGCCACCGATCTCCTCGTCGCCAATGTAGAGATAGGTTTCCCACTCATTGGTGTCCTCTGACTTGACGAAATAGGTAGTGGCGTCATGGCGGTTGCCAAGGGAGTCATAAACCGTGATCGAGCGGCTGTTATTGAAGCTCAGGGGATCATCCGGATCGAAATCCGTCACTTCGGGCGGTTCGGCATCGGCCGGGAGGTTAAGCTCGGCCCGAATCCCGGAAGTGGCCTGGGGCGGATTCTCACCGGTCACCAGTCGCAGATCCTGAAGTTGCCCTGTGTTGAAGCTCCCATCACCGGCGGGGGGATAGACCTGAAGGCGCTCCCCCAGATTGTTCTGAACAAAACCGTCATTGTTCAGCGAGAAATTACCGGCACGGGTGAATACCCGCCCATCGGCACCCTCCAGGGTGAAGAAACCCTCGCCACTGATGGCCAGATCCAGATTGTTCTCGGTGAAATCGATATTGCCCTGGGTAAATTGCTGGGAGACCCGTTGCAGACGGACCCCGTTACCCGTGGACGTGTCGGAAATATCCCCGGTGCTCACCGCAAAGAGATCGGCGAATTCGGCCCGGGAACCCTTGAAGCCAGTGGTATTCACATTGGCAATGTTGTTGGAGGTCACGTTCAAGTGACTGGATGCGGCATTCAGTCCGCTCAATGCAATACGAAATGGCATGATTCTCTCTCCTCAATACCCGCCGAAAATTCGGCATTCAGTCCTGCCCCGCCGGCCAATCAATGGCCGGCACTCCCATCAAAGAAACTCGTGAACGTCGGAAAGCCGATACTCACCAGCCGCCGTATTCAGACTCACCCCCCGACCACTGCGGTCCAGGGTCACACTGTCAACCATGTGATTGATCAGGGCCTGGCCTGATTCGGTGGAATCACCACGGATCACACTGGCATCCACGCGATAAGGACCTGCCTGCACCGGTTGGCCCTGGTCGTCCAGTCCGTCCCAGTGAAAACGGGCCATGCCTTCGCCATGGGAACCAAGATGCATTCGTCGAATGCGCTCCCCGTTCTGGTCGAGGATGTCCACCACAACATCATTGGCACTGCCATCAAGCTTCACTGCACCCGACATCCCTATTTCCTCGTGCATGAAGCCACCGTCTGCCTCCACCAGCACAGTGCTTCCCACCAGACTGGATGCCTGCAGTGCCTGGCTCGACTGCATGGCTCCAGCAAGATCAGAGAAGCCGTTCTTGAGCTCGTTAATACCGGAAACGGTGCTGAACTGCGCCAACTGCCCCAGAAACTCCCCGTTTTCCATGGGATCAAAGGGGTCCTGATTCTGGAACTGGGCGATCATCAGCTTCAGGAATTGCTCCTGGCCCAGCTCATCGTTCCCCTTGCCCTTGCTGCCTTGCTGGTCTTCGCGAGTGCGCAGGCCCAGCTCTTCAAATGGATTGCCGTTCATGGAAGAAATCATCACCAATCACCTCTTCTCGTCAGGGGCATCACTGCCCCATCTGCAGGGTTCTCTGCATCAGGTCCCGGGTAGTGCTGACTACCTCAATGTTGTTCTGGTAAGCCCGGGAGGCTGACAGCATGTTCACCATCTCCTCGATAGGGTTAACGTTGCTGCCAAAGACATAGCCTTCTTCATTGGCTTCGGGGTGTTCCGGCTGATAACGCGCTTCCACCGGGGCCCCGCTGCGCACGATGTTCTCAACGCCCACACCAACCGAGTCAGGATTGTCGAAACGATCCATCCAGGCCTGGAAGTGAGGATGACGGGCGCGATAAGCCGTCTCGGGATCACCCGTGACGCTGTCCGCATTGGCCAGATTGCTGGCGGTGGTATTCAGGCGCAGAGACTGAGCGCTCATGCCGGAGCCGGCGACATCAAAGACGTTGAACATGATTGATTACCTCATCGTTTGGCCAGTGATGGCGTTCTTCAGCGATGAAATGCGACCGCTGGTGAACTGCAGGGCCGCCTGGTAGCGCATCACGTTCTCGGCCCAGTTACTCATTTCCAGGTCAGGGTCCACGGTGTTGCCATCCAGCGACGGCTGGTTGGGCACCCGGTACTGCACCTCGCCACCAGCACCCATGCCGCTGGACTGGATGTGGCGGGCGTTGGTGGTCTGCATGGCCGGGCTGCCCGGTCCCATCTGCTCCTGAAGTGCAGCCCGAAAATCCAGATCACGCGCCTTGAAATGCGGGGTGTCGGCATTGGCCAGATTGGAAGCCAGTATCTGGTGGCGGCGCTGGTAAACCCGCAGTGCCTCCTGCTGCTTGCCGACTGCGGTCTCGAATCCAATGGGCATGGCGGCATTCCTCCTGTGGTGCAAAATCCGCTCTCTCACAGCCCGTCTATCGCAATCGGCATGCCAACTATTTTTTAATCAACAATTTCAATTAGTTACCCATTAACCCGGGGAGCGGGCGGCAGGCCATTGCCGCCGTTCTTGCCGCCTCGGGGACCATTGCCTGCCGCCAAGAGGGCAAGAAGGCGGGTCTCGGGCGAACTATTCACTGGCATATAAATTGCAACGTTATTCCGCCGAGCCTGTTCAAGTGGTAAAGCGACGATGAACCGACACTTTTTTCTGCTGAGCACTTTGCTCCTGGCCCTCTGGGCCCTGCCGGCCGCGGCAAGTGACTGGCAAGACCCGGACAGCATCCGTGACGCCGCCGAAGGCTTCGTCCAGGCGCAAATGGGTGACAACGGCCAGGTTCGTGCCCGGGCTGGAAACGTGGATCAACGATTGCGGCTGCGGCGCTGTGAGCAGGGCCTGGAGACTTTTCTTCCCAGTGGCCGAGAACTGGGCGGAAGCAACACCACGGTCGGCGTGCGCTGCCCGGGGCCGGTGCAATGGCGGCTTTTCGTCTCTGTCGAGACCGAGGTTCTGGCCCCTGTGGTGGTTGCCAACGGCGTTCTGCAACGGGGCCAGGTCCTTGGGCCGGAGGACATCAGCCTGCAGGAGAGAAACACAGGCTCTCTGCGTCGGGAATTCTTCACTAGCCCGGATGAAGTCGTTGGTATGCGCCTGCGCCGCAATCTTTCGCCCGGCAGCGTGATCCAGGCCAATCACCTGGATATCCAGCGCCTGGTAGAGCGCGGCCAGCGGGTGCGACTGCTGGCACGGGGTGAGTCCGTGGAAGTGAGCATGGCCGGTGAGGCCCTGCAGAACGGGGCTCGAGGACAAAGGATTCGGGTCCGCAATCTGAGTTCCGGTAAGGAGCTGGAAGGTGTTGTGAGCGGCGAAGGGACGGTAAAAATCCGTTTCTGAACCGAGAGTTAGACCGACCCTGGCCTGGGAAGCGGCCGGGACGGTACAATAGAGGACAGGTCGCGACGGAAAATCCGAAAAAATCCCTCAAGTCCGGCGGGAAGCGGCCGATAAGGAGGGTGAAAGCGGGTTTTCCGGGGGAGCGAGGAAGTCATGATCGATCGCATCAACAATCTGGTCCAGGGGCAGAACCAGCTCCAGAACGATCGGCGCAATGAGCGGGTGGAAAATACCCGTGAAGGCGGCGGCGAGAGCGGCAATCGCCCTGAAGAGGACCGGGTCAGCCTGTCGGCCTCCGGTCGCCAGATGCAGGCCATCGAGCAGCGCGTCGCGGAAAGCGACGGCGTCGACCAGGCACGGGTCGCCGAGCTGCGTGATGCGATTGAACGTGGCGACTACGAGCTTGACTCTGATCGCATCGCTGACGCGTTGATCCGCGACAGCCGGGAAATCTAGACCCCGGCTGAAGCCGTTCGAGCGCCCTCCTTCGTCCTGTCCTCCCCAATCCATCTGGATCGTCCGGAGGAATTCGCTGTGAATGACCAAGCCCAGCACGACCCCCGCCAGCTCGCCAGCCAGCGGCTGCAATCCCTTCGGGCGCTGGCGCGCCAGTTTGAGCAGCTCCTGGAACAGGAAGCCGCGGCACTCAGCCAACGCGACACCGAGGCCGTCCATGATCTGGCGGCAAGAAAGATCCCGCTTGCCGAAGACATGGACCGGGGTTTTAAATATCTGCTCGGGGCATTGGAAAAGGGATTCAACATCCAGGCCTCAAGCGATGCCCGGGAGAGGCGTGGCGAGCAGATTGCCAGGGCCCTTGAGTTGGCCGGCGAATCCAGCCTCGCGACTCAATGGACCGAGCTGCTGGCCGAATTGGGCAAACTACGCCACGACAATCAGAATAATGGTCAGCGGGTCGGATTGCAGGGTAGACAGATTGAACAGGCTCTCGCTATCCTCAGCGGGCAGGATTTGGGGACAAAAGTCAGCACCACCTATGGATCGGATGGTCGTACCCGGGATGGCGAGAACAGTCAGCGCCATGTTTGGGTTTGATCGCCCCTGGTCGGCGTATTGATGCCGCTCCTCGCTTATTTCGCTCAGCACGGCTCCCTGCGCACGGATAGCAGCATGAGTCGACTACACTTTGCCCAATAGATAAAACCTTTTGACATAAATTGAAAGCTACAGTGACAGTGGGATCCGACCATAATGCCCCGGCGGAAGAAACGCTGGAGAAGCGCCCTGCCCGCATCCGACAGTTACTGCTGCGGTTGAGGGACCAGCGCCCCTTGCTGACCGTCAGCTTCCGCGGCCGCTCCGATCAGTTCGGCAGCATGCTGCTGGGCGTGGACATAGAGCGTGGCGAACTCAGTTTCGACGAGCTCACCCCCACTGATGGCGATCGACTGGTTCGTCTCCAGCAGAGTTTTCAGGTCACGGGGCAGCTGGATGGCGCGGAAGTGCGTTTTCCGGTCCAGGTACGTCGTCGCGAGGAACAGGATGGCTTCATCACCTATATTGCGCCGATCCCGGATAGTCTGCGCTACCTTCAACGGCGCCGGGCCTTCCGGGTGGAAGTTCCTGCTCGCCCCGAATGCCCGGTGGTAATGAGTAATTCGGACGGGGACTGGTTCGAGGGCGTGTTGGTCGACGTGTCGATTTCCGGCATCGGTTTCCGTGTCAACAAACAGCTCGCCGATGGACTGGAGCGCGGTAGCCGTTGTGACTGCCATATTGATTTTCCTGACGCCACGGTTGAAACCCGGGTCGAAATCCGTTTCAACGAGCCAGTGCGTGACAAACCCTTCAATCGCCTGGGGGCTCGATTCCTTCGCCTGGAGGCCAGTGACCGCCGTCAGATCGAGCGATTTGTCTTCCAGTTGCAACGCAGGCAGCTAAAAAACGAACTATAAGCCGATGTTTTGTCCAGAGGGGCTTGAGACTGCAATGGCCCTCCCGCCATAATTGGCGTCAATACCACCCGGTGAGCCCCACCCCGCCGACACAGGTTGATTTCATGGCAGAAACAAGCGCAGCAAGCAAGGGACCGGCTCCGCAGCTCTTCATTGCTCGGCAACCCATCTTCGACCAGAAGCAGCGGGTCTATGGCTATGAGATCCTGTTTCGGGACAGCCGCCGCAACATTGCCTCGGTATTCGACGGCGACCGGGCTACCTCTCAGGTAATCACCGATACCTTTCTGGAAATCGGTCTGGACAAACTGGTGGGCTCCAAATATGCCTTTTTCAACCTGACCCGCAACTTTCTCATCAACGACACGGATTTCCCGCTATCCAGCGCCCATGTGGGGCTTGAGATCCTGGAAACCGTGGAAGTGGATGACAAGCTGGTGAAATCGGTGGAGCGGCTGGTGGACCAGGGCTTCAAGATTGCCCTGGATGACTTCGAATACCGTGAAGAAGTGGTTCCGCTTCTGCCGCTCGCGCATCTGGTCAAGATCGACATACTCGATCGCAGCCGGGAACAGCTGGCCGAGGAAGTGAGCAAGGTCCGCCAGTACCCCGCCCGGCTCGTGGCAGAGCGGGTCGAGACCCAAGAGGCCTTTGACATGGCCGTGGAACTGGGCTTTGACTATTTCCAGGGCTATTTCCTGTGCGAACCCGAGCTGCTGGAGCGCAAGCGCCTGCCGGACAACAAACTCAGCATTCTCCGGGTTCTGGCCAAGCTACAGGACCCTGATGTGGGGCCCAAGGAACTGGAAGCCATCATCAAGCAGGACGTGGCCCTTTCCTACAAGCTGCTTCGCTGCGTCAATTCCGCCTATTACGGCGTCTCCCTCGAGATCAAGTCCATTCAGCATGCGATTGTCTACCTTGGCCTGCCGGCGGTGCGCAACTGGGTACGTCTGCTGGTCCTGGCCGGTCTGACCGATCGCCCCCCCGAACTGATTACCATTGCCCTGACCCGCGGCAAGATGTGCGAAATCCTGTCGGAGCATGCGCCCAATCTGAGCCGGGAGGTTGCCTTCACCGTGGGTCTGTTTTCCGTCCTGGATGCACTCCTGAACGCGCCACTGGAAACCATTCTGGAATCGGTACCACTATCCGAGGAGATTGACCGAGCGCTACTGCAGGGGAAAGGACCCTACGGTGTCCTGCTTGGTTTCGTGAAGGATTATGAACAGGGCAATTGGGACAGTATCGAGGATGGCCCCTACCCCGCTGACGCCGTCAAGCAAGCCTATATCGATGCACTGGACGCTGCCGGCAATATGATCACCTGAAGCGCGCGCGGCGAAATTCCCTCTCGTCGGGCAGGCCCGGCGATCAGGCGCACGATACCGACAGTACCCGCTCTGAACCGCCCATCCCCTGAGAATTACCGCCCGTTAATCACGGGATTGCCCCCTGCCCCCTCCCTTGACCACACTGTATATGTCAAATGTCGCTAGGCCTTCGTCGGAAGAGGGGTTCCCGAAATGCGAAAGATGGTCCTGCTCTGCAGTCTGCTGTTTGTTTTGCCACTGGCGGCCCCGGCCTGGGCGGCCTGCTCCTCCGGAGATTTTGGGGTGGAGAATTTTGAAATCGGCATCGACCAGTGTCGTGGCCGTAACTGCCCAAGGGTGATCATCAAGGGCGACCTGATCAATAACTGTGACGCCCCCGCGGCGGCCCGAATCGAGATTGAGGCCCTCGCCGGTAACGGCAACGTGGTCAATTCCGTGGATGGCTGGCCGGCGCGAACCAGCAATCTGGACCCAGGTGACCGGGTCTCCTTCGATTTCACCGGCATGATGACCTTCGAACGCAACATGGTGGACTTCTCGGTCAGCATTGTCGAAGTCCGCGAATGGTAATGCACAGACGGGCGTCAAGCCCGCACACCGTTGGCCTGCCTGATTGGACGCTGCACAAGGCGTGCGACAGCAGGCCACAAAATTAAGGGGACAGGTGAGCCGGGCATAGCGGCAGGACAGCCGTTTCCCTGAGTTCTGAAAGTAATTGGATTTTGCGAACAAGCGATTAAGGACGAGTCCACATGAATCACTCCCTCAAGTACCTGGCCCTGGCGGCCACGACAATGCTTTTCCTTGGTTTCGGAAACATGGCCTGGGCGGCCTGCACTTCTTCGGACTTCGACGTCCAGGATCTGGATATCTCGGTTGAGAACTGTTCCGGACGCAACTGCCCCCGGCTGGTGATGCGCGGGCAGCTAGTGAATAACTGCAGCGAGCCCGCCGGTGCCCGAGTGGAAATCGAAGCAAGAGCCGGCAACGGCAACCCCGTGGACAGCGTTGACGGCTGGCCGGCCCGGACCGAAAACCTGGGCCCCGGTGAATCGGCGGAATTTGATTTCACTGCCATGATGGAGTTCGAGCGCAATATGTCCGATTTCTCGGTTTCCATCATCGAGACCCGCACCTGGTAAATCACCAGTACCGGGACAATACCCGCAAATTAAAAAAGGCGCTTCTCCAAGGAGAAGCGCCTTTTTTAATTTGGTGGGTCGTGCTGGATTCGAACCAGCGACCAGCGGATTAAAAGTCCGATGCTCTACCAACTGAGCTAACGACCCGGAAAGCCCGCCATTATAGCGGCATTGCACACATGTTGGAAGCTCTGAGAGAGAGAAAACTTCCCTGCCACTCACTGTCGGTAGTGGGTGGGATCCCCGACCCCGGCTTCTTCAAAGCCCTGGCGGCGGAAACGGCAGGCGTCGCAGCGGCCACAGGCCCTGCCCGCCTCATCGGCCTGATAGCAACTCACGGTCAGGCCATAGTCCACACCGAGCGCCAGACCACGCCGAATAATCTCGGACTTGGGCAAATCGATCAGCGGGGTGCGAATACTCGGTCCCCGACCTTCCAGACCCTGGCGTGTCGCCACATCGGATAATGCCTGGAACCGCTCGATGAATGCCGGCCGACAATCAGGATAACCACTGTAATCCACCGCATTGACACCGATATAAATGGCAGCGGCTTCAATGACTTCGGCCAGGCCCATGGCAATGGAGAGGAAGACCGTGTTGCGGGCCGGTACATAGGTCACCGGGATCCCCTCACCCGGGGTCTCGGGCACCGCCAGACTGGCATCGGTCAACGCGGAGCCACCCAGGCTACCCAGGTCCAGCCCCACAGTCCGATGGCTGGCGGCCCCCAGGGACTCGGCTACACGCTCGGCCGCCTGCAATTCTGCATCATGGCGCTGGCCATAGCGGAAACTGATTGCATGACACTCGTAGCCCTCGTCCCTGGCCATGGCCAGCACGGTGGCTGAATCCAGGCCGCCCGAGAGGAGCACGACGGCCTTCGGCGTGTCGTCATTTGAAATCGGCATAATCTGGCTAGGCTCTGTCAGCGACCGGGGACGTCGCCCCAGAGGTACTTGTGCAATTGCAGCTGAAACCGCACCGGGAGGCGGTCTTCCAGTATCCATTCCGCCAGCTGGGCGGGCTTGAGACCCTGGTGCTCCGGCGAGAAAAGGACTTCGCAGCGATCCTGCAGTGACTCTCGCCGCAACAGGTCCCGGCTCCACTCATAGTCGGCCCGGTTGCAAATCACGAACTTGAGCTGATCAGTGGGGCGCAACTGGTCCAGATTCTCCCAACGATTCCGATCCACCTCACCGGAGCCGGGAGTCTTGATATCCATCACCCGAACAATGCGATCATCCAGGACACTGATGTCCATTGCGCCACTGGTTTCCACCGAGACTTCCTGCCCGCCATCGGCAAGGGCGTGGATCAGCCGATCGGCGTTGAACTGGGCCAGGGGTTCGCCCCCGGTCACCGTGACATGGCGGGCCTGGTAGCTGGCGACCTCCCGGCAGATGTCGTCGATCTCTCGCCACTCTCCGCCATGGAAGGCATATTCGGTATCGCAGTATACGCAGCGCAGCGGGCAGCCGGTCAGACGCACGAAAACGGTGGGCAAGCCCACCGTTCGCGATTCTCCCTGAAGAGAATGGAATATCTCGGTAATGCGCACCCGGTTCACCCGCGACCCTGCAGAATCACGGGAAGACATCGGCTTGAGCGGAACCTCTACCGTCATGGAGCGCTCACTCAGCGGCCTTCATCGGCCATGCGATTGAGGCGGTTCCCCGCCAGACGGGCGGCCGAGGTATCCGGATGGGAGCGGCGGACTTCTTCAAGCATGTCCCGCGCCTGATCCCATTGCTCCAGCTCGTAATAGGCAAAACCCAGCTTCAGAGCGGCGTCCGCCTCCTTGTTGGAGCCCGGATAATCATCCAGGACACGCCGAAATTCTTCGCTGGCCTGCTCGAAATCCCGGGTGACGTAATGAACCTCTCCCAGCCAATAGCGGGCATTAGCGCCGAGATCGCTGTCGGCGTGGTCTACCAGGAAGGCGTCAAAGGCCTCGCCGGCGGCGTCGTAGCGCCCCTCCCGGAGAAGCTCGAAGGCCGCCTGGTAGGCCTCGGCTGGATCCGCCGCGCCCCTTTCCTCACCGGCATCCAGTCCTGCCAGTTCGTCTTCCTGAAGGTCGGGTGTGCCCGTCGGTGCACCCCCGACTTCCAGGCGCCGAAGCCGCCGGTCCAGGTCCAGGTAGGTTTCCCGCTGGCGCTCCTGGATGCCCTCCTGCTGGTGTTGAAGCAGTTCCACATCACCACGCAGGCCGCGAAGTTCCGACTGGATTTCCTCCAGGCTGGCGGCAAGATCAATAAGGCTGTCACTGTCCACCAGGCGCTCGATCTGTGCGAGACGGTCTTCCAGTTGATCAAGCCGCTCGGCGGTTTCGTCGTCCTGGGCATCCAGGGCGGCACAGCCCGGCAGCAGTAGGATGCTGCCCAGGGCCAGTGGAATCAGGCTGTTTCGAAAAGACATTGGCATCACCGGATATAGTCGATTTCCACCCGACGGTTGGCGGCCCAGGCATCCTCATTGCTCTCCGGGATGGCCGGCCGCTCCTCACCGTAACTCACGGTCCGGATCTGGTCCTCGGATACCCCATGGAGCACGAGCATGCGCCGGACGGCCTGGGCCCGTCGGTCTCCCAAACCGATATTGTACTCTCGTGAGCCGCGTTCGTCCGTATGACCTTCCAGACGGACCCGCAGATCGGGCCTGTCACGCAGGTAGCGGGCGTGTTCCCGAACCAGTTCCCGGTACTCGGATTTGACCTCGTAACGGTCGAAATCGAAGTAGATGACCCGCTCGGACAGCGGGCTATCCGGGTCGTCCAGGGCCTGGAACTCGGCAAATTCATCATCCCGCAGACCATCGATCTCCGCCGATTCTCTTTCCTGAGCAGCGCGGCGGTCCGCCTCGTCGGCGGCCTCCTCATCGACGATCTCCTGAGTGCCGGCACAGGCGGCCAGGACCAGGGCCGCCGACAAGGCAGTGACAAGCTTCAAGGTGATACCTTCATTCCCGTTCATGGAACTACTCCCCTGCAATCAAATTTTTGAAAAGCCAGGCTGTCAGTTTCCTCGCAGCGCACCCCGGTCGACGGCATCCAGGCGTGGCGACCAGGCAGGCTCGCGGACATTGCTTTCACCGCTGCCCAGACGCTGGCGTACCCGGCCGTCCGTGGACACGGCGGACAGGACGCCCTGCCCATTGCTGCGCGAGGCATAAATGATCATGGCGCCATTGGGGGCAAAACTGGGAGATTCATCACTGTTGCCTTCTCCCAGCACGGTCAGACCGCGACGTTCCATATCCTGGACTGCAATCCGAAACCCGGGTTGCGCACCGCGATGGATCATGGCCAGCCGTCGACCATCGGGTGAGACCATGGGGCGGGCATTATAGTTGCCATCAAAGGTCAAACGCCGTAACTGCCCACCATCCACCCCCACGCTGTAAATCTGGGGCGCACCCCCACGGTCCGAGGTAAAGGCAAGACGGTCACCGTCCGGGAACCAGGCGGGTTCGGTATCAATCGCCCGGCTGCGGGTGACACGGGTGAATTCACCGCTTTCCAGGTCGAGCACATGGATATCCGGCCCGCCATCTCCCACCGACAGGGTCATGGCCAGCCGTTTGCCATCCGGGGAGAAGGCCGGCGCACCATTGATGCCGTCCCGGGCGGAGACGGACTGACGCTGCCCGGTCCGCAATTCCTGCACGAAGATCTCGGAACGGCGGTTCTCGAAAGAGACATAGGCCAGGCGCTCGCCATCGGGAGACCAGGCCGGTGACATGATGGGATGGGAAGAACTCATGATCTGGCGAGGGTTCTCGCCGTCGGAATCCGCCACCACCAGATGAAAGCGCTCCCGGCCATTGCGCCGCTCGACCTGGACATAGGCCAGTCGGGTATTGAAGGCACCGGGGTCACCGGTCAGCCGCTCGTAGATCATATCGCTGATCTGGTGGGCAGCCCGTCGCAGGCGGTCGGCCCTCGCCGGCAGACTGTAGCCCAGCACCTGCTCGCCGCGGTGGACATCGTAGACGCGGAAACGAATATCCAGGCGATCACCGGACTGGCGCACCTCGCCCACGATCAGATTATCGGCCTCCGCTTCACGCCATTCACTGAAGGAAGGGCGGCCTTCGATGCCGGGACGGGCGGGCAGCTCGTCCCGGCTCAGGGGGCGAAAGCGACCACTGCGTTCCAGATTGGCGGCAATGATGGCGGCCACATCCTGCCCCGCCTCGCCGTCTGCTTCCCAGGCAAAGGGCACCACGGCCACCGGCTCGGCAGCATCCACACCACTGGTGATATCCACCCGCAGCACCTCATCGGCCCAGACGGCCGGGGCGAACAGCCACAGAAGCAGAATCAGCCAGCCTGCCCGCCGATAGTGATTTGCTTGCTTCACTGTGCATCCCCTCTAAAGGTAAATACGATGGTCCTGGCGAAGGCCTCTTCTTCCGGTGGCGGCGGCAAGGGCGAAGAGCGAAACACGGCCGATTCAATGGACCGAACCACCGCGGCCGGTGCATTGCAGTCTCGCACCTGAACCTCCACTACCTCGCCACCGGGAATCTGCTGGGCGACGACCTCGCAGGCCAGATCATCCGGCACCTCGCCGGGCCGAATCCAGTGGCGCTCCACATGGGCACGAATCTGGGCCGTATATTGGGCCCGCAGGCTCTGGATCCGCCGCTGCCGCTCGGCCTCGCGACGGGCCCGGGCCTCTTCCTCGGCTGCCCGCTGCATGGCCTCCTCAGCCTCCCGCCGGCGGCGCTCTTCCTCTTCCGCCTGACGCCGAGCTTCTTCTTCAGCCCGTCGGCGCTCTTCCTCTTCCGCCTGGCGACGGGCTTCTTCCTCTGCCCGCCGGCGCTCCTCCTCTTCGGCCTGGCGGCGGGCCTCTTCCTCTGCCCGCCGACGCTCCTCCGCTTCCGCCTGCCGTCGCGCTTCCGCCTCCTCGGCTTGACGGCGCTCTTCTTCCTGACGCCGCCGTTCCGCCTCGGCCGCTTCGCGTCGACGCTGCTCCTCGGCGGCGGCACGGGCCGCTTCTTCCTCGCGAGCCCGGCGCTCGGCTTCCTCTGCCGCGCGGCGCGCTGCCTCCTCGCGCTGGCGTTCGCGCTCGATCAGTTCCTGCCGCGCCGCATCCAGGCTTTCGGCATCGATACTGGTGGCCTGGATGATCTCCCCCGGTGCCTCGTCCGCCGCGTCCTCGATGGGGCGATCACGCTCGAGGCTGATCAGCAGGGTGCTTCCCAGCAGGACATGCAGGGTGGCCGAGATCACCAGAGGCCACTTCCAGTCTTCCTGTTGCCTTCGGCGATTCACGCGCCTTCAGCTCCCGCAGGCCTCGCGGGCGGCTCGGTAATCAGCCCCACCCCCGGCGCTCCGGCGGCCCTCAAACTCGTCATGGCTTCCATCACCCGCCCGTAGTCAACATTGCGGTCCCCTCGGACATAGACTGGACTATCGGGTCGTTCGTTCAGCGCCTCGCTCACAAGCGCCTGAAGCTCGTCCTCGCTGACCTGCCGGTCGTCCTGATCGCCGATGCTGAGAAAATACTGCCCGTCCCGGTCAACGGTCAGGGTAATGGGCCGGCTTTCCTGCAGCTGATCCGCATCAATGGGCTCGGCATCCAGGGCGGGCAGGTCCACATCCACCCCCTGAATCAGCAGGGGCGCGGTGACCATGAAGATGATCAGCAACACCAGCATCACATCGATATAGGGGACCACATTGATCTCCCCCATCATGCGACGTTTCTTGCGCTTGCCCGCTACCATTGCCTACTGCTCCGAATGCGCGTTGCGTTCCAGGATGCTGCAGAATTCCTCGACGAAGGTGTCGAAACGCACCTCCAACCGTTCCACCTTGTCGGCATAACGGTTATAGCCAATCACCGCGGGAATGGCGGCAAACAGCCCCATGGCGGTGGCAATCAGGGCTTCGGCAATACCCGGCGCGACCATGGACAGGGTGGCCTGCTGCACGGTCCCAAGGGCCCGAAAGGAATTCATGATCCCCCAGACGGTCCCGAACAGACCGATATAGGGACTGGTGGAACCCACCGTCGCCAGAAAGGCGAGATTGGCTTCCAGGCGGTCGATTTCCCGGATGTGGACAATCCGCATGCTGCGGCGGGCGCTTTCCACCACATCGTCGGCGCTTCTGCCCTTGCGCTTCTGACCGTCCACGAATTCCGCAAAACCCGATTCAAAAATGGCCTCCATACCCTGGGATTCTTCCGGCTGCTCCGCCAGCTCCCGATACAACTCACTGACGTCACCACCGGCCCAGAAATTCTGTTCGAAGCGCTCGGCCGCCTCCTCCGCCTCTCTCAGCATGCGATGCTTGCGAAACATCACTGCCCAGGAAGCCACCGAGGCCAGAACCAGAATCAGCATGACGAGCTGGACGAGCAGACTGGCTTCGGCGATCAATGCCAAAATGGACATGTCTTGTTCGGTCATGCGAACAGAATCCTCTGCATGGAATCGGGAAGGGGGCGCGGCCGGAAACGCTCGGCATCCAGACAGGCCACGGTAATGATGCCATCGGTGAGATGGGCCCCATCGGCGGGACGATAGACTTTCTGCTCAAAAATGATTCGGGAGCGACGCTGCTCGGTCACCGCCGCGGTGACGTGGAGCAGGTCATTGAAACGGGCCGGGGCACGGTAACGCACCTCGGCAGCGGCAACCGCAAAGAGCACGCCGTCGTCGCGGATCAGCTCGTCCTGCTCGAAGCCAAGCTGACGCAGCCACTCGGTGCGCGCGCGCTCCATGAAACGCAGATAATTGGCGTAATAGACAACGCCACCCACATCGGTGTCTTCGTAATAGACCCGCACGGGCCACTCGAATAGATCAGACAATGTCCTTCCCCGACATCACGAATTGCACCTGAATGGACTCCAGGCCCGACATCCCCCAGACACTCTGACTCAATCGAACAGGCCCGGTTCCCCTTCCCCAGGCCGGTACCCCGGCGGTTTCATGCCGAAATGCAACCAGGCCGAGGAAGTGGCCACGCGGCCACGGGCAGTGCGTTTCATGAAGCCCTGCTGGATCAGGTAGGGCTCGATGACATCCTCGATGGTGCCGCGCTCCTCACCGATGGCGGCTGCCAGGCTGTCCACCCCTACGGGGCCGCCATCAAACTTCTCAATGATGGCGAGCATCAACTTGCGATCCATCAGATCAAAACCATTGGGATCCACCTTGAGCATGTCCATGGCCTGGTTTGCCACCGTCTCGGTAACCGTGCCACTGGCACGCACCTCGGCATAATCCCTGACCCGCCGCAGCAATCGATTGGCAACCCGTGGCGTACCACGAGACCGCCGGGCGATCTGACGGGCCCCGGCCTCCTCCACCGGCAGATTGAGGATATCCGCCGAGCGATTGACGATGAAGGCGAGATCCGCCTCGTCATAGAACTCCAGGCGCTGGACAATCCCGAACCGGGCCCGCAGGGGCGAGGTCAAGAGGCCGGCACGGGTAGTGGCTCCCACCAGGGTAAAGGGGGGCAGATCCAGTTTGATGGAACGCGCCGCCGGCCCCTCACCGATCACGATATCCAGCTGAAAGTCTTCCATGGCCGGATACAGCACTTCTTCCACCACCGGACTCAGGCGGTGGATCTCATCCACGAACAGCACGTCCCCCGGCTCGAGATTGGTCAGAATGGCGGCCAGGTCGCCGGGGCGTTCCAGCACCGGCCCCGAGGTCTGGCGCAGATTGGCTTCCAGTTCCTCGGCAATGATGTGGGCCAGGGTGGTCTTGCCCAGGCCGGGGGGACCGAATATCAGCGTGTGATCCAGGGCTTCGCCCCGCTTGCGCGCCGCCTCGATGAAGATTTCCATTTGCTCACGGACTTCCGGCTGGCCGCGATAGTCGGCCAACCGACGGGGACGAATGGCACGATCAAAGCGCTCGTCCTCGCCCCGGTTCTCGGCACTGATCAGGCGGTCCTGCTCACTCATGGCTTATCCTCTCCCCAGGCCTCTGAGGGCCTGGCGGATGATTTCCTCGCTGTTGAGGTCCTTGTGGTCCACGCCGGCGACCATGCGGGAGGCCTCCCGGGGCTTGTACCCCAGGGCAACCAGGGCGTCAAAGGCCTCATCGGCCGGACTGGCCGGCTGCGCACTGTCCCCGGCGGGCAATCGCGCACCATCCTGTTCGGGGATATCCAGGCGATCGCGCATTTCCACCACCAGGCGCTCGGCGGTTTTCTTGCCGATCCCGGGCAGCTTGGTCAGTCGAGCCGTGTCCCGGTCGCGAACACAGGCGGCGAACTCCCCTGCTGAAATGCCGGAAAGCACGCCCAGGGCCATCTTGGCCCCGACACCGGTGACCTTGATCAGGCTTCGAAAAAGCCGCCGCTCGCCGGCGGTGAGAAAGCCGTAGAGCACATGGGCATCGTCACGGACCACAAGATGAGTGAGAAGCTGCACCTCGCTGCCGGTCTCCGGCAGGTTGTAGAAGGTGGACATGGGCGCTTCCACCTCGTAACCGACGCCAGCAACATCGATCAGCAATTGAGGTGGCTGCTTCATCGCCAGACGGCCGCGCAGGAAGCCAATCATCGCCGCCACCCCCTCCGCCGGTTGGGCACGGCCTGGCGGGCCATGGCCACGGCCGAGGCGGCGGTGTGGGCGTGACAGATGGCCACCGCCAGGGCGTCGGCCTGATCGGACTGCAGAGGCTCGCGAATCGTCAAAAGCATAGCCACCATGTGCTGCACCTGCTCCTTTGCCGCTCGACCGCCACCCACCACGGCCTGCTTGATTTCACTGGGCGAGTACTCGTGGACCGGCAGGGCCGCCTGCAGGGCGCCACAAATGGCCGCCCCACGGGCCTGTCCCAGCTTGACGGCGGCATCCGGGTTGCGGGCCACGAAGACCTTTTCCACCGCCACCTCGCTGGGCTCATACTCCTCGACCACCGCGCTGATCCCCTCGAAGATCCGCCGCAGACGATCGGCGAAAGCCCCGCCACGGGCATCAATTCGGCCACTATGCACGTGGGCGAGGCGGTTGCCTTCCGCATCAACGATGCCGTAGCCGGTGCTCACCGAGCCGGGGTCGATTCCGAGAATGCGTCGTTTTTCTGTGGTCCTGCTCAAGACGAGCCAGCTCAGCCGGCTTCTTCTTCCCGGAACAGCTCGTCCGGGAAGTCGGCATTGGAGTAGACCGTCTGGACGTCATCCAGGTCTTCAAGCCGGTCCAGCAGCTTGAGCACCTTCTCGCCCTCGTCCACCGAGAGGCTGATGGTGGTGGCCGGCCGCATGGTCACTTCGGCCTGTTCCGGCTTCAGCTCCTGGGAAACCATGGCTTCCCTGACCGCCTCATAATCCTCGGGCGTGGTCACCAGCTCGATGCTGCCATCCTCATTGTTGATGATGTCCTCGGCACCGGCCTCCAATGCAGCTTCCATGACCCGGTCTTCCCCCGTGCCCGGCGGATAGCTCAGTACGCCCTGCTTACTGAACAGGTAGGCCACCGAGCCATCCTCGCCCAGATTGCCGCCATGCTTGGAGAAAGCGTGGCGGACCTCGGAGACGGTCCGGTTGCGGTTGTCGGTCATGCAATCAACCATGATTGCCACACCGCCGGGGGCGTAGCCTTCATAGCGGATTTCTTCCAGGTCGTCGCCACCATCCTCGCCAGTCCCCTTGGCGATGGCCTTCTCGATCTTGTCCTTGGGCATATTGCTGGACAGGGCCTTGTCGATGGCCAGGCGCAGGCGTGGATTGGCAGCCGGCTCGCCTCCCTCGCGGGCGGCAACCGATATTTCACGAATCAGGCGGGTGAAGATCTTTGCCCGCTTGGCGTCCTGGGCGCCCTTGCGGTGCTTGATGTTCGACCATTTGCTGTGACCAGCCATAAAACTCCCCGTAAAAGATCAGAAATTCAGGCGCATCCCCAAGTGCAGGCCGGATTCAAAGGTGGCCGAGCCACCACCGAAATCCGGGCGCACACGACGATAGCCCAGGTAGATATTGGCCTGGCGAAGCACCTGGTATTCGCCGCGCAGGGCCCACTGGCTATGGCGCTCCAGGTCACCACCGGAGACGATGGAAGGCGCCACATAAAGCTCGCCACCCAGGCCCAGACGATTCATGTTGGGGATGGTCCAGCGGAAATAGCCACCCACCGCCAGGGCAACCCCGTCAGGGCCGGGGGTGTCGATGGCGATAATACGGCCACCCAAGCCGGTATCCAGGCGGCCGCCGGCCGGGTTGGCATTATCCACCAGGTGCAGGCCGAGACCGAGCAGATCGCCGTTATCCTGTTCATGCAGCCAGCTGACCTGGGTCTCCAGCAGGGCCTCGCCCCCGGTCTGCTTGTGCCAGGCCAGCTTGAATTCGGCGGCATCGTCGCTCAGATTCAGATCAAGGGTAAAGGCGCTGGCCTGCCCCGCCGCCAGGGCCAGAGCCAGGAACAAGATGTAGCTCAATCGCTTGGGCATGCCGTTTTTCTCCGTGATTTGGCTTGGGAACCTTCTTGGCTATATTGATCCAACACAGACCGAAGGTTTCCTGATTGGACCGCCTTTGGCGCCGCCTGGCACCAAGCGCGTATGATAACGGTTTTGAAGGGATATGGCAGCGACAGCACCAGGAGCAAAGCGTGGCATGAAACCGCAAGCCCCGAGTCGGGCGGAACAGCAGCCGTCCCTGCTTCAGGCCAGGTCCCCTCACGGGGAAGCAGAGCGCGATCAGGCCGCAGCTCTGCTGGACCCGCTGGACCCGGCGGCGACCGCCCGCTCCCGGGGCGTTGCCGCCATTGTCGCCGATCTGGGGATGGATCCGGCCCTGGAGGGTGCGGCGCTCCTTTTCCCGGCCCTGGAAGCCGGGCAACTGTCTCTGGAAGAACTTCGCGCGTCCTTCTCCACCGATGTGATCACACTGGTGGAGGACATGCAGCGGATTCCCCGCTTCAGCGATCTGGGCCGGGCCGAACCCGGCCAGCTACTGTCCCGCACGCAGTCCGAGGCCCTGCGCCAGATGCTGCTGGCCATGGCCCGGGATATTCGGGTGGTGGTGCTGCGCCTGGCCGATCAGCTTTACACCGTGCGCAGCCTGCGCCACGCCGGCCGCGAGGAACAAAAGGCTGAAGCCATTGCCACACGCGAGCTTTACGCGCCGCTCGCCAACCGGCTTGGGATCTGGCAACTGAAATGGGAGCTGGAAGACCTGGCGCTGCGTTTTCTCGAGCCCAACAGCTACCACCGGATCGCCCGCGCTCTGCGGGAAACCCGCCGTGACCGGGAAGCCTATATCGACCGTGTTGTCGCCCGCATTCAGGAGGAAATGCGGGCGGCCGGGATTCGAGCGGATGTCTACGGACGCCCCAAGCACATCTTCAGCATATGGAAGAAGATGCAGCGCAAGGGACTTGCCTTCGAAAACCTCTTTGACGTGCGGGCGGTGCGCATCCTGGTGGACACGGTGCCCCAATGCTATGCCGCCCTGGGTGTGATCCATGGCCTCTGGCACCACATACCCCATGAGTTCGACGATTACATTGCCAATCCCAAGGAAAATAACTATCAGTCCTTGCATACGGCGGTATTCGGACCGGAGGAAAAACCGGTCGAAGTTCAGATCCGCACCTGGGAGATGCATCGGCATGCAGAGTTGGGTGTAGCCGCCCACTGGCGCTACAAGGAAGGGGGTGGGAGCAAGGACCCGGCCCTGGAAGAGCGCATTGCCTGGTTGCGCCATTTGCTGGAACCGGGTGAGCCTGATGATGGCGACGACGAATTACTGGATCGCTTCAAGTCCGAGGTGTTCGAAGACCGCATCTACACCCTCACTCCGGACGGCGACATCATCGATCTCCCCGCCCACTCTACGCCCCTGGACTTTGCCTATCGGGTCCACACCCAAGTGGGACATCGTTGCCGAGGTGCCAAGGTCAATGGCCGCATCGTCAGCCTCAACCACGAACTGAAAAACGGCGACAGAGTGGAGATCCTCACCGGCAAGAATGCCCGGCCCAGTCGGGACTGGCTGGTTCCCCAGCTGGGCTTTGTGGCCAGCAACCGGGCACGGGCCAAGATACGCCACTGGTTCCGGACCCAGAACCAGGAGAGCCATCTGGAACAGGGGCGCCAGGTGGTGGAGCGGGAAGCCGCCAGGCTCGGTCTGGCGACACCGGCCTGGGACGAACTGGCAAATGAGTTCAAACTTCAGACGGGCGATGAGTTCCTCAAGGCCGTTGGTCGCGGCGACATTACTGGCGATCAGCTTGGCCAGCGTCTCGGGCGACGCCTTGAGCGTGAACGACCCACGCAAGATCAGGTCAAGACGCGGCCGAGCAAGGCATCCCAGGGCGGCGTGCGGGTTCGCGGTATCGGCGACCTGGCCACCACCATGGCCCGCTGCTGCAGCCCGGTGCCGGGTGACCCCATCGTCGGTTTCATTACCCGTGGACGCGGCGTGAGCATTCACCGACAGGACTGTGGCAATATGCTGCGCCTTGCTGATGATCAGCAGGAACGACTGATCGAGGTCGACTGGGATCAGGGCGAAGGCCAAGGATATGCCACCGAAGTGCTGGTGGAAGCCTGGGATCGGCAGGGCCTTCTGCGTGATATAACCACTCTACTGGGCAATGACGGGGTCAACATCACCCATGTTTCCACCCGCACGGATCCGGCTAATAACATTGCCCAGATTCAGCTCACCGTGGAACTGGCCAACCTGGATCAACTGAGCCAGACACTACAACGCCTCGTACAGTTACCGAACATCACCGAGGCAAGACGGATCAGCCGATAAAGCGCAGAAAAGGTAATACCATGCTTTCAGGAAAGGATATTGCAAGCAGAACTCTGATTCCGGCCATTCCACTGCTCACTGCAGTGGCCATCGTCCTTTGCCTGCATGGGGCAGCGGACGATCATCCGGTACCGCAGAGACCTGAGCTGCGCAGCATAAGCGTGGACTCACCCCAGGCGCTGCATCAGGCACTGCAGGAATACGACTTTCAATGGCCGCCGGAGCAAAGAGTCCCGGCCGTGGCAGTGGAAAGCTTTCCGACCGGCATGGCGGAGCAGGAGGTTAACCTTCGCAAGTCTCTGTTCTTCCGAAGCCTCCTGCCACTGATTCTGGCGGAGAACGAAAAAATTCTTGCCAAGCGTGAAGAGTTGACATCCATACACGAGAAGCTGGAGCGAGACTCGAACGCCGAGCTAAGCGACGAAGAAAGAACATTGGTTGAGCACCTGCAGCAGCGCTTTCGCGTCGAGGGCGATATCCGGGACATCGCTGTTCGTGACAAGCTCTTCCGTCGCATTGATGTCATTCCGCCCTCCCTGGCGCTGTCACAGGCGGCCAATGAAAGTGGCTGGGGCACCTCTCGCTTCACCCGGGAGGCCAATAATCTGTTCGGGGAATGGACCTGGAACGAAGAGGTCGGCCTGGTGCCCCAGCAGCGCCGGGAAGGGGCTACTCATTTCGTGCGGGTGTTCCCGGACCTCCACGCCTCGGTTCGCTCCTATATCCACAATCTCAACATAGGACACGCCTATACGCTGCTCCGCCAGCTGCGAGCGGAGGCACGGCAAGCCGGACGCACGGCAACCGGAATGGAACTCGCTCAAGGACTGGAGCGCTATTCCGAGCGAGGGCAGGACTACATACGTGAAGTGAGGTCCATGATCCTGCAGAACGACCTGCATGAATTGCCGGAAGAGCTTGAGCTGGTCAGTGAGCCCTGATCAAGCGGCCCCGGGCAATGTCCACGAGGGCATTGCCCGGGGCCTGGCTGTCCCAATTTCAGCGCCGCCCGCGGACCCATTGGAAGCTATACCAATGGAAGCCCCCCTCACGTGCCGGGGCGGTGCAGTTGTAGCGACTGCGCCCCTCAGCCAGGGGCGCATCCGCCTGCACCGAGAGAATGCGAGGACTGTCGGAAACCCATTCCAGCTCCACGCCCCGACCAGAGGCAAAGCAGTTAATGCGGTCCAGGGCAATCTCGGTCTCCGCAAACTCCAATCTCAGTTGTGGTGGATTCTGCTCATCAATGGCGGTGGGGTCATCCGGCGTAATGGAGACGACCGGCAGTGGTCGGGTATTCACCCGCAGCCGGAAATCGTTAGGGTCGGCATAGTTCTCGGCCATGGCGAATCGTGGCAGCGCCAGCTTGTCTGAATAATGCCCCACCGGCCCTGAATGCTGACCAAAGGCCACATAGCCCATTTCCTCCACCAGCTCCTGCAGTGCCCGGTCGTACTCGCCGTAAGGATAGGCATGCAAATTGGGATCATCAGGCACATGCCCTGAAAGCTCTTCCTGAAGCCGTCTTTCCGCCTTCTCAATATCGGCTTTCACTCGGGCCCGCCAATCTTCCTCGCTCTCTCCATCACGGCGTGCCACCAGATAGTCATGGGTGGCGGAATGATTGGCGAAACGGGCCTCACTATTCTCGGCCATCTCCCGCATCTGTTCCCAACTCATATAACTGCCGCCAGAATCGGCACCGTCGCTGTTAACGAACACGGTGTAAGGCCATCCCCTTTCCTTGAACAAGGGATAGGCTTCCTCGTAAATCGAGCGATAGGCGTCGTCAATGGTGATGGCCACCGTCCGCGGCGGGAATGTCTTGCCGTCACGCAGATAGCGCACAACCCGCTCCACTGGCCAAATATTGAACTCCTCGTCTTCCAGGTATTCCAGGTGCTGCTTGAATTGCTCCATCCGAACACTGGTTGAGGGATAGCGGTCCTCACCGAAACGGTGATACATCAGAACAACCGCACCGCTTTCATCACCTGACGCGTCTGTTGCGCTGGGCTCTACGGCCTGATCCACCGCCTCCTGCTCCTGCTTCTCTGCGCCACTTCCACTCTCGGAACAAGCAATAGTTACAGACAAAGCGGCAACAAGCACAGCCAGCCAACTCATGCGAAACAATGACATTTACCTACCCCCATGGATACGAATGTGGTCTTGCCAGGATTCCCGAGCACTTGTCTTCTACAAGAGCGACGGCACTCAAGTAAGTTCCGCTGCCCACAAAAAAGGGCGCCGGAAGCGCCCTTTTTTGTGCAGTCAAGCATACGCTATTCAGCGATTGACGCCGTGCAGCGCTTTTCCATCCACCGCCAGGGCGGCTTCGTGGATGACTTCCCCCAGGGCCGGGTGGGCGTGAATGGTGAGCTGGATATCCTCGGCACTGGCTCGGAACTCCATTGCCAGCACAGCTTCGGCAATCAGCTCGGAAGCCATGGGACCAACGATGTGAACCCCCAGCACCTCATCACTGTCCTTGTGGGCAAGCATCTTGACCATGCCGGCGGCCTGATTCATGGCCTGAGCACGGCCATTGGCGGCAAAGCCGAAGCTGCCCACCTTGTACGGCACCTTCTCGGCCTTGAGCTCCTCTTCGGTCTTTCCAACCCACGCCACTTCCGGCGCGGTGTAGATGATCGAGGGGATACACTCGTGGCTCATCTCGGCCGTCTTGCCGGCGATCAGGTCGGCC
Organism: Natronospira sp.; assembly: GCA_003558125.1. Lineage (GTDB taxonomy): Bacteria > Pseudomonadota > Gammaproteobacteria > Natronospirales > Natronospiraceae > Natronospira > Natronospira elongata. Next base: position 8,947 of record PWMQ01000072.1, on the reverse strand, counting down.
ACCACCACCCCTTCTTCGGAGGCCTTGTGAGCCAGCATGGGCCCCGGCGCGCAGTCGCCCACGGCCCAGACATTCTTCACTGAGGTCCGGTTCTGCTTGTCTACCTTGACGAAACCCCGGTCATCGGTATCCACCTTCACGTCGTCACCGAACAAGCCGTCGGTGTAGGGGCGGCGGCCCACCGAAATCAGCAGTTTATCGAAGGTGGCTTCGTGCTTGCCGCTCTTGTCCTCGTAAACCACCTTGACGTCATTCTTGCCAGCCTTGGCTTCGACCAGCTTGGCACCCAGCTTGATATCCAGGCCCTGCTTCTTGAACTGGCGCTGGGCGTCCTTGGCGATCTGCTGGTCAGCCATGAACAGGAACTTGTCCTGAGCCTCGATCATGGTGACTTCCGAACCCAGACGGCTCCAGACACTGCCCAACTCAAGACCAATCACGCCGGCACCGATGACACCCAGGCGCTTGGGCACCTGTTCAAACTCCAGGGCATCCCAGGAGTCCACGATGCGCTTGCCATCGAATTTGGCAAAAGGCAACTCCACAGGCGTTGACCCCGTGGCCAGGATCACATGCTTGGCTTCCAGGGTTTCCTTCTTGCCTCCCCCATGGGCGGTGACCTCAACCTTGTTGCCCTTGAGGAGCTTGCCGGTTCCGGCAATGCCATCCACCTTGTTCGCCTTGAACAGTTGAGCAATGCCGCCGGTGAACTGCTTCACGATCCCAGCCTTGCGCTTCAGCATCGCATCCAAGTCCAACTCCGGCTTGGAGAGTTTGATCCCGTGCTCGGAGAACTCATGACCCGCACGGTGATACAGCTCTGAAGACTCCAGCACCGCCTTGGAGGGGATACAACCGGCATTGAGGCAGGTCCCACCGAAGGCGTGGGAACCATCCCGGTTCTCCCAGTTATCCACGCAGGCAGTCTTGAGTCCGTTCTGAGCGGCGCGAATCGCTGCCACATAGCCACCCGGGCCACCACCAATCACCACAACATCATAGGACTTGCTCATTGAAAATCCCCTGAGAAAGTTTTAAAGAATTCGAAGGCTGCAAGAAAAGCCCCGGCCCAGACGGGCCGGGACCTGATCCTTGATTCAGACCTGGAGCATCAGACGAGCCGGATCTTCCAGGCTCTCCTTGATGGACACCAGGAACTGGACCGCATCCTTGCCATCAATGATGCGGTGGTCATAGGTCAAGGCAATGTACATCATGGAACGGGCCTTGATCTCACCATCCACCACCATGGGCCGCTCCTGGATCTTGTGCATGCCCAGGATGGCACTCTGGGGCGGATTGATAATGGGCGTGGAGATCAGCGAGCCGAATACACCACCATTGGTGATGGTGAAGGTGCCGCCCTGCAAATCGTCCATTCCCAGACCGCCTTTGCGGGCCTTCTGGGCATAGGCGGCAATATCGCCTTCAATCTGCGCAAAGCCTTTCTGGTCACAGTCACGCACCACCGGAACCACCAGCCCCTTGTCACTGGATACGGCAATACCGATATCCCAGTAGTCATGGTAGATGACATCCTTGCCTTCCACGGAAGCATTGATAATGGGGTGCTTCTTGAGCGCCTCGACAGCCGCCTTGACGAAAAAGGACATGAAACCAAGGCGTACGCCATGCTCCTTCTCGAAGCTTTCCTTGTAACGCTTGCGAAGGGCCATGACTTCGGTCAGGTCCACCTCATTGAATGAGGTGAGCATGGCGGCATTTGACTGTGACTCCACCATCCGCTCGGCAATACGGGCACGCATGCGGCTCATGGGAACCCGCCGGTCTTCCCGGGCGCCGCTGATCACCCCTTGAGGACCGGCAGGCTTCTCGCTGGCTTCAGCAGCGGGCTTCTTGTCGGCCTTCTTGTCGCCACCCTGTTCGATATAGGCCATGACGTCCGCCTTGGTAAGGCGACCACCCTTGCCGCTGCCTTCAATATCAGACGGTTCCAGGTCATGCTCTTCCACCAACCGGCGCACGGAGGGAGACAGTCGATCAGCAGCGGACTTATCCTCATCACCCCCGCTCTTGGCGGCCTTCTCGGCCTTGTCGTCACCCGTATCCTTGGCCTCTTCCTTGCTGGCACCCGCCGCGGCTTCGGCACCTTCTTCTACTATGGCAATCACGTCCCCACTGGTGACAGTGCCTTCCTCGACCTTGATTTCCTTAAGCACACCGTCGGCCGGTGCGGGAACTTCCAGCACCACCTTGTCGGTTTCCAGGTCGGCCAGGTTTTCGTCACGCTTGATGGCATCGCCTGCCTGCTTGTGCCAGGCAACCAGCGTGGCGTCGGAAACGGATTCCGGTAGTTGGGGTACTTTTACTTCAGTGCTCATGCTTTCTCCGAGGTTTTCTTATTACTGGATTTCTTGCCCGTGTTCTTGGCGCCCGTCTTCTTGCCGGCAGCCTTCTTCTTTCCGGCCTTCTTCTTGCCGCCGCCCGAAGCGGTGGTGCCACCGGCAGACAGAGCAGACTCGATCACGGCCTTCTGCTGCTTAACGTGCAGCTTGAAATAACCGGCCGCAGTGGAAGCCGCCGTGGCACGGCCCACATAACGCAGACCATGCTCTTCGGTGAGCGGCGCCTGCAAGCGATGACGGATGTTATACCAGGCCCCCTGATTCTTCGGCTCTTCCTGACACCAGACGATTTCACGGGCGTTGGGATAGGTCTTGATTGCTTCCCGATAAGCTTTCTGCGGGAAGGGGTAGAGCTGTTCCAGACGAATCAGGGCGACATCATCGATCTCGTCGCGGCGTCTGGCCTCAAGCAGATCGTAGTAGACCTTGCCGGAGCAGAAGACAATCCGCCGAACCTTGTCGCGATCCAGCTCATCCACTTCCGGAATTACGGTGTGGAAGCGGCCCTTCTCCAGGTCGCTGAGCGGCGAGGTGGACAGCTTGTGTCGAAGCAGGCTCTTGGGTGTCAGCACAATCAACGGTTTACGGAACTTGCGCACCATCTGCCGGCGCAGCATGTGGAACATCTGTGCGGGCGTGGACGGGACGCAGACCTGCATGTTGTGCTGGCCACAAAGCTGCAGATAACGCTCAAGGCGGGCGGAGGAATGCTCAGGCCCCTGCCCTTCATAACCATGAGGCAGGAACAGGGTCAGACCGCAATAACGGCCCCACTTGGCTTCACCGGAGCTGAGGAACTGATCAATGATGACCTGCGCACCATTGGCAAAGTCACCGAATTGGGCTTCCCAAATGACCAGCGTGTCCGGGTTGGTGGTGGAATAACCGTACTCAAAACCCACCACCCCCTGCTCGGAAAGCAGGGAGTCATAAACATAGAAGGGTTGCTGATCGTCACTCAGGTGCTGAAGCGGAATGAACTCGGCATTGTCTTCCTGGTTGTAGACCCGCGCATGGCGGTGGAAGAAAGTGCCGCGGCCACTGTCCTGGCCGGCGATGCGAACCGAATAACCTTCGGTGAGCAGGCTGGCATGGGCCATGGTCTCGGCAAAACCCCAATCCATGGGTATCTTGCTCTGCCCCATTTTCTTGCGGTCATCGATGATCCGCTGGACCCGGCTGTGCAACTTGTAATCATCGGGAACCGTGGTGATTCCCTCTACCAGTTGCTGAACTCGATCCCCGTCGATAGTGGTATCCACCGGCTCATCCCAGTCTTTCAGGTTGAACTCGCTCCAATCGACGGTGTACTCATTGCCGATCATGCCCTGGCTCTTGGGCGCCACCATGCGGCCGGCATCCAGGTCGTCGCGATATTCATCCAGCAGTTTCTGAGGATCTTCTTCACTCACCACACCGGCCTCAACCAGGTTCTCGGCATAGATCTCCCGGGCCGTGGGATGGGAGCGGATCACCGAGTACATACCAGGCTGGGTCACTGCCGGCTCATCTGCCTCGTTATGACCATGGCGGCGATAGCAGATCAGATCGATCATCACGTCCTTGTGGAAGCGCTGCCGATAAGCCAAGGCCAGGCGGGTGGCAAAAATAACCGCCTCCGGGTGATCGGCGTTGACGTGAAGAATCGGCGTCTCGATCATCTTGGCCACATCAGTGGCATAGGGCGTGGAACGGGCATCTCGGGGATTACTGGTGGTAAAGCCCACCTGGTTGTTGACGGTAATGTGCACGGTGCCGCCAGTGTAGAAGCCCCGGGTTTGGGACATCTGCAGGGTTTCCTGAACGATACCCTGACCCGCAAAGGAAGCATCACCGTGGATCAGAACCGGCATGACAGTCTTGCCGTCCTTGTCACCACGGCGGTCCTGGCGGGCACGAACCGAGCCCTCGACCACCGGATTCACGAACTCCAGATGGGAAGGGTTGAATGCCAGGGCCACGTGGACATTGCCACCGGGTGTCTCCAGATCCGAGGAGAAGCCCATGTGATACTTCACGTCGCCGGAGCGGTCTTCCATATCATCGTCATAGATGCCCTCGAACTCGGAAAACAATTCCTCCGGGCTCTTGCCAAGGACATTGATGAGCACGTTGATACGTCCACGGTGCGCCATGCCCACGACGATTTCATCCAGACCATCCTTGCCCCCCTGCTGGATCAGGTCATCCAGGAGCGGGATCATGGACTCGCCGCCTTCCAGAGAGAATCGCTTCTGGCCGACGTACTTCTTGTGCAGGTAGCGCTCGATGCCTTCGGCACCGGTGAGCTGGCGCAGTAGCAGCCGCTTTTCGTCATCATCCAGCAGGGCATCCACTTGGCGGCGCTCAAACTGCTCCTGCAGCCAACGCCGTTCTTCCGGATCGGTGACGTGCATGTACTCGAAACCAATAGGCCCCGTGTACAGGCGCTCAAGCTGGGCAATGATATCCCTCAGCTTCATGAAGTCCTTGGCGAACAGGCCCATGGTGGAGAATTCAGTGTCCATGTCCGAATCGGACAGCCCGTGGAAGGCCGGCTGCAATTCGTCCAGTTCCGGCTTCTCCCGCAGGCCCAGGGGATCAATGTCAGCCACCCGGTGCCCACGCCCACGATAGGCCTGGATCATCCTGGCGACACCTGCCTGTTTTTCTGCCAGCCTGGGATCAAACCCGGAACTGCCGGCAGCCGCCATCCGCGGGGCACGAGCCCGCTCGGCCATTTCATCGACAATGGGCCCATGGGCGACATCGGCGCCACTGCCGCCCTGGCCATCCAGGAAGCCGCGGAAGTAATTCCGCCATTCATCCGGCACCTCGCCGGGATCTTCCAGGTATTTTTCGTAAATTTCGAGAATAAAGGGTGCATTTGCACCAAAAAGGTGCGAAGTCGCGTACTTCTGCTCGAGAGTTTCACTCATCGGTATCAGTCACCAACTCGGTTGGAGAGGCTTGAGAACGGGCGACGGATAGAGGATCCGTGCCGGAAAGGGGATTGCTGCGGGCATGGGCGACAACCGGGCCATAAGGACCCGTCCGGTAAGTAGCCGGGAAGCGTGGTGGACCGCATCCTGGGTGCCGCTCCAAGTGAATTCGCAACGGCGGTATAGTGTATCGGATTCGGCGCCGGGAAGAAACCGCTGGGCGGGCAAAATGTCAGCGGGAATCCGTATTTGCGCGGTGGTTTCGAGCAGGGAGACGGCCAGAAAGCAAATGCTGAGGCCGGGAACCTTCGCCGAAGGCGCGGGCCATTCAAAGAATACAAAATGGCGCCCCGGGCAGGCGTCGACAAATTGCCCGGAGCCATTTGACATTCACGGGCGGAGCCCGTGAACCCGGAGGGCGACGCACAGGGAAGTGCGTCGTGCCTCCTGCGCGCAGGTTCGCACGCCTGCGGTCCCAGAGCGTCAGTTGCAGCCGGGACGGTTTGAAGGCCGGTCGTTGGGAAAATGGTGCCCCGGGCAGGAGTCGAACCTGCGACCTGCCGCTTAGGAGGCGGCTGCTCTATCCTGCTGAGCTACCGGGGCTTGCGGTCTGGCGATGGGGCGGGACCATTCTACGGATTTCTCTTTGTCTGGGCCACTGGCTCGTTATCTGTCGGGCTCGATTGGGGATAGTGCCCTTCGATGACGAGGGACGTCCCGGCTTCGGGCCTGGTGGGCTTGCTCAGGGAGTGGGGGGCACCTGGGCCGTGCTCTGGGAGTGTTTGGTTCAGTCTTATACCTTAGTGCCATCCGGAGGCTTTTGATCGCGAATAAATTCACTCCCACGGTGCCACTAGCGTATGCCGAAGCCGCCGTAGGAGCGGATTCATCCGCGATTTCAGCCCCTGAATCGAAGGCAATCTGCCCATCACTTTGAATGCGCCAACAGCAAGCACGGCCCAGGTGCCCCCCCCATTTCAGGCACAAAAAAACCGGGCATCGCCCGGTTTTTAGATATTGGTGGAGCCGAGGGGAGTCGAACCCCTGACCTCAGCAGTGCGATTGCTGCGCTCTCCCAACTGAGCTACGGCCCCGATTTGCGCGGAATTCTATCACCGGCGCCCCACTCAGTCATCCTTTTCAGCCGCACGGCTTTCCCGGTCGGGCTCGGAGAAATCCAGTTCCAGCATCCGATAGGGTGCGTCCGAAAGCCCCAGGGAGAGATAGGTTTCAATGGCCTTGCGGTTCTCCGGCTCCACATAAAGACGCAGACCGGTGCACCCCGGATCCTCCAGGGCCATGGCTTCCACATGATGGTACAGGGCACGAAAGACGCCACTGCGACGATGGCTCTCCCTGACGTAGACACTCTGAATCCACCAGAAAAACCCGTTCCGCCAATCACTCCACTCATAAGTGAGCCCGATCTGGCCCACCACCTGCCCCGCCTGCCCGGCCAGGAAATAGCAGCCCCGGCCCGGGTCAGCCAGCACAGCGCGAACCCCGGACTGGACCAGAGCGGCATCCAGCTCCAGCCCCTCCGATTCCATGGCCAGGGCACGATTGAATTCGGCGATCACGGCCTCATCAGCCGGTTTGGCACGACGAACCTGGATTGCATCATCGGACATCACACCTGCTCCTTGACGGCATCTTCTGCCTCCACCCACCGCTGCACCGTTTCCGGCATCTCAGGCGCCGGATGCGCCCACCCCGTCACCTTCTCAAAGATATCAGATGGTGGCACATGACCACCCGAGACGCGCATGCAGCCCTTGAGCAGGGCCACGGAAACGGTTCGGTCCCCCTGGACCAGTTTCTGCTCCAGGAAAAACCATTTCTCATCCCAGCATAGAACACGTGTCTCCAGCCGGAAGCGCTGAAAGGGCAGCAGCGGCTTACGGAAACGGATCATGGCGGAAGCGGCGATGGGCATCCAGCGTTCCCGGAGGAGCAGTCGCCCCATGCCGGTCCGGATCATCAGGTCGAGCCGCCCCAGATCCATCAGGGTCAGATAGCGGCCGTTGTTCATGTGCATGTTCACATCAAGATCGTGGGGCCAGACCCGGAAATGAACCACCGACAGGCCCAGGGGATCCAGTTTGCGCCCCAACAGGGCCCGGATGATCACCCGAATCATTCGAAACCAGAGATTCATGCGCCCCCCGCCTCCCCCATGACCGTCACCACCACCCGACGGTCATGGCTGCCGCTGCGGTGCTCGTAGAGGAAAACCCCCTGCCAGGTCCCGGTCAGCAAACGACCGCCCGTCACCGGCAGACTGAGACCGGACTGGGTCAACATGCTGCGAACATGGGCCGGCATGTCATCCGGACCCTCGGCGTCATGGCGAAACATGGGATCGCCATCGGGAACCAGACGGGAAAGGAATCGCTCCATGTCGTCGCGCACCTCCGGATCGGCATTCTCGCAGATCACCAGAGAGGCGCTGGTATGACGACAGAAGACGTGACACAGACCAGTGCCCACTCCACTGTCTGATACCACCGCGGCAATGTCGGCCGTGATATCGCGGGTGCCGCGCCCGGGCATGGGGAAATTGAGTTCCTTCTGAAGCAAGACTGTCTCCTCGGGTCGGGTTTCCCACCATGATAATATGCCCGGCCACCGGAGACCCATTGCCTGATAGCGTCATTTTTTTCTTTAAAGGGCCTTTCCTTCCGCGCCGCGAAGCTATATAAATGCTGCGCCCCGATTTGCCCGAATTCGAGGGCATTGCAAATCAGGAGGAAGGCTGCGGCATGGCCGGAAAGAACAAGAAACTGGACGACAACGATTTCGATGACGAAATGGACCTGGAGGAGGCAGGCGAGCTGGAAAAGCTGTTCGCCGCCACGGCACCGGCCAATCGGCCGCCGGCCCCCAATCACAGTCAGCGAAAGAGCCAGTGGCGATCCGTCGAGGAATACATGGAGGCGCGTCGCTTGCAGGACGAGCTGGCAGACGATTACCTTCAGGATGACGAAGAGGAATAAAGGACCGCTAAATGAGCCCTGCCCGCGCCAGCCTGCTGACCCTGTTGCTAGCCCCTGTCACTGCTCTTGGCTCCGATCTGGACTTCTCCACTGATTTCCTGGATGCCCAGTACAGCCGTATTGACCCGGACAGCGCGGATGCCATCACCGGCACCAGCAGCCGTCTCAGCCTGACGGTGAGCCCGGGCAGCTGGCTGATTCTCGAACGGGAAATGCTGAGCCGGGACAATCAGGATCTTCCCGGGCGAGTGGCGGTGGAATACAACGCATTGCTGGTCGGCGCGGGCGGCATGATCACTGATCGGGGCATGTGGTACCTGGAAGGTGGTCCGGTAACCGCCCGGGTCAGTCTGCAGGACACCCGTCGCTCTGTGAGTATGGCGGCGGGCATTCGAACCCGGATCAGCCCCCGCTTCGAGCTTGGTGGCGGTCCCCGGGTCGGCGGTGTCAGTCGCCTGGACCCGGAGTCCGGCGAAGCACTGATGCAGATCCACGGCGTTTTCGAGCTCTCGGATCAGGTTGCCATCTCCGGCAGTTATGATTACCACGGAGATGACCGGCAGTGGCGACTGGGAGCACGCCTAACCTGGTGATGCCCGCCGCCTGACCGGAAAAAGGAAGGGGCAAGGGCCGGCCGGTAGCCGGTCGCTTGCCCATTTACCTT
>PWMQ01000002.1 GCA_003558125.1 Natronospira sp. | reverse complement strand
GTAGGAACCGCAGAGGCGGTTTCGAACTGCGTCGACAATCAGCGGGGCGTCCCCGATACCATCGATGACGTGGACGCTGTCCGGGTTTGCCTGAGTCGTTGCGTCGTGCAGCGCCTGAGCAAGCGATTTTCGCGTGCTCTCGGACGCGGTTTTCAGCGTTTCGGGCTCGGCTTCAGCCGCTGGCTTTGTACATGTGGCATTCATTGATTCGACCAGGGCACGCGGACGAAGCGGACGAATCAGGTGATGATCGATCCAATCTGGCACCTTCCCAAATCGATCGACGACAGCGATCGCAGAAGGGGCCTCGGAAAGCGCGCCTTTCCCGTGGCTCGTAAGAGGGTTGGCAATCACGACATCGTTTCTGGCGTGCTCGTCCAGTTTCCAATCCTCTATGAGTTTGTCCCCCAGTGCTTGAAATACCAACCGGACCACCTCTACCTCATGTGGGGTCAGCCCGGCCCATCCCAGAATTCGTTTCTCGACTTCCATAATTGTCGCCCCTGTCTCCCTAACCAAAACGTGCATCGGCGTGTAGACGAAACCGCCAGTGCAAAGAACGAGAACCGCTTTGTGGGTTTTGCGCCCCGGGTACCGCCTTTGGCCTTATCGTGGCGGCACCCGGGTTGCGGCGTTCGGTTCTAAAGCTCGAGGCCTTTCTCGAACTGGTTCAGCTCACTCCGCGCCATACCCAGATTGGCCTTGCTCCTATCAAGCGCCAGGTAGACGAACATGGCATCGTTAGATTCGAGCAGGCGGATCAGATGGTATTGTTTGTGTAGCGAGATCAGGATGTCTTCAATCTTGTCATTCAGCTTGAGCTTCTTCATGACCTCGCGCTTCTTGGCAACAACATCAGTGTTGCCGGCTGCGGCCGTTTCAATATTCAGGGTTTGCCCGCCACCGTCCATGGCGAGTGTCATGCCGCTGCTGCTATCGACGATCGCGGAGCCAATGTAGCCGTCGATTTCCTGGAGTGGTGAAAGGTCGGCTTTTTTGCCCATATTTTTCTCCTTTTGTCGTCCTATAAATATTTGGAGGCCACGATTCCGGATTCATCCAATTTCATTTGAACCGTGACTCTAACCACGCCCGGATAAGAGGTGCGAAGGCGCTGGGGCGCGTTCAGCGATTCTCCGCATGATGCTTGACTGGCTAGTTGCACATTCTGACGGCGAAGAGATGGACACAGGATGTGGGCACCCCAATCCACGAGATAGGGATTACACTCCATAACCGGCTCTTGGATTGCGTCTCGGTGCGACAAAGGAAGAGAATCAGAAGAAGGGGCAGTGCCCAATGGGGCGCAGATGGTCGTGAAGCCTGCTGGGCAAGGGAGGCGTGCTGGGGCCTCATATTTCGACGTACGCATATCGAGCTCCGTCTTCGGCAGTGCTGCCGTCATACCTCCGGTGCTTGCCGTAGGCTTAGACCGTTAACTTTGTGCCACTGCCTTTCGGCAGCTTTACCTTTTTCGTGACGCTCAACGTAAAAGGCTAGTTGAAATATTACTTTTTGCAAACAACGAAGACACCCACCTCCCTAGTAGGTCAGATCTAACGAGTTGGCAGCCCTGTAAGCGGGTGGTCTGCGACAGACGATCCTCTTGGGCCAGAAGTACCCGTTTCCCGGGCTGGAATGGCAGGTTACTGCTCAATTGGGGTAGTTCCGGGCACAGCCAGGCTGCCTTGGGCGGCAGTTTGGGTGTTATCCCGGGAGATTGAGAGTCGGTTAGCCCGGTTCGGGGAATAGCGTCCTGGCGAAGCCCAGCCCCTTTAGGAAGCTTCGCCCGAAGTGCTCGGCCGCGATCTTGATGGCTGAGGCCCGGCCTACGGCATGGTGGAATTTGAGGCGCTGTCCCCGGCGAATGGCCCGGAGCCAGGTTCTCGCATCAATCTCCAGTCGATCCAGAATGGGTGATAGATCCTCCGGGATCGCGCCTCGTTTTCCTTCCCGCACAATCCGGCCGCTCCAATCTACCAGCTCGATGTGATCGTCCGGGCTGTCCGTGCGAGGTTTGTGCCGTCGGGTGGGGCGCAGCCATCAATGCGGATGACGTCTGCCTTGTCGATGTCTGGCGGCTCGAAGTGGTTGGCCACGGCGCGGACCAGGTCGGCGTTGCGGTCGCTGGCGGCGTGACGGCCGGTGGCGTGGTCTTCTTCCACGCGGGCGATGGCGGTGGGGAGGGGGCAGTCGACGAATAGGAGGCGCCACAGGCCGCCTCGGTCGTGAACGAATTGGGCCCATTCCGTTCGTCGCTCGGCTCGGGCGAGGGTCATGCCGTCGAGGATGACGGATCGGCCCTGTGTCAGCAGCTCGGCCAGTTGTCGCGTCATGATTGCCTCGGCCTCGCGGGTGGCTTCGCGGTCGACGCGGCCGTCCGGGAAGTGCTTGGCGCGGATTTGGTCGCGGTCGAGGATGGGCCAGCCGGACGCTTCGGCGAGTGTTGCCGCTATGCGGCTTTTGCCTGCGCCGGGCAGGCCGCATAGGGCGGCGACGATGAGTCTGTTTTCGGCCTGGTTATCGTTGCTCATCTCGTGGTGTCAGTCATCTTCCTCGCGTTCAAAGCGCATGTCATAGACCCGCCCGCGGCTGAAGGAGAGGCCGTCCACCTTGCCGTTGCCGTCCCGGCTGAAGCGGAGCAGGCCCAGGTCGTCGGCTTCGAAGGTGCCCCCTCTTGCGTCAGCGTAGAGCGGCTCCAGTTCGAAGCGGTCGGCCGGGCGGCGGTGGGCGATGAGTTGGCCGTTGTCGACTTCGATGCGCAGGCGGGTTTCGGCCTCGTCGCTGGCGTAGTGGCCGGTGTAGTCGGTCAGGGTGTCCGGGGCGGGGGCGGCCGGTGTGACGGGGATTAGCCGTTCCTCATCGTAGCCGTCGCGGCGGACTCTTATTTCGGGCCGCTCATTGTCGCGGTGGATGAATATCAGTTCCTTGTCCCGCTCGGGGACCAGGAAGCGGTCGGCGGAGCGGGGGATGACAGCCTCGGGTTCGTCGTCGTCATTGTCGGGGTCGGCGGGAATGATCAGCTTGTCGCCGTCCACTTTCAGTTCCAGCGGGCGGCGGCGGCCAGGGCAAGTCCGAACAGCAGGGGATGGATCTTCACGGTGATGCTCCGTTGTTTTCGGGGGTGGCTTGGTTTGCCCGCCAGAGCAGGGCCGGGTGTTGCGTAAGCATGGTAGCTTGTGCGGGTTCCATGTTGAGAAGACTCGGTTGGATTTTGCCTTTGTCCAGGAGTTGGTCGAGAAAGGCCCGTTCATTGTCATGTAGGGGCAGAAGCTTTTCCAGTGCGGTTCGAGTCTCGTTGGTGAGGCGTGTCAGAATTTCCCGTTGTTCGGCTTTGCGTGTGACGAGTTTCTGTACCAATAGCGGGAAGAGCTGGCGGCTGGCTTCCTGCGTGTCAGGCGCTATGTCGTTGGTTTTGATGGTGCGCCAGTCCTTGGGGTTCATTGCGCCATAGAGTATGAAGGCCAATCGAAGGCGGGCAGGGTACATGGGCGTTGAAGTCATCAGGGCGTGGGCATCAAACAGGTCACGTGCGGCCGTGCGGGAAAGCAGGGCCGCGAGTTTTCCGCCAGCCAGTTCGTGAATGTCCAGTATTGGAATGTTTTTGCTCACAATCGGCCCGAGTGGGTGCGAATCTCTGCATTCTATGGGCCAGAGTGGAGTGCGATATAGAAAGTTCAGATCCACTTCAAGGGTGCCCCCGCCACCGAGCGCACTGGTATAGCGGAAACTCCATTTGCTGCCGGCATGGCTAGTGGGGGCTCGAGCCAGTGCGAGGTTCTGGCGAGCTGCGATGGCTTGGATGCGCTGTTCGATTTGTGGGCGCTCGGCCAGCATCGTGTTGCGGTCAAGGGCACCGATATAGTTGAGATCGATGTCCACTGACAGTCGAGGCAGATTGAAGTGAAAGAGGTTAAGTGCCGTGCCGCCCTTCAGGGCAAGCCGGCTTTCCAGGTAAGGGTCACGGAATAGGGCCTGTAGCAGTGCGACTAGTCGGTCCACCTTTTCCAGGAACTCGACACGAAAGCCGCTTTCGGCCGATAGCCGATTAAGGGATTCCGCCGAAAGAGTCATATCAGCTCCTCCCAGCTTTGATCAGCCAGGGAGGCGGGGACGACCAGGTTCCAACGTGATAAAAAACGTGTCGGCTCGTGGCTTCCGCGATGTACATAGTGTGGCTTGGCGGGCGCGCGCTTGCGAAGGATTTCTAGTGTGTGGTCGTCGACCATTAGGCGCTGGCGGTTTTGTTCCAGGTACCAGCCGGTCTTGGCGGCGGTGGTGGCGTTCCCCAAGGCAGATACATAGTGGCACACCGCCGGGAGGTCGAGATACTCGATCATGTCTAGCGAGCGCCAGGCTTCTTCCCAGCCACCACTCAGCTCGGGGCGGTCGAGCACATCCACCAGACAGCGCTCCAGTCCAGTTACCTTGATGGGCGTACCGAAGCGATCCACGGATTCCAGGCCTAATTCCTGCTGATGTTTACGGGCCAGTGCCGGGGGAATCGTCAAGGGCCGGTACCGTGTGCCCCGAAACTCGAAGGGGCGGAGATTGCTACTAACCAGAAACTGAATTTCGTTGAAACTGCTGTAGGCACGCCCATGTAGCTCCAGGGCGCTGTGGTAGGCGAGGACGGCGTTGACGCTGACATGGCCAGCAATCAGAAAGGGATCGACTGGACAGGTTTCTGGCCGGTGTCCGGGGGGCACGACCCAGTACAGGCCGCGACGAACTGGCAGGACATGCCCCCGCTTGCGGTGATAGTCGAGCGATGCCTTTCGCCCGGAGCCGCTGAGGCCGGTGGCCGCCTCGAATTGCTCGATGCGGAAAACCTTGTGTTGTTTAAGAAAGGTTCCGGCTTCCATGACTTGTTCTCAATGTCGCAAAGGCATAAGAAGTTTATGCCTTAATGACGGAGTGATCAAGTTGAGCCGTAATGAGGACCATGCCAGTGGGGAGGTGCTGGAATGCGGCTAGCGATCGAGAAAGCCCTAGACGGCCGCCTCGGTGATCACACCCATAACGACTGAGTTCCGGTCCAGGCCCAGTGCCCGGGCGAGGCTGGGGTCGTTGGCGGTGGCCGCTAGCGGGGCAAGGCCGGCGGCGCCGGTGATGCTGGTGGCCAGGGGGGAGGGTAACTCGATCAAGCGCCGTTGCCCTGTTTGTGCTTCCTCTCCGGGGTTTGTCGAGGTTTTGCGACCATTCCGCCCCTCCTGCGTCATTGGGAGTAGAGCCCGAGCGATCGGGTGCACCCAAGTGAACTGAAAGAGGAGAACGCCATGAAACGCCTGCATGTCCACGTCGGGGTCAGTGATCTGGAGAAGAGTATTCGTTATTACACGGCCTTGTTCGGTGAATCGCCGACCAAGGAGGAGCGCGGTTACGCCAAGTGGATGCTGGAGGAACCGCGGGTCAACTTCGCCGTTTCCGTCCATAGTGATGAGCCGGGCATCAACCACCTGGGTATGCAGGTGGACAGCGAGGAAGAGTTGGCCGAGCTGCATGCTCGCGCAGAGGCGGCCAACGCCGACGGGCTGATTGACGAGGGGCAGACGACCTGCTGCTATGCCCGGAGTGAGAAGCACTGGAGTGTGGACCCCCAGGGGGTGGCCTGGGAGCATTTTCTGACCACTGGTGACGCTGAGGAATATGGCGACCATGGTCCGGTGGAGTTGATTGGGCAGGCGGTTGGCGCCGAGCAGGTCCGGACCCGCCAGGAGGGTTGTGGTTGTGGCTGAGGCTGTCATGAGTGATGAAAGCCGGAAGCAGACAGACCGAAGCAGGGCGGCCAGCCGTGAGCTGGCCGCCGCTTATCCGCGTTTTCGGGCGGGGTTGTTGGCCTTTCTTCGGAGCAAGGTCAGCGAGCCCGCCGTGGCTGAGGATCTGTTGCACGAGGTCTTCTTGAAGGCCCTTGATGCCCTGGGCCGGGGCGCCCGCCCCAGCAATCTTCCTGCCTGGCTGCGGACCATTGCCGCCAATGCCCTGACGGATCATTACCGCCGCGCCCGGCCCACGGAGGCCCTGCCGGCCGATCTGGCCGACGGTGGGCCGGGCTATAACCAGGCAGAGCAGGAGGTGGCGGCCTGCCTGATCCCTTTCATCAATGGCCTGCCCCCCAAGTACCGTCGGGTGATGTACGCGACCACCCTGGAGGGCAAATCCGGCGCCCAGCTCAGCCGGGAACTGGGTCTTACTCCGTCAGCCATCAAGAGCCGCATGGCCCGCGGCCGCGCCATGCTCCGGGAGGCCATTCTGGATTGCTGCCACATTGAAGCCACTGCCGGCGGGGAGATCCTGGAATACCGCCGGCGTCGGGGGAAGCCTTGATTTCGGGGGCGTGATCAACTAGTGTTGCACTGAACTACAACACCAATTCATCACTAGGGAGATTCACCGATGACGATTCGCACGCGCCCCTTGCTGGGTCTCACGACCGTGGCAGCCATGCTTTTTGGCGGCATTTCCCCGGCCATTTCAGAGCCCCAGCCCTCGGACCGTGACACCGGATCGCTGCAAGTCAGCGAGGTGCTGTCCCAGGACACCGCCCGGGTCGAGGCTGGTCGATTGCTGGTGCTTGGCTCGCCCCATCTTTCCCAGGAGTTTCCGGAGGATTTCGACCCTGAATGGCTGGATGGCCTGCGGGAGGTCCTCAAGGACTTCTCACCGGATGTGGTTGCCGTGGAGGTGCTTCGTCCCCGGGATATTCTGACCAAACGCCATCTGGATGACCGGCGGGATGACTGGGATGTGGTACTCGATATGTTTGCCTCCGGTGTGATTAGCCGAGCCGAGGCGGTCAGGGAGCATGGCGAGATGAGTTGGGCGGCAGCCCGACAAGCTCAGCGTGGTCTATTAGAAGGAGTAGAAGCGGATGGCCTGGACCCGGAAGACAGGAGAAAGCTGATTGCCGCCTCACTGGCTTCATATGACTACCACACAGGCCTGCTGCATTGGGCCCAACTGGAGGAATCTGCGCGTCAACCCGGCCAGGGATTGGATGAGAGCAGTGTTGATGCATTGAATAATGCGCTTGGGGCATCCAACGAAGCGGTTCAGCTCGGGGTTTTGCTGGCTGCGGAACTTGGCTTGAACAAGATCTACCAAATTGACGATCAATTCAGTCTGGGCATCCAGTCAATGGAAGATCACCAGGCACTGCAGGAATCATTGCAGAAGACGGATATCCACTCTGAAGTCGCAGCGGTTTACAAAGAAGCCACCAAACCAGCTATGGAAAAGCTGCAGGAAGACGGGGATTTATTGCCGCTCTACCGTCAGCTGAACTCGCGTGAATATGCCGAATTGGATATTGGCACACAATGGGCCGCCTTCTTTGATGAGCGCCTGGACGAGGACCTGGCCCGAACCCGCATGGCGCGCCGGGAAGCTCGGGATCTGTCGATCGCCGCCAATATCCGTGAGGCGTCTGCTCATTACCCAGGCAAGGACGTGTTGGTCGTCATTGGTGCTTCCCATCGCCCATTCCTGGAAAGCTACCTGTCCGACATGACGGACCTGGATATCATTCAACTGGAGCAGCTTCTTGATTGATGTCTCACCCGTCACCGGGATGGACTTACTCAAGAACCGGCCATTGGGCAAGCATCAGGGGCATGCATCAAAGTGCGGGAACAGGGAGTGGCGGCAGGCAGGCATCTGCCGCTATTTCAAGAGAAGACCCGGTAGGAATTTCTGAACTAAGGAACCTCTGATCAATTAATTGATCAGAGGTTCCCTAACTCACTGAATTGCTTGCCTCAGGGTTGTTCGGATTCACCTTATTTTGGCCCTGCTTCCAATCAGGGCAGGGATGCCGTGTCTGCGATGGGATCTGAGAAAGACACAAGCCTGGAGCCGTCGCCAACGTTCTCCCACCGCCCGGCTTGGGTGTTTCTGCTTGGCTCTTGTGTGCTGCATGCGGCTCTTGGAATTGTCCTGCTGACTCTGGAAGATTTGATGCCCTCCGAGGAGGCGAAGCCGGAATCAGAAGAACGCATTCTGCAAGTCACTCTTTCTCAGCCCAGCCAGCCCTCCACTGAAGAAGATGCTCAGGCAGAGGATCTATTGGCAGTCCAGGAAGACCTGTTAGTTGAAAGCCCCGAGGATGACATTGAGGACTTGGAAGCCTCAGAACCGGAAAGTACCGAATTAGAAGAGACATTGGATTCGTTAGAGGCTGAGGCCAAAGAACTAGCATCGGAAGCGCCTGAACCTGAGGAGAGCCCAAGCCTCAATACCAGCACCCTTGAGGATGACATGCGATCTGCGGCTCGTGAGGTGGTTCAGGAGAGCCAAGGGGATGTGCAAGGCAATGGGGCTGCAGATGGCGTCTTCGACCCCAACTTGCGTGAGCAGCTTGCCCGGTACGAGCCTGGACACGGATCACGCCAAAGAGTGGAACCGGATCGAGTTCGGGATTTTTATGGCGATGAGATGATTTACGGCGACGACTACTGTTTCCGCGTAAGTGAGATGCCGCATGGTGGCGAGACGATGGTCCTCCCCATACCGTGCCCGTCGGACTCGGGCGGAGGTTTTTCCCTGGATCCTGACCGTTGAAACCTGTGCCGAACTGCTGTGGGGGCTGTTGTTGACCGCCTTCCAGTGTTGGGTGGTCGCGCCGGCCTTTACATTTGAGCGGGGAGATTTGATTATCGTTATTCGACGATAAACGAAATAGAACGGAGATGCAGCGCCAACGCCGCCCGCAGCCAAATGGCGGAGGGGTTGGCCCGGGCGCTGTTACCTGAGACAGTCCGTATTGCCTCGGCAGGATCGAGTCCCGGCCAGCTTGATCCTCGGGCCGTTGCGGTGCTGGCGGAGCAAGGCATTGACATCCAGCACCATCATTCCAAGTCCGTGGACGGGATACGCCTGGCCGATTTCGATCAGATGGTGACCCTGTGCGCGGACGAAGTCTGCCCGCTGGCCATGGGTGATTTTACCCGCCATCACTGGCCATTTCCCGACCCGGCCGGTGATAGCGCCGGGCCCGACGACCTTGCGCCTTTCCGGGCGGTGAGGGATGCACTCCGGGAGCGGATCAGCGAGACGTTCGCTTGAGGAGGCGTCTCCTGATGGGGTGGCCATCTTCGGGCACCGTTTTGGAAAATCATGGGAGAAGGTGATGCATTATCTGGTGTTTCTTGGTTCCACCCGCACGGAAGGCGCGCCGCAACCGACTCGGCTGGGGTGGCGGGTGGCGCAGGCTTGCCTGCGATTGCTAGCGGAAAGGGGTGTCAGGACAACGCTTGTCGACCCCCTGAAGGTGCCGAGAGAGGAAAACTTCCGACCCCATTTCAGTTATCCCAAGGGGCGGGTGCCGGAGGCGCTGGATACTCTGGCCGGGCAGATCCGTTCGGCGGACGGCTATGTCATGATCAGCCCGGAATACAACCATTCCATGAGCCCGGCGTTGGCCGATCTGCTCAATCATTTCGGCAGTTCCCTGTTCGCCTACCGGCCCAGCGCGATCGTCAGTTACTCGGCGGGCCAATGGGGCGGAACCCGGGCCGCCGTGGCCATGCGCGCCTTTCTCTCGGAGCTGGGCTGTCTGCCCGTTTCCGCCATGATTCACGTGCCCCGCGCGGGTGAAGTCCTGACCGGAGACGGGGACTTTTCGGCAGGGGAGGATGGCGAGGC
>PWMQ01000046.1 GCA_003558125.1 Natronospira sp. | reverse complement strand
ACTCCCGACTCGCCGTATTGGCTTCGCCTAAAGATTCGGTCTCTTGAGCCGACTCCTGCACAAAACTCATGAATTCACGAGTCTCGTCATCGATGGTTTTCAGGCGCCGGACAATGGTCTCGGCGGATATTGTCGCCTCGGGGCTGGAGCAGTACACCAGCCGATCCCTGGAAACCGTCAGCACCATCCTGGACAAGGTGGTCACCCGGGTCACTGCCGCCTACGGGCCCATCACCCTGGAGCATGAAAGCATCACCGAGATCCTGTCCCGTGCCTTCCGCGGGCCGATGGTCGACAATATCATTATCGTCAATGCGTCCGGTCGCTGGGTCAACGATGCCTACGGCGACCCCAACCGGGAGTCGATGCTGGCGGACCGGGATTATTTTCGCACCCACCAGATGATGCCCGCGGATGCGGTCTTCCTGGACCAGCCGCTGATTGCCCGGACCGGCGGCGAGCGTTTTGTGGCGGCCAGCCGCAGTCTCACCGATGAGGACGGCCAGTTTCTCGGGGTGGTGGCGGCCATCATCAGCCCCAACCATTACGAAAAGCTTTTCCAGGAGGTCGGAGCGACCATTCCCGGCAGCCTGGCGCTACTGGATGAACGCGGTCCCGTGGTGGCCAGCGTGGGACCGGTGCCCAAGTCACTGCTGAATGGACTGGCCACTGATAATGGCGAGCTGCCCAGCGGCCTGTTCCAGAACCCGGAGAGCGGGGAACGGCATCTGGTGGTAGCCCGCCCCATTACCGGCTACCCGCTGCATCAGGTGGTCACGGCGGACCTTTCGCAAGTTCTCGCCCCCTGGCACCGCAGCCTGCTCTCCTATCTGGGCCTGGGCGGAGGAACCAGCCTGGTCCTGGGCTTTGGATTGTTGCTGCTATGGCGGGAGAGTGCACGCAACGAGGCCATCCAGCGCCAGCTGCATGAAAGCGAGTCCCGCTTTCGCAGTCTGATCGAATCCACCACCGACTTCGTCTGGGAAATGGATGAGAACGGCTATTGCGTCTACGCCAGCCCGCAAGTGGAAGACATCATGGGCTACCCGCCGGAAGAAATCGTCGGCATGCGGCCTTACGACCCCATGACCCCACGCGAACAGGACCGGATGGTGGATGTTTATCACAGCATCATCGAGTCCCGCGAACCCTTTCATCTGCTGGAAAATCGCAATGTCCACCGAGATGGGCACGAAGTGGTACTGGAAACCAGCGGCACCCCGGTTTTTGACGAGGAAGGTCATTTCCGTGGCTACCGGGGAATTGACCGCGATATCACCGAGCGCAAGCGGCTGGAGTAAGCGCTACGCGCCCTGGCATTGCTGAGTGGCAAGGAAACCGAAGAGACATTCTTCCAGCTTACTGTCAGAAACCTCTCCAAGGCTCTGGGGCTTCACCTGGCCGTACTGATTCGCGAAGAGGGTGAGGGAGATTCGCCCAGCGTGTGCGCTTTCCATGATGAGCTTGGCGAACTCCGTGCACCGGCCATACCGGAACAGATAATCGCCCGCCTGAGCGCCGAGGCAAGGCTGATTCTGCGGGAAAACGCAGCCGACGATCTCAGCCAGGATCCCCTGGTTAAGGCATTGGGAGCCACGAGTGTATTGGCAACCACCATCCGCCACAGTAGCGGAAGCCGCTGGGGGTGGCTGATCTGCCTTGACCGCAAGCCGATATCCCAGACCCGGGCATCTCGGGCCGAGCCTGTCCTGGATGTCTTCGCTTCCCGGATTACCCTGGAGTTGGACCGAAACCAGGCCCATGCCGACTTGAGCTGGGAAGCCAGTCACGACGCCCTCACCGGGCTGCTGAATCGACGCGCCTTTGACGATCAGCTAAGGATCGTCACCACTCAGGCACCGGAGCCAGGGCGAACCCATGCCCTGATCTACATGGACCTGGACCAATTCAAGGTTGTTAACGACACCTGTGGCCATATGGCCGGGGATGAGCTTCTGCGTCAGCTCTCCCGTGCCATGAACCGACGCCTGCGCAAGACCGACCTTCTTGCTCGCCTGGGGGGGGATGAGTTCGGCCTGCTGCTGGCGAATTGCCCGGTGGAGCGCAGCATGGAGATTGCCGAAGGCCTGTTGGAAACCGTGCGGGCCTTCCAGTTCAGCTGGGAAGGGCGAGCCTTTTCCGTGGGCGCCAGTATCGGCATTGCCCATACGCGTGAGTCGAACCTGGAACATGACAGTCTGCTGGCACAGGCGGACCTGGCTTGCTACGCGGCCAAGGACCTTGGCCGAAACCGGATCCAGGTCTATCAAAGCGATAATGCGCATATCCAGGCCCGACACGGGGAGATGGGCTGGGTCCCGCGACTGGACCGGGCCCTGGCGGAAGACCGCTTCGAATTGTTCGGCCAATGGATCGTGCCGGTTCAGGCTGACAGCAGCCGCCTTCCCAGCCTGGAAATCCTGCTCAGACTCCGGGATGAGAACGGCGACCTGGTGTCACCCGCTCAATTCATTCCGGCGGCGGAACGCTACAATCTCATGAGTCGCATCGATCGACATGTCATTGATCAGGTCTTGCTACGGGCCAGTCGCATGCCCAGCCACCTTCGTCCGCGTCGCTGGTCGATCAATCTCTCCGGCACATCCCTGGGCGACGGCACTCTGGCGGGCTTTATTGAATCCCGTTTTCAGGCCCACGGTGTGGACCCCGCCTGGTTTTGTTTCGAGATCACCGAGACCGCGGCCATCAGCAATTTCGAGGAAGCCCAGGGGCTGTGCCAGCGCTTGAGAAAGCTGGGGGCTCGAGTGGGTCTGGATGATTTCGGCAGCGGCCTCTCGTCCTTCGCCTATCTTCGCCAGATCCAACTGGATGCCATGAAGATCGATGGCAGCTTCGTGCGGCATGTGGCTGAAGACCCGGTGGCACGCAGTATGGTTCAGGCCATGCACCAGGTGGGCAAGGCCATGCGACTGGATACAGTTGCCGAGTTCGTGGAAGACCATCAGACCCTGCTGGTCCTGCGTGACATCGGCATCGACCTCGCGCAGGGTTTTGCCCTGCACCGCCCCCAGCCACTGGATTCCCTCGACCTACCGCCGACTCCGACGGATGACGGAAGCTACCAGTGACGCCCGGGGCGCCAGCCCCACCAGACCATCAGGATCAAGCCGAACACCATCCCCCCCAGGTGGGCAAAGTGGGCGATATTGGCCATGGTACCGGTCAGCCCCGCCAACAGGGAGAAGACACCAAACACGACCACGAACCACTTGGCCTTCATGGGAATGGGGGGAATCAGCAGCACGATGCGCTGGTTGGGGAACAGCAGACCAAAGGCCAGGAGAATGCCGAAGACGCCCCCCGATGCACCAACCGTCGGGTAGACAGTGCCTTCCGCTGCCGCAGCGGTCGCCACCAGCAGCTGAACCAGTGAGGCACCAATCACACAGAAGAAATAGTAGAACAGGAAGCGGCCGGAGCCCCAGACATTCTCGATCTGAACCCCGAACATCCACAAAGCCAGCATATTGACGAAGAGGTGGAAATACCCCCCGTGCAGAAAGGCCGATGAGACCAGCTGCCAGGGCTGAAAGTTGGGTGTGTTGGCGCCCCATAGCGCAAAGTTATCCAACATCCACCGAAAATCGCTGAGCTGCAGCATGAATACGATGATGCAAGCTGCCAACAAGCCGGTCACCACCGGCGGAAAATTGGACCAACGAGCGGGGCTGACGGACATGGGGCGCGATCCTCTTGTATGCTGTATGACCTGCCGCCTACGCTATCGCCGACGTCGGCCATCCGCAAGGAAAAACCAGTGAGCCGGCCTCTGCCGAGGTTTCTTGGGAAAGGACATGATCATGATGCGCAAGTTCACGCAGCTATTCACGCTCGCCTTTGTTGCCACCGTTGCCTCGGACCCGTTGGCCCATGCCAAAGCAACAGACTCTCTGACGGGACTGGAGGAGTACATCCAGGACGGCATGGCGGACTGGGAAATTCCCGGGCTTGCCATTGCCATTGTCCATGAGGACGAGGTGATCTTCAGCCGTGGCTTCGGCACCCTGCGCCTTGGCGAGAACATCCCGGTCGATGAGCACACCCTGTTCGGGGTCGCCTCCACCACTAAAGCCATGACCGCTGCCGCATTGGCCATGCTGGTGGATGAGGGCAAGCTAGACTGGGATGACCGGGTGATTGATCACATGCCCGAGTTTCGCCTTTCCGATCCCTGGGTCACGCAGGAGGTGCGGGTGAGGGATCTTCTCACTCACCGGGTCGGGGTAGGAAGAATGACCGGCAACCGCCTGCAGTTCATGAACGAGGCGCCCCGGGAAAAGATAATCCACCAGATGCGCTACCACGAGTTCGAGCAGCCCTTCCGCTCAAACTATGTCTACTCCAATGTCATGTACTCCGTTGCCGGTGAACTGATTCCCGCCATTACCGGAAAGAGCTGGGATCAATTCATCGCTGAACGCCTGTTTGCGCCCCTGGGCATGGATCGCAGCAATACCAGTATCACCCAGTTGGACGGAAACAATAATGCCTGGCCGCACCAGGAAATCCGCGGTGACGTGGTGGAAATCCCCCGCCGGAATTTCGACAACGTGGGCCCCTCCGCCTCGGTGAACAGCAGCGTCCACGACATGGCTCAATGGATGCGCCTGCAACTGGGTGAGCCGGGCGTATTCGAAGGTGAGCGACTGATCAGCGAAACCCAGATGCGCGAGACTCATCAGCCACAGATCGCCACGGGTCGTGATGACCATGCCTCGCCCATACGGGCCTATGGCCTGGGTTGGAGCCTGGGAGAGCATCGCGGTTACAGCATTGCCCAGCATGGCGGCGCCACTGATGGCATGAACACCCAGCTATTGCTGGTGCCCAAGCTGGATCTTGGGGTGGTGGTGGTCAGCAACCTGTTCAACAACTTCCGTCTGGCCCTGGCCAAGGAAGTCGTTGACCGGATTGCCGGCCTTGAGTCCAAGGACTGGCACGAATACTACCGTGACCGTTACCTGGCCCGCTTCGAGGAAGCCAGGAAGGAACGGGAACGCATCCACTCGGCACGCCAGGAAAGTACCCGGCCATCGGTAGACCTAAGCGACTTCGAGGGGAAGTATTTTGACCCCCTGTACCAGACCGTGGAGGTCTTCTCCCCGGGCGATGGACGTCTGGCCCTGCGTTTCTGGGACAGCGACGAACACATCGCGGACCTGGAGCACTGGCATCACGATACCTTCAGGGCTCATTGGCGCAATCCCGCCCGACGGGAGAAATTTGTCCATTTCACCCTGGACGAGGATGGAGACCCCGACACCCTGAAGGTGAATTTCACCCTCCGTCCGGCGGTGCTGCAGGTAGGGCTTTATCCCAGCGGCTACCAGAGAAAGGTCCGCTTTGAGCGCCAGCAATGAATGAGCATGTAATGGCCCATCCCGGGCCATTACATCGCTTTTTTGCTGCTGATAGTCTCACTATTGATTGTCTAGCCAGACGGCGATGGCCGCACCCCAGCACGACATGGACGCCCGGTGCCAACTTGATCAGTCAGGTAGTCCCGGGCAAGCCCGACTAATCGGCGAGTTCGAGAAATTCGCTGCGCAGGAACTCGCCATGCCGATAAAGGCTGTCGTAGAGGCGGCGCGTATTGTCCTCCTGGTCACCGTCCCAGTCGGCGGGTGAAGCAAACAGCTCACTGCCACCATAGCCTTCCCCGGCGCCCACCATGAAGCGACTGATCGCCCGAATGTAGTGCCGCTGATCGAGCACTGTCCCATCCTCATAATCCAGACGGGCCACGACGATTCCCTCCGGCATCTGCCATTCCAGGGCCTCAAGTATCTGCTGATCGACAAAGACCGCCAGCTCATCCGCCAGATCGGGCTTCAGGCGACGCATCATGCGAGCCGTCCCCTCACGCTCGCGATCAAAGGAAAATCCGGCGACCAGGTGGGCGATCAAATCCCAATGGGCGGCAACATCGACTTCGCCGCTGGCCGCCTCCGCGCCGGATTCGGTGAATGTCACCTGAGCCGGTAAACCCCAGTCACGGGCCAATGGCAAGACCTGTTCCAGCACCCTGACAGCACGTCTGAACAATAGCTCGGCTTGTTCCCGCTCCTCATCGCCGCCAAACAGATAAAGAACCTCGTAGAGCCCCTTATGCCCTCGCATCAGACTGCCCACGGTTGCCAATGACCAGGTCTGGTCACCGAAATCATAGAAGCCCCGATCCTCGTCCCAGCGTGCATCCAACTGCTCGGCCGCGGCACTGGCAATATCCAGCAATTCTTCCGGGCCACGGCCGAGCCAACCACGCAATCTTTCTTCAGACAGGCCGCCCATATCATCCGCGCCGCCGGGCTTCTGCCAGCGAACCCAGGCATAAGAAAGGGTGGTGAAAACGGCGAGGCCGTCCATCATGCTGTCGGCACTGACGGTTTCCTCCGGATCACCCAGGTGAAAGACGCCATCGCGGTAGTGTTCATCCATGACATGGCGGGTGATACCGGTGAGCAAGGGCAAGGCCATGCGTGTGATGGCGTCGCGAACATCGCCATCCTCAAACCAGCTCTCCCGGTGGTGCATATGATAGAGATAGCTGCCCCAAACCTGGTCCCTCAAGACCACATCACCGTGGGCGCGCCAGTCCCCCTCCTCCCAGACGGCCTCCGGGCGGGCGGCCAGACCGTCAGCGTAGCGCATCTGCACGTCGCGGAAGAGCCGCAGCCACAAGCGGGCTTGTTCATCCATGAAATCCTGATCCAACTCGGGGCGATAGGCCTCATGCCCCATCTCGCTGCTGCGGGCCCTGGCACCATGCATGAAGATGGCATGCAGGGCATCGCTGTCATCCCTGAAACGCGGCCTGTCCGGCCGCTCCGGTGCCTTGCCGGGCTTCACCGCCGAGGGTAGAAGAAAGCCCCGCTCATCGGCTGGCTCCGGCTCCGGCTGTTGCGCCTCGGAGGGTGACGGCTGCGCTTCGTCCAGGTCATCGTCATTCTCACAGGCCGACAACAGGAGGGAGAAGCAGAGCAATAGCCCCACGATGGCATGGACAGTCGGGTTTGCTTCTCTTAATCTGATCGCCATGACCAAGCTTGCCTCCATATCCGAAGTCGAAGATGCCGTCGCCGGTGCCGAGCGGGCCCTGGAGCGCCTCAACGAGATCATCCTCGGCAAAGACCAGGCGATCCGTCTCGCCCTGAGCTGCCTGCTCGCGGGCGGCCATTTACTGATCGAGGATATTCCCGGTGTTGGCAAAACCACCCTTGCCCACGCCATGGCCCGTTGTCTGGGTCTGAGCTACCAACGGATTCAGTTTACCAGCGACCTGCTGCCGGCCGATATTCTGGGTGCCTCCGTCTTCGACCGGGAACGCGGTGACATGGTATTCAGGCCGGGGCCCATCTTTGCACAGATGATTCTTGCCGACGAGGTCAATCGGGCAACACCCAAGACCCAGAGTGCCCTGCTGGAGGCCATGGAAGAACATCAGGTCACGACTGAAACCGAAACCCGCCCACTACCCCGTCCTTTCTTCGTCATCGCGACCCAAAACCCGCTGCAACAGGTGGGCACTTTCCCGTTACCGGAATCCCAATTGGATCGTTTCCTGATGCGGATTCATCTGGGCTATCCGGATCCTCGCGCGGAACGCGCCTTGCTGATGGGGCGGGAACGGCGAGAGTTGCTGGCAGAACTGGAACCCGTGCTGAGAGCCGATGATCTCAGCGCCTTGCGGGTTCATGTGGACAATGTGCACGTCTCTGAACCCCTGCTGGATTACCTCCAGGATCTGGTGAAAGCCAGCCGCCAGGCACCGGAACTCATTGACGGCCTGTCTCCACGGGGCGCCCTGGCCCTTCGCCAGGCGGCTCAGGCCTGGGCCTTGCTGCATCGACGCCGGGGCGTGGAACCAGAGGATCTGCAGGTGGTATTCCCGGCGGTTGCCGGCCACAGAATGGTGCCGCGACCGGAGTACCGAGACCGGGTTGATCAGGTCATAGACAGGCTGTTGACCGAAACAGTCATCCGCTGACCCGTGCGCCTGGCCCTGCCTCGTCCTGTCCAATTGCTACGCCGCCTGGCCCGCCAGTGGGCCTACCGTCGCCAGGGCCCGGACACTTCGCCCCTGCTGCTCCATCGTCGTCGCATCTATATCCTGCCCACCCGCCTGGGCATGGGCCTGCTCGTGGTAATCGCGGCCATCATTCTGGCAGCGATGAATTACGCCAACAGCATGGGCTTCTTTCTCGGCTTCAGTCTGGCAGGGCTGGCACTGGTCTCCATGTATCACGCTCATCGCGGTCTCAATGGCCTTGTGGTGAAAGTCGGGCAGCCGGGCGAGGGATTCGTCGACGAAGCCCAGCGGCTCACGGTCGATTTGGAGAGTCGCGACCGCATTCACCGCCATGATCTGCTGCTCACCGATAGCGACGGCAACTGGCTGGATGTCACCGACCTGCCAGCCATGTCCAGCGCAACCCTTGGATACCCGATCACACCCGAGCAACGCGGCCCCATCCGGGTCCGCCGCTTTGGTCTCGCCTGCCAGTATCCCTTCGGCCTGTTCCAGGCCTGGTGCTGGCTGGATCTGCCGCTGGAAGGCCTGGCCTGGCCCCGGCCTCTGGATCATCCCCTGCAGCACGCCCGCCACCCCGACGGTGAGGGAAAGCAACAGGAGGAGAAAGGCAGCGAAGACTTCAGCCGCCTGCGCGGCTATGTCAGTGGCGACCCGATCCGCCGCATGGCCTGGCGCCACTATCTCAATCGCGGTGAACTGGTCATCAAGGAGTTCGCCAGCCCCAGCGGGGAAAGCACGATCTGGTTTGACTGGGACCAGGCCGGACCGGGCGATACCGAGACCCGACTGGGCCGTCTCTGTCACTGGATTCTCCAGGCCGAACTGAACAATCGGCCCTGGGGTCTGCGCCTGCCTGATCAAACCATCGAGCCGGGCCAGGGCAGCGAGCAAAGCCGTCGGGCCTTGAACGCCCTGGCTCGCTTCGGGCTTGAGGGTGAGCGCCATGCCTGAGAAAAGCCTGAGAGAAGCCGATCTGCGTCTGCTGGCTCTGGGCCTGCTCGCCACACTGCTGCCGGTGGTGGGAACACTCCCTCTCTGGACGCTGGTACTGGCGGTGTTGTTCGGCCTCTGGCGCCTGGCCGCCGGCTGGCGCGGCCTCAGGCACGTACCGCTGGGCTGGCTGCGCCTGCCGCTGGGGCTGGGCTGCTTTGCCGGCATCTATCTGCAATTTGGCAGCTTCAACGGCGTGGAACCGGGTACCGCTCTATTGTCTCTGATGCTGGGCCTCAAGCTGCTGGAAACCTGGAAACCCCGGGATGGCTTCATTCTGGTTCTGCTGGCCTACGTTCTCCTGCTCGCCGTCTTTCTCAACAATCAGGAACTGCCCGCCGTGCTGTGGCTGCTGCCGGTGGCCGGCTTCCAGACCACGGTCTTTCTGCGCCTTACCCGCCTGAAAGACCCGGGCCCGCTGAAACCCAGCCTCCGCACGGCGGGGGTCTTGCTGGCTCAGGCACTGCCCGTGGCAATACTCCTGTTTGTCCTCTTCCCCCGCGTTCCGGGCCCTCTATGGGGGACGCCGACACCGGAACCTCGGGCGGTCACCGGATTATCCGACCGCATGAGCCCCGGCTCTGTCAGTGAACTCGCCCAGTCCAATGCCCTGGCCTTCCGGGTCAGCTTTCCCGGTGAGCAGGAACCGGCCCGCGGCCAACTCTATTGGCGCGGCCCCGTCTTCCATGAATTTGATGGTCAGGAATGGCGCCAGGGCCGACTGCCCGACCGTGAACCCACCCTGCTGCCCCTGGGCGAGCCCATCGAACAGGAAATCACCCTGGAGGCCCACGGCCAGGACTGGCTCATCGCCCTGGAGATGGTGGATGGCGAGCTTCCCGAGGACAGTCAGCGCCGCGCTGACATGCAGTTGGTGGCGGATGAGCGAATCAGTGACCGCCTCCGTTACCGCGTCCACTCATGGCCGGATTACAGTCTCGATCCGGAACTGCCGGAGCAATTGCAGGACTACCTCACCCGCCTGCCGGATAACAGCAATCCCCGGACCCGAGAACTGGCAGAGCAATGGTGGGCGGAGAGTGACGCTGACGAGGCAACCATGATCCAAAGGGCGCTGGATCATTTCGGCCAGGAGGATTTCTTTTATACCCTGGAGCCCCCGCTGTTGGGCCGGCACGCCATGGACGAGTTTCTCTTTGAAAGCCGGCGCGGCTTTTGTGAGCATTATGCCGCCGCCTTCACCATCATGATGCGGGCGGCCGGCATTCCGGCAAGAGTGGTCACCGGCTATGTGGGCGCCGATTTCAATCACCTGGCCGGTCACTATCGGGTGCTGCAATCAAACGCCCATGCCTGGAGCGAGGTCTGGATCGAAGGCGAAGGCTGGCGCCGGGTGGATCCCACCAATGCCATTGACCCCTCACGGGTGGAAACGACCGTGGGCGGGCTTGCCGGGCTGGAGGAAGAGGAATTCGACAGAGGCCTGTCCTGGAGCCAGTTCGCCTTCCAGATGGAGCTCCTCTGGGACACCATCCAGGTCCGCTGGGAAGGCTGGTTTCTCGCCTACGGCCCGGAAAGACAACAAAACTTCCTGGAGCGACTCGGTCTGCCTGGTCGGGATGCCGTGAAACTGGCGGTGATCATGGTGCTCGCCGTCGCCGGCGCCCTGCTCATCCTGTGGATCGCCCTCTCCCTGCGCCAGCGCCCCCCACGACCCAGTGACCCCCTGGAACGGGCCTGGCTGCGCTTCCAGGGCCGCATGGCCCGGGCCGGCTACTCCCGGCGGGCTGGTGAAGGACCGGCGACCTGGCTCGCCCGTCTGGAACAGGAGCAGCCGGCCCTGGCCCGGGAACTGCGCCCCCTGCTTCAGGCCTTCCGCCGGGCGCGCTATGCCGGCGCCACCGCCCAGTTGCACCGCATCCAGGCAAAACTGCGACGATTCCCCACCCGCCGCCTGCGCCGCCTGGGTCGCGCCTGAAATCGCGCCTGAGATCGCGCCAGTTTCAGCCAGACGTGCTAGCAGACCGGATCTCGACGGGTATCAGGCAGCCAGGTGGTCACGGGTGGCGCGGAATTCGATCTCGGGATTGCGTTCCATGGCCAGATCAAGATTGACCCGCGTCGGGGCGATATAGACCAGGGCGCCGGAATGGTCGATGGCGAGATTGTCCTCGGCGCGACGACGGAAACGTTCCAGCTCACGTTCGTCTTCGCTGTAAGTCCAGCGGGCAGTGGCTACATTGATCGCTTCGAATTTGCAGTCCACGCCGTACTCCGTGCGCAGACGTTCAGCGACCACGTCGAATTGAAGCTGCCCCACCGCACCCAGAATCAGATCGTTGTTGCGCAAGGGGCGGAATAACTGTGTGGCCCCTTCCTCACACAACTGATCCAGCCCCTTCTGCAGCTGCTTCATGCGCAAGGGGTCGGCCAGCACGGCACGGCGGAACAGTTCCGGAGCAAAGTTGGGGATGCCGGTGAACTGAAGTTCCTCGCCTTCGGTAAAGGTATCACCGATTCTGATCGTGCCATGGTTGTGGAGGCCAATGATGTCACCGGCCCAGGCTTCCTCGGCTTGCTCCCGTTCGGATGCCATGAAGGTCAGGGCCTTGCTGATTTTCACATCCTTGCCAATGCGCACATGACGAAGTTTCATGCCCGGTCGAAACTGGCCTGAGCAGATACGCATGAAGGCAACACGATCACGATGGGCCGGGTCCATATTGGCCTGGACCTTGAACACGAATCCGGTCAGCTTCTCCTCGCCCGGATCGACTTCGCGAACCGTGGTATTGGCCGGTCGGGGAGCCGGTGCGGTTCGAACAAAGCTTTCCAGTAATTCCTGCACCCCAAAGTTGGCAATGGCGGAACCGAAGAACACCGGGGTGAGACGTCCGGACAGATAGGCGTCCAGATCGAACGCGGGACTGGCCTCTCGAACCAGCTCCACTTCATCCGCATAGTCGTCGGCATCGTCACCCAGGAACTCGCGCGCCTCAGGGGAAGCCAGGCCGTCGATGCTGCGGTGAACACCGCGGGCACCCCCCTTGGCCTCCTCGTAGATATAGATGCGGTCTTCCAGCAGATGGTAGATGCCCTTCAGGCGCTTGCCCATGCCGATCGGCCAGGTGACCGGGGTGCACTGAATCCCCAGAACCCGCTCCACTTCATCCATCAGTTCCATGGGATCCCGACCTTCCCGGTCGAGCTTGTTGATGAAGGTGTAAATCGGCGTATCCCGCAGACGACAGACTTCCATCAGCTTGATGGTGCGCTCCTCCACACCCTTGGCGCAGTCAATCACCATCATCGCCGAGTCCACTGCGGTCAGGGTGCGATAGGTGTCTTCCGAAAAGTCGGCGTGGCCCGGGGTATCAAGCAGATTGACGATATGATCGTCAAAGGGAAACTGCATCACCGAGGAGGTCACGGAGATGCCGCGCTCCTTTTCCATGGCCATCCAGTCGGAGGTGGCGTGGCGCGCGGATTTGCGGCCCTTGACCGTGCCGGCGAGCTGGATCGCGCCGCCGAACAGCAACAGCTTCTCGGTGAGGGTGGTCTTACCCGCATCGGGGTGGGAAATGATGGCAAAGGTGCGCCGGCGCTGGTATTGCTGACTCATGAGACGGGGGTCCGGGTTTCTTCAGGGTAAACCGGGCATTTTATCAGTTTTGAACCAACCGCGAGGAGGAATCAGTCCAGCGTCCTGGCCAGTACCAGGGCGTCCTCGCGCACCCCCGAATGGTCCGGATAATAGCCGCGACGGAGGCCAATTTCCTCAAACCCCAGGGAATCGTATAGCTGACGGGCCGCGCTGTTCGAGGGCCTGACCTCGAGAATCATGCGGCTGGCACCGGCTCCCCGGGCATGACCCATGACATGTTGCATCATTCTTCGCCCCAGACCCAGCTTCTGCCAGGCAGGATCAATGCAGATATTGAGTACATGAGACTCCCCGGCAGCCACCGAAACGATGGCATGGCCGGCAATGACCCCACCGGCCTCCATTACCCAACATTGGTAACCGGCCCGCAGGCAATCGCGGAACACACCCACAGGCCAGGGAAAGGAATAAGCCCGACTCTCGACCTCGTGGACACGCTCAAGGTCCGTCGTCCGCATGGGCCGAACCTGCCGCGAGGCCTCGGGGCGCCGGACCGAACTCATTGCCCCGCCTCCAGGGTACGCCGCGCCAGGCGCAGGTCGGCCCAGGCCTTGCGTTTCTCCAGGGGCGATCTCAGCAGATAGGCCGGATGGTAGGTGACCACCGCGGGTATGGCGAATCCCGGCAAACGATGGAGCTGGGAGCGCAAACGCCCCACTGGGGCATTGCTACCCAGCAGTGTCTGGGCGGACACCCGTCCCACCAGCAAAATCAGGCGCGGACGAATCAGTTCAATCTGGCGCCGCAGATAAGGCAGACAGGCCTCGATCTCCTCAGCGACGGGATCACGATTCCCCGGTGGCCGGGATTTGATGATATTGGCGATGTAGACCGTCTTTCGGGAATGTCCGATGGCCGCCAGCATGGCATCCAGCAGCTGCCCGGCCCGCCCCACAAAGGGTTCGCCTCGACGGTCTTCCTCGGCCCCCGGGGCCTCTCCAATCACCAGCAGCTCCGCTTCGCGATTGCCGACACCAAATACGCCCTGGGTTCTGCTCTCGTGCAGCGGACAACGCCTGCAGCTCTCGACCTGCTGAATCAAGGTCTCCCAGTCGGCGCCAAGCGGCTCATTCGATACCGGTGCTGCGTCCGCCTCCGGGGCACTGACTGCTTCCGCCTGCTCCGTAGTCTCGCCATCCCGACGGCGCCAGGCAGTCAGCCCCATGGCAGCGAGATAGGCTTGACGGCGAGCGTCACTGACCACCATCACCCTCCCGACGCCGCAAGCGACGCCGACGGCGCCACAGCGCGAGCACAGGGCCGGAGAAGGCATAGGCAAAGAAACCGGCAAACAGTACCTGGGAGGGCGCCAAGGCAACGAGAATGAAAAAGGCCGGAATCAGGATGACGTAGGTGAATGGCACGCGCCCGCCAGTGATATCCAGGTCCTTGAAGCTGTAGTAGCTGAAATTACTCACCATCAGCGCCCCGGAGACAACGGCCAGGCCGTAGACAAAAGGCAGGGTGTAGGCGTTATGGAGGTCCAGCCCAGCCAGCAGCCAGGTGCAAAAGGCCACGCAGGCGGCGGCCGAGGGGCTGGGCAGGCCCTGGAAATAACGGTGGTCGGCCCCCGCCATCCGGGTATTGAAACGGGCCAGGCGAAGCGCCGCTGCCACGGCAAAGAAGAAGGCCACCAGCCAGCTCAACTGGCTCCACCACCACCAGGGTTCCTCGCCCAGGACACCCATGCCCCAGTTGTAGACGATCATTGCCGGGGCCAGCCCGAATGAGACAAGATCCGAGAGACTGTCATACTCCCGGCCGAACTCACTTTCGGTCCCGGTCAGGCGGGCGACTCGCCCGTCCACCCCATCGAGCAACATGGCCACCAGCACGGCAACGCCGGCCGACCGGAAGTCGCCGTTCATGGCCGAGATCATGGCAAAGAACCCGGCGAACATGGCCGCCGTGGTAAACAGATTGGGCAGCAGGTAGATGCCCCGCCGCCGAATGGCACCACTTCGGGCTGATCGCTTCTTGCCGCGCTTGGCCACCGCGCACTCCCTCAGGTCTCTGAACTTCAAATGGTGCCACGAGCAGTGGGTGGGAGGAAACTCAGCCCCCGAAAACAGCGCCCGCTGACCGGGCCCGACTCAGTCATGAACGAGTGTGGCGAGCATATCGCTCCCGGCGTGGACCCGGTCCCCGACACGGACCTGAACGCTGATCTTGCCGTGACAATGGACCCGGGCCAGCCGTGCCCAACGACGGTATCCAAAGCGCTGGCCCTGTCCCAGTCGTTCACCGGTCTTGACGAAGGCCACCGGCCGGGCCCAGTAAGGGCTTGAACGGCCGATCAATTCAGTAACCACATCATCCTGTTCATCGGTCTGCAGCCAGAGACCCCGTTCCGGGCCCTCAGTGAGCCCACGCAGTCCCATGACCTTGCCTTCCACCGGAGCCCGAATGGACCAGGCGCCAAAGGCCGCCACCTCAATCTCGATCACCGTGCCGGGTTGGCCGCCACTGCGCGCATCAACCTCCACAGACAGAACCCGGCCATCCACCGGGCTGACCACCGCCAGGGGCGAAGAGGGAATCTGCCGCGGTGGATCCCGGAACAGCGCCAGCACGACAAGCAGCAGGACCAGGGCCGGTAATGCCAGCCAGGGCAGAGAGAAGGCAGCTGCCAGGGCGCTGACGGCGAGCAGGGCAATGACCAACCACCAGCCTTCACCGGCCAAGAGACCCGATTCACGCGCCATCACTGTTTCCCCGCAGCCAGGGCATCCGCGCTCGCATGCGCTCACCCACGGATTCGATCAGTTGCTCGCCGGCCTGCTTGCGCCCGGACTCAAGCGTGGGAAACCCCGCTGCCAGCTCAGTCTGCAACAGACGATCAAATTCCCCGGAGCGGATTTCCTCCAGAGCCTGACGCATGGCCTCTCGGGAGGCATCCCCGATGATGCGTGGTCCCTGGCGCATGGCCCCGAAATCAGCGACTTCCGAGATGGAGGCGCGCATGTCGGCAATACCCCGGGAATGAATCAAATCAGCGATGAGCTTGACCTCATGGAGGCAGCAAAAATAAGCCACCTCCGGCTGATAGCCCGCGTCGACAAGCGTCTCGAAGGCGGCCCGAATGAGTTCGGTCAGGCCACCCACCAGCACGGCCTGCTCGGCAAACAGATCGGTCTCGGTCTCTTCGGCGAAGCTGGTCTCCATCACGCCGGCCCGTCCGTGACCACCGGCGCCCGCATAGGCCAGGGCCCGCGGCCAGGCCTGGCCACTGCCATCCTGGGCTACAGCCACCAGGGCCGGCACACCGGCGCCACGTTCAAACGTGGCCCGAACCTGCTCACCGATCCCCAGCGGCGCAACCATGATCACATCCAGGTCCTCACGCGGCCGCAGGTGGCCGTGATGAATGCTATAGCCATGGGCAAAGAGCAAAGCGGCACCGGGGCGCAGACGGGAAGCCAGCACGTCCTCGTAGAGCTCCGGCTGTGCGGTGTCCGGGACCAGCATGACGGCCACATCCGCCCAATCCGCGGCCGCCTCAAGATCCAGCACCGCAAGCCCGTCAGCCTCCGCCTGCCGGCGGCGGCTGGATCCGGCTCGCAAGGCCACTCGGACATTCATCCCGGCATCACGAAGATTGCGGGCCTGGGCCCGACCCTGGGCACCATAGCCAAAAACGGCGATGGCACTGGATGCCAGGGGACCGCGATCAAGATCGGCGTCATACCAGCTTCGCATGCTCTTGGCTCCGGAGAGGAATAGTGGCAGATGGCGGCGTAAGCTACTGTGCGGCGGGCAGGGATTCAAGCCCGGCCTGTCCTGCGGGTCGACAAACCCGTTAAAATGACGGTTTTACAACTCCACAATACTGAAGGGGCCCCGATGCGCGTTTCCCAGTTCCCACTGTTCACGCACAAGGAAATACCTGCCGATGCCGAGATTGTTTCCCACCAGCTGATGCTGCGGGCCGGCATGATCCGCAAACTGGCTTCCGGTCTTTACACCTGGATGCCATTCGGTCTGAGGGTGCTGCGCAAGGTGGAAACCGTCGTGCGCGAGGAAATGAATCGTGCCGGGGCGCTGGAACTGATCATGCCGGCGGTCCAGCCGGCCGAACTGTGGCAGGAATCCGGCCGATGGAAGCACTATGGTCCGGAGTTGCTGCGCCTGAAGGACCGCCATGAGCGGGAATTCTGCTTTGGCCCCACTCACGAAGAGGTGATCACCGACATCGCCCGCCGGGAACTCAAGAGCTACCGCCAGCTACCGGTCAACTTCTACCAGATCCAGACCAAGTTCCGCGATGAGATCCGGCCTCGCTTCGGCGTCATGCGGGCGCGGGAATTCCTGATGAAGGACGCCTACTCCTTCCATACCAGCGAAAGCTCCCTCGCCGAGGGCTACCAGGCGATGTTCGAGGCCTATACCCGGATATTCCAGCGCCTGGGGCTCCGCTTTCGCTCCGTGGAGGCCGACAGTGGCAGTATCGGCGGCAGCGTCTCCCGGGAGTTTCACGTCCTGGCCGATTCCGGCGAAGACGAAATTCTCTCTGCCGATCAGGGCGACTACGCGGCCAATACCGAACTGGCCAGCAGCCCCGGCCCCACCATTGAGAAACAGTCTCCGCAGGCAGCAGAGAAGCGCGACACCCCGGATACGGACACGGTGGAGGCGCAGGCGCGCCTGCTGGCATTGCCGCTGGACAGGATCGTCAAGAGTGTCGTCGTCATGGCCGACGATACACCCGCTGTCCTGTTCGTGGCCGGTGATGATGAGTTGAACCTGGTCAAGGCGGCCCGCGCCCTGGGCGCCGAGGACATCCGCCTGGCCACCACCGGGGAAGCCGAATCCGCCACCGGTGTACCCAAGGGCTTCATCGGTCCCATGGGACTGCCCGAAGAGCTCAGGGTACTGGTGGACGAGCGGGCAGCCACGGCCACCAACTTTTCCTCCGGTGCCAATGAGAAGGACCGCCACTGGATCAATCTCAACTGGGACCGGGACGTGGCCCTGCCGGAAGTGGCGGACCTGCGCCTGGCACGGGCGGGTGAACCCGCTCCGGAGGGTCAGGGCAAGCTCTGCTCCAGTCGGGGTATCGAGGTAGGTCACATCTTCCAGCTGGGGCGCAAATACAGCGAGGCCATGAACGCCACGGTGCTGGATGAGTCGGGACGTGATCAGCCGATGTACATGGGCTGCTACGGCATCGGCGTAAGTCGAATCGTGGCCGCCGCCATAGAACAGAACCACGATGAACAGGGCATTATCTGGCCCGCCCCCATCGCTCCCTTCCAACTGGTCATCATCGGGATCGGCATGGATCGCTCCGAGCGCGTCCGCCAGGCGGCCGAGTCCCTGCATGATCAGCTTGAAGCGGCGGGTGTGGAGATCCTGCTGGATGACCGCGATGCCCGCCCCGGGGTGAAGTTTGCCGATGCCGAACTGATTGGCATCCCCCACCGGGTGGTCATCGGTGATCGAGGACTGGACAAGGGCAAACTGGAATACCGGGCGCGGGGGGCCGAGAAGTCCGAGGAATTGGACTATGATGGGGTTGTGGACTCACTGCTGGACATCGTCGGTTGATGAATCCTGTCGCCAAGTTTCTGCTGCCCGCATTGATCTGCCTCGCTGGCCAGACTGCCCTGGCCGATGAAGCAGAGGATTCGGTCGACCCGGACCTTCGGGATGCCCTCAAGGAGGCGGTAGAACAGAGCAACAGCTTCAATGATCGCTTTGAAGCCGAAGTCTGGCTAATGGATATGTCCAGTCGCCTGGAGCGCTGGGTGCCGGATCGGGACAAGCGCCTGCGCATACTCCGAAAGGTCCATGCCGAGGCCCGCATGGCCGATCTGGAGCCGGAGCTGGTACTGGCGGTGATTCACGTGGAGAGCCGCTTTGATCGCTTTGCCATCTCGCGGGTCGGAGCACGCGGCATGATGCAGATCATGCCCTTCTGGCTGGAGGAAATCGGCCGGCCAGAGGACAATTTGTTCGACCTGCAAACCAACCTTCGCTATGGCGTTACCATCCTGCGCTACTACCTGGACAAGGAAAACGGCAATCTGAGCCGAGCCCTTGCCCGCTATAACGGCAGCCTCGGCAGTATGCGCTACCCCAGCCTTGTCTACACGGCCCTGGCCGAGCACTGGTATCGGGATTGAGCTACGAGCTACGAATGCAGCGTGAATGTTGGCTTGTAATTGTCAACTAAGATGTGATCTTGAAGCCGTCGGCGATGTCGCCGACATAATCATCGGTATCGACCGCGTTGACCTCGGCGGCCGGCGGGCCCTTCCAGAGCCAGGATTCCAGCTTCTCCAGCGCATCAGCATCACCATGGGCCACCACTTCGACCCGGCCGTCGGGCAGGTTTCTGGCCCAGCCGGATACGCCCAGGCTATCGGCCTCGGCGCGGGTACTGGCCCGGAAGAACACGCCCTGGACCTTGCCGGACACCAGAAAACGGCGCTTGACAGTCTCGCTCATCATCGACCTCCGTGAAGAAAACCTCCCCGCTCAACCTTTGGAGGATACAAGGCCGACCCGGTTCTGGCCCAGGGCCAGGACAACAGTTCCCCCAAAAGAAAGGGCCCCGTTCGGGGCCCTCTCCGTCTGACGCGTTGTCAGGTTCCGATCAACGATCACCGGACTCGCGCAGATAGCGACGGTCGGAGTCCTCGACCCGGCCAATTTCCCACGCGCCGCGAGTCCGGGCATGCTCAATGGCGTGGTCACGGGCACTCTCGGTCGGGTGCTTGTAGATCGTGAATTCCTGATCCGGGAAGATCAGATCAGCGTCGTCGATCTTGTCGCTGTTGGCGCGATAGATCAGCGGCCACTGGTAGGGGTCGCCATAGACGTCGTCCTTGCCGGAGATGCGCCACAGGCTATCACCGCGACGGACACGATAGCTCATCGTGGCCGCTTCGAGCTCGGACACCAGGGCACGGGCGTGTTCATAGGCATCGCGATAGTTACCGGCATCCTGAGCGTTCCGGGCATCACGCAGACGGCTGCGCTGATCAGCGGTCAGGTTGGTGAAGGTACCGGCCTTGTCCAGATACCCGCCACTCTTCTCGGCGTAGCAATCGTCGATGGTGGACTGGGCGACTTCGGCAGCACGCTCAGCCAGGCGCTGGGCCTCCTCAAATTCCCCGTCAGCTTCGGCTGCTTCAGCACGGCTGAGATAGTCACCGGCATTACCGGTGTCCGTGCAGGGCTCTTCGGCAGCGGCCATAACCGAGCGGGCGTTGTCGATAGCCTGGCGAGCCATGTCACGAGCTTCCTCGTCGATCTCCGGCTCGTCCGGGGCAGTCTGACAACCCACCGCCAGACCAGCGGCGAGCGCCAGGACAATGGCATGTTTACGGGACAGCTTGGTCATGTCGGGCAACTCCTGAGTGCGATTGTTATTCTGTCGGAACAACCTGTTAATGAATTGTATGGTGAAAAGCTAGCACTGTGCATTTTTTCAAGTCAAGAAGAGCGATGCCTTAGGCACCCCGAAGCACGCTTTGTTCAGCCCAATCCTGGCAGCTGCTTGAGCCCAAATCTCCGGGGCAATATTATGCCCTAAATCAGAAACCTAGCAGTGGCATTATGAACGGTCAAGACATTGTTTCATACTATTTTTTTGGGAGTCAGAGAGATGTCGGTAACGATTTACCATAACCCGCGCTGTTCCAAGTCCAGGGCGACGCTGACGCTGATCAAGGAAGCGGGATTCGACCCTGAGATCATCGAATACATGAAGACGCCGCCTGCGGTGGAAACGCTGCGGGAGCTGCTGAAACTTCTGAAAATGGAGCCAGGGCAATTGATCCGCCGCAACGAATCCGTCTTCAAGGAGATGAATCTGGCCTCTGCTGATGAGCAAGCACTGCTTGAGGCCATGAGCCGCGAACCGCGATTGATTCAGCGACCGATTGTCGTCCGCGGTTCCCGGGCAAAGCTTGGGCGGCCACCTGAAGACGTGATGGAGCTGCTGAAGTGAGCCTTCCCGTCCGAATCCTCGTGCTCTATTACAGCCGCCACGGTGCGGTGGCAAACCTGGCCAGGCAGATTGCGCGGGGGGTGGAATCGGTCTCTGGTGCAGAAGCCGTGGTCCGCACGGTTCCGCCGGTGTCACCCAATACCGAAGCCAGCGAACCGGCCGTTCCGCCCCAGGGGCCACCCTACGCCAGCCTGGATGAGCTTGCTCAATGTGACGGCCTGGCCCTGGGCTCGCCCACCCGATTCGGCGCCATGGCCGCCCCGCTAAAATACTTCCTTGACGGCAGCGCCGGGCTTTGGCTGAAGGGTGCCCTGGTGGACAAGCCTGCCTGCGTCTTTACATCCACCGGCAGTCTCCACGGTGGGCAGGAAACCACCCTCACCAGCATGATGCTGCCTCTGCTGCATCACGGCATGGTCATCGCCGGTATCCCCTACACTGAGTCAGCACTGAATGAGACACGCAGTGGTGGCACCCCGTACGGGGCCAGCCATTTCGCGGGTGCCGATGGACAGCAGAGCCAGTCCGCGGAAGAGAGTGAGCTGGCACAGGCTCAGGGAGCCCGACTGGCGCAACTGGCCATCAAGCTCAAGGGAGAGAAACGATCATGATCAGTCTTCGCCGTGCGCGCATGAGCTGCGCCATCAGCGCCCTGCTCGTCTCCCTGACCTGGGGCCTGGGATACGGCCTGTTCCATCCCTCGGAAGAACTGGGGCCCTGGCTGGCCATTGCCGGCAGTCTGCCGCCGCTTCTGTTTGCCGTCGGCGTGTTACAGGGGAAGGTCCTGCCCACTGCCTTGCTGGGCTTCTTCGCCCTGTTCTACATGGCCCATGGCTTTACCGAATTGATGGCCAATCCGGAAGTCCGGGGACTGGCCACGGCATTGTCGCTTTTCTCGCTCGCCCTTTTCCTCACTGCCGGACACAGCCTGCGGGTTCAAAGCCGCCAGCCGAGGGAATAGGCCCCCTCTGTACTGAGGTCCCCTGGCTTCTTACGTCTTTAGGTATCGTCCAGGACCTGGCGCAGGAATGGGATGGTCAGGCCACGCTGGGCGGTGAGGGACAGGTGATCGAGGCGATCCGCCAGCCGGGTCAGGGAATGCATGTCCCGGCGGACACGCCGCATGAGCCAGCGAGCGCTGTCGTCTGGAAGACTCAGACCGCGGCGAGCCAACCGCAACCTGAGTGCCTCGCCGAGATCATCGTCATCCAAAGGCTCAAGGCGATAGACCGGCCCGGCGGCCAGGCGGGAGGCAAGGTCCGGCAAACACAGATCGAGACTGGCCGGGGGCTCGTCCGCCGCGAAAACCAGTTGCCCCCCGGCCTCGCGCATGTCCTCGTAGAGCCGAAACAGGGCCCTTTCCCAGGCCATCTCGCCCGCCACCGACTGAAGGTCGTCCAGGCAAACCACATCAAAGCCGGCCCAACCGGCCAGCAACTCCGGATCCCGCATCTCGGGGCGGGACAGGGGCAGATAGGCAACCTGGCGACCCATGGCGCTGGCGGCGTGGGACACCCCTTGAAGCAGATGGGTCTTGCCTGTGGCCGAGGCCCCGGCCAGGTAGAGATTGCTCTGCCAGCGCCCTTCCGCCAGGGCATTGGCAGTGGCCAGGGCTTCGGCATTGGGCCCGGGAAGAAAATCGTCGAGACGGGTTTCCAGGGACAACTCGATCCCCAGCGGGAGCTGGCCACCACCCAAGGCCAAACCATCCACCATCAGCTTCGGCTCCGACTCGCCTGTCGGAGCTGTCGGATCCAGTCCTGGAGGTAATCCAGGCCGCTGGCAACCACGGACAGCGTTGCAACGGCAACGGCGCCCGCCATCAGCGAGGGGGCCAGTAGCTGCCACTGAGCGTCGGCGATGACCAGCAGCACGAAGCAGATCTGCACCGCCGTATTGATCTTGCTGGTCAAGAAGGGCCGAACCTCGAATTCCGCCAGGCGGTGGCGGTTATACCAGGCACCCAGCACGATCCAGAGATCGCGGACGAACACCAGCGCCACCAGCCACAAGGGCACCAGCCCCTTGTAACCGAGGGTGATGAAAATGGCCGCCATCAGCAACTTGTCCGCAGCGGCGTCGAGCACGGCACCGAGCCGGGATGTCCAGCCAAAACGCTTGGCCAGCCAGCCGTCCACCCCATCGGACACGCCAGCAACGGCAAACAGACAAAGGGTGAGGAAATAGGCCTCGTCCAGCAGAAACAGCACGGTGGGGACAATCAGCACCAGCCGGAAGCTGCTGAGGGCATTGGGCAGCCAGTGCCATTTCATGGGCGCACCCGATAGGTCGGCAGGGCATCACCGGGACGCAGCTCCACCATGGCGTCCCCGCGCCCATCCACCCCGGTGGGGTCAATGCGGACCAGGCGATCACCCAGTTCAATCGCCTGTTCCAGGGACTGACGACCACCACGAGCGTGAATACGAAATACGGCCGTGTCCTCTTCCAGGGATTCCAGACGGACCCGCTCCACGGGGGTCAGCCCTTGCAGATGACGCTCAACCCTGACGTAATCTTCCAGCTCGGCCAACCCCCGAATACGTAGGCGAATTTCATCGTCACTGCCAATATCGCCATCCACGGCAAAGCGCCTGGCGAGGCGATCGGCCAGCTCATGGACACCATCCTCGAGTGCCTCATCTCCGAGCGAGACCCCGCCCTGCCATCGGGTCACGCCATCCGGCTGGTACAGGGCCCAGCGGGAGCGCCAGAGATCACCACCCACATTCTCGACACGACCAATCAGAATGGCATTGGGACTGTACCGCCCGGACGCCTCGAGGATGCGATCATCGAAACCGCCCCAGACATCGGCAAAATCCACGGTTCGGCGGTCTTCCAGGTCCATGATGGGAAACAGCAGGGGCAAGCCCCGGTCATTGGCTGCCTGTACAAGGGCCGGGGCCTCGCGGCCAACATCGCCCTCGGTCAGCAGATCGCGGTCACCCCCGTCCCGGCGGGCAAGCCAGACCAGTACCCGAGGTCGCTCCCGCCCCCACAGCGGCACGCCCTGCTCGCGAACCCGGCGGTCGATACTGTCCGGATCAAAGCGGGCCCAGAGGCTGAACTCACCGTTATCGCCACTTTCGATACGAAAACGCTCCACCAGCTGCTCAAGCTCGTCCACGACGGGTTCCAGCGGCGGATGATCCTTGGGATCTCGAAATCCAGTCACGCGGGACAGGACACGCAGGCCGGCCTCTCGAATCCCGGCCTGGCGACTGGCGTCGCTGCGGTCAGGCACCTCCACCCGTGCCTCATAGAGGGCATCGCCGCTGACCCCCGGTTCGGCCGCGAGGCTGGCCAAGAAGGGTATCCACAGGAGAATGATCAGGAACAGGGCGCCACGCCGGGCAAAAATCGAGCAATTCATCAAGCTGCCAGCCATCCCGCTGAGTTCGTTATCCCCGATGCCCGGCCCATGCCGAGCGTCCACAACACCATGAGCTCGCCCCAGGAACGAGTAATCCGCATCCGGTCCATGCTTTCGTGCTCGTGTACAATACCACAGCCGTCGCGAGGCTCCGACACCGGACTGGCGCGGCACTGGAAACGTCTCCGGCTCCCAAGCCGGAATCCCGCAACCTGCTTCGGAATCTGTCATGAGCAGCAAGGACTCCCTCACCTATCGTGACGCGGGCGTCGATATCGATGCCGGCAATGAACTCGTCCGTCGAATCGGTCCGGCGGTGGCGGCCACCCGCCGGCCTGGCATGATCACCGGCCTGGGCGGCTTCGGTGGTCTGTTCGAGCTTCCCAGTGGCTACCGTCAGCCGGTACTGGTATCGGGTACTGACGGCGTGGGCACCAAATTGCGACTGGCATTGGACCTCAACCGCCATGACACGGTTGGCATCGACCTGGTTGCCATGTGTGTCAACGATATCGTGGTGCTTGGGGCCGAGCCGCTGTTCTTTCTGGATTATTACGCCACCGGCCGCCTGGATGTGGACGTGGCCGCGGATGTGGTCCGCGGCATAGCCCGTGGCTGTGAGCTGGCCGGGGCGGGCCTGATTGGCGGTGAGACCGCTGAAATGCCCGGCATGTACGGAGACGGCGACTACGACCTGGCCGGCTTCACGGTCGGCGTGGTGGAGAAGGACCAGATCATCGACGGCAGCCGCATTGGCGACGGTGACCGGGTCCTGGGCCTGGCCTCCTCCGGGGTGCACTCCAACGGCTATTCCCTGGTGCGCAAGATTCTGGCGCGGGAGAGTGATCCCGACCAGGTCAAGATCGGGGAGCAGAGCCTGAGCGAGGCCTTGCTGGCGCCGACCCGCATCTACGTCAAGTCCCTGCTCGACCTGTTCGAGCAGTGCACCGTCGGCGGAGTCGCCCACATCACCGGCGGTGGCCTGACGGAAAACATCCCGCGGATACTGCCGGAAGGGCTGGGGGTAGAAATCGACCCGCAAAGCTGGTCTCTCCCGCCGCTGTTCCAGTGGCTGCAGGAAAAAGGCGCCGTGGAGACGGCCGAAATGCGGCGCACCTTCAATTGCGGCATCGGCATGGTGGTGATCGTCCCCGAGGCAGAAGCCGAGAAAGCCACAGCCTGTCTCGAAGCAGCGGGTGAAACGGTCTTCAGTATCGGCCGCGTCGGCCGGGGCATTGAGGGCGTCCAATACCGGTGAGTGTCCAGGCAGGCAAAGACTTCCCCGTGGCGGTCATGCTGTCCGGGGCCGGCACCACCCTGGAGGCGATCCTCAAGGCTAACGCCGACGGCCTCTGCAGGGCCAGGCCGACCCTGGTACTCAGTGACCGCCAGAAGGCCCGTGGCCTGAAAGTGGCCCAAGCGGCCGGCATCCCGGCCCGGGCACTGCCACGGCGAGACTTCCAGGACCAGGCCGCCCACGAAGGGGCGCTGGCCGAGGCCATTGATGCCAGCCAGGCTAATTGGGTCGTTCTGGCCGGCTATATGCGAATACTCGGCGGCGACTTCGTCCGCGCCTTCGCGGGGCGAATGCTCAACACCCATCCTTCCCTGCTCCCCGCCCACCGGGGACTCAACACCTACCAGCGGGCACTGGATGCCAATGACACAATGCATGGCTGCAGCGTGCACTTTGTCACCGAAGACCTGGACGGGGGGCCGGTGATTGCCCAGGCCGAGGTGCCCATCCAGCGCCGGGACACCGCGGCGGAACTTGAGCAGCGTACACGGGCCAGAGAACGTAGACTGTATCCCATGGTCCTGGAGCTGGTGGCCGATGGGCGGATCGGACTCGATGGCAGTCAGCCTACGTTTGATGGCAAGGTACTGGAGCGACCACTGCGCCTGCCCTGGAATGGAGAGGAGTTGGAATGAAAAGGATTGTCGGCGTCATCTTGCTGGCCGCCCTGGTGTTGGCGGTGCCCCCCCTCGATGGCAAGGAGCGTGGTTTCACTGCCGAGTACCGGGCCTATTACGGCTCCATGCGCGGTGCCAGCACGGTCTTCACCCTGGAACGCTGGAACGATGATGAATGGCTGTGGCAATCACGCAGCGAACCGGCCGGCGTCGTCTCCATGTTTCGTGATGACATCATTACCGAGCGCTCCCGCTTCCGGGTTGTCGAAAACGGCATTCAAGCGCTGGATTACCGCTATCACCACCGTGAAGGGGGCGACACTCGCCGGCAGCGGCATCTGGCCTTCGACCTGAATGATGGCATCGTCCGTTTCAACGACGATGGTGACCGGGGTGAACTGGAGGTGCCCGCCCACAGCCTGGATCGCTTCCTGGCACA
This sequence comes from Natronospira sp., assembly GCA_003558125.1. Taxonomy (GTDB): domain Bacteria; phylum Pseudomonadota; class Gammaproteobacteria; order Natronospirales; family Natronospiraceae; genus Natronospira; species Natronospira elongata. The sequence goes on along the minus strand of PWMQ01000046.1, from coordinate 4,976 downwards.
GTACGTGCTGATGCGGTCCCTGGCCAATGATGAGCGGCCCGAAGGCTTCCATATCGTGGACCGCGACCGGCAATTCGAGCAGGCACTGGACTATGCCGGCGAGGAACGCATCCGCACCCGCGCCGGACGCTTCGACACGGTCCGGGTGGACCTCAAGGACGCAGACTCCGAACGTGTTCTCAGCCTCTGGATGGCACCCGAGCTGGACTACCTTCCCGTCAAGCTGGAACAAAGCGAGCCGGGCGAACGCACCGTGCGCATGGAGCTGGAAAGCAGCGATCGCTGATCGCTGCCCCCTCAAGCCCTGGGCAAGGTAACACCCCGCTGCCCCTGGTACTTGCCACCCCGGTCCTTTTAGGACACTTCACAGACTTCATCCGATTCCAGGAAAAGCATCTGGGCCACACCCTCATTGGCGTAGATCTTGGCCGGCAGGGGGGTGGTGTTGGAAAACTCCAGGGTCACATGCCCTTCCCACTCCGGTTCCAAAGGCGTGACATTGACGATGATGCCGCAGCGGGCATAAGTGGACTTGCCCAGGCAGATGGTGAGTACCGAGCGGGGAATCCGAAAATATTCCACCGTGCTGGCCAGGGCAAAGGAGTTGGGCGGAATGATGCAGACATCCGATTCCACATCCACAAAGCTCTTGTCGTCGAAACCCTTGGGGTCAACGATGGCCGAGTTGATATTGGTGAAAACCTTGAAATGCCGGGAGCAGCGAACATCGTAGCCGTAACTGGAGGTGCCGTAGGAAATCAGGCGCTCTCCGTCAGCCCCGGTCTTGATCTGACCCGGTTCGAAGGGCTCGATCATCCCCTCCTGTTCCGCCATCCGCTTGATCCAGCGATCGGATTTGATGCTCACAACGATTTTCTCCCTCGGGTTTGTTGGCTTCGATCCGGCACAGAACCGATCGACGGAATCATACCGGTCAAGTAGCTTGAGTGAACAGTGAACAGTTCCCAGTGAACAGCAAGCCATGCCAACGTGGGATACCTGCCGTTTCCTGATGAATCGTTGCCACAGCGAACCATAAGCTTGCCCGTGCTCCGCCGAAGCGGCACGGCATCTTCACGGGCACTGCCAGCTGTTCACTGGGAACTGTTCACTCCCAACATTTCAGTCATCCACGACTGAAATGTTGGGAAATGCTGCCTCCGCTTCCCCGCCCTGGGTCGCCAGCTCGCGGGCCATGCGGCGGGCCATGTCGCGATAGCGTTGGGCGACGGGGCCCTCCGGGTCCACGACCACCGTGGGGCGGCCGCCGTCGACTTCCTCTCTGATGCGCGGGTCCAAGGGCAGGCTACCCAGCAGGGGCGTTTCGAACTGGGCCGCCAGGCGCTGGCCGCCGCCCTCGCCGAAGATGGACTCCTCATGGCCGCAATTGCTGCAGATATGCACGCCCATGTTTTCCACAATCCCCAGCACCCGGACATCCACCTTCTGGAACATTTTCAGGCCCTTGCGGGAATCCAGCAGGGAAATCTCCTGAGGCGTGGTCACGATCACCGCGCCACTCACCGGGACACGCTGAGCCAGGGTCAACTGAATGTCGCCCGTGCCCGGGGGCATGTCCACCACCAGATAATCCACATCACCCCAGTCGGTGTCGGAAATGAGCTGGTTCAGGGCCTGGGTGACCATGGGCCCGCGCCAGACCATGGGCTGCTCCGGATCCATCAGAAAACCCACCGACATGACCTTGAGGCCATGGGCCTCAAGGGGCTGCATCTTCTTGCCATCCTGGGTGGTGGGACGGCCCGAGGCGCCCAGCATCTGGGGCTGGCTGGGACCATAGATATCCGCATCCAGCACCCCCACCGAGGCACCCTCGGCGGCCAGCGCCAGGGCCAGGTTGGCTGCGGTGGTGGATTTACCCACCCCGCCCTTGCCCGAGGCCACGGCGATAATATTCTTCACCCCGGCCATGGGCCGCAAACTGCCCTGCACCGCATGACTGGCGATCTCCCAGTCGATCTCAATGCTGACCGCCTCGCCCAGCCGATCCCCCAGCCACTCGGCGGCGGCTTCAGCCAGAGCCTCACGGAGGCCGGCGGCCGGGTAGCCGAGGGTCAGGCGCAGGGTCAGTGGAGACTCCGCCTCCACGGTCACTCTTGCCCCGGCCAGGGCCCGGCCCAGGATGGGGTCGTCGAATTCGGCCAGCAGGGGCTCTAGGCGATCGAGAATCTCGCTGCTCATGGTCCTTCCGGGGTGTGATTGGGAGGTGGCGGCATTCTAGCAAATACCGGGGCGGGAATTCGCCGGACTGCTGCCCCAAGGCCAGCTATGGCATAATAAACCGCTTAATTTTCCCGCTTTTTTCATTGCAACCGGAGCCCGTCCGCTCATGAGCGACCAGCGACGCCGGATACTCGTCACCAGTGCCCTGCCCTACGCCAACGGTCCCCTTCACCTGGGGCATCTGCTGGAGTACATCCAGACCGATATCTGGGTGCGCTTCCAGAAGATGCGCGGGCATGAATGTCATTACGTCTGTGCAGAGGATGCCCACGGCACCCCCATCATGCTCAAGGCGCGCCAGGAGGGCATCAGCCCCGAGGCCCTGATTCAGCGATTTGCTGACAGCCACAAGGCGGATTTCGATGCCTTTCGGGTGGACTTCGACAACTATCACACCACCCATTCGGACGAAAACCGGGCACTGGCGGAGACCATCTACAAGCGCCTGCGGGATGCCGGGCATATCGAATCCCGCAGCATTCGCCAGGCCTATGACGAGCAGGAAGGGATGTTCCTGCCTGATCGCTTCATTCGGGGGGAATGCCCCAAGTGTGGCGCCGAGGACCAGTACGGCGATTCCTGTGAAGTCTGCGGGGCCACCTATTCCCCGGCAGAGCTGAAGAACCCGGTTTCGGTGATTTCCGGCACCACGCCGGTGGAGCGGGAATCGGAGCACTATTTCTTCCGCCTGGCGGATTTCGAGGCCATGCTGAAGGAATGGACCGGGGCTGATGGCCGGGTTCAGAACAATCTGCAGGAAGCGGTCTCCGCCAAGCTTCGGGAATGGTTTGATGCCGGCCTGCAGGACTGGGACATCTCCCGGGATGCCCCCTACTTCGGCTTCGAGATCCCCGATGCCCCCGGCAAGTATTTCTATGTCTGGCTGGATGCCCCCATGGGCTACATGGCCAGCTTCCGCCAGCTCTGTGATCGTCGCGACGACCTGAACTTCGATGACTTCTGGGCCGCCGGCCAGGAAGAAAAGACCGAGGTCTATCACTTCATCGGCAAGGACATCATCTACTTCCATGCCCTGTTCTGGCCGGCCATTCTGCATGGCGCGGGCTTTCGCCGGCCCACCGCCGTCTGGGCCCACGGTTTTCTCACCGTGGACGGCCAGAAGATGTCCAAGTCCCGGGGTACCTTCATCCAGGCCCGCACCTGGCTGGATCATCTGGACGGGGAATACCTGCGCTATTACTTCGCCGCCAAGCTCTCCGACCGGGTGGAGGACATCGATCTCAGCCTGGCTGATTTCACCAGCCGGGTGAACTCGGACCTGGTGGGCAAGCTGGTGAACATCGCCAGCCGCACGGCTGGCTTCATTCGCAAGAAATTCGATAACCGCCTGGGCGACACCATGGAGGCCGAGGGCAAGGCCCTTTACGAGGAAGTGGTCGCGGCCTCGGAAGAGATTGCCGCCGACTACGAGCGCCGCGCCTTCTCCCAGGCCATGCGCAAGATCATGGCCCTGGCTGACCGGGTGAATCAATATGTCAGCGAAAAGGCCCCCTGGACCCTGGCCAAGGATGAATCCAGGCTGGCTGAAGTGCAGGCCATCTGCACCGCCGCACTGAATCTTTTCCGGGTGCTCACCGGCTACCTTCGCCCGGTCGTCCCGGCCCTGGCCGAGCGGGCCGAGCATTTCCTGAATATCGAGGCCCCGCGCTGGCAGGATCTGGCCGAGCCGCTGCTCGATCACGAGATCCGCAAGTTCAAGCCCCTGCTCACCCGCGTGGAATCCGAGCAGATCGACAAGCTGCTGGAGGCCTCCAGGGAAAATCTGGAGGCCCAGACCGCTGTCGATGCCGGCAAGAAGAAACAAGCACCCCAGGAGAAGAACGCCGTGGATGATCTGGCTCCGGAATGCACCATCGATGATTTCATGAAGGTTGACCTGCGTGTGGCCAAAATCGTCAAGGCCGAGCATGTGGAAGGCGCCGACAAGCTACTCTGCCTGCAATTGGACATTGGCGGCGAGACCCGCCAGGTCTTTGCCGGTATCAAGTCTGCCTATGCCCCTGAAGACCTGGAAGGCAAGCTGACCGTCATGGTCGCCAACCTCAAGCCCCGGAAGATGCGCTTCGGCCTGTCCGAGGGCATGGTCCTGGCTGCCGGTGACGGCAAGAGCCTGCATATTCTCGAGCCGGATTCTGGAGCGACACCGGGGATGAGGGTTAAGTAAGCTTCAAGCTGCAAGCTACAAGCTTCAAGCTGCGTGGTGGCAACGGATGTACAGGTGCACGAAGATGACTTTGGGCGGCGGATCCGGGCAATGTGCCACAGGTTGCCGCGATTTGCTTGTAGCTTGAGGCTTGTAGCTTGAAGCTCGCCCGCTTTATCTGCTCAGAACACGGAGCAGGCAAGGGGCGTAAACAAAGCCCAAAAACCATCGGCCCCAAAACAGCGAGGGCACAATGACCGACCTGGCCTTCATTCTCCTGGCCACTGTGCTGGTGAACAATTTCGTGCTGGTTCAGTTTCTGGGCCTGTGCCCCTTCATGGGGGTGTCGCGGAAGCTGGAGACGGCGGCGGGGATGGCGCTGGCCACGGCCTTTGTGCTGACCATTGCCTCGGTGGCGGGTTATCTGGTCAATACCTATCTGCTGGCGCCTTTGGGGCTGGAATATTTGCGCACCATTGCCTTTATTCTGGTGATTGCGGGGGTGGTGCAGTTCACGGAACTGGTAGTCAAGAAGAGCAGTCCACTGCTATATCAGGTGCTGGGCATT
>PWMQ01000039.1 GCA_003558125.1 Natronospira sp. | reverse complement strand
TGATCGGCGGCCACCACTTCGTGGACCAGGTTCACTTTCTCCGCCAGCTCGGCGTCCATGGCTTCGCCGGTCATGAAGAAGCGGCGTGCCTGGCGGGTGCCGATGGCGCGGATCACGAAGGGGGAGATGACGGCGGGCACCAGGCCCAGGCGAACCTCGGTCAGGGCAAATTTCGCCTCGGCCACGGACACCGCGATGTCACAGCACGCCACCAGGCCCACGCCACCGCCGAAGACCGAGCCATTGATGCGCGCCACGGTGGGCTTCTGCAGGCCGTCCAGGGTCCACATCAGTTCGGCCAGGCGCAGGGAGTCTTCCAGGTTCTCGTCTTCGCTGTACTCCGCCATGGAGCGCATCCAGTTGAGATCCGCCCCGGCGGAAAAGGACTTGCCCTCGCCGGTCAGCACCACCACGCGCACCGAATCATCGTTGTTCAGCTTCGAGAAGGTGGCGGTCAGTTCCTGGATCACATCCTGATTGAAGGCGTTGTGCTTTTCGGGACGGTTGAGCGTCACGGTGGCGACGCCTTGTGCGTCGATATTGACCTTGACCTGTTCTGTCATAACAAATCCCCCTGGCTATCCATATGCCCCGTGGGAGCGATTTCATTCGCGATTGAAGCGTTGATTCATTTGCGAGCTACGGGGTAGCCAATGTTTCGAATCGCGAATGAATTCGCTCCTACGGGAATTCAATTACATCCGGAAGACACCGTATCCATCCGGCTCGTCAATCGGTGCATTCAGGGCCGCCGAGATCGCCATGCCGAGAACGCGTCGGGTATCCATGGGATCAATGATGCCGTCATCCCACAGGCGCGCGGTGGCGTAGTAGGGGTGGCCTTGATCCTCGTATTGGTCACGGATGGCGTTCTTGAATTGCTCTTCCTCGGCTTCGGGCCATTCCTTGCCGCGAGCCTCGAGACCGTCGCGGCGGACGGTGGCCAGCACCGAGGCGGCCTGTTCGCCACCCATGACCGAAATCCGCGAGTTGGGCCACATCCACATCATGCGGGCACCATAGGCGCGGCCGCACATGGCGTAGTTGCCGGCCCCGAAGGAGCCGCCGATGACCACGGTGAACTTGGGCACACTGGCGGTGGCCACGGCGTTGACCATCTTGGCCCCGTCCTTGGCAATACCGGCGTTCTCGTACTTCTTGCCCACCATGAAGCCGGTGATGTTCTGAAGGAACACCAGTGGAATGCCACGCTGCTCACAGAGCTGAATGAAGTGCGCGCCCTTCTGGGCCGATTCGGAAAACAGGATGCCGTTGTTGGCAATGATGCCCACCGGATAGCCGTGGATGCGGGCAAAGCCGGTCACCAGGGTCTTGCCGAACAGGGGCTTGAACTCGTGCATCTCGGAGCCATCGACGATGCGGGCGATGATCTCGCGCACATCCACCGGGTGGCGGGTCTCCTTCGGCGTGATGCCGTAGAGGTCTTCGGCGGGGTAGATCGGTTCCACCGGCTCGGCCAGGTCCAGGTCCACATACTTGCGACCATTGAGGCTGGCGACGATGTCACGGCAGATGGACAGGGCGTGGGCGTCGTCTTCGGCCAGGTGATCGGCCACCCCGGAAATGCGGGTATGCACCTCGCCGCCGCCGAGGGACTCGGCATCCACTTCCTCGCCGGTGGCGGCCTTCACCAGGGGCGGACCACCGAGGAAGATGGTGCCCTGTTCCCGGACAATCACGGCTTCATCCGACATGGCCGGCACATAGGCGCCGCCAGCGGTGCAGGAGCCCATCACCACGGCGATCTGGGGAACGCCCTCGGCGGACATCTGCGCCTGGTTGTAGAAGATGCGCCCGAAGTGTTCCTTGTCGGGGAAGACCTCGTCCTGCAGGGGCAGGAAGGCGCCGCCGGAATCCACCAGGTAGATGCAGGGCAGACGGTTCTCGCGGGCGATTTCCTGGGCCCGCAGATGCTTCTTCACCGTCATGGGGTAGTAGGTGCCGCCCTTGACCGTGGCGTCATTGGCCACGATCACCACTTCGCGCCCTTTGACCCGGCCAATGCCGGTAATCATGCCGGCGGCGGGCGCGGCATCGTCGTACATGCCGTGAGCGGCCAGGGGCGAGAACTCGAGGAAGGCGCTGCCACTGTCCAGCAGGGCCTCGATGCGTTCCCGTGGCAGCAGCTTGCCCCGGTCCGTATGCTTCTTGCGCGCACGCTCACCGCCGCCCTGGGCGGCGCGGCTCAGCTGATCCTTGAGATTCGCCACCAGCCCTTCCATGTGTTCGGCGTTGGCCTGGAAGGTTGCGTCAGAGCGGTCCACTGTCGTTTTCAGGATAGGCATCCCTAATTCCCTATTCATTGTCGATCAGGCTATTGTAGGCACCGTAGGAGCGGATTTATCCGCGATGCCTTCTTGTGTGTCCAGAGGCCGCAACAGGTTCTAAAGACTCAATATCCGAACTTTCTAAAAACCCGGCATCGGATAGCACCTGTTACGGCTTGCCGGGTCACAAGAAGGCATCGCGGATAAATTCGCTCCTACGGTGCCCCTTACTGAATTTAGAGCCGTTCAACAGCGATCGCCGTCGCTTCACCCCCGCCGATGCACAGGGAGGCGATGCCGCGCTTGCCGCCGTTGCGCTTGAGACTGTGCAGCAGGGTGGTGATGATGCGGGCACCGGTGGCGCCAATGGGGTGACCCAGGGCGCAGGCACCGCCATTGATGTTCAGCTTCTCCCGCGGGATGCCCACGTCGTGCATGGCGGCCATGGCCACCACGGCGAAGGCTTCGTTGACCTCGTACAGGTCCACGTCGTCCACCGACCAGCCGAGGCGTTCCTGGAGCTGCTTGATGGCACCCACCGGGGCGGTGGTGAACCATTCCGGCTCCTGGGCATGGCCGGCATGACCGACAATGCGGCCCAGCGGCTCAAGGCCGCGCTTCTCGGCTTCCGAGGCGCGCATCAGTATCAGGGCGGAGGCGCCATCGGAAATGGAGGAGGAGGTGGCGGCGGTCACGGTGCCGTCCTTCTTGAAGGCCGCGCGCATGGTGGGGATCTTGTCCACATTGCACTTGCCGGGCTCTTCGTCGGTGTCCACCACGGTTTCACCCTTGCGGCCCTTGATGGTGACCGGGGTGATTTCGTCCTTGAAGTAACCCTTTTCGACCGCAGTCTGGGCCAGCTTCACCGATTCGATGGCGAACTCGTCCTGGGCTTCGCGAGTGAAGTTGTACTTGTCGGCGCAGGTCTCGCCAAAGCCGCCCATCATCTGGCCGTCATAGGGGTTCTGCAGGCCGTCGAAGAACATGTGGTCGATGACTTCCTGGTGACCCATGCGCATGCCGCCACGGGCCTTGGGCAGCAGATAGGGGGCGTTGGTCATGGACTCCATGCCACCAGCCACGATCACTTCGGCGGAGCCGGCGGCGATCAGGTCATGGCCCATCATCACGGCCTTCATGCCGGAGCCGCAGACCTTGTTGATGGTGGTGCAGCCGGTGCCCTTGTCGATGCCGGCACCCAGGGAAGCCTGACGGGCCGGTGCCTGACCGAGACCGGCCGGGAGCACGCAGCCAAAGATGACTTCGCTCACATCGCTGCTACCCAATTTGGCGTCTTCCATGGCCGCCGCAATGGCCGCGGTGCCCAGCTGCGGGGCCTTGGCGCCGGCGAGGCTGCCCTGGAAGGAACCGATGGGGGTGCGGCGCGCGGATACGATGACGATGGGATCATTTGTGGACATGACAAAACTCCTAAAGAAACCACCGTGGGAGCGAATTCATTCGCGATGCCTTCTTGTACGTGCAGAAGCCGCAACAGGGCCTATAGGCTTCATGACCTAATTGCCAGCTTCAGCAAGCGATCCTGAAACACCCGTTTCTGCTTGCCGGGTCACAAGAATTCTTCGCGGATAAATCCGCTCCTACGGTGCAAAAATGTAAATGCCTTTACGGCGTCATTGCATTGAACAATTCCCGACCAATCAACATCCGCCGAATCTCATTGGTGCCGGCGCCAATGTCGTACAACTTCGCATCACGCAGGATGCGGCCGGTGGGGTATTCATTGATGTAGCCGTTGCCGCCCAGGGACTGGATGCTCTCAAGGGCTACCTTGACGGCGGATTCGGAGCAGTACATCAGGCAGGCGGCGGCATCCCAGCGAACCTGCTCGCCCCGGTCGAAGGCCTCGGCCACGCGATAGGCGAAGGCACGGGAAGACTGCAGGGCGGTATACATATCCGCCACCTTGGCCTGCATGATGCCGAAGGCACCGATGGACTTGCCGAACTGCTTGCGCTCATGGAGATAGGGCAGGACCTGATCCATGCCGGCCTGCATCAGGCCAATGGGTCCGCCGGAGAGCACCAGGCGCTCGGAGTCCAGCCCGCGCATGAGGATATAGACGCCCTCGTTGACCTCACCGAGAATGTTTTCCTCGGGAATTTCGCAGTCCTCGAAGACCAGTTCGCAGGTGTTGGAGCCGCGCATGCCGAGCTTGTCCAGCTTCTGGGCCGTGCGGAAGCCCTTCATGCCTTTCTCGACCAGAAAGGCGGTGATGGTCTTGGAACCCAGATCCTTGTTGGCGGTGCGCATGTAGACGATCAGCACATCGGCCTCGGGGCCGTTGGTGATCCACATCTTTTTGCCGTTGGCGACCCAGACATCACCCTTCTTCTCGGCACGGCAGCTCATGGAGCCCACCACGTCGGAACCGGCTCCCGGCTCGGACATGGCCAGTGCACCGACCCACTCGCCGGAGCAGAGTTTGGGCAGGTATTTCTGTTTCTGCTCTTCGGTGCCGTTGAGAAAGATATTGTTGATGCAGAGATTGGAGTGGGCGCCGTAGGACAGGCCGATGGAGCCGGACGCCCGGGAGATTTCCTCCATGGACACCAGATGGGCAAGGTAGCCCATGTCGGAGCCACCGTACTGCTCGGAAACGGTCATGCCCAGCAGGCCCATTTCCCCCAGCTTCTGCCACATTTCCTGGGGAAACTCGTTTGTCTCGTCCACCTGCGCGGCGATGGGTGCGATTTCGCTCTGGGCAAAACGCTCCACGGACTCGCGGAGCATGTCCAGTTCTTCGTTGATGTGGGTGTTGATGACGGTCATTCCGCAGGCCCCTCGAAGGAATTATCGGGAAATGGCTGATTCGAATAAGCCGTAGGAGCGAATTCATTCGCGATGCCCGTGTTGTCGGTTGCCGAGGCAGCCGATGGCTTGGATCGCGGATGAATCCGCTCCTACGGTGGCTCCGGTCAGGCCTTTGGCCGCCGCCCGGAAGCGCGCTTGGAGCGGCGTTCCACATGGGGCAGCTTGACCGAGCTCATGGCAGCGATGCGTTCCTCGGCGAGGCGATCCGCAGCCTGCCAGCTCGGGATGCCATCCCGGTCAGCGATGGCGAAGATCTGTTCGATGATGTCGTAGATGCCCTTGACCTGGCGGAAGGCCCGGTCCTTGTTATAGCCCTGCAGCTCGATGGCCACGTTCATCAGGCCGCCGGCGTTGATGGCGTAGTCGGGGGCATAGATCATGCCGCGCTTTTCCAGCTCGGTGCCGTGGCGTTCCTCGGCCAGCTGGTTGTTGGCGGAGCCTGCCACGATGTCGCACTTGAGGCGCGGGATGGTCTCGTCGTTGACCGTGGCACCCAGGGCGCAGGGCACGTAGACATCGCAGTCCACGTCATAAATGGCATCAAGGTCCACAATCTCGCAGCCCATTTCCTTGCACTCTTCAAGGCGCTGTTCATTCATGTCACAGACAGTGACCTTGGCGCCGGCCTCGCGCAGGGTGCGGATGATGTGGATGCCCACATTGCCGGCGCCCTGAACGGCGTAGCTGGCCTTGGACAGGTCGGTGTGACCGTACTTGCGGTTCAGGCAGGCCTGGATACCCCGGATGGTGCCGTAGGCCGTGAGCGGGGAGGGGTCACCGCCGCCGCCATGCACTTCGGGCACGCCCACCACATTATCCGTCTCGGCGAAGATGTACTCCATGTCGTTGACGGTGGTGTTCACGTCTTCGGCGGTGATGTAGCGTCCACCCAGGGAGTCGATGAACTTGCCCAGGGCGCGGAAGAAGGCTTCACTCTTGTCCTTCTTGGGGTCGCCGATGATGACGGACTTGCCGCCGCCCAGGTTGAGGCCGGAGACGGCCGCCTTGTAGGTCATGCCGCGGGACAGGCGCAGAACGTCGGTCAGCGCCTCGTCCTCGCTGTCATAGGGCCACATCCGCAGTCCGCCCAAAGCCGGGCCGAGCACGGTGTTGTGGATCGCCACGATGGCTTTGAGGCCGCTTTCCTTGTGATGGAAGAACACGACCTGCTCATGACCCATCTGTTCTGCGGTGGCGAAAAGCTCCATATTGTCCTCCTGAGACGGAAATAAAGCGGTATGGCCCTTGCCCGTCCAGCTCATCCGCGCCCGGCAGCCGGAGCGGCGGGGCGGCGGAGTCAGGGCGGCAGAAAGGATGCCGCGCAACCCTGTTGTCGGGCAGCGGAGGGCCAGTTGAACGCGACTCGATATCGCGTATTCAGCGTGTGACCAGCGTGCCAAATTTGCCGGCCGTCGGTTTTCGGGAGCGCGAATTATAGCAGGCTCGTCGTTTTTGGGGGTCAGCGTTTGAAATTCCGGTTTTGGCGGTATTCGCACCCGAGGCCCAACCCCCGGTATAATTGGCGCCCCTGTTAACACCGAATTCCCACGAAAAGCCCGATTTATCAGTGGCTTGGAGTTCCAACGGAGGTTCCCGATGGGTACTGCAGCATCCCGCATTCAGGGCAGAAGTACTGCGGAAGAGTCCATTCCGCTGCGTTTTGTTACTGCCGCTTCCCTGTTTGATGGCCACGACGCGGCCATCAACATGATTCGCCGCATTTTGCAGTCCAACGGAGCCGAGGTCATACATCTGGGCCACAACCGGGCGGTGGCGGATATTGTCCGGGCCGCGATCCAGGAAGATGCCGATGGCATTGCCGTGTCCTCCTATCAGGGCGGGCACATGGAATACTTCAAGTACATGGTGGACATGCTGCGCGAGAAGGGCTGTGAGCATATCCGCGTGGTGGTGGGCGGTGGCGGCACCATCGTGCCTCATGAGATCGCCGAGCTCGAGGAATACGGCGTCGAGAAGGTCTATACCCCCCATGACGGCATGTCCATGGGCCTGAAGGGCATGATCGAGGATGTCTTCGAGCGCGTCCGGGCCTGGCAGCGGCCGGAGTTCGAGCCGGGGCGGGGTGACAAGTCTGATCACATCAGTGTCGGCCGTACCCTGTCACTGATCGAGCAGGCCTCGGACGACGAAGATGTGCTCAAGGCGATGGCCAAGGATTGGCATGCCACCACCAATCGGCCGCCGGTGGTGGGGATTACCGGTACCGGCGGGGCGGGCAAGAGCTCGCTGACCGACGAGTTGCTCAATCGCTTCCGGCGCTTCTTCCCGGATGCGGACATTGCCGTGCTGGCGGTGGATCCCACTCGCCGGCGCACCGGCGGGGCCCTGCTGGGTGACCGGATTCGCATGAATTCGCTCATGGACGAACGGGTCTTCATGCGCTCCATGGCGACTCGCCGGGCCCATTTGGCCACCAGTGCCGCCATCCAGGAGTCCCTGCAGTTCCTCCGTTCCTGTGGTTTTGAGCTGATCATTCTGGAGACCGCCGGCATTGGTCAGAGCGATTCCGAAGTGGTTGATCTGGTGGATTATTCCCTCTATGTGATGACCAGCGAATTCGGTGCCGCCAGCCAGCTCGAGAAGATCGAGATGCTGGACTACGCGGACATGATCGCCATCAACAAGTTCGAGAAGCGCGGGTCCAAGGATGCCTTGCGGGATGTGCGAAAGCAGTGGAAGCGCAACCACCTGGCCTTCGATAAACCGGACGAGGACGTTCCGGTCTATCCCACCATCGCCAGCCAATTCAATGACCCGGGCATGAACCGTCTGTTCAAGGCCATGGTCAACGGCTTTACCGAGAAGCTGGAGTTGCCGGCCGAGCGTTGGCGGGTGGAGGCCGAGTTTCCGGAAGTGGACGTGGAGCGCCAGGCCCTGATCCCACCCTCCCGGGAGCGTTACCTGGCGGAAATCGCTAACACCGGGCGGAAAGCCCACCGCCGCTCGGAAACGGCTGCCGAGGCGGCTTCCAGGGCCCATGCCTGCTATGAGGCACTCAAGACCCTGGAAGATGAGCGCTTGCCCGAGCCCTTGGAGGCCTATCCCGGCGACGCCCTGACCGAGGGCGACGACAATAGCCTGCGGACCCTGCGCCAGCGCTACAACGCGGCGCTGGAGGATATTGGCGAGGAGGGGCGCAAGCTGCTCAAGGCTTGGCCGGAGCGCCGCGAGGCAGCGCGCTCCGAACAGTTCAGCTACAAGGTCCGCGGCAAGGAGATCACCGGTGATAACTACACCGAGTCCCTGGCCGGTCTGCAGATTCCCAAGATTGGCGTGCCTCGTTACCGGGACTGGGGTGACATCCTGCACTGGCGGATGAACGAGAATCTGCCGGGTGAGTACCCCTTCACCGCCGGCGTGTTTCCCTATCGCCGCGAGGGCGAGGATCCCACGCGCATGTTCGCCGGCGAGGGCACCCCCGAGCGGACCAATCGTCGTTTCCATTACCTGGCCGGGGGGCAGCCGTTTACCCGCCTGTCCACGGCCTTCGATTCGGTGACCCTCTACGGCGAGGACCCGGATGAGCGCCCCGATATCTACGGACGAATTGGCAACTCCGGGGTGTCCATCGCCACCGTGGACGACATGAAAAAGCTCTACTCGGGCTTTGATCTGCTGGCACCGACCACATCGGTCTCCATGACCATCAATGGCCCGGCGCCCATCATCCTGGCCATGTTCATGAATGCGGCCATTGACCAGCGGGTGGAGACCTACCTCAAGGAAGAAGGCCGCTGGGAGGAGGCGGAGAAGAAGATCAAGGCATTGTTCCGCGACGGTGAGCATCCCGGCTATGGCGGGGCGCTGCCCGATGGCCATGACAGCCATGGTCTGAACACCCTGGGCGTGCCCGGCGACCAGCTGGTGGCGCCGGAGGTCTACGAGAAACTCAAGGCGGAGGCCATCCAGAGTGTGCGCGGTACCGTGCAGGCCGATATTCTCAAGGAAGACCAGGCCCAGAACACCTGCATCTTCTCCACGGAATTTGCCCTCAAGATGATGGGCGACGTGCAGCAGTACTTCTCCAATAATAATGTGAGGAACTTCTACAGCGTCTCCATTAGCGGCTATCACATTGCCGAGGCCGGCGCGAACCCCATCACCCAGCTGGCTCTGACCCTGTCCAACGGCTTCACCATCGTGGAGTATTACCTGGCCCGGGGCATGGATATTGATGATTTCGCGCCCAATCTGAGCTTCTTCTTCTCCAATGGCATGGACCCGGAGTATGCCGTGATCGGCCGTGTGGCCCGTCGCATCTGGGCCCGGGCCATGCGGGATATCTACCAGGGCAGTGAACGCTCGCAGAAGCTGAAGTACCACATCCAGACCTCCGGGCGTTCCCTGCATGCCCAGGAGATTCAGTTCAATGATATCCGCACGACCCTGCAGGCGCTCTACGCGCTGTATGACAACTGCAACAGTCTGCACACCAACGCCTACGATGAGGCCATCACCACGCCCACAGAGGAATCAGTGCGTCGGGCCATGGCCATCCAGATGATCATTAACAAGGAGTTGGGGCTGAACAAGAATCAGAACCCCATCCAGGGCTCCTTTATCATCGAAGAGCTCACCGACCTGGTCGAGGAGGCGGTGTACCTGGAATTCGAGCGCATTGCCGAACGCGGCGGCGTGCTGGGTGCCATGGAGACCATGTACCAGCGAGGCAAGATTCAGGACGAGAGTCATTACTATGAGCAGAAAAAGCATGATGGCTCGCTGCCCATCGTCGGCGTCAATACCTTCCAGCCCCGGGAAGGTGCCGAGGAGGAGGACGAAATCGAGTTGATCCGCTCCACCGAGGAAGAGAAGCAGAGCCAATTGCGCAACATTCAATCCTTCTGGCGACACAATGAGCAGGAAGGGCAGGCGCGCCTCGCCCGTCTCAAGCAGGTGGCCTCCGAGAACGGCAATCTCTTTGCAGAGCTGATGGAGACGGTCAAGTATTGTTCTTTGGGGCAGATAACCCACGCGCTCTATGAGGTTGGCGGGCAGTATCGGCGGAGTATGTAGTCTCTGCCGCAAACGGCCTGCAGCTCTCGCCCCCGCCGGCGTTGTCCGGCGGGGGTTTTCTTTTGGTACCACAGTGGCCACTGCGCGTCGGCCACGCTACAACATATGTGCGTCGAGACTACGATTAAGCTCGTATGTTGGTTTTCAGCGACAGATTTGCCCGTCTCAGGGATTGAAACGCGAAAAAACCCGTAGTTATGGGGTTTGGGCGGCTCAAATCCGTTGAAAAAAATGCAACAAAGGCCTTTTATTCCCCGCTTGGTTTGCTATTATCCCATTCCTGAAGGAGCTTAGTTGTCTGTTTGCGACAGTCCGGCAGGGAGCCAGGGCAGAACAGGCAGCACAGGAGTGTGACTCGCACGGGCGACAAGCCCGGTTCAATTGGCAAGAAAACCTCGTTCGCTTAGGAGGGTTTTTCAATGCAAACCGAATCCATCAAGAATGCCGTGCGTCTGGCCCTCGGGGCCGGCATGGCAACCGCCATGGCCGCACCCGCCGCGGTCGCTCAAGGCGGTGACGAACAGGCCCGGGAGCTGGACCGCGTCCAGGTGACCGGTTCTCGTATTTCCCGCGCCGACATCGAAGGCGCCCAGCCGGTGCTGGAGATCTCCCGTGAAGACATCGACCGCAGTGGTCTGACTTCCATCGGTGATATCCTGCAGAACCTGCCGGTTGCCGGTTCCGCCCTGAACACCACTTTCAACAACGGCGGTAACGGTTCCACCTTCATCGACCTGCGTAACCTGGGCTCCAACCGGAACCTGGTGCTGGTCAATGGCCGCCGCTGGGCCACCACCCTGGGTGGTTCCGTGGACCTGAACCAGATTCCCTCCACCGTGATCGAGCGGGTGGAAATTCTGCGTGACGGCGCCTCCGCCGTTTACGGTTCCGACGCCATCTCCGGGGTGATCAACATCATCACCCGTTCGGACTTTGAGGGCGCCGAATACAGCCTCTACTACGGTCAGTGGGACGAGGGCGACGGCGAGACCCTGCAGGCTGACCTGAGCATTGGTACCACCAGTGATCGCGGCAGCGTGTACATGAACATCAGCTACACCGATCAGCAGGAGATCTGGGCTGGTGATCGCGAGATTGCCGCCGTGCCGCTGTTCGGCACCGGTATTACCCGTGGTTCCTCCGGTACGCCGCAGGGTCGCTTCATGTTCTACGATGCCAATGACGGTTTTGCTTTCAATGACCTTCATTTGGTGGGAGGCTCCGATGTGGTGCCGGACTTCCCGAATGATTTCGTGCCCTACACCCCTGCGGATCATGCCTACAACTTCGCGCCCGAGAACTACCTGCTGACGCCCAATGAGCGCCGGTCCATCTATGTCCAGGGTGACTACGAGCTGAGCGATAGCGTCCGCGTGACCTCCGAGGTGCTCTACAACAATCGGAAGTCCTCGCAGCTGCTGGCTCATATGCCGATCTTCTTCGGCGCCTTCGGCTTTGCCCAGTTTGCGGACACCGTGATTTCCGAAGACAACATCTACAACCCCTTCGGTCAGGACCTGGATCCCAACTCCAACCTGCTGTTCCTGGGTCGCCGCATGATTGAGTCCGGCAACCGGGTGTTCAGCCAGAACGTGGATACCCTCCGCGTGGGTATCGGCCTGGAAGGTGACTTCAATGTCGGTAACCGTTTCTGGCAGTGGGACGCCAACTTCGTCTATGCCGACGTGCGCAATGACGAAATCACCGAAGGTCTGCTGAACGTCAACAACATCATCGAGGGCCTCGGTCCGTCCTTCATCGACGGTGACAATCCGCAGTGTGGTACCCCCGCCAATCCTGGTCCGGCCGACTGTGTGCCCCTGAACTTCTTCGGTGGTCAGGGTCCGGACGGCGCCGGCTCCATGACCCAGGAGATGGTGGACTTCATGTCCTTCACCGCCCAGGACGCCAGCCGCAATACCCTGCGCAACTTCACCGCCAACCTGGTGGGTGATATCGGTGATTTGCCGGCCGGTCCGGTTGGCTTCGCCGCCGGTGTGGAGTATCAGGAGCATGCCGGTTTCGACCTGCCTGATGCCTTTATCGCCGCCGGTCTGTCCACCGGCAACATCCGTCAGCCCACCGCGGGTGAATTCGATGTGACGGAAGGGTATGTGGAATTTGCCCTGCCGCTGCTGGCTGATGTGACCGGCGTCCGCTCCCTGGATGTGGACGTGGCCATGCGTCACTCCGACTACAGCGGCGACATTGGCGATGCCACCACCGGCAAGCTGGGTATCCGCTACCGCCCGGTGGACGATGTGGTGATTCGGGCGACCTACTCCGAAGGTTTCCGTGCGCCATCCATCAGTGAGCTGTTCCTGGGCGCCAGCGACTCCTTCTCTGACCTCTCCGACCCCTGTAACGGTGTCGAGGATGGCGTGAGTGATCCGGATCTGGTGGCACGTTGTGCCGCTGACGGTGTGCCCACCGACGGTAGCTTCCAGCAGCCCAACACCCAGATCCGCCAGACCATTGGTGGTGCTGTTCCGGCAGGCGGTGAGCTCGATCCGGAAGAGGCTGAGTCCTGGACCTTCGGTGTGGTCTATAGCCCGAGCCAGATCGAGAACCTGGATATTACCCTGGACTGGTACCAGATCGAGTTGACCGACTCCATCACTACCATTGGTGCCCAGAACATCCTCGATGGCTGTTATGACGGTGGTCTGGGCGATCTCTGTGATCTGGTTGACCGCTCTGGCGGTGCCGTCAGTGATATCCGTAACTCCTTCACCAACATCAACGGCCTGGAAGTCGAAGGTGTGGACCTGAGCGTCAACTACCGCTTCCCCGAGTACAGCTGGGGTCAGGTTGGCCTGATGTGGGATGCCGCCTATGTGCGTCGTCGCGACAGCCTCATCGTGGACGCCGAAAGCGGTGAGGAGCTGCGGATCGAGAATGCACGCCGCAACCTGGGCGATCTGGCCATTCCGCGCTGGAAGTCCAACCTCACCGGTATGTGGAGCAGCGGCCCCTGGAATGCTTCCTTGACCCTGCGCTACGTGGGTGACTGGAGCGAGAACTGTGGTGACGGCCTCCCGCCCTCGCTGGCCGTGATGGGTGTCTGTTCGGATCCGGTGCTGCTGGACGATGGCAGTATTGACCCGGACGGTAACCACCAGCATCGCGTGGGTGGTCACACCTTCACCGATATCCAGGGTAGTTATCGTTTCCGTGAAGTCGATGGTCAGCTGACCTTCGGTGTCCGGAACGCCCTGGACAAGGAGCCGACCGTGTCCGCGGCCAGTTTCGCGAACAGCTTCGACAGCACTGTTCACGACATTCCTGGCCGGTTCTTCTATGCCCGCTGGCAGCAGAGCTTCTAAAGCCGCCAGACGGCATGGTTGAATGTCGATCCGCCGCGGGCCCTTTCGAGGGCCCGCGGTTTTTTGTATCCATGAGAGACTTTCGAGAGTCCCTTTAAGCTCTTGAAATCAATCAGGCAGACAGGTGATTATTGCTCCATGAGCCAGCAAGACCCTTTCAAGCCGGAGATTCGGGCCGCCTTCGCCTCCCCATTGGTGCGTTATCGCGGTCTCATGAGCGACCAGGAGCGGGAGACCCTCCGGGAGATGTTTATTCGCGAGGCCAGTGACCCTGCTCGAGGGAATGCCGTGCTACCGGGAACGGTGACCCGCGAGGTCTTTGAAAGCGAATGGGATCTGTTCGAGCGTGATGAGCCGCTCTTGCAGCGACTGCGGGAGTACTGCCTTGGCGGCACGCTCCGTGCCATTCGGGATATCAATCGCTACAGCCAGGAACAGATGGCCCAGGTTCGGCTCAGGGCGCAGGCCTGGTTTCATGTGACCCGCGGTGCCGGGTTCGCGGCCCCGCACAATCACCCCATGGCATCCTGGTCCGGGGTGTTCTGTGTCGATCCGGGAGATAGGGATTCGGAGTTTCAGCACAACGGTGTGCTGCGTTTCTTTGATCCCCGCACGGGTTCCAATATGTATATGGATGCGGGCAATGCACAGCCTCAGGGGGTATTCGCGGTGGGCAGTCAGAATTTTGTCCTCGAAAGCGGGGATCTGATTCTGTTTCCTTCCTACCTGCTCCATGAAGCAGCCCCGTATTTTGGTGAGCGAGAGCGGATTACCGTGGCCTTCAATGTTCAGACCCAGGGGCTGGTGGATTTCCACCTATGACGCCCCGGGCACTTGAACTGTTGCTGGACATCCTCGCCAAACGCAGTGAGGGTGCACCGCTTTCCAATCCTCGGATCGAGGCCTTCGCCGAGAGTGAAGCGGATTTCGCAGAATTGTGGCTGTGTCATGCCATTGGCAGCGATGCGACGCCGGATGAAATAGCCCGGATTCTTGCCATCCTGGTGGATGCGCACCAAGGCGGGCCCCGCTATCAGCAGATACTGGGGTGCCTGAGCGAGCTTTGGACGGTGGTTCTGATCGGCTCCTCAGCTGATCAGGATTCCCATGCAACGCCCAGACAGGCTGCCGAGCACGTAGTGGCCGGGATTCGAGCCCTGGGCTCACCCGAGCCCCTCGATTTCAATCAGCCAGTGCGTCAATCCGACTTGAATCTGCCCCAATCGCTGCTTGCGGGGCTGATCGACTATGCCCGTCCGGGGTTGAAGCCCGCGACGGTTAACCGCCAGGCGCTCCACAAGCTCGTCAGGGACAGCAGCGACGCCTTTTTACCTGTTCCCACAAGAGACCCCTTGGTGGCCTCGTTGGAGCGCCTTATGGCTCATCAGGCGGGCGTTTCCCTTGCCCAGGCGGAGCCCATGGTGGTGTTGCGCTATCAGCCAGGGCAGCAATACCGCTGGCATCGGGATTATCGCCCACCCGATCCGCCCGGCAAGCCAGGCGAGATTGCCCGTTTCGGACAGCGGGTTCATACGGCAATCCTTTATCTGAATGACGACTACACCGGGGGCGAAACCGAGTTTCGGGACTGGCAGGTCAGCATCAATCCCCGGTCGGGGCATGTGCTTTCATTTCCCAGTGTCGATGCTGGCGGTGAAATTGACCCGGCCAGCATTCATCGGGGAGCGCCTGTGTCCGAAGGTGAAAAATGGATTGCAACCCTATGGTTTCGGGGGCGTGATTTGTGGCATCGTAAAGGTCTGCTGATCAGCAATGGTTGACTGCTCGGCTCGGACATATTGACCCGATTCCCTTGGTGGATTGCGGGCGAAATGGCCCAAAAAAAATCCTGTGTTGTTGTTTTGCTACATCAAAAATGTTTAAAACGGCTTTTAAAACAAGATGTTAAGCATGGGTGAATTATGGGTTTCATGATCCAGTGCACTTTGGTACTTTAGTTTGGTTTCCATATACGCCAGATTCGTTGATTCGATCTGGCGTTGGTTCAATCTCGTTCGCCTTCTAATCGCAAGGTAGTAGATATGCCTAAAACACATCGTTTACTGGTAGCAGCGGTCAGTGCCGGCACGCTTCTTCTCGGCGCTTCCGGGGTTGCCACTTCGCAACCCGAGGCACTGCAGACCTCTCTGCAGGTGGAACGCCAGATCAGTCAGGCCGCACGGGCCTCCCAGGAGCGGGTCGACAACCTCGCTCAGGAAACCCGTGAAATGCTGTCCGAGTATCTGGACGTTCGGCAGCAGACCGACCGGCTTTCCATCTATAACGACCAGGTGGAGCGCCTGATCCGGTCTCAGGAAGAAGAAAAGCGCTCTCTCGAAGAGCAGCTGGAAGAAGTGGAAGTGGTCGAGCAGGAGATCTATCCGCTGATGATTCGGATGATCGAGAGCCTCGAGCGCTTCGTGGAGCTGGATGTGCCCTTCCTGCCGGAAGAGCGCGCGGAACGCATCGAGCGTCTCTGGTCTACCCTGGACCGCTCTGATGTGACCATCTCCGAGAAGTATCGGAATGTGATGGAGGCCTACCAGACCGAGGCCGAGTATGGTCGGAACATGGAGGCCTATCGCGGCAATCTGGAAATGAATGGCCAGGAACGGAATGTGGATTTCCTGCGGGTTGGTCGTCTCATGCTGGCCTACCAGACGCTGGATCGGGAAGAGACCGGTTTCTGGAACCCGGTTACCCGCGATTGGGAGCGACTGCCTGACCGTTATCGGAGTCCGATCAATGAGGGCATCCGCATCGCCCGTCAGCAGGCCGCTGTCGATATCCTGCAACTTCCTGTCCCGGCTCCGGAGCGTGTGCAATGAATTTCATCAAGCGAACTCTGATTCTATTCGGCCTGGTGGCGTTTGCAGCCCCCGCAATGGCCCAGGACCAGCAGGCGACCACGCTGGATGAGCTCCTGCAGCAGGTCCGGGAAGCCCGGACAGAGGCTGCCGAGCGGCACCAGGAGCGTGAGCGTCGTTTCATCGAGGCCCGCGACGAGCAGCAACAGATGCTGGACGATGCACGCCGTGCCCACGAGCGCGAGGAGCAACGTCGTGATCGCCTTTCCAGGTCCTTCGAAGAAAATGAAGAAGCCCTGACCGAGCTGAACGATCGCCTGCAGGTGCGCATGGGTGCATTGGGTGAGTTGTTCGGTGTGGTTCGTCAGGTATCGGGTGATGCCCAGGGCATCGTGCGTAACTCCATCGTTTCCGCCCAGATGCCGGGTCGTGGCGATATGGTTGCCCGTCTTGCCGAAACCCGCGCACTGCCCTCCATCGATCAGCTGGAGAATCTCTGGTTCCTGTTCCAGGAAGAGATGACCGAGTCCGGCAAGGTCGTGCGTTACCCCACTACCATTGTCCGTGCTGACGGTACGCGTGAAGACGTGGACGTGGTTCGGGTCGGTGTGTTCAACACCATTTACCAGGACAAGTTCCTTCGCTACCTGCCCGAAACCGGGCAGCTGGTTGAACTGGGTCGCCAGCCTGCCGGTCGCTATCAGAGCATGGCGGGCAGCCTGTACAGTGCCGAGCAAGGCTCCATCACCGGCATGGCAGTGGACCCCTCCCGGGGCAGTCTGCTGGCTCTGTTGATTCAGACGCCGTCCCTGGGTGAGCGCATCCAGCAGGGTGGTCCTCCGGGCTATGTCATTATTGCCTTGGGTATCATCGGCCTGTTGCTGGTTCTCGAGCGGCTCATCTTCCTGACCATGGCCGGCCAGCGGATCAAGGCCCAGGTCGGTTCCGGCAAGCCCAACCCCAACAACGCCTTGGGTCGCGTCATGGGTGCTTACGCCGAGAACAAGGACGATGACGTCGAGACTCTGGAGCTGAAGATCGACGAGGCCATCCTCAAGGAGACCCCGGCACTTGAAGCCAGACTCGGCGCGATCAAGATCATTTCCGCCGTGGCGCCACTGCTGGGTCTGCTGGGTACCGTGGTCGGTATGATCCGCACCTTCCAGATGATTACCCTGTTCGGTGCCGGTGACCCGCAGCTCATGGCTGACGGTATCTCCCAGGCCCTGATGACCACCGCCATGGGTCTGACCGTTGCCATTCCGCTGGTGCTCCTGCACGCCGTCGTGGCTGCACAGAGCAAGAAGCTCATCCAGATTCTGGAAGAGCAGAGCACCGGGATCATTGCTAGCCATGCGGAAAAACAGAAATGATCTGGATTGCTGAATCATACGCGGCACTCCGCGACTTTTTTGAGGCGGGCGGGGATGTGCTCTGGGCCATCCTGGCAGTCACCATCCTGCTCTGGACATTCATCCTGGAGCGGCTCTGGTACTTCCGGATGGTCCAGCCCGCCAAGACTCAGAAGGCGCTGGAGACCTGGAACAACATGTCGGACCACGACAGTTGGCAGGCGCGACAGATTCGCGAAAGACTTCTGTCGGAAATCCGCGTGGATGCCGGTCAGTTCATCTTTTACATCAAGACCATGGTTGCCGTGCTGCCCCTTTTGGGGCTGCTCGGCACCGTGACCGGTATGATCCAGGTCTTCGATGTCATGACGGTCCTGGGAACCGGGAACCCGCGCGCCATGGCGGGTGGTGTCTCCGCGGCAACCATTCCCACAATGTCCGGCATGGTGGCAGCACTGTCCGGCCTCTACTTCGGCGCCAGTCTCGACAAGCGTGCCAAGGTAGAGGTTGAGCGGGCTGCGGACCTGCTCCGGTATCACTGAGGGGTAAACAACCATGCGGCGAAAGCATCGTAGACAGGAGGAAAGCGCCGAGGTCAACGTGACCCCACTCCTGGATATTGTCTTCATCATGCTGATCTTCTTCATCGTGACCGCTTCATTCGCGAGAGAGTTTGGTATTGATGTGGACCGCCCGTCCGACGAGCCCGCCGAGGTTCAGCAGGAAGTGGATGTGGTCTTTATCGAGATCACGCAAGCGGGCCAGATTCAGGTGGATAACCGGACCGTGGACATCCGGGCGGTTGAGGCCAACGTGCAAAACCTGCTGTCGGCCAACCCGGACGCACCAGTGGTCGTGTCCGCACACCCGGATGCCGAGTCCGGGCTCCTGGTTCGCGTTATTGACCAGGCCCGGCGCGCTGGTGCCGACAATGTTTCCATCGCCACTAACTGACGGGGCTGATGCCCCGTCAGGGCGACTCTGACAGACGGTAGAGACATGGCCAGAAGACAGGTACAAGCTCAGGCTGAGGAAGACGACGAGATCAACATGACGCCGATGCTGGACATCGTGTTCATCATGCTGATCTTTTTCATCGTGACCAGCTCCTTTATCCGGGAGACGGGGATTGATCCCCTGCGCCCCGAAGCTCAGACGGCAACCGAGCAGGCACGAGGCAATATCCTGATCGGCGTCTCCCCCACAGGTGAGATCTGGATGAACCAGGAGAATATCGAACTGGGCCAGGTCCGACCGATGGTGGAAGACATGCTCTCACAGAACCCGGAGAGCACTGTTGTTGTCGTATCTGATGAGACGGCTACAACCGGCCGTGTGATTGAGGTGATGGATGAAGTCCGCCGTGCCGGTGTGACGGATATTGCCATCGCCACCGAGGGCCGGGGAGGACAGTTGTAATGCGGTATTTCATGGCACTGGTAGGTGGTGTGGTCGTGGCGGTGCTCTTGTTCGTATTCATGCAGCGCATGATCATGACCGACGAGGACGGCGCCCCGAGTCTGGATGACGGCGAACGGATTGATTTCATCCGCGTCGAGCGGGACGAGCAGGTTCGAGAGCGTCAGAGACAGCGGCCGGAAGAACCTGATGAGCCGGAGCCGCCGCCGCCGCCGCCGGAAATGGAGATTCAGCAGGATCAGCCACCGGATGCTCCCCAGATGGACTTCGATATGCCCCAGCTCGATATCCCCACGGGGATGGAAGGCGGTGCCTTCGTTGGTGGGCGCAGCGGTGGTGAGGGTTCCGGTGATGGGGATGTGGTCCCGATCGTCAGAATCGAGCCCCAATGGCCCCGAGAGGCCCTGATGCAGGGCATTGAGGGTTGGGTCCGGGTTGAGTTCACCATTCGCGAGGACGGCTCCGTCGCCAATCCGCGTGTGCTTGAATCGGAACCCCGCCGACTGTTCGATCGGGCAGCCCTGCGGGCCATTACCCGCTGGCGCTTCCGGCCACGTATCGTCGATGGTCGTCCTGTGGAGCGTCAGGCTACCCAGACCATTGAGTTCAACCTGGAGGATGCCCAGTGATGATACGGTCTGCGCAATTTCTGATCTGGGGCGTGTCCCTGGCTCTCGCCCTCACACTCTGGAGTCTTCCTGCGGTGTCTCAGGATGGTCCCGGATTGATGTCCCAGACGACCCATAACCGTCTGGAGCGGATCTGGGAGGCCATTGAGGAAGAGGAATATGACGAGGCCCGGGAACAGATCACCCGTTTGATGGATCGGGTCCGCAATGATCACGAGAGGGCCCACACCCTGCGTGCCTCCGGTTTCCTCCACTCGACTCTGGAGGAATTTGATCAGGCGCTGGAGGATTTCGAGCGTGTGATTGAGCTGGATGCCCTGGGTTCGGAGGCAACGGTGGATCTGTTGCTGAATGTCGCCCAGCTCCACGCCATGGAAGAGAACTTCGAACGGTCGATCGAGTACATCGATCGCTACCTTGCCTATGGCGAAGAGAATATCGAGGATTTCAGGCCCCGCCCTCGGGTGTACCAACTGGCGGCCCAGTCCCATCTCCAGCTCAATCAGTTTCGTGAGGCCTTGCCGTATATTGATACGGCCATCGAGCTCTCTGAACAGCCGAATGAATCCTTCTATCGGGTGAAGTTTACGATTCACGCTGAATTGGAGGAATTCCAGGAAGCGGCTGATACGCTTCAGGACATGCTTGAGCATTGGCCGGACAACATGCGTTACTGGTATCAGCTGTTCGGCATGTTCATGGAGCTGGGCAATGAGGAAGGTGCGCTTGGTGCGCTCGCCGTCCCTTATCGTAAGGGCCTGTTCGACGATACCGACCACTACGTCAATCTCTATCGGCTCTACATGTTCGAGAATGCGCCCTTCGAAGGCGCACAGGTCCTGGCTGCGGGAATGGACGCTGGCGAGGTGCCTCGAAACGAGCGCTATCTCGGCCAGTTGGCAAACGCCTACGTTCGTGCTGAAGAGACCGACAGGGCCATATCCGTGTTGGAAGAGCTGGCCGAAGTGGAGGGCAGCGGTGAGCCCTGGTTCCGTATCGCTCAGCTTGAGCAGCAGCGAGGAAGGTGGGAGCAGCTGGAATCTGCCGCCACAAGAGCTTATGAGCTCGGCGGGCTGGACCGTCCCGGCATGGCCCTCGTGTTGATGGGCCGAGCCGCTGCCGAGCAGCAGCAATGGGATCGCGCCCACACGGCCTTCAGCCGCGCCATGGAGTATGAAGACGCCGAACGCCAGGCTCGACAATGGATTTCCTTTGTGGAGGAAGAGCGGCAGCTCCGCGAGCAGTAAGTCGCTCTGCTGGTTTGCAGGTGGTCAAGCCCCGGTGAGGCATCGCCGGGGCTTTTTTGTGGCTGCTGATTACCTCTGCTGGTGACTGTTGAACTCACCGCGACCGAGGAAGGACGGGCCGCAAGCCAGGCTCAAGAAGCCCTGGTCTGGGATCTTGTTGACGCCCTCAGGATTGATCCCGCTCCCGACACGGCTCAGGAAGTTCCGAAAGGATTCGACGACGAGCTTCCTGCTGGAGCCGCAGCCTTTCCGTTCGGCTTTTTCCCCGCGGGGGCACATCTGGATGAATGATGACCTCGATCCGGCCGGGCGCAGGTAGCCATATCCGTGCCGGTAGTGCCTGACGGCTGCCGCGAATGGTCACCGGCACAACGGTCATCCCGGTCCGGACAGCGGTGACGAAGGCACCCGCACGAAAGGGCAGCAAGCCGGGTTCTTGCGTGAAGGTCCCTTCCGGAAACATGCCAATGGCATCCCCCCGGGCTGCACGCTGCAATATGGTGCGGCTGTCACCGCGTCCACGCAGGCTGCCGGAGCGGTCGACGAACAGGGAACCCAGTCGACGCAGCAGCAACCCCACGAGCGGTACCGAGGCCATTTCCCGCTTGATTACGAAACTGAAGCGGGGCGGGAGCAGGGCGGTGAGGATAATCCCGTCCAGATAGGAGGCGTGGTTCGCGACCACGATGCAACTGTCCTCGGGCATCCGGTCCAGTCCCTCCAGCTCCAGTCTGAGCCCCATTATCCGCAGCAATACGCGACTGGCGAAGCTCGCCAATTGGCGCCGTCTTTGCCTGCCGGGTGCGAGGACGATGACCGGCGTGCTCAGCAGTGCCCAGCCCATGCCGAGAGGAAGACTGATGATGGCCAACAGGCGCCAGGGACTGCGTGGAGACGACTTTCGGTACGGTGGGCGAGCAGTAGGGTTTGATTTTGACATAATATCCAGTTAGTTTATCCCCCAACACCCACGATCAAGGCGAAAGGCATGGATCAAGAGACAGGCCCGACCAAGTCTGCCACCGATGCGCCTATCGAGCGTTTCCTGGATGCCATGTGGATGGAGCGCGGCTTGTCGGAGAACACTCTTTCGGCGTACCGGGCCGACCTCCAGAACTTGCGCCAGTGGGTTGAGGCTCAGCAACTCGACCTCGTGGCTCTGGAGCGAGAGGATATTCTGGAGTTTTTGGCCTGGCGAGTCCAGAAGGGCGCCCGGCCGCGATCCACGGCCAGGCAGCTCTCCAGCATTCGCCGTTTTTTCCGTTTTCTTGTCAGAGAGGGGCAGCGCAGTGACGACCCCTCGGCGGAAATTGACATGCCACGTCTGGGGCGCCCGCTGCCCCGTTCCCTCGGAGAAGAAGAAGTCGAGGCCCTGCTGGCCGCGCCGGAAACGGACAAGCCCCTGGGCCTTCGAGATCGGGCCATGCTAGAACTGCTCTACGCGACTGGTTTGCGGGTCTCCGAGCTGGTGGGGCTGCGCCTGGACCAGGTCAACCTCCAGCAGGGCGTCATTCGAATCAGGGGCAAGGGCGACCGGGAACGCCTGGTTCCCATTGGTGAGGAGGCCCAGGGGTGGTTGCACCGCTATGTCAGTGAAGCACGTCAACAGATCCTGGGGGGGCGCGAGAGCCCCTGCCTGTTTCCGACCCGCCGCAGCCAGAGCATGACGCGTCAGGCATTCTGGCACATCATCAAGCGCTACTCGCAGCGGGCCGGCATATCCAGCGGCCTCTCACCTCATACCCTGCGCCATGCCTTTGCAACCCATCTACTGAACCACGGGGCAGATTTGCGAGTAGTGCAGATGCTGCTGGGGCACAGTGATGTCTCCACGACGCAAATCTATACCCATGTGGCTCGAGAGCGGCTCAAGAGCCTGCACCAGTCCCATCACCCCAGGGGATAGGCGGTAAGGGACTGGCTCAGCGATCCCCTTCGTGGGATCTGATCTCGTCCAGCATCCTCGCCACCGGCAGGTAGCCGCGGATCATATGACCGGAATCGGTGATGATTGCCGGGGTGCCCGTGACCTGCATCTGGCGGCCTAGCTGGAAATGATTCGCCGTGGGCGTCTGATCGCAGACATCGCTGTCCGGTGTACCTCCGCTCTTGGCATAGTCCATGGCCGCATTCCGGTCATCAGCACACCAGACACGATCCGATTTTTCCCAGGCCGGGCTCTGTTCGCCGCCGCGGGGATAGAACAGGTAATGGACGGTAACCCCGGCCTCATTCAGGTCATCCATGTCCCGGTGCAATTGCCGACAATAACCACAGTCAATATCCGTGAATACGGTCACGCTGTATTGCTCGTTCTCCGCCGGGTAACTGATGCGGCTGTCTGGGTCTACCTGCGCCAGAACGTCTCGGCGTGCGTCGGCACGGGCCCGCTCAGTCAGGTTGTCCCGGCTGGGCAGGTGGATCAGATCCCCCTGGAAAAGATGCTCACCGGAGTCGTCCACGTAGACAATGTCCGGTCCGACGCGCAGCACCCACCAGCCGTCTACATCGGCCCGGGAGAGCTGGCTTTCCTCGATGGGCAGATTGGGCAGATGCTCCTGCAGGGCCTCGATGATTTTCTCTCGGTCCCCGGCCGCGGCGGGAAGACTCAGGGAAAGCCCGAGCAGGAAAATGGCGGCAATGGTCATTGAAAGACTGGTTCTTCTGAACATGGTTACTCCGCTTGGCTGCTAATCGGCGCGCTGGGCGCGACGGTCTGGCCCAATATTGCCAATGGTCCATCATAGCAAGTCGCGGGCAGGATTGTTTTGTTACAGGCCGGCGAGTCGACGCACGCGGGCTAGATAGTGTTTCTCGTCGGGGGGCAGGCCCTGACGCTGGGCTTGCCAGAGCACATCGCCCAGGATTTCCATGATCTCATGCTCTGCCCGCATGACGCTGCCCAGCCGTTGACACAGGGCCGTATGGGCTTCCCGAATACCCGGCGGTCGGTCGGTACTGAGTTGTTCCCGAATGGTGATGTGCATGCCCATGTGCAGGAAGGGGTTTTCCTCACCCGTGTCGGGGGTCCACTCCTGAGCGACACCCCGCTCACCGGATTCCAGCAAGCGGTGATACTCGGGGTGTTCCTGAATCACGTCGGCGATGATTCTTTCCAGGTCCTGGAGGGGTTCCCCGGCCTGTGCCTTGGCCCAGGTCTGGATGAACATCTGCCGGATCTGATCTCGGTTAGCGTCGAACATAGGGGCAAGTGACAAGCTCTCTCATACGGGTTTCTCCGGCCATTCGCACAGGTCGGCGATGGGACAGTTGTAGCAATCGGGCTTGCGGGCCTTGCAGACATAGCGGCCATGCAGGATCAGCCAGTGGTGAGCATCTTTCTTGAATTCCGCCGGGGTGGTCCTGAGAAGGCGGTCTTCCACCGCGCGAGGGGTCTTGCCGGGGGCCAGGCGGGTGCGGTTGGCGACCCGGAAAATATGAGTATCCACTGCGATGGTCGGTTCCCCGAAAGCCGTATTGAGGATGACGTTGGCCGTCTTGCGACCACCCCCCGGCAGGGCTTCCAGTGCCTTTCGATCTCTGGGGACCTCGCCACCGTGCCTTTCCAGCAGAATCCTGCAGGTTTTGATCAGATTGGCGGCCTTGCTGTTGTACAGACCAATGGTCTTGATGTGCTCCTTGAGTCCTTCCTCACCCAGGGACAGAATGCTCTCCGGCGTATTGGCCACGGGGAACAGGCGTGCTGTGGCCTTGTTGACCCCCACATCAGTCGCCTGGGCTGACAACAGCACCGCAACCAGCAGCTCAAAGGGCCCGCTGTAGTTGAGCTCGGTCGTGGGCTCGGGATTGGCGGCCCGCAGCCGTTGAAAGATTTCCGTCCGCTTTTCCCGGTTCATGCTCTGGCTTCCTTGGCCGAGCTGGCGGATGCTCGCTGTTGTCGGGCATCGATCCAGTTCTTTGCCGCGACCAGCAATCCCAGCCCAATAAAGGCACCGGGCGGCAGGACCGCCAGCAGCAGGCCGTCATAGGCGGGAATGGGTTGAAGCGTGAGGTCGACGGCTGCGCCAAACATCATCTCCGCGCCGGCCAGCAAGGTCCCCTGCCCAAGCAGTTCCCGCATGGCCCCCAGGACCACCAGAACCGCCGTGAAGCCCAGGCCCATGGCCAGGCCATCGACAAAGGCACGTGGCACGGGATTGCGGGAAGCGAACGCTTCCGCCCGACCAATGATGGTGCAATTGGTGACGATCAGCGGAATGAATATCCCCAGAACCCGGTACAGGTCATGGAAGAAGGCGTTCATGGCCAGTTCCACGGCGGTGACCAGGGAGGCGATGATCATGACGAAGACCGGAATCCGTATCTCCGGATGGACCGCGTGGCGAATGAAGGATACCGCCAGGTTGGAGCCGATCAGGACAATGGTCGTGGCGATCCCTAGCCCAAGACCGTTGATGGTCGTGCCGGTCACCGCCAGCAAAGGGCACAGGCCCAGTAGCTGCACCAGGCCAGGGTTGTTGGTCCACAGGCCCTCGCGGGCGATGTCGCGGTAAGTGCTCATAAGAGAGTGGACGGTTCACCGGGAACTTGAGGTTTCTTCGGCAGTCTCGGGGAAAATCAGTTGTCTGTTCGCCTCGAAGTATACCAAACCTCGGCGTACAGCCCGGACCACGGCGCGGGGGGTGATGGTGGCGCCGGTAAACTGGTCGAACTCGCCGCCATCGGCTTGCACCTGCCATTTCTTCTCCGGCTCCTCGCCCAGGGATCGACCCTCGAAGTCGTGGATCCAATCCGAGCGGCGAACCTCAATGGGGTCTCCAAGGCCCGGCGTTTCCGAGTGCCGGGTGACCCGCACACCCGCCAGCCGGCCATCCACGCGCACACCCATCAGCATGTGAATGGGGCCGCCATAGCCATCCGGTGCCACCACCGGAAAGATGGCCGCCACCGGCTCACCGTCCTCGAAGGCCCGGTGAACCATAACCGGAGTGTCCAGACTCAGGCCCGTCCCATCCGCCAGCTCCACGGTATCGCTGACCAGATCGTTGTCGTAATGATCGGCAGGCAGGATTTCCTGCAGGCTGGCCAATCGGGCCCGGCGCTCATTCTCCGCAATCCGATCTCGGGTCATCTGCTCGGTCAGGGCTACCAGACCACCCCCGACCATGGCAAAGGCGGCCAGCAATACGGCAGCGATGGCCATGGAACGGATCAGGCGGGATTGTTGTGCGCTCATGCCGGAATCCCGGAACCCAAAGCTTGAAGCCTGAAGAGCCTATTTCTCATGCCCATAAACCCTCGGTTTGGTATAGCGATCAATCAACGGTACCGCCATATTCATCATCAAGACGGCGAAGGCAACCGCATCGGGATATCCGCCCCAGGTCCGGATCACATAGATCAGCACCCCGATACCCGCCCCGTAGATCAGCCGACCCAGCCGAGTGGTGGCTGCCGACACCGGATCCGTGGCGATAAAGAAGGCACAGAGCAGGGTGGCGCCGCTGAACAGATGGAAGGCCGGTGAAGCGTGGCTGTCCGGGTCAATCAGATAGAACAGGGTTGCCGGTAGCAGGACGCCAGCGAGCACCGCCACCGGAATCTGCCAGCGAATGACCTTCGTGTAGATGAGCCACAGACCGCCAATGATGATGCCATTGCCGATCCACTCCCAGCCGTAGCCACCCATATCGCCGAAGCGGGGGTCGGCGGTGATTTCGGCGATGGTACGGGCCATGCCCAGCTCGGTTTTCATCACGTCCAGGGGCGTGGCTCGGCTGATGGCATCCAGGGTGGTGGCTCCCGGCAGCTCACCGGTGAGAATGGCGACCAGTTGCGCCCAGGCATTGGGAAAGTTCCCATCGTCGACCAATTGACGCGGTGGCAACCACTGCGTCATCTCCACCGGGAATGAAATGAGCAGAACCACATAGCCGGCCATTGCCGGGTTGAAGGGGTTGTGTCCCAGCCCCCCATAGAGGTGCTTGGCGAAGATGATGGCAAAGGCTACACCGGTCACCGTGATCCACCAGGGGGTGGTCGGTGGCAGGCAGAAGGCCAGCAAAACGGCTGTGACAATTGCGCTCAGGTCGAGGAGGTGGCGCTGGATGGGCTTGCCGCGAAGATAAAGCATCAACGCTTCGGCGGCCACGGCAACAGTCGAGGCAATGATGATGTTGAATATAATGCCCCAGCCGAAGAACCAGACCCAGGCCAGCAGTGCCGGAACAAGCGCCAGCAACACCCGCAGCATCATGGTGGTGACTGAATTCTGGGGCGCCAGATGGGGCGCTGGTCCGGTCGTGAATCGCATCAGTCGCCCTTCTCGCCGCTGTCCTGTTGCCTGCGCGCCTTGACGCGAGACAGGATGGCGTCGATCTCGGATTTCACTTCCTTGTCCCCCTTCTTGCGGGCCGCCAGGCTGGCTTTCTTTTCCTCCAGGCGGCGCTTCTTCTCTTCGGCCTCTCGTGCCAGGCGGGCCTGACGCTCTTCGTAGCGGCGGCGTGCAAGCTCGGATTTCTGTCTTTCCTGCTGCCTTGCCCAGATCTCGGTCTTGGCCGCCCGGAAGTACTGTACCAGGGGGATATGGCTGGGGCAGACCACGTCGCAGCAGCCGCATTCGATGCAGTCAAACAAATGGTAGGCCTCGGCCTCTTCAAGGTCCCGGTCCCGGGCGTGCCAGTAGAGTTGTTGCGGCAGCAGGCTGGCAGGGCAGACTTCCGCGCACTCGCCGCAGCGAATGCAAGGCATGGCATGCTTCTCCGTCACTACTTCCGTGTCACTGGCAGCCAGAACGCAGGTGCTGCCCTTGACGACCGGGATCTGGTCATTACTGAGGGCGAAGCCCATCATGGGGCCACCCATGATCAGCCGCTCCGCGCTACCCGTATAGCCGCCGCAGAAGGACAGCAGATCAGCCACCGGTGTTCCCAGTCGGGCGATGACATTGCGGGGCTGGTGCACCCCCTCGCCGGTCACGGTGACCACACGCTCGGTCAGGGCTTCACCGTAATGGATCGCTCGCCAGGCAGCCAGTGCGGTACCCACATTGTGACAAATGGCACCCACATCGATGGGCAAGCCACCACTGGGCACCTCTCGACCCAGCAGGGTCTGGATCAGCTGCCGTTCTCCGCCTTCGGGATAGACGGTGGGCACCATGACCCGCTCAATGCGCTCATCCTTCGAGGCTTCAATGGCTGCATCCACTGCCGCCATGGCTTCAGGGGTGTCGGCCTCTATGGCGACCAGCGCCCTGGGACAATCCAGGGCGACAAGCATGGTTTGCACACCGGCAATGACTTCATCGGCCCGCTCCCGAAGCAGCATGTCATCACAGCTGATATAGGGCTCGCATTGGGCGCCGTTTATGATCAGCACTTCTGCTTGGCGCTCACCAGTTGGATTCAGTTTGACATGGGTGGGGAAGGCCGCACCGCCAAGCCCGGCAACGCCACACTCACGAAGGCGATTGCGCAGCCGGGAGGGATGGACCGCTGCCGGGTTTTCAATGGCCGGGCGGCTCTGCTCTTCCTCGTCCAGCCCATCGGCCTCAATCACGATGCAGTCGGCAAGCAAGCCGGAAGGATGGGGAATGGGGCGGGGCTCGACGGCAGTGACGGTGCCTGAAGTGGGTGCATGGATGGGCAGGCTGAAATAGCCCTCGGCAC
This sequence comes from Natronospira sp., assembly GCA_003558125.1. Lineage (GTDB taxonomy): Bacteria > Pseudomonadota > Gammaproteobacteria > Natronospirales > Natronospiraceae > Natronospira > Natronospira elongata. Next base: position 3,055 of record PWMQ01000039.1, on the reverse strand, counting down.
GAGCGATTACCTGGCCCCGCAGGACCCGCTCCCCAACCGCCACCACCGGCTCGGCGGGGTCCCCCTCATGCTGCAGCAGAGGCAGGACGTACTCAAAACCCAGCGGCAAGCGCAGCAATGGCTGCTCGGTGGACATCGCCTTACGCGGATCCAGCGCAAGGCCGCCAGGAAATCCGTGTAGTGATTGGGGGTTTTCCATTCGCGTGCCGCTTGCCTGCTTGGGTGGAAGGTCTAGTCTGCCGTGCCAGTTTCGGGAAGTGAACTTTTCACTGCTTATTCTGCCATTGCGGGATTTCATCCGGGAATGGCGGCTGCCAGTCACCGATGTCCTGGCGGCGTGGCACCATGTCAATGCAGTCCACCGGGCAAGGTTCAATGCAGAGGTCACAGCCGGTGCATTCCGACTCGATGACCGTATGCATCTGCTTTGCGGCCCCCAGAATGGCATCCACCGGGCAGGCCTGAATGCATTTGGTGCAGCCGATGCAGACATCTTCATCGATGACGGCCACTGTCGGCGCGGCTTCCTCGCCATTTTCCGGGTTCAGTGGTTTGCTTTCCCGGTCCAGGAGACCGGCCAGGGCGGTAATGGTGGCTTCGCCACCGGGGGGGCATTGGTTGATGTCCGCCTCACCGTTGGCAATGGCCTCGGCATAGGGCCGGCAGCCGGGAAAGCCGCATTGCCCGCATTGGGTCTGGGGCAGCAGGGCGTCCACCTGATCGGCCACGGGATTGCCCTCGGTGCGAAAACGCACCGCCGCAAATCCCAGCACCAGCCCGAAGGCGGCGGCAAGGCCAGAGAGTGTGAGCACTGCTTCGATCATTGTCTGATTGCTCAACAAGATAAAAGGCGATCTCGCGCAGAGACGCAAAGACGCAGAGGGAAAAACTATTGTGGGGGAGGAGTAACCGTTGTGGGAGAGGTCTTAGCTTCCACCATGCCATCAAATGGCGGGGCTGAGGTCAAAACCTCTCCCATCGCAGGTCGGCACAAGCCTCCCTTCATTCTTGCTTTCTCTGCGTCTTTGCGCGAGGCCAGCTTTTCCAGCATTTTCGATGGCTCCAGTATCGTCATCCAGCGACCAAGCCCGAAAAGCCCATGAACGCCAAAGACATCATCCCCGCCGTGATCAGGCCGATGGCGGCACCCCGAAAGGGGATGGGTACATCGGCGGCAGCGAGGCGCTCGCGCAGCCCGGCAAAGAGGATCAGCACCAGGCAGAAGCCGATCGCCGCGCCGAAGCCGAAAACCACGGATTCGAAAAATCCGTGAGCCTCCTGCACATTCAACAGGGCCACCCCCAGTACCGCACAGTTGGAGGTGATCAGTGGCAGAAAGATGCCAAGCACCTGATACAGCAATGGACTGGTCTTCTTCACCACCAGTTCCGTGAACTGCACTACCCCGGCAATGACCAGGATAAAGGCAATGGTCCGCAGGTATTCAAGACCCAGGGGCGCCAGCAGCAAGGCGTTCACCAGGTAGCCGGCCACCGAGGCGATGGTGAGCACGAAAGCGGTGGCCAGGGCCATGCCGGCTGCCGTTTCCAGCTTGCGCGACACCCCCATGAAGGGGCACAGGCCCAGGAACTGGACCAGAACGAAGTTGTTCACCAGCACGGTGGCCAGGAGGATCAACGCCAGGTCGGTCATTGTGCCCTCGCCGTGTCGGAACTGATGATCATTGGGGCCTCGTCTAGGCGCATACCTGCTAATTGCCCCCTGCCGATCAGCCGGGCGGGCCACGAGCTACGAGCAACGAGCTGCGAGCCGGCGCCGGGTAGCTCGTTGCTCGTAGCTCGCAGCTCGCAGCTCATTTCACCCGCATCCCCGGCGTTGCCCCCGAATCCGGTTCGAGGATATGCAGGCTCTTGCCGTCACCGGCGGCCAGGACCATCCCCTCGGAGAGGCCGAAACGCATCTTGCGAGGTTTGAGGTTGGCGACCATGACAGTCAGCTTGCCTTCCAGGTCTTGCGGCGCATAGGCAGACTTGATGCCAGCGAAGACCTGGCGGGTCTCGCCGCCAATGTCCAGCTGCAGGCATAGCAGTTTGTCGGCGCCTTCCACATGCTCAGCCTTTATGATTTTGGCCACGCGCAGATCAACCTTCATGAAATCATCAATGGTGCATTCCGGGGCCAGGTCATCCACGGCTTTCTTCTCCTTGGGTGCTTGTTTCTTCTTGCCGGCATCGGCTGCCGTTTGGGCTTCCAGGTTTTCCTTGGAGGCTTCCAGCAGTTTGTCGATCTGCTCGGATTCCACTCGGGTGAGCAGGGGTTTGAACTTGCGAATCTCATGATTCAGCAGCGGCTCGGCCAGATCCTGCCAGCGCGGGGCTTCGATATTCAGGAAATGCTCGGCCCGCTCGGCCAGGGCCGGGACCACCGGGCGCAGGTAGCCGGTGAGGACCCGGAAGAGATTCAGTGCAGCGGTGCAGATGGCCTGCACTTCAGCCAGCTTGGATTCGTCCTTGGCCAGGGTCCAGGGGGCCTTTTCGCTGACATACTGATTCACCCGGTCGGCCAGGGCCATGATCTTGCGCATGGCCTGGGAGAAGGCGCGACGCTCGTAGTCGGCGGCAATCTCGTCCGAGGCCGCGACCACTTCCTCATAGAGGGCTTTGCCCTCGGCTTCCATGGTGCTGCCTAGACGGTTATCGAACTTCTTGCGCACAAAGCCGGCCGTGCGGCTGGCGATGTTCACCAGCTTGCCCACCAGGTCTGAGTTCACCCGGCTGGTGAAATCGGCCAGGCTGAGATCAATGTCTTCCACCCGGTCGGAAAGCTTGGCGGCGAAATAATAACGCAGGTATTCCCCATCCAGATGATCCAGCCAGGTGCGAGCCTGGATGAAGGTGCCTCGGGACTTGGACATCTTCTGGCCGTCCACGGTGAGAAAACCGTGGGCCCAGACGGCGGTGGGCCGACGAAAGCCGGCGCCATGCAGAATGGCCGGCCAAAACAGGGCGTGGAAGTAGATGATGTCCTTGCCGATGAAGTGATAGACCTCGGTCTTGTCTTCCTGGCCGGCGGCCCAGAAATCATCGAAGTTCAG
>PWMQ01000021.1 GCA_003558125.1 Natronospira sp. | reverse complement strand
CCGGAGCGGGCGGCATACCAGGCCTGGGTGGCGCCGACGGACTGGACCGGGGTGAACTGCTGCACGCCGCTGATGGTGACCATGTAGATAGCCAGGGCGGCCAGGGCCACCAGCAGGAACAGGGCGGCGACCAGGGCGACGCCCTGTTCGGAGCGACGAGCGGCGAGCAGCGAGCGGCGAGCCGGTATCGACAAGCCGCTGTGTAAGGCCAAATCGCCGTCTCCAAGAAACCCTTGGTGTCCTTGGCGAGCTTTGCGCGAGGCGATCTTCATGGCGCGTTCACCACTTGTGTCTGATGGAGCAATCTTACCCGCTCTTCTTCTTCCTCCAATACCAATCGCATGCTGAGCAGGCCGGCGCGGGTGGAGCCGCCGGGTGCATATTCAAAACCACAGCTATCGATTCGCCCGCTGAGGAGACTGCCACTGACGGAGGAAGGATCATCACCCAGGACATAGCCGGCATGGCGATAGAGGCGGCCATTGCGGCAGACGAAGGCCACCGGGTCTTCGACCAGGTAGAAGCGCTGGCGGGGAGATTCCAGGGGGAACTGATGGGCCTGGCTCAGTTCAATGCGCGGTTCACCAGGGACACTGCTGTCGCTGATGGTCACGCCCCGGTTGGGGGTCATGCTCTGGCCGGCCCAGGCATCGTTGCCGGCCTGGCCGGTGTTGTAGACCGAGAGATAGTAGTCGTAAGAGCCATTGGCCAGCCCCACGGACCCGGTGGCGTTGAAGCTGTCATCGGCCTGGTTGAAACGCAGGCGGTGTTCGGGCTGGGCGGCACCGGGGCCGGGGCCCTCGCGGTAGCGTCCACCGGCCGCGGTGGCCAGGAACTGCACACAGGGCCCCTCAGCGCAGTCGTTGACGCGAATGCTGTTGGGCAGGGCGAGGCGGATTTCGCGATGCATGCGGCGCAGGGCGCGGTCGCCGTCGGCCACCAGGGTGGCGCGGCGGTCCTGGTCCACATAGCCACCGACGGTGCCGGAAATGAGAATACCGCCCACGGCGGCGACAATGCCGGTGATGGCGATGACGATCACCAGCTCGATCAGGGTAAACCCTTGTGCGCGCGCAGGGACCATGTCAGTTCTCCCGCGTCCGCCAGGCGGTGAGGGTGATGTTCACCGTGCCGGCGTTGTCCGAGACCTGCACATCAATTCGCCGTTCATTGCCGCCACCGATGCCGAGGCTGTTGTCATCGGCCACGCTGATACTGACGGTGAGCATGTCCAGCCCGGACAGGGGGTTGCCGAAGACATCCTCGGGCTGGCAATCCAGGCCATCGTAAGCCGCGACATGATCCCAGTCCTCGCGACTGCCGCAATTGCCATCACCGGTACTGCCGCTGAAGGGCCGGCCCATGATCTCGTCCATGTACAGCTCGGCCACGGACAGGGCCTGGGCGCGGATCATGGGGTCGGCACTGGCGCGGATGGTGGTGGTATAGACACCCAGCACCGCGGCGGCGGCAATGCCGATGATGACGATGGTGATCACCAGCTCGACCAGGGTCACCCCCCGCTGGCGGCGTGCCATTGTCAGCGACCCGGCCATCAGCAGTCTCCCGCGTAGCCGGTGCCCGGCTGGATGCAGAAACTCCGGTTGAAACCACCGCCGGTCACGGTGACCTGGGGCGGGGTATTGGTCTGGGGCTCGCCCAGACCGTCGAAAACCACGCTGCCGTCACCGCTGACTGAAACACTCACACCGGACGGCGTGCTGTTCTCGAAGGCGCCGCCCCGGCTGGGATGGCGAATGGGCAAACCGCCGAAATCGCCTGATCCGCAGGGGTTTTCGTGATCCAGGGAATAACCGGCCGGATCAACCTGGAAACGCGCCTGGCAGCCGGTGGTGGTGGCCTGCAACTGCGCGTAGCGGGCGGCGGCGATCAGCTCGTCGTGGTAGCCGCGGGCGTCATAGGGGGTGCCGCCGGTGAAACGGGGGATGGCCACTACAGCGAGAACCCCCACTATCACCAGAATCATGACGAGCTCAACCAGGCTGAACCCTTTCACTAGCATTCAATACACCCCAGACAGAACCGCCCTCGACCCGAAGGCGAGGGCGGTTCAGATCTTTCAATCGCAAATCCAGGATTAGCTGGCGAGGGACACGCCGCAATCTAGATCAGCATCGCCAGGGACAGTCCGGACCGTGAATTCGACGGTCCCGGAACCACCCACCTCAAACCGTTCACTATCGAAGTTTTGGACCAAATCCTCAAGGTCACCACATGCGGCAACCTCTTCAGCATCCACGGTCTCCGGATCGCCAGGCTTACCATTGGCTGCCCACTTGGCATAGTTCATGGCTGCAGCGCTTGACAAAGCACCCGCCTGAGCTTCCAGAGCGGCCGTTTCAGCCTCGCCACTCAGATCAATAAACCGCGGCACGGCCACGGCGGCGAGGATGCCGAGGATGACCAGCACCACGACGAGTTCGATCAGGGTAAAACCTTTTGCGTTTTGCATCTCAATCACCTCATTCGGACCGACCGCGGCCGGTCTCTTTGTCTTGCATGGATTAGCGGCCCCAACCGCGGCCGCAGCCGCCACTGGGGCTTGCCATGAAGCTTAGCCTTTTTTTGCCAAGAATGGCAAGCAGCTTATGTAAAAAGATTGGCAAATGGAGCACTTTTGGGGATAAAAGGTCGTCACTGCCCAACCGGCGGCCGGATTGTCGGGGCGAACGGTCCGTGACGACCAAGGCCGGCGGGGTGGCAGGTTCCGGGGCCAGGGTACGATGCTGCCGGGCTGATCGAGCCGCCTAGATCCGTTCGAGCAGACAGGGCTGGGTGGTATTCCAATCGGCGTTTTCCCAGGAACCGGGCGGCTCGCTGGGACCCAGGAAGCGATCGACCCAGAACAGGGCCTGACCCGGGCCGACCTCGTCGCGCCACTCGGCCACCGGGGTATCGGAGGAAATATTGCTGACCGCGTAGCGGTCCAGGTCCACCTCGGGCAGGAAGCTGGCCATGGCCTGCTCGCAGGCCTCCCCGCCGGTCACGGAGATGTCCACACACTCCGGCGAGCCCGCCTCGCAGGCCGCCAGATTGATCTGGTTGTTGGAGATGAGGGCGCGGGCCTGATTGTCCACCGCCGCCTGCCCGGCCTCACTGCTGAGATCAATGAAGCGCGGCACGGCCACGGCTGACAGCAGGCCGACAACGACCAGCACCACGGTCAATTCGATCAGCGTGAAACCCTGCTCCCTGCGACCCTGAGTCATCCGGCAATCCTTGGGCGGCAAAAGGCGCCTGTGAATATCTGGGCGCAGAATAAACGGATTTGGGCCGAATTCTCAATATTCTTATGTAAAAAAGACGGCGCCGGGCGGTTCGGAAGCGCCGGCAAACCGGGCCCGCCCCTTCAGGCGTCGTTGGAGGCCTGCCTGGCGTTACGCTGGCGGACGGCGCGGACAGCCTCTTCGGCCTTGGGGTATTCGTAGTCCCGTTGCGGGCTGATCTCACGGAGGCGGGATTCGATCCAGAGCTGGGCCTTTTCATTGATTTCGGCGGGGGTCAGACCGCTGGGATCGATGGGCTCGCCGACGATGACCTTGATGGTGCCGGGGCGTTTAATGAACTCCACACGACCCCAGAAATCGCCGGCGTTGTGGCAGATGGGGATGACCGGGACGCCGGTATCCCGGGCCAGGATGGCGGCACTGCGGCCATAGCGACGGGTCTTGCCCGGCGCCATGCGGTGGCCTTCGGGGAAGATCATGAGCCAGCTGCCGTCGGCCAGCTTCTGCTTGCCCTGGCTGACCACCTGCTCCACCGCCCGGCGGCCACCACCACGATTGATGGCGATCGGATTGAGCAGGGCCAGGCCCCAGCCAAACATGGGAATGAACAACAACTCCCGTTTCAGCACCCAGGACTGGGGACGGCGGAAGATGTCGAGCTGACACAGGGTCTCCCAGGCGGATTCATGTTTCCAGAGGGTAATACAGGGGCCGTCGGGGACCTCGCCCTGATACTCCACCTGGTAATCCAGGCGGCAAATGTGGCGTAGCAGAAAAAGCTGGAGCCGGGCCCAGCTCTGAGGGATGAGAAAACGCACGCGCTGACCGAAGGGCATAAGGCAGAGCAGTGCAATCACCCAGGGGATGACACTGAGGGCCATCAGGGTGTTGAACAGGGCGCTACGCAATAACTGCATCAGGACTCGGCTCCGTCCTCGTCGACTTCGCCATGCTCGCCAAGCAGATGATTGGCGGCGGCGGCCAGATCCTCGAAGACTTCCACTTCTTCCAGAATCCCCCGCCGTTCGAGACGCTCCCGGGTTTCCTCGCCCCGCCCGGTGAGCACCAGAATGGGGCGGGCACCGGCGGCGCGGGCGACATCGATATCCTTTTCGCTGTCGCCGATCATGGGCACATGGGTGAGGCTGGTCTGAAAACGGCGGGAGATATCGTGCAGCATGCCCGGCCGGGGCTTGCGGCAATCGCAGGCATCGTCCGGGTGATGGGGACAGAAGAAGAAGGCATCGATCTCACCGCCGTGGCCGCGCAGCAGGGACTGGATCTTGTTATGAATCCCCAGCAGGTCACTGGGCGTGAACAGGCTCCGACCCAGGCCGGACTGGTTGCTGGCCACCGCCACCCGCCAGCCGCCCCGGTTCAGGCGCGCGATGGCCTCCAGACTCCCCGGCAGCATATGGCACTCCTCCGGCGACTTGATGTAGTCGTCGGATTCCTCGTTGATGGTGCCATCGCGGTCGAGAATGACTAGGCGCATACTCTATCCCGTTTGCAGCCGAGAGATGTCCGCGACTGTCGTGAACGATTGCCGTAGTGCGGCAAGCAGGCCGAGGCGGGCGCGCTTGAGGTCGGCGTCGTCGGTCATGACCAGGACGTCGTCGAAGAAGCGGTCCACCGCCTCACGCAGGCCGGCAAGGATTTCCAGGCGGCGGGTGTAGTCCGACTCGGCCTCGGCCGCGCGGGCGGCCCTGTCCAGTTCGCTTGCCAGGGTCTGTTCCGCCGCTTCCTGCAGTTTGCCGGCATCAAAGCCCTCGACGGTCTCGCCGTCTTCGGCGGCCTTGCGCAGCAGATTGCCGATGCGCTTGTTGGCCGCGGCCAGGGATTCACTGGCCTCCAGTTCCAGAAAGCGGCTGACCGCCTGCAGGCGGCGATCGAAATCGGCCGGGCGGGTGGGCCGCACGGCGGCCACCGCCTCGAAGACCTCGGGGCGCACACCCCGCTCACGGTACCAGGCCCGCAGCCGATCCATGAGGAATTCGAAGACCGACTGGTGCAGCTCCTCGCTCATGGACAGACCTTCCGGCAGGGTCTCACCGGCGCTTCGGATCAGGGCATCCAGGTCCAGCGGCAGATCGCGCTCCACCATCATCCGCAGCAGGCCAAGCGCGGCGCGGCGCAGGGCGAAGGGATCCTTGTTGCCGGAGGGCTTTTGATTGGCGGCGAAGCTGCCCACCAGGGTGTCGAGGCGGTCGGCGATGGCCAGGGCCAGGCCCTCGGCGGTTTCGGGCAGGGCGTCGCCGGCCTGGGCCGGGCGGTACTGGTCGCGGATGGCGTCGGCGACCTTGTCGCCCTCGCCGTCCTCGCGGGCGTAATGCCCGCCCATGATGCCCTGCAGCTCCGGGAACTCGCCGACCATGTCGGTGAGCAGATCACAGCGGGCCAGGGTGGCGGCCCGTTCGGTGGCCTTGATATCGGCGCCCAGTTCCCCGGCGATGCCGGCGGCCAGTTTTTCCACCCGGCGGCGCTTGTCACCCAGGCTGCCGAGCTTTTTCTGAAACAGCACATCGTCCAGGCCCGCGACCCGGTCGGCCAGCTTCTTCTGGCGGTCGGTGGTCCAGAAGAACATGGCGTCATCCAGGCGCGGGCTGATCACCCGCTCATTGCCGGTCTGGATGGTTTCCGGGTCCGTGCTTTCGATATTGGCCACGGTGATGAAGCCGGGCTTGAGCGCGCCCTGCCGATCACGCAGGGCGAAGTAGCGCTGATGACCTTCCAGGGTGGCGACGATGACCTCGTCGGGCAGGGCCAGGAAGCGGTCTTCATAACGCCCGGCCATGGGCACCGGCCATTCCACCAGGGCGGCGACCTCGGCGATCAGGGCTTCATTGAGCTCGGCCGTACCGTCCAGGCTTTCGGCCAGTTCGCTCACCCCCCGGCGGATATGGTCCTTTAGTGCACCGCGGGCATCGTCGGGGAAGACCTTGGCCTTGCTCAGCGCCGGCTCATAACTGTCGGCATTGGCGATATCGAGGGGCTCGGGGTGGTGGAAGCGGTGGCCGCGACTGTGGCGGCCGGTCTCCACCCCCAGGATCTGGCCGGGGACCAGCTTGTCGTCGAGCAGACAGACCACCCAGTGCACCGGGCGGGCAAATTCCACATCGCCATCGCCCCAGCGCATGCGCCGCTTGGCCGGCAGCTTGCGCAGAACCTCATCGGCCAGCGCCGGCACGATGTGCTCGGCGGGCTCGCCGCGGATGGTGCGTCGCCAGGCCAGGCGCTCGCCCTTGTCGGTGGCCTTGTGTTCCAGTTGATCCAGGCTCACCCCGCAGGAGCGGGCGAAACCCTCGGCGGCCCTGGTGGGCTTGCCGTCGCCGTCGAAGGCCTTGTCCACGGCCGGGCCGAGACGCTCTTCCTCGCGGTCACGCTGGCGCGGCAGCACGCCGGCCTGGCGCATGGCGAGGCGGCGCGGCGAAACGAACCATTCCGCCGCCCCGGCCTGCTCGTCGGCCAACAGGTCGTTGTCGGACAGGGCGCGGTTGAGCTGCTCGGCAAAGGCACGAGCCAGGCCGGCCGCTTCACTGGGCGGCAGTTCCTCGGTACCGATCTCGATCAGCAGGCTGCGATGATCAGGCATTGCTGGCGGTCCCCTTGTTGTCTTCGCGGCAGAGCGGGAAGCCCAGGGCCTCCCGACGCGCGTAATAATTCTCCGCCACCGCCCGGGCCAGGTTGCGGACCCGCAGGATGTAGCGCTGGCGCTCGGTCACGGAAATGGCGTGGCGGGCGTCGAGCAGATTGAACTGGTGGGAGGCGCGGAGGACCATTTCATAGGCTGGCAGCGACAGCTCCAGTTCCAGCAGGCGACGGCACTCGGCCTCAGCCTGTTCGAAGCCGGCGAACAGGGCCTGGGTGTCGGCCTGCTCGAAGTTGTAGGTGGACTGCTCCACCTCGTTCTGCAGGAAGACATCGCCGTAGCTGACCCGGCCGTGGGGCCCATCGGTCCAGACCAGGTCATAGACCGATTCCACCTGCTGCAGGTACATGGCCAGACGTTCCAGGCCATAGGTCAGCTCGCCGGTCACCGGACGGCATTCCAGGCCGCCAGCCTGCTGGAAGTAGGTGAACTGGCTGATTTCCATGCCGTTCAGCCACACCTCCCAGCCCAGGCCCCAGGCGCCCAGGGTGGGGGATTCCCAGTTGTCTTCCACGAAGCGGATGTCGTGCTCCAGCGGGTCCACGCCCAGGGCGGTGAGGGAGCCCAGATAAAGCTGCTGGATCTCCAGCGGCGAGGGCTTGATCACCACCTGGAATTGGTAATAGTGCTGCAGGCGGTTGGGGTTCTCGCCGTAACGGCCGTCGGTGGGCCGGCGGCAGGGCTGGACATAGGCCGCGGACCAGGGCTCCGGGCCCAGGGAACGCAGGAAGGTGGCCGGGTGAAAGGTCCCTGCCCCCATCTCCATGTCATAGGGCTGCATCAGGACACAGCCCTGTTCGGCCCAGTAGCTCTGGAGACGCAGAACCAAGTCCTGAAAAGTCTCCGGCGGCGCGGCAATATCGGTCATGGAAGATCGCCCTGAATGATTGCGGTCAAAACAAAACGCGACATTATAAAGCAAGCTGGGCATCGCCTGCCGGGGTATTCGTCTGCCTTCCGCACAGGCCGTTTCTGCTTGATAGGCATTAGCAATCGAAATCAAGAAATTAATTCATTAGATTTTCTTATTAGCATCCTCTAAATTAAGCCCCAAGTCAGGCGCAAATGCCCTGATGGGTCCTAAGCAAGACAATTGATGAGGTGATCATGATGGAAACCGAAAATACTGTAAGCCTTCCCCGTCTCAATGAGCGGACCCCTGATTTTGATGCCCCCACCACCCAGGGTCGGAAGTCCTTGAAGGATTATGAGGGTAAGTGGCTTGTGCTGTTCTCACACCCGGCGGATTTCACCCCGGTTTGCACCACCGAGTTCATTGCATTTGCCAAGGCGGCAGACCAGTTCGCTGAACTTGATACCGAACTCCTGGGGCTCTCTATTGACAGCCATTATTCTCACATCGCCTGGAAGCGGAACATCGAGGAGAAGTTTGGTGTGACCATTCCTTTCCCGATCATTGCCGACCTGTCCATGGCTGTGGCCCGGTCCTACGGCATGGTGCACCCTGGTGCCTCCGATACCTCCGCTGTGCGAGCGACTTTTGTGATTGACCCGGAAGGCGTGCTGCGCGCCATGCTTTACTACCCAATGACCAATGGCCGCTCCGTCGAGGAGATCCTGCGTCTGGTCAAGTCTCTCCAGACCTCCACGGAACATGGCGTTGCTACGCCGGAAAACTGGAAGCCGGGCGATAAGGTGATCGTGCCGCCCCCGGCAACCGCTGAAGAGGCGGCCGCTCGGGTCAACAGTGATGAGTATGAGTGCACTGACTGGTACTTTTGCAAGAAAGCCGTCTAAATAGAGCCCTTGCAGAACCGCCACCCGCAGTGGAGCCCCCCGGTGTTGCCGGGGGGCTTTCTTTTGGAGTTAGGGGTTTGGGCTCCACCATGACACAGATGCTTTCGATTGGTGCATTTTGCGCACCAGATTGGTTCATCCTCACGTGGTGGTCGGGCGCAATCGGTGCGCAACAATGCGTATGCCCTGGTGATTAAAGGCTGGCATGAAATCTGCTTTAAAGCTGCCATACTGGTTTCATTATTCATCCAATAAGGAGAATTCGTCATGGCGCAGAGCGCGGCCGATGTGATCAAACTGGTCAAGGACAAGGGCATCAAGTTCGTGGATTTCCGCTTTTCCGATACCAAGGGCAAGGAAATGCACGTCACCCTGCCGGCCCGGGAGATCGATGAGGAGGTCTTCGAGGAAGGCAAGATGTTCGATGGCTCCTCCATTCAAGGCTGGAAAGGCATCAACGAGTCGGACATGATCCTGCGCCCGGACCCGGCCAGTGCCGTGGTGGATGTCTTCCGCCAGGAGCCCACCCTGAATCTGGTCTGTGATGTGATCGAGCCGGCCACCCTGCAGGGCTACGAGCGCGATCCCCGCTCACTGGCGCGTCGCGCCGAGGCCTTCCTGCAATCCAGCGGTGTGGCGGATGCCGCCTTCTTTGGCCCGGAGAACGAGTTCTTCATCTTTGATGACATCCGCTGGGGCGCCGACATGAGCGGTGCCTTCTACCAGATCGATTCCAAGGAAGCCGACTGGAACTCCGAGCGGGTCTATCCCGATGGCAACTTCGGCCATCGCCCGGGCGTTAAGGGCGGCTACTTCCCGGTTTCCCCGGTGGATTCCCTGGCCGATATACGCGCTGCCATGTGCCTGGCCATGGAAGAGATGAACCTCAAGGTGGAGGTGCATCACCACGAAGTGGCCACCGCCGGCCAGTGTGAGATCGGCACCGAGTTCAACAGCCTGGTGCGCAAGGCCGATGAAACCCAGCTGTTCAAGTACACCGTCATGAATGTGGCCCACGGCTACGGCAAGACCGCCACCTTCATGCCCAAGCCCATTGTCGGCGACAACGGCTCCGGCATGCACGTGCACATGTCCCTGATGAAGGACGGCAAGAACCTCTTCGCCGGCGACGAGTATGGTGGTCTGTCCGAGACGGCGCTTTACTACATTGGTGGCATCATCAAGCACGCCAAGGCCCTGAACGCCTTCACCAATGCCTCCACCAACAGCTACAAGCGACTGGTGCCGGGCTTCGAGGCGCCGGTGAAGCTGGCCTATTCGGCCCGCAACCGCT
>PWMQ01000004.1 GCA_003558125.1 Natronospira sp. | reverse complement strand
CGGAACTGGCTGGCTTTCTCGTTCAGCTCAAAATGAACCTGACCGAAACCAAATGGCTTGCCCATGCCCTGAGAATGACGGAGTTTGGCATCACCGCCCCATTCCAGTATCCAGACCAGGGCACCCAGTTCTTCCGGTTTCAGGTTATGGAAGACAAGCCGCCCCTGAAAGCGGGTACCGGCTGGCAGCGTGTGCAACTGAACCTGCACTCTGGTGTTCTTCTTCTGCTCAGCCGTGAGGGGCTGTACGCCCACTGTCTTTTCATTCCGGGCGGGATAGCGCTTGAAACCACGGACCCTGGCTGGTGGGTTCTTGCTGTCCAGATAGGTGATGTACTGGGGACCCAGATTCTTCTCCTGGAGAATCCTCTCCAGCTTTTCCACCCAGGGGCCCTTGCTGAGTCGTTCCCCACTGTCATCGGTTGGCTGTTGAAGGTAGCTGGGGAAGTAACTGGGCTTGGGGCCATTGAGGATCGTGGGGGACTGGGCCTCTTCGGCCACATTGCCCTGCGCCCGGGCAGTTTCCACGGAAACCCGGCCCTTCAGCGCATCGTCGGGGTCTTCTCCCACGGCACCAAACAGCAGATCCGCGAAATCGTAGCCGTTTTCCACACCGGGCTGGCTGAGGTGATCGCCGGAAACATGACCGATGGCGTCCTGTACGCCGTAGTCACCGGCCAGTTTGGGCATGTAGGCCAGGCCGATCCGATAGCCGCGCTCGGATTCCACATAGAAGACGGGCATGGCCTGCCCGGCAAAATACTGCTCACGCCAGTATCCGGGCCAGGCCATGTCCTTCTTGCTCGCATCCGGCAGGCCCGGCTCGCCTTCATGAACGCGGAGAAAGTCCTGCCAATCCCGGGGGGATAGGTTGACGACATCTTCGGCACGTTCATTGAAAAAGATGAAATCCCGCTTCTTGCCCTTCTCGTCTCTGCTGTCGGAGATCTGCATGGTGAAGACCGGCATGCCGGATTCCGGACCATTGTCGTCCGGGACGGCCAGGCCCTCCTTGCGTCGGAAGGGCAGTTCCCATTCGTAACCGGGCTTGCCATTGTCATGACAGTATTGTTCCCAGTTCGAGAATTTGTCTGCGACCGTTTCCCTGGCTGCAAAGATTGGCGTTGAGATACCCAGCCAGTTTTCCAGGTCACGGTGATGCAGCGGGAGAAAGTCACAGGGGATGAGCTGGTGGCGGCCACTGGCCTCGTCCCACTGCAGCCAACCCGACTTGATCTTTCCCTTCAGCCTGCCCATGTAGGCGCCCTTGACGGCATTGCCGGAAATATCCCGCAGGCCGAGCATGCGGTCATCCACAAACCGCATGCGCCCGAAGGCGGCGATTTCGGTGACGGCGCGGAGCATGCCCTTGAGGCTGCTGCCGGGGATGATGTAGTTGCCGTCGGCATCGCGCACGGGACGGACCTTGCCGGGGCCGTTGCCGCTCTTTTCCTGTTCGCCGCCCACCAGGAGCGGGGAGTCGGCGACGAGTTCGTAGTGGATCTCGCCGCTGAGGCCGTCCTGGAAGGGGATGTCGTGGCTGACCTGATTGCCCCAGTCCGGAATGTGTACCCAGTCAGACAGGGGGACGAAGTTGTAGGCGGCGTCCAGGTGCTTGAGTCGGTTGTTGCCTTGTTGCTTGCTCATTGCTCCCCTCCCAGACCGATAAGCCCTGCGGTGAACGGGCGAAAGCCCAGATCCTTGTCATGCCGCCAGTAGCGGCGGTAGTGAAGGTGCTGCCCGGCTTCGGTGGCCGCCCGATGGCTGACGGTGTCACAGAGGTAGGGGCCTTCTGCTTCGGGGGTGAGCCGGGTGAGATGCCAGCCGCCGCGGGCGTCCTGCCGGATGGCCAGTGACTGGCCCCGGTCATTGACGGCCTCGGCACTCAGCAGCTCGCCGTGTTGCTCTGCCGCGCTGTTCATGTCGGGCAGGCCATCCCGGAACAGCCATTGACGGGACTGGCATTGCAGCCAGCCGGCAGTCGGCTCGAATGCCTCCAGTTGCTGGATGAGTGCCTCATGGCTCTGGATGGTTTCGTGTTCCAACTCAAGCCCGCTGGCCCGGAATTCAGGCAGCCCCTTGACCGTGTCCGAACGGCGCAGCTTCTCCCAGGCGCTGATCATTGCGTCATTCATCAGGCACTTTCCTCCATGGATTGGGGTTGGGCTTTTTCACTGTCGGCTGCAGGCCCGGCTTGCTTGTCCAGCCAGTCACGCAGGGAGCCGCTGAGTTCGCCTTCGAAGAAGCCGTTGCCGCTGGTGGTACGGGCACCGAAGGCCAGGCGGCCTTCGCAGAGATCGTCCAGGGTGAGCTTGAGAGCCTGGATGATGCGCTGCCTGAGCCCGGTGTCTTCCAGGCTCTCGATGGGCCGGACATTCACGCGGATGGGCATTTGCAGGGCCGCACCGCTGATGACTTCCTCGGCAAACAGCACCCGGTCGCGGACACCACCGGTGAAACGGTCGATACTGTTGTGGGGCAGAATGCAGCTTTTGACCTTGTCCAGACTGAGGTAGCTGTCATCGAGG
>PWMQ01000016.1 GCA_003558125.1 Natronospira sp. | reverse complement strand
GCTTTTTTCTTGGTAGCTTTTTTCTTCGTGGCCTTCTTCTTCGAAGCTTTCTTCTTGGAGACTTTCTTCTTGCCTTTCTTCTTGGCAGCTTTCTTCTTCGCCTTTTCCACCGCTTTCTCTACCGCCGCCGTGGTCTTGTCGATTGCCTTGTCCAGCTTCTCACCCAGGGTCAGCGATATCTTGGCTTCCGCCTTCATCTCCCGCAGGCGAGCCGCTTCCGCCCGCGCTGCCCTCTGTTCCTCGCGAAGAGCGGCAATCCCATCCTGGGCTTTTTTCAAGGCGTTGCGATTCGCCACGGTATTGGATTTTTCAAGCTTTCGCTTCGCTTGATCACGCGCCCGCATCTCACGTTTGATGGCGGTCGAATACTTCTTCACGTCCCGCCCAAGCTTGCGAATTTCCCGGTCCAGGGCCTTGAATTCCCGCTTGACGGTGGAAACCAAACCACGTCGAGCCTGGTTAAAATTCTTCTCTGCCTGTTTGATGGCTTTAGTCATCACGCGCTCCTGAGTCGCAAATATGCCCGTTCAGTCTAGGCGATTGACGGTAACATTCAAGCAAATCATGCATATTTATCGATTAGAACAAACAGCAAATGCCTAAACCGAGAAGAGTCCCAGCCATACCCCAACTGGATCGAGAAAATGGACTATTGGCGCAGGATCTTGTCCATGGACTTGCCTTTGGCAAGCTCATCCACCAGTTTGTCCAGATAGCGAATCTTCTGCATCAGAGGGTCTTCCACCTCTTCCACCCGAACGCCGCAGACAACACCCTTGATTAGCGAGGCATTGGGATTCAGCCCCGGAGCTTCGGCAAAGAAGTGGTCAAAGCTCTTTTCCTGCTCGAGCTGC
This sequence comes from Natronospira sp., assembly GCA_003558125.1. Taxonomy (GTDB): domain Bacteria; phylum Pseudomonadota; class Gammaproteobacteria; order Natronospirales; family Natronospiraceae; genus Natronospira; species Natronospira elongata. The sequence goes on along the minus strand of PWMQ01000016.1, from coordinate 77,736 downwards.
TGTTTGAGCCCTGATTGCTCATACCCGGTCAGCCAGCAGATAACTTGATCCACCTCTTCCTGGGTACGCCCTTTTTTCTCCGCCTTCTGAACGTAATGGGGATAGACCTTGGCAAAAGACATATCGAATATGGGGTGCCTGGACATGGTCATTCCTCCCGTGGCTTGGCAACGGCAAGGCAATAGGCCTGTGATTGACGGCGCGACAGCGTGGAAAATTCCTCAAGGACCAGGCCTGCGGTCTCCATCTGCTTTCGGAAGTCCGATTCATAGGTGACCCGGCCGAAATCGATGCTGGTGAGCCGTTTCAGCATGGGCTTCAGCCACTCCATCAGACGTGACGGCCGGGTCTGTATGGTCTGTGTGAAGTATAGTCGGCCGTTGGGCTTGAGGAGCGACAGACAATGTCGCAAGGCGGCTTCGGGGTCGGGCAGGAGCATGAAGCTGGCGGAGAAATAAACCGCGTCATAGGGTCCGCCCTGGTGGTCATAAATGGACTCCAGCCTCACCTCGACCCGGTCGGCCACCGTTGAATTGGCCAGCCGGCGGCGGGCGCGCTCGACATAGTCGGCATCGACGTCCACACCCCTCACCCACATCCGCTTGTCCCGGAGCAACTCGGCATTGGCCAGCAAGGCGCCGGCGGTGCCAATACCCACGTCCAGCAACTCGCATTCCTCGGGCAGGCGCTCAATCACGGCGCGGTACCAGCGCGCGGTCAGGCGGGGGAGCAGACAGTCGTAAAGCAGGCTTCTGATCATGCCGCACAGATTACACGCCAAGGCGGCGGGAGCCCAGGCAAAAAAAGGGCCCGACCATGATGGCCGAGCCCTTCGCTGATTGCTTAGCTGGGATTAGGCGATCAGACATCCGGCCCGAAATCGACGGTGCTTTCCTCGCCGGCAGTCACACTGCTGTTGTGCTTCTGGAGGAATTCGATGTCGTTGCCTTCTTCCGGATCATCCTGGTCCGCCTCGCAGGTAAAGGCGGCGCTATAGTCGGCCTCTTCCAAAAAGCCGACGGTGTACTCGAACTCACCGCTGTCATCATTGAGCGCCACCAGGGCGGAGGTCAGGGGTGGATTATCGCTGCCTTCGCTGCCGGCCTCGGCATCATGACCGGTGTAAACGTAAACCGCCGGCGAGCAGGCATCATCCGCCGCCCAGGCGTCGGCCACGGTGCCGCTGATGGAGCCCACGTCGACATTGTTCACCATACGCAGGGCTGGCTTGAGGATGTAATCCGGCTTGCCCTGGGGGTTGGTGACCGACTTGCGCAGATCGAAGTCGATGGTGAAATCCGCCGCACCCCCGGCCGGCACGGTGAAACCGGAGACCAGCTTGAAACCGGTTTCGGAGCCACTGGGCACGAACAGAGAATGCTGGCCACCATCCTCGAACTCGATGAAGGAATCCACGGTACCGGCCACGGCATTGACCTGCAGGCGAATCCACTCGTATTCCCCGGCCGGCACCGACTCACCCTCCAGCAAGGGCTCGCTGTCGTTGCCCTGCAGGGTGAGCAGGTCAATACTGCGGATCTCATCGAACTCAAAGCTGATGCGCTGGCCGTCGGCGGGTTGAATCTCCACGCCGCTGAACTCCACCACCACCGCGGTGGCGTTATCCACCGGGGCATCGGTGATATCCAGGGACAGTGTCCCCGTTCCGTCGCTGGAGCTGCCGTCAAAACAGCCGGCCAGCATCAAGGTCCCCCCCGCGATCATGAGCAGATTACGCGTATGTCTGTTCATTGCGGGCTCCTTGCTTGGTCTGAGAAAAAATGGGGGGGGCGGGAGAATTCCACCCCCTCATGATGAATAACGGATCAATGCCGTTATCGTTGACCACGGAGCCGCAGGATTGAGCAGAATTCCTAGGTCTTTTTCGGCGTCACCCACATGGTGATGGTGGCGTGGACCACTTCCTCGCCGTTTTCGTCGCGGACGCTGACGGGGATGGGAACATCCTCGCCCTCGCCGAAGGCGGGCAGGGGATCGAGCTCGGCGGTGGCGGTGAGGTGGGTGGCGGCCTTTTTGAGGTAATCCACGGTCATGCCCTTGGGGATCCAGCGGTGGCTCGGGGGCAGGCTGGCCTCGATCATGACCCCGGCGGCCAGTTCGGCCATGTTGCAGATCGCAATGGCGTGGACCGTGCCGATGTGGTTCTGGACCCGCCGCCGCTTGCGGATGCGGACCCGGCAGAGGCCGGGCTCAAGCTCGAGGATGCGGGGACGGATGGTGGCGAAATACGGGGCAGTGTGGGCCACGACCCGGGAGAAAAGCCAGCGGCCACCAGGGTAGCGACTGAGCTTGCGCCAGGTGGTCAGGGTACCGTTCTGCTGACTCATCGTTTTTCACTCCCAGACTGAATTGACGGACCGCCCCTGCAAGGGAGGCGAACACCAGAATGCATGATCAAGGCCGCAAACCATAACACCCCCGGCGCCCACCGGGGCTGCGGCCCATAATCGTTAATTACAATCGAATCTATCCAAACTATTCATTGGAAACTATCGCAACTCTGGTCTATTACTTTAGGTCAGTTACAGCAGGAAACCGGACCATTGTCGGCGGTCAATGCGGACAGTGGCCGGGCGGCGCAGCCTGAAATGGCTGAGAGCGTCGCGTACAAAGACCCGGCTGGCGAGTCAGATGCCATGCCGTGACCCATTCAACCCGCAATTCCAAGGAGCGTGATCGTATGGCTGCCAACATGAAGGAAGCAGGGAAATGCCCCGTCTTTCACGGGGCCCAGACCACCAAGCGTGGCAAGGGCACGACCAACATTGACTGGTGGCCGAACCAGCTCAACCTGAGCATCCTCCACCAGCACACGGCGGAATCGAACCCGCTGGGCGAGAGATTCAATTACCGCGAGGAGTTCAAGAAACTGGACTACGAGGCCCTGAAGAAGGACCTCAAGGACCTGATGACCCAGTCGCAGGATTGGTGGCCGGCGGATTACGGCCACTATGGCGGTCTGTTCATCCGCATGAGCTGGCATGCGGCCGGGACCTACCGCAGTGGCGATGGCCGCGGCGGCGGTGCCACCGGCAACCAGCGTTTCGCCCCCATCAACAGCTGGCCGGATAACGGCAACCTGGACAAGGCCCATCGCCTACTTTGGCCCATCAAGCAGAAGTACGGCAACAAGATTTCCTGGGCGGATCTCCTCATCCTGGCCGGCAACGTGGCCTATGAGGCCATGGGCTTCAAGACCTTCGGCTTTGCCTGTGGCCGGGAAGACATCTGGGCGCCGGAAGAAGACATCTACTGGGGCGTGGAGAAAGAGTGGCTGGACAGCAAGCGCTACAGCGGCGAGCGTGAACTGGAAGAGCCCCTGGCCAATGTGCAGATGGGCCTGATCTATGTGAACCCGGAAGGCCCCGATGGTGAGCCGGATCCCAAGAAGGCTGCCCATGACATCCGCGAAACCTTCAAGCGCATGGCCATGGACGACTACGAGACCGTGGCGCTGGTCGCCGGCGGACACACGGTCGGCAAGGCCCACGGTGCCGCGCCGGACAGCAACCTGGGCCCGGAGCCCGAAGCCGCCCCCATGGAGCAGATGGGGCTCGGCTGGAAGAACAAGCACGGCAGCGGCAAGGGCGATGACACCATCACCAGTGGCCTGGAAGGCGCCTGGACCAAGGAGCCGACCCGCTGGGACATGGGCTACTTTGAGCTGCTGTTCAAGTACGACTGGGAACTGGAAAAAGGCCCCGGCGGCAAGAATCAGTGGAAGCCGAAGAATATCGAGGATGAGGACATGCTGCCCATGGCGCATGATGCTTCCAGGAAAGTACCGCCGATGATGCTGACCACGGACCTGTCCCTGAAGGAAGATCCCGAGTACCGCAAGATCTCGGAACATTTCCGGGACAATCCCAAGGAATTCGAGGATGCCTTCGCCCGGGCCTGGTTCAAGCTGTTGCACCGGGACCTTGGGCCCAAGTCCCGTTACCTGGGACCGGAGGTGCCGAAAGAAGACCTGATCTGGCAGGACCCGGTGCCGCCGGTGGATCACGAATTGATCGACGACAAGGATATCGAGGCGCTCAAGAAGGAGATCCTGGGCACGGGCCTGTCCATCCCGCAACTGGTGAAGACGGCCTGGGGCTCGGCCGCCACATTCCGTGGCTCCGACATGCGTGGCGGCGGCAATGGCGCACGGATTCGCCTGGCGCCTCAGAAAGACTGGGAGGCCAATGAACCGGCCGAGCTGAAAAAGGTGCTGGATGCCCTGGAAGGCATTCAGAAGTCCTTCAATGACGGTGCGGGCGGCAACAAGAAGGTCTCGTTGGCCGACCTGATCGTGCTGGGTGGCAATGCCGCCATTGAAGAAGCCGCCAAGAAGGCCGGGCACAAGATCAGCATTCCCTTCCATCCGGGCCGAACTGATGCCAGTGCCGAACAGACGGATGCGGAATCCTTCGAGGTGCTTGAGCCGGTTGCCGACCCCTTCCGCAACTATCTCAAGAAGCGCTACACCGTGCCGGCGGAGGAGCTCATGCTGGACAAGGCCCATCTGCTGACGCTGACCGCCCCGGAAATGACCGTACTGGTGGGTGGCATGCGTGTACTGGGCGCCAACACGGGTGATTCCCAGCACGGTGTTTTCACCGACCGGCCCGGTGAGCTGACAAACGACTTCTTCGTCAATCTCCTGGACATGGGCACGGAATGGAAGCCGACCTCAAAAGAGGCCGAGACCTTTGAAGGGGTCGACAGAGGGACCGGCCAGAAGAAATGGACGGGAACCCGCGTGGATCTGGTCTTTGGCTCCAATTCCCAATTGCGGGCGCTTTCCGAGGTCTATGCCCAGTCCGATGCCAGCGAGAAGTTCGTCAAGGACTTTGCGGCTGCCTGGAACAAGGTGATGAATATGGATCGTTTTGATCTGGAGTCATAAGCCGTTGGGACAGGCTTTCAGGAGCCAAACGCCCGGGGGTGCGGCCGGCAACGGCTGCGCCCCTTTTTTCTGGATGAGCGGTGCCGCTCCGCAGCGCTCTGCAAGACAGTTGATTGATCGTGACTCTCGGCGGAGAGACAATACCCGCATGGGAATTGGCTGGAGGTAGAGATGGCCGGAGGCTGGGCAAAAGACGACGCGGTGCAGGAGCAGATCGATGCCTCGGTGGAGGATGCCCTGGCTCGGGCCCGCAGCCGCATGCCCAAGGGCGAGAGCCTGAGTGAGTGCGAGGAATGCGAGGCTCCCATTCCCGAAGCACGCCGCCGAGCCCTGCCCGGCGTGCGCCTGTGCGTCCCCTGCCAGAGCGAACGCGACGAGGGCGAAAAAAAGCAATTCGCCGGCTACAACCGTCGTGGCAGCAAGGACAGCCAGCTTCGTTGAAAAACCGCTGGGCTGTCCCACCCGCTCGGGAAAGCAAGAATCTGCAGCCCCCGTCCCTTCAGCGGTGCCCTGCTGCTAGACTGAGCCATGGAAGTCGAAGGCCGAATCGGCCTTCCAGAGGAGGGTGCCTGCCAAATGCATTTCTTGGATGCCAGCATGGCGGGAGACACCTTCCTCGCCGGCGATTACTCGGTGCCGCTGGTGCTGCTCTCCCTGCTGATTGCGATCATGGCCGCTTTCGCCAGCATCAGTCACGTGGACCTCATGCGAGCCACCCGGTCTGCACGGGCCCGTCTCGGCTGGCATCTCAACGGTGCCCTGGCCCTGGGGCTTGGGGTGTGGACGATGCACTTTACCGGCATGGTGGCCTTCCGCCTGCCGGTGGCAATCGAATACCACGCCTTGCTGACCCTCGTTTCGGTCTTCCCGGCCGTCCTGGCAGCCTACCTTGCGCTTGACGTCATTTCCCGCCCCCGCCCCAGCTTCCGGGCGATCCTGTTGGGGGGCGCACTAATGGGCCTGGGCATTGGCGGCATGCACTACATCGGCATGGCCGCCATGGTAATGGAGGCGGCCATGGCCTACCGGCCCGGGCTGGTATTGCTGTCCCTGCTGGTTGCGGTGGTGATGTCCAGCCTGGCGCTGGCGATTCCGCGAGTGATGGGTAAATTCCTTCAGGAGCACCAACTGTACCAACCCCTTGGCTTCAAGCTGGCGAGCGCAACCCTCATGGGCCTGGCCATTTCCAGTCTGCACTATGTTGCCATGGCCGCGACCCGTTTTCCGGCGGGGCACAGCCACGAAGTGGCACTACCCGGCCCCACACTGAACCCGGATCTCGTCGCCAGCCTCGCCGTTGGCAGCAGCCTGTTCATCCTGATCACCTCGACGGTCACTGCCAGTCTGCGACAACGGGTGGAACTGGCGCGATTGGAAGCCGAATCAGCCCGACTTCAGGCCCTGGAGCTGGACGAGCGCTTTACCAAAATCGCCTCCCGTCTGCCTGGGGTGGTGTACCAGTTTCGGATGGCCCCGATGGCCAGTTGTCCTTCCCTTATGCCAGCGAGGCCATCCGGGATATCTACGGGGTCCCCCCTGAAGCGGTCAGAGAGAACGCCGACCCCATTACCAGGATTATTCATCCGGATGACCTTGAAGGGCTGCTGCAGTCCATCCAGGAATCGGCAGAAACAATGTCCACCTGGGGACACGAGTACCGAGTCATACACCCGGAGCATGGCGAACGCTGGCTCCAGGGTAATGCCTTGCCGGAAAAGGCCGCTGATGGTGCCGTGATATGGAATGGCTTCATAACCGATATCACTGAACAGAAGCAGTCACAGGAGAAAATTCACCAACTGGCCTTCTATGATGACCTTACCGGGCTACCCAACCGTCGCCTGCTGGACTATCGAATGGGCTTGGTCCAGGCCGCCTCCAGCCGCCTGAGAAGCTATGGGGCGATCCTTTTCATCGATCTGGATGACTTCAAGCGGCTGAATGACACCATGGGGCATTCCGTGGGCGATGAACTGCTCAAGACGCTTGCCCGAAGACTGGAGGGGCGCACCCGCTCGGTGGATACCGTGGCTCGCCTGGGCGGGGACGAGTTTGTCGTCATTCTTGACCGCCTGGGCAATAAAGAGAACGAAGCCGCCCAGCGCGCCGGCCTGGTTGCCGAGGACATCCAGGCAATCATTACCCAACCTGTTAACTTACCTCAACACGAACACCGCTGTGCCGCCAGCATCGGCATCACCCTGTTTCAGGGGGACGTTGACAGTCGGGAAGAACTGCTCCGGCGTGCCGATACCGCGATGTACCAGGCCAAGGCAGATGGCCGAAATTCCATTCGATTCTATAACCCTGAATTGCAGCGGCGGATGGAGCGCCAGTTTCGGATGGAAGCCGAGATTCGCCAGGCCATTGATAGCGATCAGTTCTTCCTCCATCTGCAGAAGCAGGTGGGTGGCAATGGCAAGCTAATTGGAGCAGAAGCACTGCTTCGGTGGAACAATCCTTCCCTGGGCATGGTCTCACCCATGGAATTCATTCCAGTGGCCGAGGAAACCGGCTTGATACTGCCACTGGGGAATTGGGTGCTGGAAAATGCTTGTCGCATACTGAAGGACTGGGAACAGGAAGCGGCGACCGCGGACCTGAGTTTGTCCATCAATGTCAGCGCCAGACAGTTCCACCAGAAAGATTTTGTCAGACAGGTTCAGCGTGCAATTGATGAGCATAAGGTATCCCCTGACCGGCTGAAGCTGGAGCTGACTGAATCCCTGGTGCTCGAGGACATTGAAGACAGCATGGACAAAATGGAGCAGCTCCACGCCCTGGGACTGCATTTCTCCATGGATGACTTTGGTACCGGCTATTCCTCCATGGCTTATCTCTCCCGGCTGCCCTTCGATGAAGTGAAGATTGACAAATCCTTTGTCCAGAATGCGGCTCGCGATCGAAACCAGCGGGACTGGGTGATCATCGAAGCCATCATCGGCCTGGCCAGCAACCTCAACATGCGTGTGGTCGCAGAGGGTGTGGAGACACAAACCCAGCAGAGCTATCTGTGCCATCTCGGCTGCCGCTGCTTCCAGGGCTACTTCTATGGCCGACCCAAACCAGTTGAAGAATTCAATGTAGCAATCAAGTCCCAGTTCCATGGCACGGAGTCATCATGAAGCAGTCAACCCCGCCGGCCATTGAGGTCAAGGACCTGTCCAAAACCTATGAGGGTGGGTTCCAGGCCCTGTCAGAGGTCAACCTGAATATCGAGCATGGTGAGATCTTCGCCTTGCTGGGCCCCAATGGGGCGGGCAAGACCACGCTGATCAGCATCCTTTGCGGCCTGGTCACACGAAGCAGTGGAGAAATCCGCATTGGGGGCCATGACATCATTCGTGACTATCGGTCCGCTCGCCAACTGGTGGGCCTGGTACCCCAGGAGCTGGCTACCGACTCCTTCGAATCGGTCTGGGACACGGTGAGCTTCAGCCGCGGCCTGTTCGGGCTCAAGCGCAACGATGCTGTGGTCGCGGGGGTACTCAGGGACCTGTCACTTTATGACAAGCGTGACAAGCAGATCCGGACTCTGTCGGGTGGCATGAAGCGGCGGGTGATGATCGCCAAGGCCCTGGCCCATGAACCCCGCATACTCTTTCTGGATGAGCCCACCGCCGGCGTAGATGTGGAACTGCGCCAGGACATGTGGAATCTGGTCCGGGGCCTCCAGCACAACGGCGTGACCATTATTCTTACCACCCACTACATCGAAGAAGCCGAACAAATGGCCGAGCGGGTCGGGGTCATCAATCACGGACGTTTGCTTTTGGTGGAAGAGACCAGTCAGCTCATGCGAAAGCTGGGGCGGAAACAGCTTACTATCGAGCTGGGCCAGTCGATCAAGCAGGTGCCAGATCAGTTGAATGGTTATCGCCTATCGCTCATCAACGACGGCAGTGCCCTCATCTATGACTATGCCGATGAGTTCAAGGAGAGCGGAATTGCCGACCTGCTGCGCCGCCTCAACCAGGCGGGCATCGTGATCAATGACCTGCACACTGACCAGAGTTCCCTGGAAGACATCTTTCTCGATTTGCTGAAGGATCGACAATGATTCGCAATCCCCGGGCCATTCTGGCCATCTATCTCTTCGAGATGAACCGTACCCGCCGCACGCTGATGCAAAGCATCGTCGCGCCGGTGATCAGCACCTCACTGTATTTCGTTGTTTTTGGAGCGGCCATCGGTTCACGCATCGATGAAATCGGCGGGGTCAGCTACGGGGCGTTTATCGTGCCGGGGCTGATCATGCTGATGTTGCTGACCCAGAGTGTTTCCAACGCCGCCTTCGGTATCTACTTTCCACGCTTTACCGGCACCATCTACGAGATCCTCTCGGCGCCGGCATCGTATCTGGAAGTCATGCTGGGCTATGTGGGCGCCGCGGCCACCAAGTCCATCATTCTTGGGCTGATAATCCTGGGCACGGCCTGGTTCTTCGTGCCCCTGGAGATCGCCCACCCCCTCCTGATGCTGTTGTTCCTGGTACTGACGGCATTTACCTTCAGTCTCCTGGGTTTCATACTCGGCATCTGGTCGGAAGGATTTGAGCAACTACAGTTCGTGCCGCTACTGGTGGTCACGCCCCTGACCTTTCTGGGTGGCACCTTCTATTCCCTGGATGTGCTGCCCCCGGTCTGGCAGACCGTTTCCCTGTTCAATCCGGTGGTTTATCTGGTCAGCGGATTCCGTTGGAGCTTCTACGAAGTGGCCGACGTCCATGTCGCCATCAGTTTCGCGGTGATCCTGGCGTTTCTGGCCATCTGCATTGCCCTGGTGGCCTGGATATTCCGAAGCGGGTATCGTCTCAAACCCTGAATTGGACGAAATTTGATCAACATCAATTATGGAACCTCTAGAGGTTCCCTATTCTCCGCGCCATGGGTGTATGGTGGCGTGAAACGATTGCGCGAGGTTTGAACATGAGCAAGGAAAAAATCCTGGACCAGTTGCTGGACAAAGCCTTCTTCAAGGGAATGGACGAGGCTGACCTGAAATTTCTGGCCGAGAATGCCTCCAGCCGTAACCTCAAGGAAGACGAGGTCCTGTTCCGCCATGGCAACCGGGCCGACAGTTTTTTCCTGGTCACGGGCGGTCGCATCAGCCTTGAGGTGGCTGCCATCGAAGGCCCACCCCTTGAGCTGCAGAACGTGGGCGAGGGCGCCATCATCGGCTGGTCCTGGCTGATCCCGCCCTATCGCTGGCATTTCCAGGCTCGGGCGGAAGAAGACAGCAGCGTCATCCGCTTCGATGGCGATGTCATCTTCGAGCGCTGCGAGAAGGACCCGGATTTTGGCTACGAAATGCTCAAGCGCTTCGCCGGCCTGATGTCGGAACGGGTCAGCTCGGCCCGGGAAAAGATGATGCAGGAGTGGAATCCGCCGGGATTTGCCTGAAACGGCTCGAAGCCTTCAAGGCCTACCTGTCAGCCCGCCGCAGGAGCGGATTCATCCGCGATCGGGGAATCGACGACCCTAGAATCGCGGATGAATCCGCTCCTACATATCTGCCTGCGCGGCCGGCTCTCCCGGCCTCGTCCGTACACGGGCACCCTGATTGCTCTAGAATGCTCTCCTTTGGAACGGACCCCCAACCCCGGGAGCATCCCATGCCAAGCATTGTTGCCGCCCTTTTCGCCCTCAGCCTGGCCGCTGCCGCCCTGCCCGCCTGCGCGGCCGACAACGCCGCCCAGGCTGATCCGGGACAGGCGGAACACTACGTCCTGGCCGGACAACTGCTGGACCCGAAGACCGGCGATGTGCGGGACGACCAGCTGATCGGCATTGCCGAAGGGCGGATCGTCTCCGTCAGCCAGCGTGACGCCGTTGAGCTGGACGAGGACGGCAAGGTCATCGACCTGAGCGACCGATTCGTCCTGCCCGGGCTGATCGACACCCATGTCCATCTGACCAACGATGCCAGCGTTCAGGGCCACGCCCGCCTGGGGCGGGGCAGCCATCGGGCCGCGCTTTACGGGGTCAGAGCGGCGAGAAAGAATTTGGAGGCAGGCTTTACCACCGTGCGCAATCTCGGTGCGCCAGCCTTCGCCGATATTGCTATTCGTGATGCCATCGAAGCCGGCGACTTCCCCGGCCCGCGCATGCGCGTGGCCGGCCAGTCCCTTGGCATGACCGGGGGCCATTGCGACAGCACACTGCTGCCACCGGACTTCGAACATCGCGGTGGTGGTGTGGCCGACGGGCCCTGGGCCGCCCGTGAGCAGGTTCGCAAGAATCTCAAGTATGGCGCCGACACCATCAAGTTCTGCGCCACCGGCGGGGTCATGTCCAAGGGCACCGCCACCGGCGCACGCCAGTACACCCTGGAAGAAATGGAAGCCATCGTTGACGAGGCCCATGCCCTTGGCATGCGGGTGGCCGCCCATGCCCACGGCGATGCCGGCATCAAGCTGGCCATCAAGGCCGGGGTGGATTCGGTGGAACATGCCAGCCTGATTTCCGATGAAAGCATTGCCCTGGCGCGCCGCAACGGAACGGCCCTGTCCATGGACGTCTATGTCTCCGACTACATCCTGGGCATGGGCGAGGAAGTGGGCATGCTGGAGGAAAGTCTCGAAAAGGAGCGGGAAATCGGACAGGCCCAGCGGGACAGTCTGCGTCGGGCCCATGAAGCCGGGGTTCGAATCGTCTTTGGCAGTGATGCCGGCGTCTATCCCCATGGTCAGAACGGCAAGCAGTTTGCCCGCATGGTGGAAGCCGGCATGAGTCCCCTGGAGGCCATCCAGGCCGCCACCATCCACGCCGCCGACCTCCTGGACTGGTCCGATGAAATCGGTCGTATCGAACCCGGTTTTCATGCCGACCTCATTGCCGTGGACGGCAGCCCCCTGGACGATGTCACCCGACTGGAATCGGTTCGCTTCGTGATGAAGGCCGGCGAAATCCACAAGCGCTAAAACATTTGCTGACGTGAATCATGAGGCTGATCTATCGCCTGCACCGCTGGATCGCCCTGGGCCTGGGCGCCCTGTTCGTGCTCATTGGACTGAGCGGCAGCCTGGTCGTGTATCAAAGCGAACTGGACCGGGTTCTCAATCCTGAGCTGTTACGCGGCAGTGGCGCCGCAGAACCAGTCAGTGCCGAGCAGGCCCTGGGGGCGGTGGAGGCTGTCGCCGGAGACGATGAGGCGGTGACCTTCCTGTCCCTGCCTTCGGCTAGCCAGGACGTCTTCCGGGTCTATATCGGCACCCCGGAGCGCATTTTCGATCGTCTGGCAACGGTAGACCCGGCCTCAGGCGAGCTCATGGGCATCCGGCCCGTGGGCGAGGGCCTGATGCGCTTCATCCATGTACTCCATTTTCAACTGCACCTGGGCAGTCAGGGTCAGACCGTGGTGGGCTTGCTGGGCCTCTGCCTGCTCTTTTCCCTGCTTACCGGCACCCTGATCTGGCACCGCCGCCGGCACACAGGCCGCCCTGCCCAAACCATCCATCATGGCCTGGGACTCTACGCCGGCCTGCCCCTGCTCCTGGTCGCGGTCAGCGGCATCCTGCTGGCCCTGCCCCAGTACACCCGGCCCATGGTGGAGACTGTCTCGCCCCTGTCAGGGCTGGACCTGCACCACCACTCTCTGGTGGCGGACAATGGGCGAGACATTGGCCTCGAGCAGGCCATGGATCTGGCACAAGCCACGATGCCGGACGGCGATGTCCGCAGCATTGGGCTGCCCCGCGGCCCCGAGGGGGTCTACCGCATCACGGTACGGGAAGGGGAAGCTGCCGGATGGCTGCCAGGCAGCGGTCACGTGGTGCTGGACCGCTACAGCGGCAAGATGCTGGCGGAACGACACTGGAGCGATGCCAGCGGCGGTGACCGCTTCATGACTGCCTTGCGCGCCATCCACGGCGGCAACTTTCTGGGTGGCTGGGGCAAGGCCCTGGTGGCCCTGATCGGCATGCTGCCCCTGCTGCTCTATCTCACCGGGATTCGGCTGTGGCTGAGACGTCGCACCATCGGGCAATGATTTCATGCAATTGCTGCAAGCCGTCGGTGAGTGCCGCCGGGCCGGGCTGCAGGATATTCACGGATTTGATTTCGTGCAGCTCATTGTCACGGACCGCCGGGATGCGATCGAAGCCCGGCCGTTCACAAACCTTCTCGGGGCGGAATTTCTTGCCGCACCAGGAACCGATGATGATATCCGGCTGACGCTCGATGACCGTTTCGTAGTCCGGGATGATCCGGTTCTTGCCCAGGGCCTCTTCCTTGAGTTCGGGAAAGCAATCCTCGCCGCCGGCGATTTCAACCAGTTCCGAGACCCAGCGAATACCGGAGAGCATGGGCTCATCCCATTCCTCGAAATACACCCGAGGTGTTTTCGGCAAGGCCGCCGCCTGGGCACGAATCTTTTCCACTCCGCCGCGCAGCTCATCTACCAGAGCCCGGGTCTTTTCCTGGCAACCGATCATGCCCCCCAGCATGGAGATCATTTGGAAAATCTCGTCCACGCTGCGGTGATTGAAGATATGGACCTCCACGCCATGCCGAATGAGCTCGGTGGCGATCTCCGCCTGCAGATCGGAGAAGCCGAGAACCAGATCCGGCTCAAGATCCAGAATCTTGTCGATCTTGGCGCTGAGAAAGGCCGAAACCTTGGGCTTTTCCTTGCGTGCCCGGGCCGGGCGCACGGTAAAGCCCGAGATCCCCACGATGCGCCAGTCCTCTTCCAGCAGATAGAGGGTCTCGGTGGGTTCCTCGGTCAAGCAAACGATACGTTCGGGATAATCACTCATGGGCCCATGATAAGGATTACAGCCGTCAATGCCAGAGCCGGGAAAGCGAAGCACATGCTTCCCGCCTCAAGAGTCGATATGATGGCGACTGATGCTTGGCGGATTCCATGGCGCGGAGGCAGGCCCCCATGAAGCAGCTCAACCCCGGCTCCCGATTCACCCAGTGGTTGTGGACTGTGCAGATCCAGGATCTGCCCAGCCGCAAGATGGCCTGGATGGTGCGGATTGCACGGGTGATTCATGCCGGCATGCGCGACGCCTCCATTGGGCAGATCAATCTGCGGGCCATGAGCCTGGTCTATACCTCGCTGCTCTCCATCGTGCCTCTGCTGGCCTTCAGCTTTTCGGTGCTCAAGGGCTTCGGCGTGCACAACCAGCTGGAGCCGGTGCTTCAAAGAACCCTGGAGCCCCTGGGGCCCAGGGCCGACGAAGTCACCCAGAACATCATGGACTTCGTGGACAACATTCAGGTGGGCATCCTCGGCTCGGTGGGCCTGCTGCTGCTGGTGTATGTGGTCTACTCCCTGTTGCAGAAAATCGAAGCGGCCCTGAATGAATCCTGGAACATTCGGCGCCAGCGGGGCATGGCGGAGAAGTTCAGCAATTATCTCAGTGTCGTGCTGGTGGGCCCGGTGCTGGTGTTCTCGGCGGTGGGTGTCACCGCCACCTTCTCCAGCCACACCCTGGTCCAGCGGATATCGGAGGTGGAGCCCTTCGGGACCTTGATGGTCTGGTTCAGCACCCTGATGCCCTATTTGCTGGTGGTGGCCGCCTTTACCTTCATCTATGTCTTTGTCCCCAACACCCGGGTCAAGCTCAAGGCCGCTCTCACCGGCGCCGTCATTGCCGGCCTGGCCTGGCAGACCACCGGCTGGGCATTTGCCCAGGTCATCGCCACCTCGGCCCGCTACACCGCCATCTATTCCGGCTTCGCGGGTCTGCTGTTCTTCATCATCTGGCTCTATCTGAGCTGGCTCATTCTGCTGTTCGGCGGCAAGATCGCTTTCTATATCCAGAATCCCCAGTTCGTCACCCGACTGCCGCCGGCAACCGGCGCCACCCACCGAGAGAAAGAGGAGCTGGGCCTGGCGGTGATGTATCTCATTGCCCGCAGTTATCTGCGCGGTGAACGCCCCTGGACGTTCGAAACCCTCTGTCGAGAGTTGCATGTTCGCGGCGACGTGCTGGAAAGCGTGGTGGATCGACTGGAAATGGCCGGCCTGATCATTAGCACCGAGGGTTATCAGCCCGGCTTCCTGCCCGGCCAGGACCTGGCCCGGATGCGCTTGCAGAAGATCCTGGATGCCAGCCGCGGCTACCAGCAGAGCGATGATCCGGAAGCACAGATGCGCTCCCTCAAACCGGTCGGCGGGCTGATGAACAGCCTGGAAGGGGCCATGCGCGACCAATTGGGACAAAAGACCCTGCGTGACTTTGTGGAGGAAACAGAGGACAGCTAAACGCGGATGGCACTTGCGTAGTTTCGCCCTCTTACAGGGGCCGTCAGCATATCCCTACACGCCCCATCACGATCTGCTGATTACGCCAAAGCCGAGCCCTGCGTATCGTTATACCCACAGCGCGGGCATTGGCGGAAAGGGGGGAGTCAATGCCGGGGGCGTCGGCCAGGGACTGGCACGATCCCCGACCAGGATGGTCATCCGGCATGATGAATGCCATGCCCGCGCGACAGTCCAGGAGGGGCTGGGGCCGGTTCAGGCCGGCGGATCAGGGATGATCCAGAGTGGGCAACTCAGGCGCCCAGGATGGGCAACCCCGGGACGGGGTCTGGCAGGGAGGCCCAGCGACAACCAAGGCTCGCCAGGGAAGGTGTCGAGACGCCGCGAACAGAACTCAGGCTGTTCGCGGCGTTTTTTTTACTCCCAATCGAAGCGCGGCAGATCCATGAAGGCCTGGCGGAGATTGCGGGACCAGGCATCCTGCATGCGGCGCCAGAAGGGATCGTCTTCCTCAAAGCGCAGCCGGGGATCGAGGCGATGGCTGTCGGCCTGATAGAAGGCCAGTTCCACCGGCGGCCCGACGCTGAGATTGGAGCGCATACTGGAATCCAGGGAAACCAGGGCGCAACGGGCGGCCATTTCCAGACTCATGCCGCTTTCCACGATACGATCCAGGATGGGCTTGCCGTATTTGGTCTCTCCGGCCTGCAGAAAGGGCTTTTCCTCACTGACCCGGATGTAATTGCCTTCCGGGTAGATCAGATAGAGATTATGGCTTTCCTGGCCGATCTGGCCGGCCAGGATGAAGGTTGCCTTGGGCCGAAAGTCCGCCTGAGTGGCCCCTTCCGGGCCCTTCTGTACTCGCGTGCTGATGGCACCGATGTACTCGGCCACGTCTTCCAGATGATCGAGGCGGTTGATCGAGGTCTCGGCCTCGGAGTCATCGAGGTCACGCTGGATACGGCTGGTGACCGCCTGGGTGGTGGCCAGGTTGCCGGCCGAGAGCAGCACCATGCAACGATCGTCACTGGTGGGCAGCTCATGCATCTTGCTGTAGACGCTGACATCATCCACCCCGGCACTGGTGCGCGAGTCGGAGGCCACCAGGAAGCCGTTGTCGGTACGTATGGCTAGACAGTAAGTCATGACGGTGCCACGGGCCGGTCAGTCGCCGGCAATGGTCATTTCCTCGATCAGGAGCGAACCGGTGAGCACGCTGGCGCGGTGGTCCACATCATCACCGGCGGCGACGATGCCACGAAGCATGTCCTTGAGATTACCCGCGACGGTGATTTCCTCCACCGGATGGACGATCTCGCCCTGCTCCACCCAGAATCCGGCCGCGCCACGAGAGTAATCCCCCGTCACGCCGTTGATTCCCTGCCCCATCAGCTCGGTAAGCAGAAGGCCGGTATCCATCTCCCGCAGCATTTCCTCAAAACCGCGGCTGGGCCCGACCAGGGAGAGATTGTGGACGCCGCCGGCATTGCCGGTGCTCTCCAGCCCCAGTTGACGGGCACTGTAGCTGTCCAGCACATAGCGGGACAGGCGCCCGGATTCGACCAGAGGATTATCCTTCAGGGCCACGCCTTCGCCGTCGAAGGGGGAACTGCCGAGAGCCCTCGGCAAATGGGGATACTCCACCAGACCCAGCCACTCCGGCAGGACCTGATTACCCACGGCATCCAGAAGCCAGGAGGCCCGACGATACTGGGAGGGCCCGGAAGCCGCGCCCACCAGAGTGGCGATCAGCCCCCGCGCCAGCGGCGCGGGGAACAGTACCGGCGCCTTGCGGGTGCTGAGTCGACGGGCACCCAGGCGGCGGACGGTTCGCTCCCCGGCCCGGCGTCCCACGGCCTCGGGTGATTCCAGGGCAGAGGAAAGCCGTGCCGAGGAATACCAGAAATCCCGCTGCATGCCCTGCTCGTCCCGAGCGAGAACACTACAGCTGATGCTGTGATTGGTGCCCTCGTAGCTGCCGAGAAAGCCATGACTGTTGCCACAGACCCGGACGCCGTGGTGAGTATCCACGCTGGCACCATCGGAGTTATCGATGCGACGGTCGAAATCCCGGGCGGCCTGCTCACAGCGCTGGGCCAGGTCGATGGCCATTTCCGGGGACAGGGCCCAGGGGTGACAGAGATCCAGATCCGGCCAGTCCCGCGCCAGGCGCTCGGCGGGCGGCAGGCCGGCATGGGGATCGGCCTGGGTAAAACGGGCGATGTCGCAGGCCTTGGCCACCATTTCCCGGATGGCCCGGTCGCTCAGGTCGGAAGTGTTGGCGGCCCCCTTCTGCTGGCCGAAATAGACGGTGATTCCGATCCCCCGGTCCTGACGGTATTCCAGGGTCTCCACCTCACCCAGGCGGACACTCACGCCCAGGCCGGTATCCACACTGGCGCCACTTTCCGCGCCATCGGCACCCCGGCGCCGGGCCTCGGCCAGGGCCTGATCGACGGCGGCCTCGAGGTCCTGGCGACCCAGGGAACTTGTGACCTCGGCGGTCTCGGACATGAATCGACTCCGCTTGCTGGGCTGCAAAGAGTCGGGATTCTAACAGAGCCGGACAGGAATGGATGAATCGGCCCGGGCCTAGGCGGACCGCTCCGCCTCCACGACCTCGTGAATGTAGCGCAGCTTGGCCACCACGCTGTCATTGAGCACATAGGGATAGGCATCCCGCATGCCCATGCTTCGGTTCATGAGGTTAATGTTGATGCTGACCCGACTCCAGACCCGGATCAGCTCATCAAAGTCCCTCGGGAGACTGACCCCCATGTCCAGGGCATGGGCGGTTTCCAGGGCATCGGTGATCTGCAGATAATGCCCCCAGCACTCGGCCCAGTCCTCCCAGGGATGGGCCGCGGCATAGGCACTGATGTAGTGCTGCTGCCAGTTTGCCGGTGGCCCCTGCTGATAATGGCGGCGCAGGGAAGACTGGTAATCCTGACGCTCGTCACCAAAGACCTCGCGAAAACCGGCCAATCGCCCGCCTTCCAGAATCAGTCGATCCCAGAAATAGTGACCGATCTCGTGGCGGAAGTGCCCCAGCAGGGTGCGGGAGGCCTCATTCAATTGCTGACGCAATGCCTCGCGGGCCGCATCATCGGCTTCGATGATATTGATGGTGATCAGGCCCTTTGCATGGCCGGTGAACACCTTGCCGCCGGACCAGGATGAGTCAACGAATTCCTGGGTCGGCTGCTGGTCTTCCATGAAGGCGAAGGCCAGGCCAGTGTGCGGATCATCCCGCTTGGCGAGAAAGGGCAGACCCAGGCGGAGCAGATCGTAAATGACCCGGCGCTTCTCGCGCTCCACATTGAGCCATTTGTCACGGTTACCGGGCCGGTCCAGATTGGGGATGATGCGATTCATGCGGCAGGCCACGCAGTAACGCTCACCATTATCACTGACCACCATCCAGTTGCAGACATTTTGCTCACTGTAGTTGCGGCAGCGGTGATACTCCCCCATCTCGCCCTCGGGAGTGTGGGCCCGCCAGAGATCGTTGCCTCCTGGCAGGGGCTCGATCGCCGCCTGTGTAAGACGCTCCGGCAGGAAACCCAGGCGCCGGCCACAGGCCAGACATTGGTCATTTTCGAAATAGACCGGGTTGCCGCAAGCGCAACGGTAGATGTTCATGCCGCCCTATCCAGCAGGAAGTAGGTGTTGGCAATCTCAGCATGGAGTCGGCTCAGCTCCACCTGCAAGTCGTCCAGGAATTCATGCAGACCGGACTCCGCCAATTCCGGTACATTGGCTTCCTGGATCCGGCGCTTCATGCGCGTGACGCTGCGCAAGGGTCCATCATTCCGTGGCAGATCATGCAGACAGGCCTCCACCTCGCTCATGCAATGGAGCAGTGCCCGTGGCAATTTCGGGTCCTGAAGCAGATACCGCAAGACGTCCGAACCCCGCACCCTGACCCGTACATTGCGCCGATACATCTGATAGGCGGTCAGGGACTTGAGCACGCTCATCCACTGGATGTTTTCAAAAGGCGTGAGATCCTCCGCCCGGTGGGGCAGGAGATCTTCTGAACGCACGTCCAGGATGCGGGTCCCCATGTCCGCTCGTTCCAGATTACGACCGATGCGGATGAACTCATAGGCTTCGTCATGGCTCATGGTGCCGGCCAACAGGCCGGTGAGTTGCTGGCAGCGCTGAATCACGCCGCGCAGAAAATCGTAGCGCTTGCGCTTGGCAATGCCACCCTTGAGTTCCTGACGGGCATGGAGGTAGAGATCGTTGACCTGCTCCCAGCCTTCCCGGGGGACCAGGTCGCGAGTGGAGCGCAGATTCTCACGGGCCATGAACAAGGCGCTGAGAATGGAGCCCGGGTTACGCCGGTCGGCAATGATGAAGCGAGTGACATTTCGCTCATCCATCTCATCACCGAACAGCTTGGCAAAGGGCGCTTCGCTGCCGGTGATAGCGATCAGGGGCTCCCAGCCCAATTCCACCGACCGGGGCAGGTCCATAATCAAATTGGAATGGACGTTGACCAAACGCGCCAGGTCCTCCGCTCTTTCCATGTAACGGGCAGTCCAGTAAAGGCTTTCGGCCACTCTCGACAACATGACTCAGCCCCCTATCGTCTTCTTGGCGGTATCAACAATCCAGGTATCCTTGCTGCCGCCCCCCTGGGATGAGTTCACCACATAGGAACCTGACTTGAGAGCCACCCGGGTAAGCCCCCCTGTGGTGATATTGGTTTCCTGTCCGCTGAGAATGAAGGGACGCAGATCCACGTGCCGGGGCGCCACCTTGCCATGACCATCGATGGTTGGGGTGGTGGAAAGCTGGATCAAGGGCTGGGCAATGAAGTTGCGAGGGTTGCGGCGGATCTGTTCGGCGAAATCCTCCCGCTCCTTGCGACTGGCCTGCGGCCCCATGAGCATGCCGTAGCCACCCGATTCGTTGGCCGGCTTGACCACCAGCTTGTCCAGGTTATCGAGGACATACTCGCACTGCTTTTCATCATGGCAGACATAGGTGGGAACATTGTCCAGGATGGGCTCCTGATCCAGGTAGTAACGGATCATGTCCGGCACATAGGCATAGACCACCTTGTCATCCGCCACACCCGCACCCGGTGCATTGGCCAGGGCCACATTGCCGGCCCGCCAGGCGCGCATCAGCCCGGGCACACCCAATACCGAGTCCGGGTTGAAGACTTCCGGGTCCAGGAAAAGATCATCAATGCGGCGGTAGATCACATCAACCCGGGTCAGCCCCTCCACGGTGCGCATGTAGACACAGTCATCCTCGGTCACCACCAGGTCTCGCCCCTCCACCAGTTCGGCACCCATCTGCTGAGCCAGATAGGCATGCTCGAAATAGGCGGAGTTGTAGATCCCCGGGGTCAGTACGGTAACCACGGGATAGTCCTGGGGACGCGGTGACATGGAAGCCAGCATGTCGAATAGCTGGGCAGGATAATCATCCACCGGGAGAATGTTCTGATGCTCGAAAATCTCGGGGAAGGTGCGTTTCATGACATGCCGGTTCTCCAGCATGTAGGAAACGCCGGAGGGCACTCTCAGATTGTCTTCAAGCACATAGAAACGCCCATCATTGTCCCGGATCAGGTCACTGCCGCAGATGTGGGCCCAGATGCCCAGCGGTGGCTCCACCCCCACGCATTCGGCCCGGAAATTACCGGAGGTCTTGAGGATCTCTTCGGGGAAGACCTTGTCCTTGACGATGCGCTGTTCATGATAAATATCATTGATGAAAAGATTCAGAGCCTGAACGCGCTGGGCCAGGCCGGCCTCGGTCTTTTGCCATTCCCGGGCCGGGATGATGCGCGGGATGATGTCGAAGGGCCAGGCCCGGTCAATGCTGCCACCCTCGGTGTAGACGGTGAAGGTAATCCCCATCACCAGGATGGCCAGCTCCGCGGCATCACGCCGTTCCATCAGCTCTTCATCGCTGAGCTGGCGGAGCCGCTTGCACAGCTCCCGGGCGGCGGCCCGGGGATGACCGGGGGAACTGATCAACTCATCATAGAATTTTCCGGGGTCGTACTGTTTCCAGTCGATTGGCATTGACGGTACTTCCCTTGGCCAGAGACATGAAATGAAAAGCAACGCCTGATATAAGCTACGCCGATTGCCTCCCGGTTGGAACAGCGACTGGTCACCCCATCCCCGCCCAATGCTATGATTCCCCCGTCATCCGTGACGGCCACAGCCTGTCACGGGATCCCCGGACCAGATATTCAGGAGTTCACCATGCGCAAACTGATAGCAAGCATTGCCGTGGTCCTTGCCGCGGGCCTGGCTGCCTGCGAAGCGGAAGAGAGCGGCAATGCCGCACCGGCAGCGGATGCCGAACGCCCCATCGGGCTCGCCGTTCACGGCGGCGCCGGCACCATGGACCGCGACGCCATGAGCGAGGAACAGGAAGCGGAATACCACGCCGCCCTGGAGGCGGCCCTGGAAGCCGGCTACACCATTCTGGACAACGGCGGCGACAGCCTGGATGCAGTCCAGGCGGCCATCCGGGTACTGGAAGACAGCCCCCTGTTGAATGCCGGTCGTGGCTCGGTCTTAACCAGTGACGAGCGCATCGAAATGGATGCTGCCATCATGGACGGTCGCACCCGCAATGCCGGCGCCCTCACCGGCGTACGCACCATCCGCAACCCCATCGACCTGGCACGGGTGATCATGGATGAGTCCCCCCATGTGTTCTTTTCCGGCGAAGGCGCGGAAACCTACGGCCAGGAATTCGGCCTGGCCACCGAGGACCCTGAGTGGTTCGAGACCGAACACCGTCGCGAGGCACTCCATCGGGCCCAGGAACGGGAAGCCGAACAGGGTGAGGAATTCCGCAGTCAGCGCGAGAATGTCGAGTTCAACCTCGGGACCGTGGGTGCGGTCGCCCTGGATCGGCAGGGCAATGTGGCAGCCGGGACTTCGACCGGCGGCATGACCAACAAGCGCTTCGGCCGCATCGGTGACGTGCCCATCATCGGCTCCGGCACCTATGCCAACAACGAGACCGGCGCCTTCTCCGCCACCGGCCATGGCGAATACATCATGCGTGCCGTCACCCTGCATGACATTTCCTCGCTGATGGCCTACCGGGACAAGAGCGTGGAAGAAGCCGCCGATCATGTGGTCAACAGCAAGCTGGTGGAGATGGGCGGCAACGCCGGCGTGATTGCCATTGACGCCAAGGGCAACATCACCATGCCCTTCAACACCAGTGGCATGTACCGGGGCAGCGTGGACAATGAGGGCCGCGTCCACACTGCCATCTTTGCCGACGATGACTGACCCCCGGGGGACGGGCGGTGGCGACCGCCCGTCCCGCTCTCACCGCAAGCGCGAGGCCGAGGAGCGACAGACCCTGGGGATCCGCCTGGCCGAACTTCCGGACAGCACCCTCGACGAGCTGGGCCTGCCGGATGAGCTGCTTGCCGCCATCCGCCGCATCCGCCACATGCGACGTGGCGGTGGACTGCGCCGTGAACGTCAGCGTATCGGTACACTCATGCGCAAGCTGGATCCGGCGTCCATCGAAGCGGCGCTGCGCCAGCGTGAGGCGGATCAGCGAACGGCCGCACGCGCCTTTCATCGCCTGGAACGCCTGCGGGACGGGCTGATGGAGGGCGAGACCGAGGTGGAGGCCGAACTGAAAGGGCTGCTTGAGGCGGACGACTTCGCCGAAGCCAGTCGTCTGGCCCACCATGCCCGCCAGGAGGAGATCCACGGACAGCCGCCGGCGTCGGCTCGCACCCTGTTCCGGCTGCTGCGTGATCGACTCGCTTAAGCCGCATTACTCGCCCTGTTTACCGGATTTGCGTACAATAGACCGTTTTTAGCCCGGCCCGGCCGGCCCCCTTTGCGGGCGCCGCTGCCCGTCGGGCCTTTCGTGGTGATGTCATGGAAACAGGGAAGCAGGCATTGGTCGGGATCATCATGGGCTCCCAGTCGGACTGGGAAACCATGCGGCATGCGGTGGAAACCCTGGAGAAGCTGGGCGTGCCCTGCGAAACCCGGGTGGTCTCCGCCCACCGCACTCCGGATCTGCTGTTCGAATACTGCGCCGAGGCCCGGGATCGCGGCCTGGAAGTCCTGATTGCCGGGGCTGGCGGCGCCGCCCACCTGCCGGGCATGGCCGCCGCCAAGACGCCTCTGCCGGTGCTGGGCGTGCCGGTGCAGTCCAAGGCACTCAATGGCATGGACTCCCTGCTTTCCATAGCCCAGATGCCGGCCGGCGTGCCGGTGGGCACCCTGGCCATCGGCAAAGCGGGCGCCACCAACGCCGCCCTGCTCGCGGCGGCCATGCTGGCCAACCACTACGATGAAGTTCGCGAGGCCCTGGACGATTTCCGCGCCGCCCAGACCCAACGCGTTCTGAGCAATCCCGATCCGCGACCGGAATGACAGCCCGGAGACCACGGCAATCATGAGCATTGGAATCATCGGCGCCGGCCAACTCGGCCGCATGATGGCCCTGGCCGGCTATCCCCTTGGCCTGCGCTTCACTTTTCTCGACAAGAGCGAGGACAGCCCCGGCGCCCAGGTGGGCGACATTGTGCTCGGTGATTTCATGCAGGCCGAGGACATCCGCCGGCTGGCCGGACAGGTGGAACTGCTCACCTACGACGTGGAAAACGTCCCCGTTGAGGCCCTGGAAGCCGCGGCGTCCGGTATCCCCGTCCACCCCGGCCCGGCCATCCTCGGGGCGGCCCAGGATCGGCTGCGGGAAAAGGAATGCTTCGCCCGCCACGGGATTGAAACCGCCCCCTATCGCTCGGTGGACAGCCTGGCGGAACTGGAGTCGGCGGTTAAAGCACTCGGCTTGCCGGCCATGCTCAAGCGTCGACGGATGGGCTATGACGGCCGTGGCCAGCAATTGATCCGAAGCGAGGCGGAGATTGCCAAGGCCTGGGAGGGCCTCTCCGGCGCGCCCCTGATCCTGGAAGGCTTTGTCGACTTCGAACGCGAAGTCTCCCTGATCGGTGTGCGCAACCGCTCCGGCGATACCCGCTTCTACCCCCTGAGCGAGAACCGCCACGAGGACGGCATCCTGCGCCTGTCCATTGCGCCTGCCGCCGACCCGGCGCTGCAGGCCACGGCGGAGAAGCAGCTCGCGGCGCTGATGGAGGCCCATGACTATGCGGGCATCCTGACGGTGGAATATTTCGAGAAGGCCGGCCGCCTGATTGCCAATGAAATGGCCCCGCGGGTGCACAATTCAGGGCACTGGACCATCGAGGGCGCCGCCACCAGCCAGTTCGAGAACCACCTGCGTGGCATCCTCGACCTGCCCCTGGGCTCCACCCGCCCCCGGGGCGTCTCGGCGATGATCAACTGCCTTGGGCGCATGCCGGCCCTGGAAGGGGTGATCCGCCACGAGGACGCTCACTACCACGATTACGGCAAGGCGCCCCGCCCCCGCCGCAAGCTCGGCCACATCACCGTCGTCCGCGACGACCGCGCCAGCCTGGACGCCGTCATCGACGAACTCCTGCCCCTGGTGAAGGCGGCCGAACAGGCATAGCCCGGTACACCCGGGTCAGCGCGGGACTTGTGCACACAGAGGGCGCGGTCAGGCTACCAGCCCCAGGCGGCGACCGGCTTCCACGGAGCTGATGGCCATGACCAGGCGCTGCAGGGCGTCCCAGGGATTGCCGCAGCGAGCACCCTTGGCCATGGCGTCCAATTCCCCGGCTTCGGCCAGCAGGGCCAGCCAGCGGGTCTCGTTGTGACGCTTGAGCGCCTTCTCCACCAGCCCACGGCGACTGGCCCAGACACGACGGGTGACATCGTCCAGGCGCCGGCCCCGGGCCAGGCCCGAGGCCATGTCGGCCATGGCGCGGATCTCGCGGGCCAGGACCCAGACCAGCAGTGGCGGTTCCACGCCTTCACCATGCAGCCCCTCAAGGATCTTGACCGCCCGCGCCGTCTGCCCGGCAAGCGCGGCATCGGCAAGCTGGAAGGGATCGTAGCGAGCGCTATCCACCACCGCGCCACGCACGGTCTCGTCGTCCACCACGCCCTCGCCAAGCAACAGGCGCAACTTCTCGATTTCCTGTGCGGCGGCGAGGAGATTGCCCTCCACCCTTTCAGCAATGAAACGGGCCGCATCCCGGGACACCTGGAGGCCAGCCGCAATCATCCGCTGCTGCACCCACTGGGGCAGCTGATGACGGGGCACCGGCCAGACTTCCACCATCACGCCGGCGGACTCCAGCGCCTGGACCCATTTGGCATTGCGCTGGCTGCGATCCAGCTTGCCGCTGATCACGATCAGGGTATGGTCCTCGGGCGGACGCTCGGCCCAGTCAGTCAGGGCCTTGCTGCCTTCCCGGCCGGGCTTGGCCGACGGCAGGCGGAGTTCCACCAGGCGTTGCTGGGCGAACAGGGAGAGGCTGGCGGCGGAATCACTGAGGGCCTGCCAGTCAAAATCCTTTTCGGCCATGAAGCTCGTGCGTTCCTCCACACCGGCCTCGCGGGCCTTGCGTCGCACGCTGTCAGCAGCTTCATCAACCAGCAAGGGCTCATCACCGGCAATGAGATAGACCGGCGCGAGCTGCTTGTTCAGGTGTTGGCCTAGCTGTTCGGGTCGCAGTTTCATGGTCTTGGGCTACAGGGGATCAGCCACCCATGATAACGCCTATTCACCAGGCGCGCCGGCCACCCGGGCGGCCCGGTGGGCGAACAGCCGGAGCAGGGCCAGGGCGGCCAGACAGAGGGTCAGGGTAGGCCCGAAGGGCTGATCCAGCAACATGGACAGCACGAAGGCGAGCAGATAGCAGCCCACGCCCAGTGCCACGGTCAAGGCCAGGGCCCAGCGCCAGCCCCGGACCAGCACGAAAGCGACCCAGGCTGGAACAAAGAACATGGCAAAGGCGCTCATGGCGCCCATGGCCAGGGTGCCCAGGACGGCAGCCACCACCACCAAGGCCCCGAACAGGAGCCGATGGGGCCAGGCCGGAATGCGATTGGCGGAAAAATGGTCCGGGAAGAAACGCTCGGCCAGCAGCCGTGGCGACAGCCAGCTCAAGGCAAACAGGAGCACCGCCACCAGGGCCAGGGAGCCGATGAGATGCGGCGTGCTGGTGAAATAGAGCTGGCCTCGCAACAAGGCCTCGCCCACCACTTCACCCTGATGGGTGTTGGCCGCCAGTATCATTGCCCCGGCCCAACCCAGCAACAACATGAGTCCGTAATGGCTGTTGCTGGCCTTGGGTAGCAGACCCTTGGCAATCGCCGCCAGGGCGGCTGCCAGCAGTGCCCCGGCGAGGGCTGGGATACCGAGCGGCAAGGCCGCTACCCCGCCGGCTGCCGCCATATGGGACAGACCCATGGCCGCCAGCCATTCCTCCCGCATGCGGAGGTAGGCGCCCAGCAGTGACAGGGCAATGCTCAGCAGCAGGCCAATGACGAAAGGTTGACGAAAAAGAGGGTCAAAAAGAATAAAGTCACTCACGAACCCTGTCCCTCCCCGGGTCGGCCAATCTCAACGATACGGGTGCAGTTTTCTTCCAGGAAGGCCCGCTCATGACTGACCAGCAGGACGGCGCGCGGCGGTCGAGCCGTGCGCAGAATATGGGCAAGGGCTTCGATCGCCTCACCGTCCAGGTTGTTGGTGGGCTCGTCCAGCAGCACCAGCTCCGCGTCACCACCCAGACAGGCCCATGCCTCCAACAACTGGAACTGCCCGCCGCTCATGCGATTGATGGGTCGATACAGGAGCGGCTTGATGATGCCCGGGGCATCGCCGCGATCCGCCCCCATCACCCGCAACAACTCCCGCCCCAGCAAGGGCAATTCCGGTGGCAATTCCGGGCGTTGTTGATGGTGGGTCACGGTCAGGCCATTGCAGCGGACGATCTTACCGGCAAACCGTTTGGCTTCCCCGGTGATGGCCTTGAGCAGGGTGGACTTGCCACAGCCATTGGGCCCCCGCAGGCCAAGCACCTCGCCGGGATAGACGTCAAAAGACACGGGGCCCACGACGGGCCCCGCGTATCCCGCTACCACCTCCTTGACGGCCAGCAGCGCAGTTGTGGCGGTATCAGCGGACACTGGCCAGGGCCTCAACCCAGCGATCAATCATCTCGAAATACTCCTCGGCGTCATCCGCAGTCGTGCTCACCTGGTTGGGCAACTGGCGACTGGGCCAACCCAGTTCACGCTCCAGAAAATCCGCGCCGCGTGAGGGCTGGAAATCCGTATACAGGGTAATCCCGTCCCGGCCATCCAGATCCCGAACCAGGCCTCGCAGATGACGGGCCGTGGGCGGAATCCCCGGCAGGGGTTCCAGATAACCCAGGATGGGGGCATCAAACAGACGCGTCAAATAATTGGCGTCCTTATGATACAGCACGGCACCCGGCACATCCTCGGCACGCTCCAACCAGGCCGCGACCCTTTCGTCCGCCATGGCGGCAAATCGTTCCGCATTCTCCAGAAAACGCTCGGCATTGTCCGAATCCAGGCGGCCCAGACGCTCGGCCAGGGCAAAGCCGACCTCGGCCATGCGCTGGGGGTCCATGTAAAAATGCGGGTTGCCGGCCGGGTGCACATCACCACCCGCACGGTCCGCAGCTGCACCAGCCTCGATCAGCTCGATGTGGGCAGCGCCCTCGAAGTAGCCGGTTCGCCCCACCTGCACTCGGGGATTGTTGGCACCCTGGAGGGCGGCCGGCAGCCAGCCTACTTCCAGCTCGGCACCCACGGCCACCACCACATCGGCACGGCGCAGTGCCGCCATCATCGAGGGGCGGGCCTCCAGGTAATGGGCATCCCGATCGGCCGGCGCCATCACCGTCACATCAACGGCATCACCGCCGATCACCCGCGCCAGCATGCCCATGTTGGGCACGGTGGCCGCTACCCGGACTTCGGCACTGGCAGCCACGGCCGCCAGCATCAACAGCATTCCGATAATCACTCGTTTCATGACTCTCTCCTCTACCACCGCCGATCCTGGAACCGGCGGGAGTCTGATTCTTTCTCAATCCATCGGGTAGACAAACCCGGCTTGTTTTCCTCAACAGGCATCAGAATGCGTGGGCACCATGCACACCCAGACTGATGTTGTACTGCAGCATGAACTCCCAGGCCTCATCATCGTGGTGGGCGAAGTCGTTATAGTTGAGCTGCGCTCTGATGCGGGAAAACTCCGTGGGCGCGTAAGTCGTCTGCAGGGCAAAACGCTTGGAGGAACCCAGACTCACCGGCAGGCCACGACCGTCGGGCTGATCTTCATAGGCATCATTGGTCAGACCCAGGGCATCGACCCGCAGGCCCATGTTCCAACGCGGCGCGAAGCCGTAGACCGCCTGGGCATATATACCGTCCTGAACCCATTCCTGATCGACCACGTCGCCATCGGGGTTGCGGGTGGTGGGCTCAAGGGTACCGAAATCAGTGAACTGTCGGCTCTGGTAATGCAGATTCATCTCACGACGAATGTACTCGGTCTGGAACTGAAAGCTCCGATGACCATGGATGCCGCCACCGTCGTACTTGTAGACGAGGTCAAAACCATAGAACTTCGCGTCCCCGTCCCAGGTCTCCAAGCGACCGCTGGAATGGGTCTCTTCCATCTGGTGGGCGTCGCTCACACCGCCGAATACCCCGAGTTGCAAGGCATGGTCATAGCCAAGATTGGGTGCCCACTTGGCGAAGGCGGTGATCAGACGCGGAGAGGAAGTCTGGTGCAGCCCCTTGTCATCACGCCAGCGGTTGCGAACCGGCTCTTCAGCCCCCGGATCATCGGGGCCCACATTGGGATCCACGACGTGCCTTGGCAGGACAGTCACCATTTCATGGCGGCCATCACCCACATAGTTGGCCACACCTTCACTCTCGCCGTGGAGCAATTCCAGACCAAAACGGGTGTAGCTGCGAGTGGCCGGCATCCAGGTGAGCTGGATACCGTTTTCGCGCAAGCCTTCCTCACCAAACAGGTTGTCTATAACCCAGGGGGCATCGACGAACTGCCAGTCATGGATATGCTGCTTGTTGATGTAACCCACATCACTCAGGAAGCGACCGGCCTTGATCTGCAGCCCGGCCGGCAGGGAGCGTGTGGTGACATAGGCCTCTTCCAGCTCCACCCCGTTTTCGAACAGGGCTGCCATCACGAACATGTCGAAGTAAGGGTCCACTGTGCCGGAAAAGGACAGCTCCGCTTCGCGGATCTGGAAACCCGACTCCAGGCCATGGCCATGGCCGCCATGGCCATGGTCATGGCCAAAGTCGAAACCGGGGGCATCTTCAACATGACCGCTGAATTCGTTGTAGTAGACCCCGTCCAGAATGACGGAAATGGCCGGGTTGAAGGCAGTGCCGGAAGTGACCTCCTGATCACCACCACCCACTTGCATGGCCCGCATACGGGCCGGCTGGGGGTCCAGGGGATCACGGGCGGGACCGGCCTGGCGTTGCTGCTCGGCTTCGGGGGTGGTCTCAGCCTGGGCCAGGACCTGATCCATGCGCAAATCGCTGTCGTCGGCCTCGGTTGCATCGCCGGCAAACAGCGGTGAGACGGAAAGGCCGGAGATCAGCATCAGGCCAACAATTGTCTGGCTAAGCTTCATTGCTTGTACTCCTGAATAAGGGATGACTTCACGGGAACTCACCGGCACGGGGACATGCCGATGGTTCCGGGTATAAATTTCGGGGATCGATAGGCAGTCGACAGAGACCCTGAACGACCGCATCGCCGGTTCAGATTCCGGGCGGGGCGCGAACGGCGATAGCGTAGTCCGGTATGGACTGGACACGGCCGGATTCAACGGGGGAATTGAGTCCACTCACCGCCATCTGCGGCATGGCAACTGTGAACTCGGCCACCGGCAAGGGGCCGGACTTGGGGGAAAGCAACTGACAGCTCAGGCAATGCTCAACGGCATGCCCGGGCTCACCCACATGCTCCTGGGCATGAAGGGTTTCAGACAGGGGAAGCAACAGACCGGCGACCAGGGCCAGCAGCCAGGCAGTACGCATCAGACTGTGAGACATCCTGATCGTCATGCGATAAGCCCTCGAAACAGGCTGATTGGGGAAGCGCTTGAACTCAGCAGCGGCTGCCGGGCATTTCCAGTGAAACGACCCGCTTGGCACGGAACAAGTTCCGCAGATTGATCAGGTGTGCCACGGTTAGAATCCCGGCACCCATCAGGGTCAGGGTCTGTTCAAGGCCTGTGCTGTGCCAGGCCATGAACTCGAAGGTGGCCACGACCATCAGCACCAGACCCACGACGCCGATGGCCAGGGGCGCACCGTGGCCAGAACAGCGCCAGGCACGGCCCAGAGCATAGAGACTGACCGGCACCACCACGAACAGCATGGCAATGTGAAACCAGTCATCGACGATAGCCAGATTGGCGATCCAGGGCAGAGCGGCGGCCAAAACCGGCAGTGCCGTGCAGTGAAGCACGCACAGGCCGGACATGCCGATGGCGACATAGTCGAATTGCTTGTCCGCAGCCTGACCTGGCATGGGCTTACCTCGGGTCCGGATAATCGTTATGCAATAATATAACACAAATAACTCGGCCGCAATGGCTTGGCGGCGTCAAAAAACGGCAAAAGGACTCAGCGGGCCAGCAATTCCAGCAGGGTCTCGGAGAAGGCCTCCGGGTGGGTCTCCATGGGATTATGGCCGGCCCCATCGATGATCTCGAGGGGGGCATCCAGGGCGTCCTGCAGGCGCCGCCCGTGGGAAATGGGCACCCATTGATCCCGCTCGCCCCAGATCAGGGCCGTTTGCAGGGAGCCGAGCGAGTCCGGGCTGACCGACTCGCGCGAGGAATGCAGATAACGGATCACCGCTGCCGGCCGGCCACGTGTACGCAGGGGGGCAAGATAGCCGGCCACCGCTGCATCCGAGGGCGGCTTGCCATAGGCCGATTCCAGCGCCCTTGCCATGCCTTCCTCGTTCAGCAGTCGCCGACTGCCGATTACGGTAATCCAGCGCTGAACGGGGGGATAGCGCATGATCACGCCGCCAATCCCCTGCCCCCCCTCACTGCCTGTATCCAGGCTCCCGGACACAAAGGTCACCGTGGCAATGGACCGCTCCAGACGGGTAGCCAGACGAGCGGCGGCAGCCGCCCCCATGGAGTGGCCCACCAGGTGCAGGCGGTCCGTGGCCAAGCCCGCTTCATCCAGCACCGCCTCAAGCAGCGCGGTTTCCCCAAGACCAGCCTGGGCAGGCAGCCGTGGCTCACTGAAGCCGAAGGGTGGCAGGTCCACGCGAATCACACGATAACCGGCACGGGTGAGGGGCTCGACGACCTCGCGCCAGCTGAAACTCGACCCCGCCAGGCCGTGCAGCAATAGCAGATCACCCTGAACGGCACCGGCGTCAGCCGGCTGGGCGGGACTCACGCGATAGTGGACGCGGAATCCATCCAGCTCGGCAAAGCGGCTATCGGCGAAGGGCGCCTCCGGCAAATCCTCTCGGGCACCGTCGGAAATCAGATAGGGCAACAGAGACAGGCCACCGACCACGATCAGGAACATGATCGCACCGGTACGCCAGAAACGGGATCGACTGACTACCATGGTTGTGCTCCCGGGCCCCGGTGTCTAGCCGGTGCCGCCAACAGTCAGCCGGTCCACCTTGAGGGTGGGCTGACCGACACCGACCGGAACGGCCTGCCCGTCCTTGCCGCAGACACCAATGCCGCGATCCAGTTCCAGATCCGTCCCGACCATGCTCACCTGAGTAAGCACATCAGGCCCATTGCCAATCAGGGTCGCACCCTTGACCGGACGGGTGATGCGGCCGTTCTCGATGAGATAGGCCTCGCTGGCCGAAAACACGAACTTGCCGGAGGTGATGTCCACCTGACCGCCGCCGAAGTTGACCGCGTAGAGGCCGCGCTTGACCGAGCGGATGATTTCTTCGGGGTCATGGGGGCCGGGTTGCATGTAGGTATTGGTCATGCGCGGCATGGGAAGATGGGCATAGGATTCCCGGCGACCGTTACCGGTACTGCGCTGCCCCATCAGGCGGGCGTTCATGCGATCCTGCATGTAGGCGGTGAGGATGCCGTCTTCAATCAGGGTGGTGCATTGGGTGGCTTCGCCTTCATCATCGACGTTGAGTGACCCACGGCGCCCGGGCAGGGTGCCGTCATCCACCACGGTGCAATACTCGCTCGCCACCCGCTGGCCAATACGGCCGGCAAAGGCCGAGGTGCCCTTGCGATTGAAATCCCCTTCCAGGCCGTGACCGATGGCCTCGTGCAACAAGACGCCGGGCCAGCCCGGCCCGAGCACCACCGGCATGGTACCGGCAGGCGCCTCCACCGCTTCCAGATTGACCAGGGCGGAACGCGCGGCTTCCCGGGCCAGGCGCAGGGGCTCGTCATCGGCCAGGAAGTCGCGCATGGAAATCCGGCCACCGGCGCCGGCCACACCCTGTTCGTGGCGCCCGTCCTGCTCGGCGATGCAGACCACATTCATGCGAATCAGCGGCCGGACATCGGCCACCAAACGGCCATCATTGCCCGCAACCAGCACGGTTTCATGCACGCCGGCCAGGCCGACGGTGACCTTCTTGATCCGATTGTCCTCGGCGCGGCAGGCGGCATCCACCCGCTGCAGCAGGGCCACCTTCTCGTCCGAGCTCAGGGTTTCGATCGGGTCGATGGGCTGGTAAAGCTGACCCCCCCCACGGGCCTTCCAGGCCTGGAGTCGGCCGGACTGGCCACCGCTGGCGATCGCCCGTGCCATTCCTGAAGCCTTTTCCAGGGCCGGCAGGACAATCTCGTCGGAATAGGCAAAGCCGGATTTTTCACCGGAGACCGCGCGCAATCCCACCCCCTGGTCCACGCCATGTCCGCCTTCCTTGACGATGCCGTCCTCCAGGGACCAGTTCTCACGGCGGGACAACTGAAAGTAGAGGTCCGCCTCATCCACCGAGGCGCTCATCATCTTGCCCAGGATGCGGGACAGGGCGTCCTCGTCCAGGCCGTTGGGTTCCAGCAAGTTGGCTCTGGCAATTTTCAGGGCATCAGTCATGCCTTGTACCTACTCCAAATTGATCAGACAGTCGCCATCTGACGATGGCTCAAGACGGGGAAACGCTTGCGCAGACTGCGCAGCCGTTCCAGCGAGATGGGGGCACTGACCACGCCGGAGCCCTGTTCCTGCTCGGCGAGAATGCCGCCCCAGGGATCGACAATCATGCTGTGGCCCCAGGTCTCGCGGCCACTGACGTGAAAGCCACCCTGGGCGCCGGCCACCACGTAGCAAAGGTTTTCCACCGCCCGCGCCCGCAGCAGCAACTCCCAGTGAGCGCGCCCGGTCTGGGCGGTAAAGGCGGAGGGCACGGCAAAGACCTCGGCCCCCTGATCGGACATTTCCCGGAACAACTCGGGAAAACGCAAATCGTAACAGACTGCGAGCCCCAGGCGGCCGATGGGGGAGTCGAGCACCACCACTTCGCGCCCCGGCCGAGTGGAAGCGGACTCTCGATACTGCTCGCGACCGTCCGGCAGGGTCACATCGAACAGGTGCATCTTGTCGAAGCGGGCACGCCTCTCTCCCGCATGGTCATAAACCAGGCAGGCGGCGCTGATGCGTCCAGCCTCGGCTTCGAGGGGGATGGTGCCACCCACAATCCATATTTCATGACGCCTGGCTTGTTCCTTGAGCCACTGTTGCAGGGGACCATCACCATCGCCCTCGGCATGCTCCACGCGCTCGGCATCATCCTGGCCCAGCATGGCGAAATTCTCGGGCAGGACCGCCAGCGCCGCACCCGAAGCCGCTGCCGCGGCCAGCAGGCGCTCGGCCTCCAGCAGATTGGCGCTGACATGGGGCCCCGAGGCCATCTGGATCGCGGCAGCTCGTGGCGCCTGTTCCTCGCCCGGCCTGTCGTGACTGTCGCTCATTTGCTCAACCCCTTCTGCTCAAAAGTGGAATTACCGGCCTTCACGGCTCAGTTCGCCCGTACCCGCAGCAACAGCTCTTCCTCGCTGGGCGCACCAGGCTGAAGCACAACGGCGGCAGGTTCCATGCCCAGGGCAATCAGCCAGTCGCGCAACTCGGAGGCCCACAGCTCACCCCGCTCACCGCCGGGATAGACCAGCTCAAGGCGAGCCTCGTCCTGCTCATGCCAGTGGCGGACCGCCTGAGCCACTGGCGGCATGGCGATCACCGTCTCGCCGCTGCGCGGTCGACTCCATTCAGCCTGGTCCAGGACCCAGGTCTCGGCGGACAGACTGCCGACCGCCAGAAACAGCAGCAAGCCACTCAGTCGACCCGCCCAAGATCGCCACCGATGTCGGCAATCACTCTTCATCCAACGCCCTCCGCGCTTCTTCATCCAGGGGAATCACCCGCGGGTCCTCCCAGGCGCCCTGCAGACGATATTCGAGATTACCCACTCTGGCCAACGGCCCGCGAAACAGTTCCGAGAGTACCAGCATGGCGGCACCGAGGGTGACACCCCCGGCAATGGCACCCGCCACCGGCAGGGTCGCCCCCACGGGCGAGGAAACGCTGACATGGTGATCATAATCGCGACTGTACAGGCCGGTACGCCCGGCAAGGCGCAGATTCACCGCCGGACCTTCCAGGGCCAGGTCGCCGGTAAACACATCACCGTCGGCGATATGAAAATCCCCGCTGATGCTGTCGAAACGCAGGCCGCGCCCGAAGACATCACGAAAATCCCCGAACAGCCGTCGGGGAAGCGCCTGCAGGCTGAACAGTCCCACGACCCGACCGGCCCCCGGGCTGACCTCGCGAAGCTGACCAGACCCCAGGCGCAGGCGAGTCTCGCCACCCAGTCTGCCCAATACAGTGGCATCCAGCGGGCCGTGCCAGGACAGATTGAGATCGACTTCCGCCTGCCGGGACTCCAGCCCCGGCACAAAATCAAACAAGCGCAGTGCCGCAGCCAGATCACCGCTCTCCATGCGCCCGGTCAAACGCCCCCGCTCACCCAGCAGGGCGTCATCACGCCATTCGCCACCAAGCTCCACCCGCAACAAATCGCCTGCCGTACTGAATTGCTGAAGAATCACCCCATCGGGTGCCGCCTGGAGTTTCAGCGCCAGATCGTTCACTTCCATACCGTTGCGGCTGACACGCTCCACCTGAAAGTCCAGTGAGGGCAGGCTGCGCGGGTCCATGGCCGCCAGCTCGGCAACCTCCGCCTCGGCCAGACGCAATCTCAAATGCTCCAGCCGTCCCTCGACGGTGGAACGCGTTCGGGTCACATCGGCGGGAATCAGCAACTCACCGCTGGCATCATCACCACGCAGCTCGACCCGCCAGCCCAGGGCTTCCCGATCCAGACTGACCCCCTGGGATTCCAGCGACAGCATGCCCAATCGCAACCGATCCACATCCAGGGTCAGGCCTTCCAGCGCCATGCCCCCGTCGGCCTCACCGCGTGTCCAATCCACAGTAAGCCAGGGCAGGAGGGAGAGATAATCAGCGCGACCGGCAACCCGAATGCCGTCCGCCACCGCATCCGGCTCGCGAACCTGGTTGAGATCGGCCCGCAGACCGTGGACGCCGGTCTGGCCGTCGGCATCCTCCCCCACTTGCAGGGTCAGGGCCAGAAAACCGCCGTAATCCAGTTCCACTCGGCTGGCGCCTTGCCCGACCGGGAAACGCACCGACAAAGGCATGCTTTCCTCGGCAGCCTTGGACAAGGGCTCGGGCAGGTCGACTGCCAGGCCCTTCAGCTGGCTGTCAATCGTGACCTGGATGGGCTCACCGTTGGGTCGATTGTCGACGCGCACACGACTTTCCCAATCCACGCCACCATCCAGGCGATCAAGGAAGGCCAGTTCCGGCCGTTCCGCCGCCAGGGCCTCGATACGGGAGTGACCCTGGATGTGGGCGACCGAGTACGGTGGGTCATCCTCATCGGCATGTCGGCCCCGACTGCCGGGGTCCAGCGCCAGCCGGAAGGCGCCACCCAGATGCTGACCGGTAATGGACTCGGCCCAGGCCGCCTGTTCGCTGAAATACAGCTTGCCCTCCAGCGCCGAGATTTCACCCGGCAGCCACTCGGCGCCACCGGACACGGCACTCAGGCTGACCTCTCCATCAAGACGCAGATCCGCCACCTGGCGAACCGGAACACTCAGGCTCAAGTCCAGTTCACTACCGCCTTGCAGACTGACATCGGCCAATGGGCGCCCAAACCACTCTGCCAGGGGGCCATCGCGGAGAAAGCGAAGACCATCGGCCAACTCACCGTGTGCCTGGCCCTCAATCTCCACCTCCGGATTCTGCAGATCGTCGATATGGGCCTGGGCCGAATCCACCTGATAGCCGGCAATCCGCCCCTGCCGAGCCTCGACCGTCATCCCCGGGCCGCGGAAACTGACCCGGGCATCCACATCCCGCATCACCGGCCAATCCTCATCGAAGCGCAGGCCACCATCGACCACGTCGAAATCGATCTCGAAACGGCCTTCGCCGTTGTGATAGGGAAAGGGCCGGGTCGGGCCGTCTACCAGGACCCGCCCATTGCGTGCCTGGCCGGACAGGATGGCGTGATCGAGCCAGTCGACGGCCGTTTCCGGCATGCGCCCCACCGGCAGATAGCGGGACAGATTGTCACTTCGGGCAGTGGGCACTTCGGCCTCAAGGGTGACCCAATGGGGGCCGCCCGGACGGAAGTCCACGCCCAGCTCCGCGGCTACCCGGGCATCCTCGTTGCGCACCTGAATATCGCTGGCCTGAATATCCCAGCCCGCATCCACCCGCTGCCAGTCCACGCGGGACGTGACCCGCTCGGCATGCAGGGGATCACGGAACAGGGTGGGATAGTCGAAGACAACCGGACCGGCATCCAGCTCAAAGTGCCCGCCGGCTTCATCGGCCCGCAACCAGCCGGTGACACCGGCAAAGCCCGGGATATCCTCCCAGCTTTCCATGCCCAGCCCCGTGACCCGGGCTCGGGCCCCGTACTCGGCCGGCTCACCCTCCCGTAGCTGCACTTCGCCAATCACATCACGCAGTTCGCCTTCCGGCTGCAGGCGATCCAGCCACAGCCGGGGTGCCTCCCCGGGGGAAAGAATCTGTCGGGCCACGGCAACCGCATCGCCCAGATCCAGGTAACGCAGATTGGCGGTCACCCGAGCGTTATCCCGGTCGCCCTGCCATTGCAGATCAATACGGGAGTCCGGCCAGCCCAAGCCGCCCAGGGCCAGATCAGCCACGCTGAACCGCCAACCGCGACGCTGGGCCTGCCAGTCAATACCGTGCAGGCGGAGCTCACCCCGAGGCGGTTGTTCCGGCCCCCGCAGTACGGGACCTTCATCAAGGGGGCGCAGCGCGGACACATCCACGTCAGCCTGAACCGATTCCAGCGTCAAACCCTGCCCGGCCAGACGACCGCTCAGGTCCATCTCACCCTCCAGCGGGCGCAACCAGGGTCCGGGGAGGCGTTCCACGGGCCAATTCAATGCCAGTGCCACCACGTCCAGCTCGCCCTGCCACTGCCAATCCCGCAGCGCCCCGACCGGCCCCTCGGCCTCGAGACTCAATTGCAGATCACCGCCCAGGGCCTCGGGCAACTGCAATTGCCCCTGCAGGCGATGGCGACGACCCTCGGAATACAGCGACAGCCTGTCCACACCGATGTCCCAGGGCCCGATGTCCTGCTGTCGATCCGTGTAGGTAAAACGGCTCGCCTCGATCCGGTAATCCGCCCGGGCCAGAATCCGCTCCACCACCGGCTCCACCGCCTCAATACCACCGCCATTGGGCTCGAACCGGGCAATCCCGGGCACAAGGACCGTGCCATCGGCTTCCCGCACGAGACTGAAGTCCCCGCCGCGCAGCACCACCCGCCCGGGGCGCACGGGACCGGGACGCAGGAGATCAAGCAGGGAGGCCTGAACGGCAATTTCCTCGGCGGCAATCGGCTCGACCGCCTCATCGGCGGCGCGCAGCCTCACGTCGCGGAACAGGATTTCCGGCACCAATCCGCGCCAGCGGACATCGATCTCGGCAATCTCCATTTCCGCGCCGATGGCCTCGCCGGCCCAGGCGGCGATGGCCTCGCGATATTCGGCCACCTGCGGCACCAGGAGGCGGAACGCGCCCACCAGCACCGCCATGAGGATGAGCACGGCGGCAAGGCTGCCGGCCA
Organism: Natronospira sp.; assembly: GCA_003558125.1. Classification (GTDB taxonomy): domain Bacteria; phylum Pseudomonadota; class Gammaproteobacteria; order Natronospirales; family Natronospiraceae; genus Natronospira; species Natronospira elongata. The sequence continues at coordinate 39,494 of PWMQ01000016.1, read as the reverse complement.
GCCAGCGCAACAGCCGTGTTCGCCATCCAATATCGCTCATCGCATCCACATGATTCAGGTCGGGACCACGTCAAACTGTTCCTGGGAGTACTGGCTTTCCACCTGCAGGCGAATGGGCTTGCCCACCATCTCCTCCACCTCGGCAAGGCTGGCGGATTCCTCGTCCAGCAATATATCCACCACCGCCTGGGAGGCGATCACCAGCAACTCCTGGACTTCATACTGGCCGGCTTCCCTGAGAATCTCGCGAAAAACGTCGAAGCAGACAGTTTCGGCGGTCTTGACCGAAGCCCGACCTTCACAGGTTGGACAAGGCTCGCAGAGCACATGCTCAAGGCTTTCCCGCGTGCGTTTCCGGGTCATCTCCACCAGGCCCAGCGCCGAGACCTCGCAAACCTGATTCTTGGCCGGGTCCTGGGCCAGGGCCCGCTCCAGTGCCTTGAGCACCAGGCCACGGTGCTCCTCATCCTCCATGTCGATGAAGTCGATGATGATGATCCCGCCGAGATTGCGCAATCGCAATTGGCGGGCAATGGCCCGGGCCGCCTCGAGATTGGTCTTGAGGGCGGTTTCCTCCAGATTGCGGCTGCCCACGAAGCCACCGGTATTGACGTCGATGGTGGTCATGGCCTCGGTCTGATCGATAATCAGATAGCCACCCGACTTCAGGTTGACCCGGCGATCCAGGGCGCGATCGATTTCATCATCCACCCCGTAGAGATCAAAGATGGGTCGGCGGCCGGTGTAATGCTGGACACGGGGGCTCAGTTCGGGGGTGAAACGGTCGGCGAAATGTTTCATGCGCTTGTAGGTGGATTCCGAATCCACTCGCACCTGCTCCACCCCCTCGCCCATCATGTCCCGCAGGATTCGCACCGGCAGCGGCAGATCCTCGTGGACCAGATCACCGGGCTGGGCATTCGCGGAACCCTCGCGGACGGACTCCCAGAGACGACTCAGGAAGAGCATGTCGGCGCGCAAGGCATCCACCGGTGCGTCCTCGCCGGCGGTCCGGACGATGTAACCACCCTGGCCGACCTCATCCATGAATTGCCCCACCGCCCCCTGCAGCCGGGACCGCTCGTGCTCGTTCTCGATGCGAGTGGACAGGCCCACGCCCTTGCCGCCGGGTAGATAGACCAGATAGCGGGAGGGGATGCTGATATGGGTGGTAAGCCGCGCCCCTTTCGTGCCCAGGGGGTCCTTGAGCACCTGGACCAGGATTTCCTTACCCTCGTGAACCAGGTCGCGGATGTTGGCGGGCCCGGCCGAGGGGGTTTCGCTCTCGGTGTGGGCGGAGCGGACGATGTCCGAGGCGTGCAGAAAGGCGGTGCGGGCCAGGCCGATGTCGATAAAGGCGGCCTGCATGCCGGGCAGTACCCGCGAGACCCGGCCCTTGTAGAGATTGCCCACCAGGCCCCGGCTGTTGGAGCGCTCGATCATTACTTCCTGGAGCGCGCCGTTTTCCAGCAGGGCCACCCGGGTTTCACGGGGCGTGACGTTGACCAGTATTTCCTCGCTCATGGGCCTGGTTTTTTCCTGGGGCTGTGCCGAATTGCCAGTGTTTGGGCCAAGCCCTGCATTTTGCCACAGCGAGGGACGTCAGAACTGAAAGTCGGAGAGCTAGAACGCGGCAAGTTCGGGTCACCACTCTGGAACCACTGGTCCAGTCCTCGGGTTGGGGGGCTTCGTTCCGGTGGCTCCCGCAGGGGCCTGGCGCACTACTCGACTGAGAGCTAGTGGGCATCTCACAGCAAGAGGAGGGGGGGCACGGCAAGTTCAGCGCTAAATCTGCGGCGTGAGAATCGGCAGGTTGGAAGCCTGCAGCAGCGCTGCCGTTTCAAACAGGGGCAAGCCCATGACGCCGGAATAGCTGCCGGCCAGGTGCTCGACGAAGATCGCGCCCAGACCCTGGATGGCATAGCCGCCGGCCTTGTCGGATGGCTCGCCGGTGTTCCAGTAGGCCTCGGCCTCGGCCGGAGTGATGGGGCGAAAGCGGACTTCATTGATATTGAGCCGGTCTTCGACGCCATTCGGCCCGGCCAGGGCGACGGCGGAGAAGACCTGATGGCTGCGCCCCGACAGCCGCGCCAGCATGGCGGCGCCATCCGCCTGGTCGCGGGGCTTGCCCATGATGTGGTCGTCGAGCACCACGGCCGTGTCGGAACCCAGCACCAGGGCCCCGGGCTCGCGGGCGAGGATGGCGGCGGCCTTTTGCCTCGCCATGCGGCGCACGAACTCGCCAGGCCCCTCGCCCGGGGTCACGGTTTCATCGATATCCGCCGGCATGACCTGAAAGTCGAGGCCGAGCTGCTCAAGCAGTGCCTTGCGGCGGGGTGACTGGGACGCGAGGATGAGTCTGGGCATGGGATCAGGCGCGATGATAGGGATGACCACTGCGCACGGACCAGGCGCGGTAGAGTTGCTCGGCCACGATCACCCGGACCAGACCATGGGGCAGGGTCAATGGTGACAGACTCCAGCGGCGATCAGCCCGTTCCAGCACGCTGGCATCCAGGCCGTCGGCGCCGCCGATGACCAAGGACAGGTCGCGGCCATCCATCAACCAGTCGCCGAGCCAACCCGACAGTTTCAGGGTGTCCACCGACTTGCCTCGCTCGTCCAGGGCGACGAGGCGATCGTCGCCGACGGTCTTGAGGATGCGCTCGGCCTCCTCGGCCCTGGCGCCGTCAGCGGTGCGGCCGCTGCCACGGCGGCCCGGGGTGATTTCCTTGAGCTGCAGGCGGCATTCATGGGGCAGGCGGCGAGCATATTCCCGGAAGCCGTCATTGATCCACGCCGGCTGGCGCTGGCCCACGGCGAGCAAGCGGATGCGCATATTCGGGCCTCAACCGCCGGACATGGAGGGCGGCCGGCCACCGCCGGCAACCCGGGCACGGGCATCGCGGCCGGCCTCGTCCTGGTCATCCAGGCTCCACAGCTTTTCAAGGTTGTAGAAGGCCCGGGATTCCGGGTGCATGACATGCACGACGGCTTCGCCGAGATCCACCAGCACCCAGTCCGAGCCGGGTTCGCCTTCCACCCCCGCGGGTTTCATGCCGGCTTTTTTCACCGCCCGCACCAGGTGCTCGGCCACCGAGGCCACATGGCGGCTGGAGGTACCCGAAGCGATGATGATGGTATCCAGGATGGGGGTGATCTGTCGGACATCCAGCACCGTGATGTCACGGGCCTTGATGTCTTCCAGGGCGTCCACGATCCAGCGATTCAATGCCTCGCCGGTGAGCTTTTCCTGCTTTTCTGCAGTCACGATCTTACATGCCTCCTTCCCGCGTCACGCGGGCAACGGACCGAGCCGGGGTACTGAAGTAATGCGGGCTGCCCTCAACCATTCTCACCACCGGGTCCGGCGTCAGATAACGCACCGATCCCCCCCGGTCCAGGATTTCCCGAATGGTGGTGGAGGAAATCTCCAGTTGGGTGACCTGCTGGCGATAGATCCGCCCGGCCGGCAGGCGATGCAGGTCTTCCGCATTGTCGGTTTCCCGGCGCGCCATGACATCGCCGAGCACCGCGCCGGGCTTCAGGGCCCAGCCCGGCCGATGGGCCACCACGATATGAGCCAGCTCCAGTAGTCCTTCCCAGCGATGCCACTTGGGCAACCCCAGGAAGGCATCGCTGCCGAGAATCAGCAGCAGGGAGCGATGTTCACCAAACTCGGCCCGGAAGGATTCCAGCGTGTCCCGGGTATAGGACGGCCCCGGCCGGCGCATTTCCCGGTCATCCACCACCAGCCCCGGCTGGTCGTGCACCGCCGCCTGGGCCATTTCCAGGCGAAAGGGGGCGGGTGCCAGAGGACGGCCCCGGTGGGGTGGATCGGCGCAGGGCAGCAGGCGCACCTCGGCCAGCCCCAGGATCTCGTAGAGTTCCAGGGCCGGGCGCAAATGACCGTGATGGATGGGATCGAAGGTCCCACCGAACAATCCGATGGGCGCGAGTTCTGAGTGGCCCAGGCTCAAGCAGCCGCTCCCGCACCCGATAAAGTGAAATGACGCTTCATGGCCATATTTTCTCGCAATAAGCCACGGTGGATCAATCGATTTCCCCTCGCCACCTTCGAGACAGACTGTAAAATGGCGCGGTCGGATCAAGGAGACCGCTCATGCAGGATAAGGCAATCGTTCTGGCCAACCGGGAATATCGGACGGCCAATGGCAAGGTAGCCCATGGCCTCATTCGTGGCAGCGACCGATTCCAGGTAACTGCCGTGGTGGACCCGCTGGCGGCGGGTCACGACGCCGGGGAACTGCTTGACGGCCGGCACCGGAACATCCCGGTGGTGGCCTCGGTGGAGGAGGCGCTGTCTGCCGGCAACGACCGCCCCAAGTGGTGCGTACTCGGTGTCGCCCCCCACGGTGGCCGTTTCAACGAGGAATTGCATGCCGCCGCGCTGCGCGCCCTGGAGGCCGGTCTCAATCTGGTCAGCGGCCTGCATGACTGGGCCGGCAGCGACCCGGTGCTGTCGCGGGCTGCGCGGGAGAACCATGTACGCATCATTGACCTGCGCCGCCCACCCCCCACCGAGGAACTGCACTTCTGGAGCGGCGAAGTCGGCAATGTGGCCATTCCCCGCATTGCCGTGCTCGGCATGGACTGCGCCATTGGCAAGCGAACCACCAGCCGGATCCTGGTGCAGGGCCTGCGTGACCGTGGCCATCGGGCCGAGATGATCTACACCGGCCAGACCGGCTGGCTGCAGGGGGGACGCTATGGTTTCATTTTTGATGCCACGCCCAATGACTATGTCAGCGGTGAACTGGAACACGCCATCCTGCGCTGCGCCCATGAACTGGGCCCCGATGTGATGCTGCTGGAAGGTCAATCGTCCCTGCGCAATCCCAGCGGACCCTGCGGGGCGGAGTTCCTGCTGTCGGGGGCTGCCGATGCCGTGGTCCTGCAGCATGACCCGGCCAGAAGCCATTTTGATGGCCTGGAGTCTCGCGGCTATCGCCTGCCGACAGTGGAAGACGAAATCGCCCTGATTCGTCATTACGGTGTGGAAACCATTGCCGTGACCCTGCATGGCTCGCCCGAGAATGCGGTCGTGGCCAATGAGCGCACTCGGCTGCGCGAGACACTGGATATCCCGGTTGTCAGCCCCCTTGATGAGCCTGTCGATCCGGTCCTTGTGGCCATTGAAACCCGGATGGCGAACAAGACCAGCGCATGAAGCAGAGGTGGTCAGCATGAAAATCGCTCGTGTGGAAACCTGGCGGCGGGAGATCGCCCTCACCCGCCCCTATGAAATCGCCTTCCGACGCACCGACAGTGTTGGCAACTGCTTCGTCCGCCTGATCCCGGATCGTGGTCAACCCGGCCTGGGCTGTGCCGCCCCCGAACACCATGTCACCGGCGAAACCCTGGATGATTGCGAAGCCGCCCTGGATCCGGCCGGACTGGACTGGCTGGTGGGACAGCCGGTCGCCGACCTGCCGCGACTGTTGCGGGAACTGCAGGGACATTTCCCGGATACGCCCGCACAGCGGGCGGCGCTGGACATGGCCTTGCATGATCTGCTCGCTCAACAACTGGAGCGACCATTAGTGGATGTCCTTGGCCGGGCCCAGCACTCCCTGCCAACCTCCATCACCATCGGCATCATGGGCGTGGACGAGACGCTCGACGAGGCCCGGGAATACATCGATCGAGGCTTTCGCCACCTCAAGGTCAAGACGGGCCAGGATCTGGAAGAGGACATCGAGCGCATCCGCGCCCTGCGAACCCAGCTCGGTGATGACATTCAGATTCGGGTGGACCCCAATCAGGGCTATACCGCCAAGGCCCTGTGGGAATTCGTTCGAGACACGAAGGACTATGGCCTGGAGTTCGTGGAACAGCCCCTGCCGGTAAGCGAGAACATGCGCTCCCTTTCCAGAACCTTGCGCCAGCGAGTGGCGGCGGATGAGAGCCTGCTGTCGCCGGACGATGCCCTGAATCTGGCGGCTGCTCCACCCGCCTGCGGGGTGTTCAATATCAAGCTGATGAAGTGCGGTGGCCTGGGGCCGGCCCGGCGGATTGCCGATATCGCCGAGCTGGCGGGAGTGGAACTCATGTGGGGCTGCATGGACGAGTCACGGATCAGCATCGCCGCCGCCCTGCATGCCGCCCTGGCCTGTCCGGCAACCCGCTACCTTGACCTGGACGGCCACCTGGACCTGGCCGAGGACCCGGCCGAAGGCGGCTTTGAACTCAAGGATGGCTGGCTTACACCCCTGAGTCTGCCGGGGCTCGGTGTTCAATTGCGCTAGATTTCGGGGGACGGAGCATTCCGGGTCAAGCTGCTAGCTGCTAGCTGCTAGCTGCTCCCAGGCAACCCCGGACACCAGGGACTTTTCAAGGGCCGAGACCGCCAGATTGCTCATGCGCTCCATGGAAGCCGCGCCGACTCCGGCCCACAGACAACCACCCAGGCGCAGGGTCAAGGGCACAGCCTGACCACGCCAATCCGGGTGAAGGGCAGCGGTACCATCCACCAGCTCCCGCGCCCAATCCTCACAGGCCGCCGGCTCGCGGTGCAACAGGGCAATGAAACGGGAGCCGCTGCAACGCCCCAGCAACTCCTCTTCCCGCAGACTCTCGCTGGCCGCGCTGACCACGGTGCCCAGCATGGCATCCGCCGCCATTTCACCGAAGCGGTCCTTGATCTCGGAATAATTCTCAAGCTCGAAGATCACCAATGCCCGGCTGCAACCACCGTTGCGGCATCGCAGCAGTTCCCGTTCCGCCAGTTCGGTGAAGATATCCCGGGAATAAACACCGGTGACCTCATCGCGGATGGCATTACGCCCCAGGGCTTCACGCAGGCCGGTCAGTTCCTCGCGCTTGCGCTCCAGCTCGAAGGCCAGCTCGAAATTGTTCTGGCGCAAGGCCTGTTCTGCGCGGCGCAGACGGGTGATGGCGCGGCTGACACCCAACAGGTGGGTAATCTGGCCTTGCTCGTCTTCGATGGGAGTCAAACTGGTTTCGAATATCTCGCCACCACCAACGGGAGAGCGGCTGCTTTCCTCGTAGCGAAGAATGCTCCGCCGGCGCAGACATTCCCGATAATTGGCGGCGATTTCCCGGGCCACCTCTTCACCATGAATATCTTCCAGCGTACGGCCTTCCAGGGCTTCGGGGTCAAGACCAAAGCGCTCGGACAGTGCTGGATTGACGGCCTCAATCAGAAAACCGCCGGCCGGCACCACACGAATCAGGAAAAGGTTATCGGGGTAATGCTGCCACAGGGCCTGCAGCAGGTAAGACGGATACTGGCTGACGAAAGATCCAGCCCCATGACTGGCCAGGGGCGGTTCAATCTCGCCCGGGCCCGCTTTGCCCCGTCCCTTGAAGCTTTGCGTCGACATTACCATTCCTCGAGTTGCAATCCCTGGCCAGTGGGTTGCCCCACCATCCCTTCAATCCACCCCATGGTTGTCATAGGAAGGGCATCTGGACTTTCACTGTACCACTGTGGCGATAGGGCAGGCGATCGGACAGTCCCATATCCGGCAAGATATGCCCTTCCACCCGATAAGCAATTTCTTCGCCCGGGTCCCTCAACCAATCCAGCAGCCCCCGACTGGTACTGATCAAATCCGTTTCCAGCGACAGGGTAACCGTCTCGGTCGCCCCCGCCGGCAGGCTGATGCCCTCATCCATGACCCCGCTGGCCAGCGGGGTATCCATCAGTTGAAGATCATAGGCTATCTCACGCACCGGCAGGCGGAAGGCATTGGTGTTGGTGACGTCCATGACCACGGCAATGCGCTGCCGGCTGAGGCTCACCGACTCCAGCCGCAGTTCCTTCAGGGCGACTTCCGGCGCCTTCACCACCCGTTCCAGGTGGGCACAGCTCCCCAGCAGCCAAAGCGTCAGAAGCATCAGGCCAAGCAGCTTTCTGTTATTCATCACCGCCCTCTCCTTCCTCCTCCTGCTTGAGTTTAGCGTAGCGGATCAAGGTGTGCTCAACCCGGCCATTGACCGTGCTCGGCGGATAACTGCCATCCCGACGCCGGCGGCCGGGCCGCCGGCCGGTGAGCAGGCCCAGGGCCTGATCCACATGATCCACGGCATAAACTCTGAACAGGCCGTCGCTTACTGCCTTTCTTACTCGATGATCGAGCATCAGATCGCCCATATTGGCACGGGGGATAATGACGCCCTGCTTGCCGTTGAGGCCACGCAGTTGGCAGACCTTGAAAAAACCTTCCACCTTTTCATTGACCCCGCCGATCGCCTGCACCTGACCTTTCTGGTTGACCGCACCGGTCACCGCAAGCGATTGGCGGATGGGCACGCCGGACAGATCGGACAACAGGGCGCACAGCTCGGCCAGGGAAGCCGAGTCGCCATCCACTTCGCCATAGCCCTGCTCGAAAACCAGGGTGGCGTTGACGGAAAGACTCCGCTCACGGGCATAGCTAACTCCCAGATAACCGGACAAAATCAGAACGCCCTTGGAGTGGATGGGGCCGCCCAGTTCCACCTCGCGCTCAATGTCCACCAATTGGCCGGAGCCCAACCGCGTGGTCGCGGTGACCCGGGCCGGACGGCCAAAGGCGAAGCTGCCCAGGTGAGTGACGGTCAGGGCATTGACCTGACCCAGGGCCGTTCCACTGGTGGAGAGCAGCATGGTTTCCCGCTGGATCTCCCGGTCCATGCGCTCTTCCAGGCGGCGGGCCCGGTAATCCTGCTGATCGATGGTGGCCTGTATATCCGCCACTCGAATCTGGTCCGACCCGGCCTGGCGCGCCCAGTGGTCCGCCTCCCGCAGCAGGTCCGCGATTCGCCCGGCGTGGGCAGACATCCGCTCCTTGTCCTCGGCCAGACGGCTGCCGTACTCGATCACCCTGGCGACGGCCGGGGCTTTCAGGGGCAGCAGCTCTTCCCGCTGCACGATGGAGGCAATCAGGCGGGCATGGGCCATGTCCTGGCCCTCTCCCCGGGGCAGATCGTCCTCGAAATCCGCCTGCACCTTGAACAGCTCACAGAATTCCGGGTCATGCTCGGCTAGCAGGTAATAGGTGTATCGGTCGCCGAGGAGCAGAACCTTGATGTCCAGAGGCATGGGCTCGGGCTCCAGGGAGACCGTGCTCACCGAGGAATACATCTGTTCAAGGGATTCGATCCGCACCTGGCGCGCATACAGTGCCCGCTTGAGGCTTTCCCAGGCAAAGGGCTGACTCAGCACTTTCTCCGCATCGAGGATCAGATACCCGCCATTGGCCCGGTGCAGGGCACCAGGCCGAACCAGTGAGAAATCCGTCACCAGGGCACCCTGACGGACCTTGTGTTCCACCCGACCAATGAGATGCTGATAGGTGGGGAAATCGTGATAGACAACCGGCGCGCCTTCCTGCTCACTGTTATCCACCAGCACCATCAGTCGATAGCGGGTGAACAGATGTTCGAAGGCCGCCCGACTGTCCGGGTCCTCTTCATCACCGAGGCGGGCAATGATGGCCTGATGTTCCACCAGATCATCACCCACGGCCTTGAGGTGCTGCCCCAGGGCCTCGTGCTCCGGATAACTGCGTTCCACATCCTCAAGAAAGGCCTCGCTGGCTTCGCGGATGGTCTGCTCATTCAGCTCCCGCACCCGCTCCTGCATTTCGGTACGCCACTTGGGAAACTGGCCGGCGACTACCTGCAGCTTGTCCTGTAATTCCTCGATTCGCTCCTCGAAACGATCCCGCTCGGCCTTGGGCAGACTGTGAAACTGTTCCGGCTCCATGACCTCGCCCTTGCTGCGCGGGGCAAAGGACATTTCGGAGGCGGTCTGGATCAGGGCAATGTCATACTCTTCGGCCTCATCTTCGATGAGCTTGACCGCTTCCTGCTGTCGCTTTTGAAAATCCTGCTTGATTCGCTGCAATCGCCCCTGATAGTCCTCACTCTCGAAGGAGGCCGGCAATACGGTCTTCAGACGCTCCAGGATGCGATCCATGTCCCGACGGCAGGCCGCACCCTGGCCGGGCTCGAACCGCATCAGACGCGGCCGGTTCTCGTCCTTGAAATTATGGGCATGGCACCAGTCCGGCGGGACCAGGGCGGCGGCCGCCTTCTCGGCAAGAAACTTGCGAACCACGGTTTTCTTGCCCACGCCATTGGGTCCGAGTACAAAGATGTTGTAACCCCGGCTGCCGATACCGGCGCCGAAGGACAGGGCATCAATGGCCCGTTTCTGACCAATCACCCCCTCGGGGTTATCCAACTCCTCAGTGCTCTCGAAATCCAGGCTGGCCGGATCGCAGGCACGGTAGAGTTCCTCGGGCGTCAATGCGGTTTCAGACGGCATGGGCTTGGCTTTCCCCCTTGATCCAGAGTGTGCAAATTGAAAGGGACACAAGATAGCACGGGGACAGGCAAGCGCCGGAAGCCACTTCCGCCGATTTGCCCGGGGACTGCCCCACTGGCATACAATTGAGTCAGTGATCGCCATCCGCCATGGACCAGAGGGCCGCCGAGCGAATGAATACCCAACCCGAATTCGTGGATGCCCTGATCGTCGGTCAGGGCCTGGCCGGCAGCCTGCTGGCCTGGGAACTGGTCAGGCGCCACCGTCGCGTGCTCATCATCGACCCCCCGGTCGGCGATGCCGACCGGGGGGCCTCCCGGGTGGCGGGGGGCATTGTCAGCCCCCTTTCCGGGCGGCGGTTTACCCGGCTGGCGGAACTGGAAAGCCTGATCGGCAGCGCCACCGACATCTATGGTGAAATCGAAGAGGCATTCCGTTTCATCGTCTTTCAGGAGTGCGCCATCTGGCGTCTGCTCAATGACGACCTGGAAGTGGCCCAATTGGCCAAGCGTCAGGCGGACCCCGCCTATGCCCCCTATCTGGGCGAACGCCATGCCCCCGGCACCATCGGCCACGGCCTGGCCGACCCCCGTGGCAGTGTTTGCGTCCGGGGCGCCCGGGTGGACCTGCCCCGCCTGCTGGACCGCCTGCGCCAGTTCTTCCAGGACACCGCCCGCCTGCAGGAGGAGGCTCTGGATTATGCGGACCTGCAACTTCGGGGGGACGGGCTGGTTCAGTGGAAACATGTTCGCACCCGCCAGGTGATTTTCTGCGAGGGATTCCGGGTCCGTCAGAATCCCTGGTTCCACTGGGCGCCGGTGCGACCGTCCAAGGGAGAGATTCTGACGGTGGGCATCCGTCGCAGCCTGCCCGAGGGGGTATTGAATGCCGGCAAATGGCTGATTCCGCTGGGCGAAGGCCGCTACCGCCTGGGCGCGACCTACCGTCGCGATGACAATGACCCCAACCCGACCGAGGCCGGCCGCCGGGAGTTGCTGGATGCGTTCCGCAACCTTTTTCTTGATCCCCCGGAGGTCGAGATTCTCAGTCATGAAGCCGGGGTCCGCCCCGGCAAGACCGACCACCATCCGGTGATCGGGCGCCACCCGGCCCATCCTCAGCTCGCCCTGTTCAATGGCCTGGGCTCCCGCGGTGCCTTGCTGGCCCCCCATTACGCCCGGCTATTGGCCGATAACCTGGAGAAAGGCAGCCCCATCCCCCGTCCCGCCGATGCCCAGTACTGGCACGAGCGGCAGCGGACCGCCACCGGCGGCGACTAGGCCGACAGGAATAAAGCCATGCGACAGCCATTGACCCAGCTGGCCCAGACCTTGATCCGGCCTCGTCTGCAGGCCGGGGACTGTGCCGTGGATGCCACCGTGGGCAATGGCCATGACACCCGTTTTCTGGCCGAGTGTGTGGGCGAAACGGGACAGGTGCTGGGGCTGGATATTCAGGAGGCCGCCATCCGCACCACCGAAGGACGGCTGGCACAGGCCGGGCTGAACGGGCGGGTGCAATTACGGCAATGCGGTCACGAACGCCTGGACCAGGTCTTGCCCGACCACATGCGGGGGCGGCTCAAGGTGGTGATGTTCAATCTCGGTTATCTGCCCGGCGGCGACCATGACATTGTCACCCGCCCCGACACCACCCTGACCGCCATCCGTGCGGCCTGGGACAACCTCTGCGCGGATGGCCTCATAAGTCTGATGATCTACCGGGGACATCGGGGCGGCAAGGATGAATACCAGGCCATTCGACAATGGCTGGATGATTCGGCACTGCCCTGGTCCCGGCCCGACCCCGAAGCCGCTCAGCGACCAGCCACTGCCCCGGTGCTGCTCCACCTCGGCCGAGGCTGAACCCCGGCCGAGGCGGACCGACTAGCTGGCCGGACATTCATGGCCGGCTTCCGCCAGGACCTGGTGGATGCCTTCAAACTCTTCCTGCATCAGGTCGGCAAAGACACCGCCGACAAAAAACCTCGCCCAGCGACCAAAGTAGGTGGAAAACTGCTGCTCCATGGTCACCGACGCCGCCGTGTCACTGTCTTGCGCCTGAAGGCTGATATCGGCGGCAACAGAGAGACCGTCGTGGGTAGAGAACTGATAGCGCAGGAACTCCGGTGCCTGGCTGTCCACCACTTCAAGCTGCAGCCAACGCTGATCGTCGGTCAGGCGCAGCCCCGATGCCTCGCCGCTGTCGCCAATCAGCTCGACCTCGTCCGGTTCCACCGAGCCGAAGATGCTGGACCAGGCGGTAATCCGCTCGGGCTGGTGAAAATGGGCAAAGACGGTCTCCCGATCGGCACAGAATCGTGCCTCACCCTCGCGGGCCGCCGTATCCGGCAGCAGGCCGGTCAGCAATACCAGCAGCACGACAATAATGCCGAGCACAATCCCCACCGTGTAACCCAGTTTCACCGCTCCACCTCCAGGCTGATCAGACACCGTTGTCAGTCAAAATCGTCAATGCGCACATCCACCGGGCGCCTTCCCTTTTCGGTCTGCTCCGCGGCAAAGGCCTCGTTTGCCCGCATGACCCGCAGCACATTGAGACCGGCGATTTTCTTCAGCTCTTCCCGCTCATAGCCCCGGCGCAGCAACTCGGCAAACAGATCCGGATAGGTGGAAACATCCTCCAGGCCCTCCGGGAGACTGGTTATGCCGTCATAGTCACCACCGATACCGATGTACTCGACGCCAATGCGGTCGCGAATGTAATCGATATGGTCGGCCACATCGGCGAGGGTGGCGCGAGGCTCGGGATTGGCGTCATCCCAGGCCTCCAGGCCGGCTTCCACCCGCTGCGGCCGGCCAATGTAAAGCGCTTCCAGGCGGGCCCGTTCCGCCGCCCGCTTGGCACCATGCTCGCGGACCGCTTCACTGACGAATGAGGGCACGAAGGTCACCATCACCACACCGCCATTCTCCGGCAGGCGATCCAGTACATCGTCGGGCACATTGCGGGAATGATCGGTCACCCCCATGGCCGAGGAATGGGAAAAGATCACCGGCGCCTCGGTCACATCCAGCACATCATGCATGGTGGAGGGGGCCACATGGGACAGATCCACCAGCATGCCGATGCGATTCATCTCCTCAATGATGGCCTCGCCAAAAGCGCTCAGCCCGTCATGTTCGGGGTCATCGGTGGCGGCATCGGCCCAATCGGTGTTCTGCCAGTGGGTCAGGGTCATGTAGCGGGCACCCAGGGCATAGAAGGTCCGCAAGGTGGCGATGCTGTTGTCGAGAACGTGTCCGCCTTCCATGCCCAGCAGGGAGGCAATATGACCCTCCTCAAAGGCGGCTTCCAGCTCATCCGCCGTCTCCACGAAGCGCAGTTCATCATGGGAGGCGATCAGACGACGGGCCGCGTCAATCTGCTCCAGCTGGGCGCGGGTGCCTTCCGGACCATCCATGGCCGGGGGGACGTAGACCGACCAGAACTGGCCACCCACCCGACCTTCAAGCAGACGCGGGATGTCGGTGTGCATGGGCGGATCGAGCTCACGGGTGTCACCGGCAAAATCGATCTCGCCGAGGCGGTTGTCCGCCCGCTGGCGGTACTGCCAGGGCACATCGTTGTGGCCATCGATCAGGGGGACGGACTCGAGGATGTCAATGGCCTCGGCGCGGTAATCCCGGGGGGCTTTCTCGGCGACCAGGACCGGGGAAATGGCCAGTCCGGCCGCCACGAGCAGGGCTGTCATGCGATGCATTGTCCACTCCAGCAAGAAAAACAGGGGCCTGATTCTATGCCATCCCGCGCCGGAAGGAAAAAATCGCCCCCAGGCACTTGCAAGTAAGCCGACCACCCCCCCCATTTGGGCAGGATAGCCCAGCCAGGGGCAGCGGCAGACCGGACAAATGGGGACTTGCACATGAGAAATTTACTGTTATACTTCGCTACATCACCTACACGGTAAGTCACATCCGGTGACGCAGGAGTACGAATCATGAGCATCACAGAGATCAAGCGACTGAGCCTGCTGGCCCTGGTGGTCCTGGCACTGGCCGCCTGCCAGCAGGAGGCTCCGGCGGATCAAGGCCAGGATGAGGAGGAAAGCAGCCGCACCAGCGTGCAGGCCGAGGAGCCGAGGCGCGACAGCGTGAGCGCCAATCACCGGACCACGGCGACGCTGCAGGCTGTTCACGACGCCCGGGTTCCGTCCCGTGCCGAGGGCCTGGTCCGGGAACTGCGCGTGGAAGAAGGCGATGCGGTCAAGGCCGGCGAGGTGCTGGCGGTACTGGACGATCGCCGTCGCCGTCTGGAAGTGGAACAGCGGCGTGCCGATCTATCCAGCCTGGAACAGGACTACAAGCGCCAGCAACAGCTGCTTCAGGACCAGCTGGTGAGTTCCGACTCGGTGGAAAAACTGGGCTTTCAGGTCGAAGCCCAGCGTGCCGCTCTCTCCCTGGCCGAGGTGGAGCTTGAGGAAACCCGCATCAAGGCTCCGGTGGACGGGGTGGTATCGGAACGCCATATTCGCATGGGCGACAACGTCAATCCCGGCGATGTGCTGTTCCGGGTGACCGACACCCGCAATCTTGAAGCGGAAGTCCATGTCCCCGAGCGCCTGATGAGCCGTCTGGCCGTGGACCAGCTGGTGGAGATCCGCAGCGATGCCTCCCCGGACCGGGTTCACAGCGGCCGCATCGCCCGCATCAGCCCGGTGGTGGATACCGATTCGGGCACGGTTCGGGCCACTGTTCGGGTGGAAGACAGCAGCGGCCTGCTCCGCCCCGGGGCCTTCGCCCGGGTGCGCATCCTTTATGACACCCGTGATGACGCCCTGATGGTGCCGCGTCAGGCACTGCAATTCGAAAACGGTCGCGCCAGCCTGTTTGTGGTGGAAGACGGGGTCGCCAAGCGCCGTCAGGTGGAGACCGGCCTGAGTGAGGAGGGCTGGGTGGAGATCACTGACGGCCTGAGCGGAGACGAGCCGGTGATCACACTGGGCCACGCCACTCTGCGTGACGGCGCCCGTGTGCGCATCAACGGTGGCCAGGAGAGCAGCAAGCGCCTGGCCGAAACGGGCCGCGGCTGATTCCAGACACGCCCTGCACTGCCCCTTTTGACGAGACAGGAAGCCTGACATGCGACGCAAGACCCTTGGCATTGTGGAACTGGCGACACGGCGACGAGTAACCATGGCCATGATCGCCCTGGGCGTGGTGGTCTTCGGCCTGGTCGCCCAGACCCGGTTGGCGGTCAATCTGCTGCCGGAAATGAGCTACCCCAGCCTCACCGTGCGCACCGAATTGCCCGGCGGCGCACCCCAGGAGGTGGAATACCTGCTGACCCGGCCGGTGGAAGAAGTGCTGGCAACGGTCAGCGGCGTGCGTCGGGTGCAGTCCGTCTCCCGCGCCGGGCAGTCCGATGTGACCCTGGAATTCGCCTGGGGTACTGGCATGGACACCGCAGTGGTGGAGGTACGGGAAAAACTCGACCGCATCAATCTGCCGCTGGAAGCCGAGCGCCCGCTGTTGCTGCGCTTTGACCCCAGCACCGACCCCATTCTCCGTCTGAGCCTGGGCGATGGCCAGGACAACAATCTTGACCGCCTGCGCCGCTATGCCGAGGACCAACTGGGCCGGGAACTGGAGACCGTGGAAGGGGTTGCCGCCATTCGGGTCTCCGGCGGTCTGGACAGTGAAGTCCAGGTACTGGTGGACGACGATCGCATGGCCGCCCTGGGCCTGCAGATTGAAGACATCCGCAATCGCCTGGAATCCGAGAACATCAATGTTTCCAGCGGCAGTCTTTATGAAGGCTCCCGCGAGCTGCTGGTCCGCACCCTCAACCGCTTCGAGAACCTGGATGACATCGAACAGACCGTGGTCGGCCGGCGCGAGGGGGCAACCCTCCGACTGGGTGATATCGCCGAAGTCCGCATGGGCTATCGCGATCGGGAAGCCATTACCCGCCTCAACGGCGAAGAGGCGGTGGAGATCGGCGTCTACCGGGAAGGCGATGCCAACACCGTGCGGGTGGCGGAACTGCTCCGCCAGCACTTGTCCCGCCTGGAGCGGGAACTGCCGGCCGGCATGCAGGTGGAGGTCATTGCCGACCAGTCCACCTTCATTCGCCAGGCGGTGCGGGAAGTGATCTCGGCCGGGGTGATCGGGGGCCTGCTGGCTGCCCTGATGCTGTATCTCTTCCTGGGCAGTGCCCGCCCCACCCTGATCATCGGCATCTCCATTCCCCTGTCGGTGATCGGCACTTTCCTGCTCATGCACGGCACCGGCATCAGCCTCAATGTCATGTCCCTGGGCGGCATCGCGCTGGCAGTGGGCCTGCTGGTGGACAGCGCCATCGTGGTGCTGGAAAGCATTGCCCGACGGCGCGAGGCCGGTGACGATCCGCTCACCGCGGCGCGCCGGGGAACCAGCGAAGTGGGCGGTGCCATCACGGCCTCCACCCTGACCACCATTGCCGTCTTCCTGCCGCTGATCTTCGTGGAAGGCCTGGCCGGACAATTGTTCGGTGACCAGGCCCTGACCATTACCTTCTCCCTCTTGCTGGCCCTGCTGATTGCCCTGGCCGTCATTCCCATGCTCTCGGTGCCCGGCCAGCGGCCGGAATCCGACCTGGAAGAGGCCGAGAAGGCAGACCAGCGCGGCTGGCTGCGTCGCCTGCCCGGGCGCATTGTCGGCGGTACCGGCCTTGGCCTGCTGGTCCTGCTGCGGGGCGCGGCACGGCTGGTGGCGGAAGCCATGCGTGCCCTGCTCTGGCCGCTGCGCAAGCTATTCGACTTTGCCTGGCGACGGGTGGAGAGCAGCTACCCTCATGTCCTCCACTGGTCCCTGGGCAATGCCGGCAAGGTCTGGCTGATCACCCTGGCGGTGGTGGCACTGTCACTGGCCCTGCTGCCCCGGATGGGCACCGAACTCATCCCGGAGGTCAGCCAGGGCGAGTACGACATGATCATCGAACTGCCCCCGGGCACTGGCCTGGACCGTACCGATGACACCCTCCAGGCCCTGCGCCAGGAGCTGGCCGATGACCCCCGGGTGGCGGTGACCGCATCGGTTGCGGGCACCGGCAATCGCCTGGATGCCGCACCCGGTGACGCCGGCGAGAACCATGGTCAGCTAACCGTGCGACTGCATCCGGGGCTGGGTGAAGCCGCCGAGGTGGCCACGGCGGAGCGCCTGCGGGCAGCACTGGACGGTCGTGACGACATCCGCCGCCGCATCGAGGCACCGGCCATCATGCGCTTCGAGCAGCCCCTGGAACTGACCCTGCGATCCGACAGTCTGGAGTCCCTGCAGCAGGCGGCCAACCAGGTCTTTGGGCAGCTTTCCCGGGATGAACGCTTCCGCGACGTGCGCTCTTCCATGGCAGAAGGCTATCCCGAGGTTCGCATTCGTTTCGACCGCGACCGTCTCGCCGGCCTCGGCCTTGATGCCGGGATCGTCGCCCGGCGAGTCGCGGATCATGTGCGCGGCCAGGCCAGCAGCCGCTATTCCCTGCCGGAACGGGAACTGGACATCCTGGTCCGTGGCCGCGAGGAGACCCGCCGCTCCCTGGATGCCTTGAAGGCCCTGCCCATCAATCCGGCCGATCCCCGCAGCCTGCCGCTGGAAGCGGTCGCCGATATCCGGATCGAGACCGGCCCGGTGGAAGTACGCCGTCATTCCCAGCAACGGGTCGCGGTGATTTCCGCCAGCCCCGCCAATGGCGATACCGGCCGCGCCAGCCAGGCACTGGAGCGACTGAGCGCCGAGATGGAGCTGCCCCAGGGCGTGACTGCCCGGGTCTCGGGCCAGAGCGATGAAATGCAGGACGCCTTCACTGCCATGCAACTGGCGCTGCTGCTGTCCATCTTCCTGGTCTATCTGGTCATGGCCTCGCAGTTCGAGTCACTGCTGCACCCCTTCGTCATTCTGTTCACCGTGCCCATGGCGCTGGCCGGGGCGATCATCGGTCTCTGGCTGACCGGCTCCACCATCAGCGTGGTGGTGTTCATCGGCCTGATGATGCTGGGGGGCATCATCGTCAATAACGCCATCGTGCTGGTGGATCGAATCAACCGGAACCGGGCGGATGGTCTGGTCCTGCGCGAAGCCATCAGCGAGGCCGGTCAGACCCGCCTGCGGCCGATTCTGATGACCATGCTCACCACCCTGCTGGGCCTGTTACCCATGGCACTTGGCATGGGCGAAGGGGGCGAATTGCGTGCCCCCATGGCCATTACCGTCATCGGTGGGCTGCTGGTGGGCACCCTGCTCACCCTGATCGTGATCCCGGTCACCTATGAGCGTGTCGAAACCTGGCTACAGGCGAGTCGTCGCCAGGAGGCGCGGGCATGAACCTGACCCGACTGGCACTCAGCCGCCCGGTAACCACCCTCATGCTCTGCCTGTCGGTGGTGGCAGCCGGCCTGGCTGCCACCCGGATGCTGCCCCTGGCCCTACTGCCCGACCTGGATTTTCCGGGTGTTTTCATCCAGGTCCAGGCCCCCGGCATGGGCCCGGAGGAGATGGAACGGGAGGTCCTGCGTCCCATTGAGGAATCCGTGGCCACGCTCAGAGGCATCGACCGCCTGGACAGCACCGCCAACCCCGACCAGGGGGAGGTACGCATCTTCTTCCAGTGGGGCGACGAGATGGGCCCCCGCAACCTGGAGGTCCAGGCCAGAATCGACGCCATCCGGCACGAGCTGCCGGACACCGTGCAAAGAACACGGGTATTCACCGGTTCCACCTCGGATCAGCCCATGCTCACCTTGCGCCTGTCCTCGGACCGGGATCTGTCGCGGGAGTACACCCTGCTGGACCGACACCTGAGGGCCCGCCTGGAACGCATTGAAGGCGTCTCCCAGGTCCAGCTCTACGGCATTCAGCAACCGCGTATCGAAGTACAGCTGGATCCCGACCGACTGGCCAGCCATGGATTCACTGACCGCCAGGTGACTGACATTATCGAGCGCAATCACCAGACGGTGGCCGGTGGCTTGCTGTTCGAGGAGCCAAGGCGCTTACGGGTCCGACCGGATGCCGAGTTTCACAGCCTGGAAGAGATGGCGGCATTGCCCCTGGGCCGGGGTGTGCGGCTGGCTGACGTGGCGGAACTCAAGGAGACCACCGCCGACCTCCGCCTGGTCCGCCTGCTCGACCGGGAACCCTCGGTGGGCCTGAACATCCTGCGGGAATCCGGCGCCAATCTGGTGGATGTGGCCCGACGGGTGAAAAGCGAACTGGAGGATGTTCGCCAGGACCCGGAGTTTGAGGGTATCCGAATATTCGAAATGAACGACGAATCGGTGGCGGTCACCGAATCACTGCGCCAGCTGCTACGGGCCGGTCTCGTCGGTGCCTTGCTGGCACTGGCAGTGCTCTGGTTCTTCCTGCGCTCTTTCCGCACCACGCTGATCGTGGTGGCCACCATTCCCGCCGCCATCGCCTCCAGTCTCGCGGCGATGTATCTGCTCGGCCTGTCACTGAACATTCTTTCCATGATGGGCTTGATGCTGGCCGTGGGCATGCTGGTGGACAATGCCGTGGTGGTCAGCGAGAACATCTTTCGCCACCGCCAGGAAAAGGCACGCAAACCCCTCTCTGCCAGTCTGCGGGGCAGCAGGGAAGTGGGTGTCGCCGTGCTGGCGGGAACGCTGACCACCATCATTGTCTTCCTGCCGCTGATGTTTGGTGGCAACAATGAGATCACCATTTTCCTGCAGCATGTCGCCGCGGCCATCGTGGTGACCCTGCTGGCTTCGCTACTGATTTCCCTGACCCTGATCCCCTTGCTGCTCTCCCGCCTGTCAGCGGGGAAGTCGGCAGAGGATCGGCCCAATCCGGTGGCCGGCCTCGCCCGCCGCTACGGCAAGGCACTCAACTGGAGCCTTCACCGGCCCCGAATGACCCTGGCCATTGGCGCATTGGCCATGGCCTCCATTCTGGTCCCCCTCAATGCGGTACAGACAGAGATGTTCCCCCAGCAGGACAGTCGAACCTTGTGGCTGAACTATCACATTGAGGGCAGCCACCCCCTGGATGACATGCGACGTGCCGTGGAGAAGATCGAAGACCACCTGTACGCCAATCAGGAAGAACTTGACCTGGAGTCGGTTTATTCATGGTACGACAGCGGTCGCGCCCAATCCGGTCTGATCCTCAATACCGGCGACGCGGCCCGTCTGTCAGCCGCGGAAGTCAGGGAACGGGTCATGGAAGATCTGCCCGACATCACGATTGGCAATCCCAGTTTTGATTGGCAGCGCAGTGGCGGTGCCGAAACCCTGACCCTGAGGGTGGAAGGTGAACGCTATGAGGAGATGATGCCCATCGCACGGAACCTTGCCGAACAACTCAGTGGTCTCGAGGGCATCGTTCGCGCCCGCCCGGTCATGGAGAACCGCTCCCAGGAGCTTCAGGTTCGGGTCCGGCCCGAGGCGGCTGAACAACATGAGATCCGTGCCAGGGAGATTGCCGACTCGGTGTCACTGGCCTTGCAGGGACGAAACCTGCGGGCACTTCGCGGTGACGTGGAGGACACTGAACTGAGAGTGATCTACCGGGATGCGGAGCGCCGCTCACTCAATCAACTGGCGGCCTTGCCCATTGCACTGCCCAACGGAGGCAGCGCCCGCCTCGACAGCCTGGCGGAACTGTCTGTGGCCGAGCAGGCCGCGGCCATCCAGCGACAGGACCGGCGCACCGCCGTTCAGATCGAATTTGATCTGGCGCCCGGCATCAACACGGCCACCGCCCAGGAGCGGATCAGAACCGCCATGGATGACGTTCAGTTACCGGCCGGTTATCGCTGGCGTTTCGGTCGCGGATTCGAGCAGGACCAGGAAGCCGTGCAGCAGATGATGCAGAACTTCCTGCTGGCCATCTTTCTGATCTTCATCGTCATGGCGGCGCTGTTCGAGGCCCTGCTGAAACCATTGGCCATTCTCAGCACCATCGCCTTTTCCATCACGGGCGTGTTCTGGTTCTTCCTGTTCACCGGCACCAGCTTCACCTTCATGGCCATGATCGGAATCCTGATTCTCATGGGCGTGGTGGTGAACAATGGCATTGTCCTGGTGAACCATGTCAATCAGCTTCGCTGGAAAGGCATGAGCATGCATGATGCCCTCTACCATGGCAGCCTGCATCGCTTCCGGCCCATCCTCATGACCGTGGCCACAACCATCCTCGCCCTGCTGCCCCTGGCCATCGGTGATGCCGCCCTGGCCGGCGACGGGCCTTCCTACCAGCCCATGGCGCGAGCGGTCATTGGCGGCCTGGCCTTCTCCACCGTGGTCAGCCTGTTCCTGCTGCCGGCCCTCTACATACTGTTGGACCGCAGTGGCCACAGAGCCAGCCGCGCCTGGAAGCGTGCTGGTAACATGGTTGGCGTCAATCGGACTGCATGAATGGGGATAGCGGGTATGAAAGCGGCATATTACATTGTGGGGATCGTGCTGATATTGCTTGGGATCTGGATAGTCGGTGGGCAGTTCCTGCCTGATCGCCATGAAGCGGAAGTGAGTGAACGGTACTGCCATGACCAGGACCAGCTCGAGCAGGCCCTCTCGGACCCGGAGCACCTGGCCCAATGGCTATTGCCCAATGGCCCTGAAGCGACCATCAAGAGCAGCCAGGGCATTCACAGCATTCGCTGGGTGGAAAATGATGAACGAGCCCTGGAAGTGACGGTACGTGAAGAAGAATCAGCCGGTGACTATCGCTATGAGTACGGCGTGGCGCCCTATTTCCAGGTTGAGGCCAGGTCACGAATCGGCCCGACCGAAGATGGCGGTGAGCACATTGTCACCCTTCAGGCTTTTACTGAACTGGAAACGATCAGCGGCCGCTGGTTCATGATCACTCCCGAGGTACGGCGCTGGATGGAGCTGCCCCATCAGACATTTGAAGAAGCAGTGGAACTCCATCACGGGCTGCTTCAAGATCATCTGGAGAGCCATTTCGGGCAATGCCCAGGCCAGGAAAGCTCCGACTGATTCCCGGCGGCATGAACCGGGGCGTTACTGAATTCAACAAATAAAGGAACCTTTGATCAGAGGTTCCTAAACACAAAAGGGATCCATCAATGCGACTGTTTCGACTCTGCCTTGCCTTTCTTGCCCTCTCGATGACGGGCAACCTCCATGCCTTCGATAAGGCGCAGAGCCATCTGGATGAGTGGCGGCCGGATCTGGCCCTGGAACATCTTGAGACCATTCGGGATGAAGACAGCGCCCATTGGCATCGCATGAAGGGCATTACCCTGTTGGCGCTGGAGGAAAACGAACGCGGTCTGGAAAATCTGGAAAAGGCTGTCAGCCTGGAACCCGAGGACGGCAGCAACCACTGGTATCTGGTGGGTGGCTTGCTCGCGCAACTGGATGACAGCGGCATCATGAGCCAGGTGCGCCTTGCCCGGCAGATCCGCAACAGCATGGAGGCAGCGGTGGAACAGTCCCCGGACAATCCCGAGTACCGTTTCGGCCTGATGCAGTTTCACCTGGGTGCTCCGCGCATCATCGGCGGCAGCAATCGACGGGCCCGTCAGGGACGGGATGCGCTGAAGGAGATGGATGAGTACTGGGGCCTTGCCGCCGAGGCCATTTTCCTGCTGGACGATGACCAGGGTGAAGCCGGGCTGGAAATGATGCGGGCTGCCTGGAACAACGGTGAAGGCGTGGAAATGATGGGAATGAGCATCGCCTTCAATGCCATCACCCACGAACACTGGGAGCTGGCCTACGAGACCCTTAGCCGCATCCTCGAGCTAGAGCCCGAGCAATACTCGGCGGCTTATCAAATGGGTCGTCTGGCTGCCCTGTCAGGCAAATGGCTGGACGAGGGCCAGCAGGCTCTGGAGGTCTACAGCAATCTGCCCTTCATCACTCCGGGCAGCCCCAGCCGGGCAGCGGCCTTCTGGCGCCTTGGGGAGATTGATCAGCACCGAGGCGAGATGGATGCGGCCAAGCATAACTTCAGGATGGCCCTGGAACTGGACCCGGATCATGACGATGCCCGCGAGGCAATGGAGAAGCTGGAGGCATCACTCCAGGCGGGGGATGATGAAACCGGCGGCGAGGAGTACGGCAAGGATGCCGAAGAGAATGCCGAGGCGGATGAACAGTTGCTTGTTTGAGATATTCCGATTGCTCATGCTCAAAACTCCGGTCGGGTTTCGCGGACCTGACGTGGCGTCATCCGCGGTTCGCGAAGCTCACTGACTTCTTCGGGTTTGATGGACTGAAAATCCTGGGGCAGGGCATCTTCCCCGCCCCAGGCATGAATACTGTGGTTGATGATGGCGGCAACGTTCTCGTCCGACAGGCGCGCGAAGCCCGGCATGACGCCGCCGTAACGCTCACCCCGAATTTCGATCTCGCCACCCAGACCCCAGAGGATCACGCGGATGAAATACTCTCGCCCGCCCTCGGCCTGAACCAGTTCAGGGGCATGGCCAGCCAGGGGAGGGAAAGTGCCGGCCAGGCCCTGGCCATCGCTCTGGTGGCAGGCCCGGCACTGACGTTCATAAAGTGCCGCGCCCTCGGGATAGGCCGAAGCCATGATCCGTGCCTCACGCTCCTCGGCATCCCCCGCAGGCCCTTCACAGGCGATTGGAATAAACGCCAGGGGCAGCGACAGCAGAGCAAGTTTTCTAGCGTTCATCCACCATCTCCTTTACGGCCTCAACGGGAATCGCCTCCATGTGATGGCCGTCTCGCCCCGTCATGCTTTCCGCCTTCAGAAGGCTGTTGAGAATGGCCTCCTCGGTGGCTTCCACCACGGCCATGAACAGCGGATCCATGGCCCGATCCGGCAACACCTCGCGGCTGCGACCGCTGGCCGGGCTGTCATGATCAATGCGCTGGGCGTTGGAAAAGGCGACGACGAAATCACCCGATCCGTTGCTCATGAAACCGCCCACGCGGCCAATCCCCAGGGGGGCCCGCTTGGCCATGCGTTCCAGATTGCGCTCACTGACCGGCGCATCCGTGGCGATGATGATCATGATGGAACCGGCCTCGGCTTCGGGGGCCAGGTCCAGCTCGAGCCCGGTTTCCAGTTCGTCCCGAAAACGGTAATTACCCAGGCGCTCTCCTACCCGCAGGCCGTCCATGGTCAATACGCCGCCGAAATTCGACTGCACCAGAATGCCCACCGTGTGACCGCCCAGGGTCGCCGGCAGGGTGCGGGAGGCCGTGCCAATGCCCGCCTTCCAGCCCAGGGCGCGGGTGCCCGTGCCGGCACCCACATTGCCTTCCGCCACTAATCCCCCCTCAGCGGACTCTATGGCCGAAAACACATGCTGGGGGCGTATGGACTGATCCCGGATCTCATTGAGATAGCCGTCATTGGTCTCGCCCACGACCACATTCACCGAGCGCACATCCTCATTGTCTTCCTGGTCCAGGGTCCAGCGGACCCCGGCCTGAACCGCGGTGCCCACGCTGAGGGTGTTGGTGAGCAGTATGGGAGACTCCAGCGCACCCAGTTCCCGGACCTGCTCGAAGCCGGCCGCCTTGCCGAAGCCGTTGGCCGTGTAGACAGCGGCGGGGACCTTCGCACGAAAGAGATTGCCCTCATGGGGCAGCACGGCGGTGACTCCGGTGCGGATGTCTTCACCGGACACCAGAGAGACATGCCCGACACGAACGCCCTCCACATCGGTGATCGCATTCAACTCACCCGTCGGCAGCACACCCGGTGCCAGGCCGATATCCCGGGCCCGAGGCCGGTCATCGGCCAGCAGCGGTTGGCAGATCGCCAGACCCAAAGCAATTGCGATAAAAAACAGTAACTTCCTGTTCACACGACCCCCGAAAGAAAACAGTCATTGCATACAGGGGGACAGAGTCTAACGCAGATCAGGTCCCCACCGCCTCCCGCCGGTCGGCGGACTTGCGTGGCAGCGATGGGCGGGGAATAGTGTCTTTATGGAAATAGCGATTCTTTATCAAGACGAGCAGTTGGTGGCGGTGCACAAACCATCGGGGCTCCTGGTCCACCGAAGCCCCCTCTCCCGGGACCGGGTCTACTTGCTGCAAACGTTGCGCGACCAGTTGGGGCGGCGGCTTTACCCGGTCCATCGCCTGGACCGGGCCACCTCCGGCGTGCTGGTCTTCGCCTTCGACGCCGAGACCGCCCATGCCCTCAACCAGGCATTCACCGAGCAGCGGGTGGAGAAAACGTATCTGGCCATCGTCCGTGGTTGGCCAGAGCCGCCCGAGGGGCATATCGACCGCCCGGTGCGGGACGATGACCGCGAGGCGCACCGGGAGGCCGCCAGCGATTATCGTCGTTTGGCCACCGCCACCCTGCCGGTGGCCAACCGTCGCTACCCCACCTCCCGCTACGCCCTGGTGGGCCTGTGGCCGAAAACCGGCCGCCGCCATCAGTTGCGCATCCACATGGAAAGAATCAGCTACCCCATCATCGGCGACACCACCCATGGCGACGGCGAACACAACCGTATCTTCCGGGAACATCTTGGCCTTGACCGTCTCATGCTCCACGCCCTCTCCCTGCGCCTGCCCCATCCGGCCGAGCCCGACCAGATCCTTGACTTACGTGCCCAACCGGGCGACCAGTTCGCCCTCGCCCTGGAACGGCTGGGCATGGCGGAGATCTCGGAGATTTTTTGTGGCAAAATTTTGGAGTGGGAATCAGCCTCGGGCGCGAAGCAGGCAAATCATATAAGGGAGGGGAGAACATGATCGGCCATGGGTTTGGTTTGGTAGTATCCTTGCTTGCCGCAATATTTTTCTGGTTTGCCAACAATAACCCTGGCTTTGCCATGGCTTTTGCCCTGGTCGCCGCTGGGACTTCCCTTGACTTGATCCGTATTCGTCGACGGAAGCTATTCGAAGAGAGAGACACTGATGTTTCGGCTTCTGAAATCCCACTCGAACGAATACTCCTCTGGAGCCGTCACACCTTGATGGGGCTGGGTCTGGCTATCGCGGTTACAGCATTCGTGTTGATGGACTGACCGCCGCGACTCGCCAATCGAAAGGCCCTCTGTGCTCTCTGCGAATCCTCTGCGCCCTCTGTGTCAAAAATCCAGAGCCAGAACCTGGCAACCGTCTCTCAGCGATCAACACGGCCCACCCAATACAACTCTCTTTATAAACAAAAAAGGCCCCGGCAGAACCGGGGCCTTTGACGCTCTGACAGAGCCTGCTTATTCGGCGACGAATTCACGCAGCCATTCCAGTTGTTCGTGGAGCATGTGCAGGACGGATTCCCGGGCGCGATAGCCGTGGGATTCTTCCGGCAGCATGACCAGGCGGGCGGTGCCACCCAGACCACGCAGGGCTTCGAACAGGCGCTCGGACTGCATGGGGAAGGTCCCCGAGTTGTTGTCTTCGGCACCGTGGATCAGCAGGATCGGATGGCTGAGCTGATCGGCGGCGAAGAAGGGTGACATGCGGATGTAGAGATCCGTGTCATCCCAGATGGTGCGCTGTTCGCGCTGAAAGCCGAAGGGTGTGAGCGTACGGTTGAAAGCACCGCTGCGGGCAATGCCGGCCTGGAAGGTATCCGAATGGGCCAGCACATTGGCGGTCATGAAAGCGCCATAGGAATGCCCGCCGATGGCCACCCGCTCCGGGTCGGTAATGCCACGCTCGACACCGGCTTCAACCGCCGCCTTGCCGTTCATCACCAACTGCTCGATGAAGGTGTCATTGGGTTCCTTGTCATCCTCCCCCACCACCGGCATGGTGGCCCGATCCAGCACCGCCCAGCCCTGGGTCAGGGCGAAATGCGGCCCCCAGTAGCTGAGACGATTGAACTGATAGGGCGAGCCCTGTATCTGACCGGCGGCATCGGCACTGCGATATTCCCGAGGATAGGCCCAGACCAGCGTGGGCAGGGGGCCGTCCGTTTCCGGATCATAGACATCCGGCAGATACATTTGTGCCGACATGGGCAAGCCATCTTCCCGTTCATAGGTAATGAGCTCGCGGCTCACGCCCTTGAGTTCCGGCAGCGGGTGCTCGAAATCGGTAATCCGGCTCTTGCTGTCAGTGGCCAGATCGCGCCAGTAGAAGTTGGGGGGAACGTCCACTGACTCTCGGCGGGTCAATACCACCGGCGTGTCAGGGTCCAGCACGGCAGTGACCTGCTCATACCAGGGCGAGGTCGACCGCCACAGTCGTTCGCTTTCCAGCGCCTCGAGATTGAAGCGATCCAGAAAGGGGCGATCCCCTTCATCCGAGGCACCGTCACCGGCCAGCAGCAGATCCCCTTCGGCCATCACCAGAACCCGGTGGCCGCTTTCATTGCTGCGGGTCTTGGGGCTGCCGGGATCGTTGTAACGGTCTTCCCAGGAGCGGGTCCAGAGCCGTTCGGCCTCCCGCTCGGGCGCATCCGGGGCGACCCGCCACATGTTTTCGTCACGGTTGTTGTACCACCGCTCCAGCACAAGGGCGGTGTCGCCATCACCAAAATGAACCGAGCGGAAACGGTCGGACAGAGTGGCAAGCTTCACCGCTTCGCCATCAAACGGTGCTTCCAGCAGATAGAGGTGCTCACGCACATCCACATCCTTGCGGGGATTGCCTTCATCCTGGGCTTCGGCCCAGAACAGCGTGGCCGGGGCATCACTGCGCCAGCTCACGCTTCGCGGTCCGGTCACGGTGGCATCGAAGGCAATGACCAGATCATCGGCCAGGTCCCGATCAACGACCTGGTACACGGGCTCTCCCTGTCGATCCAGCACTTCGATGGTGCGGGCGAAACGGAAGAAGGGAACGGAATAGGACCAGGGCTCACGCAGGGTTTCCACCAGCAGATAGTTGCCATCAGGCGAGGGCGAGAAGTCGGACAGAATCCCCTCGGCCAGTACCTCCTGATCGCCATCCAGGCGGGCCCGTACCAGTTCACCATGGAAGTAGTGCTCGAACAGGCGCTCGTCGTGACGATCCTCGAGCAGATCCTGATAGGTGCGGGCGGGGGCGGCACGGCCGCGGTTCTCCTGGATGATCGGTCCATCGGGCACCGGATCCCGATCAGGGGCAGCGCCCTGTTCCGGGCTGACCCGGCGTACCAGCAGACTCTCGCTGTCCACCGACCAGACATAGGGCGTGCCCGGATAGGTGGCATTCACGTCGAGGCCTTCAAGCTCTCGGGCTTCGGCACTTTCAACATCCACCACCCAGAGGGCCAAGCGCTCGGGTTCGACCTGCACAAAGGCGAGCTGCGTGCCATCGGGGGAAAAGCTCACGTTCCGGATCCGTGGCCGCTCGGGCAGTCCTTCCACTTCACGCAACCGGCCCTCATCAATGGACTGCAAGCTCAAGCCAGTAAAGTAGCTTGGGCGACTGGGACCGCGGTTCTCGGGATTGAAGCGGATACCGGCGAGGCGTTTTTCCGGTTCGGCCAAATCACGGATGGTTCTCAGTGGCGGGCGTTCCATCAGCAGCAACTGATCACCCCGGGGGCTGAGGCTGACCAGCGGTGTCAGGGGGGCATCCACCAGATCGATGATTTCCTGGGGCGGCTCCTGGTAGCTCCCCACCTCGGCCTCCTGGGCCAGGGCGTTGACGGGCAGGAGCAATGCGGCGGCAATGCCGGCAAGCAGCCCCAGGGGCTTGCGTTGTCGTGCAGTCATTGGCTTTCTCCTTTTGAGACCACTGATATCAGAGGTTTCCTGGTTAGACACGATGATCCAGAGTCAGGCTGGGCCACTTTACGCGAATACGGCTTATTCGGTAGCTGCGTGGTTCACAAGTTCAGTTTTTCACCTTGCTGCCATCCGGTAGCTTTTAATCGCGGCTAAAGCCGCTCCTACGGTGCCTGTAGCGGACGCCAAATCCGCCGTAGGAGCGGCTTTAGCCGCGATTAAAAGCCTCCAGATAGCACTAGGACATAAGACTGAACCAAACTCTCCGCCAGCACGGCCCAGGTGACCACCACCAAAGGTAGGCCTAGGTGGCGACAGGCCTTTCCAAGACTGTGTGAGCCAGGATGGCGAACCCAGAGCCCCCAGGGAGGCCCTTCCCTGCGCCCCGAACGAACCCGCGACCGACCGTATTTCGTCTCTCGCGCGGCGCGCCGAGCGTGGTGTAGCCGCTGTGCTACATGAGCGAGGCGCAACAAAGCGAGAGGCGAAATACGGTCGGTCCCTCCGGGTTCACAGTGAGATCCGCCGCTCCGGCGTTGCAGTGTTTGCCCGTAGTGCTACTACTGTGCGGCGCACTGCGCCTTGGAGCGACGAATCTCACTGTGAACGCGGGCTCGTTGGGGGTGCAGGGAAGGGCCCGTTTACGGCGTTCTTGGAAAGGCCTGTCGCCACCTAGGCCGGGACCCAACCCGTCACCGTCATCAAAGGGGACTAACTCAATAGAAGCCGACTCTAGCGAAACAACCTCACCCCGGGCCGCTTGAAGAACAGCACCAGAACCACACCGGCCACGAAGCCACCGGCATGAGCGGCAAAGGCAACACCAGCCTGATCAGCGGGGGTCATCATGGACTGAAAAAGCTGGAAGGCAAACCACAGGCCCAGCATCAGCCAGGCCGGCAGCCACAGGAAGAAGATCACGAAATACGGAACCAGCAGCTTGATCCAGGCAAAGGGATGAAGCATGAGATAAGCCCCCAGCACACCCGAGATGGCGCCACTGGCACCCACCATGGGCACGGTGGAATCCGGCGCCATCAATGCCTGGGTCAATGCGGCAGCCAGTCCGCAGAGGAGATAGAAAACGATAAATCGCCCATGCCCCATGCTGTCCTCAATGTTATTGGCGAACACATAGAGAAACAGCATGTTGCCAAGCAGATGCAGCAGCCCACCATGGAGAAACATGGAGGTAAAGAGTGTGAGTAGCGGCGGGATCAGCAGATCGGGATGCCCCAGGGGGACTTCGAAGAGGGCCCGGGGCACCACCCCGAGATGAAAGACCATTGCCCGAAAAGCCTGTTCCGACAGCGTAATCTGCCAGAGAAACACCACAATGCAAGCAAGCAGAATCACCCAGGTGACCACAGGAGTACGGTGGGTCGGATTGTTATCCGCAATGGGTATCACTGAGACAGTTTTCCCTATTTCTGCTGCGCATCGCTTACCGGGTATCTGACCCCCGGGAACGAAAAACGATCCCCACCAAAGCCAAAGGACAAGGCCACGAGCCAATGACATCACGGTTGGGTGGAGCGAGCCGGCAGCAGTCGCTTGATCCCCAGCAACAACCAATGACCCGGGAAATACAGAACCAGCGGATAGGCCACGATCAAAACGAGCACCCAGAGAGGATCCGGCATCCAGGTCTGCTCCACCCCGAAGGGGGACCAGACCCAGTTCACATTGCGATAAGGCTCGGTAAACAGCCAGGCGCCCACCACACCCAGTGCACCGATCAGGCATTGCAACCAGGGCCCGCGCCGGTCATAACCCAGCCGCCAGACCAGCCAGATCATCAGCGGCGGCAAGGCCACATGATAGAGCGAGACCGCCCGGGCGACCGGGGCCAGCTCGTCACCGAACATGTAATCGGTGAAACCGGTGGGACTGCCGCCAAGCAGAAGGCCCAAGAATAGATCCAATGTCCAGCCAATGCCCACCAGGGTCATGACTCCGGCCTGACTGGAAATCAGCAGGCGATCGCCCCGCCAGATGGCGAACAGGACAATGAACTTGGCCATGTTGCAGAGCCAGAAGAAGTTCTGGGGGCCCTGATTGTTCAGCACCACTGTTACCCAGAGGATGATCCAGGCAGTGGAGGCCAGACGAACTGTCAGGGGAATGGCAGTCATGTGAACATCGCTGCTCCATCGTCGCCTGAGCGGTATAATCCCGCCCATTTGCACACGGGAGAGCATCAGGATGCAATCAAAAATCGCCGTTGTCACCGGGGCCAACCGCGGCCTGGGCCAGGCCACTGCCCGCGCCCTGGCCGAGCAGGGCTATCACGTGATCGCCTGTGCCCGGGATTCCGAATCCGGCACCCGCGCGGTGGAATCCATGCAGGCCGACAAACTGTCGGTGGAGCTGCGGGTGGTGGACGTGACCAGTGCTGACCAGGTCCGGGATCTGGGCCGTTATATCCGCGAGACCTACAAGCGGGTGGATGTGCTGGTCAACAATGCCGGGCTGATCCTGGAAACCCGTCAGGCAGGGGGCGAGCGCTCGGCCAACCCCCTTTTGGTCTCACCCATGACCATCATGGAAACGGTCAACACCAATACCCTGGGCGCCCTGCGCATGATCCAGGCCCTGGCCCTGTTGATGCCCGAGGGCGGGCGCATCGTCAATGTCTCTTCCGGAATGGGGCAGTTGAGCGACATGGACGGGGGCTGGCTGGGCTATCGCCTGTCCAAGACCGCTCTTAACAGCATCACCCGGGTGTTCGCGACAGAACTGGCCGAACGCGGGATTCTGGTCAACTCGGTCTGCCCTGGCTGGGTGCGCACCGACCTGGGCGGCGGGGATGCCAGCCGCTCAATCGAGGAAGGCATCGACACCATCGTCTGGCTGGCCAGCGATCCGGAGGCCACCGAGAGCGGCGGATTCTGGCGGGACCGGGCCCGAATTGAATGGTAAGCCGCCGTCAAGTATTAGATTGATCTAAATCAAGCTGGTATCATTGCCGCTCGCGTAGCATCCGCGCTTGATTTCCGACTTGAAGGTGAAAAATGGATCAGTTTGGCGACGTGCAGCAGAGCTTCGGCCGCTGCCTGCGAGAAAACCCGGACTTCGTGGCGGACTTCTATCAACGTCTGCTGGCAAGCAATGAGCGCTTCCCGGCCATGTTTGCGCATACCGATTGGCCCAAACAGAACAAGCTTATCCGGCGCGGCATCAGCATGGTCATCACTTACGCCGGCAGCCCCGGCGTCGCCCGGCGCCAGATCGAGGATATCGCCAAGGTACACAGCCGCAAGGGGCATGCCCCGGTAGAACCGCACATGTACGACCATTGGATCGAAAGTCTGCTACTGACCGTTCAGAACAGCGACCCCCGCTATGACACCACGCTGGGCAAGCGCTGGCGGGAGGCGCTGATCCCGGCCATTGACTTCATGCGGGGCAGTTACTGAGCAAGCTCTGGTCAATCCATTCGCAGCCACTGCTGGCGCGAATGGATTGACTGCAGGCTCCTGGACACCGTCTTTCCCCGCCCCTCGGGATCGGGCAAACTGCCTGTATGCTCTCCGCCCGACACCGCCTTTTCAGCTACCTCAATCTGGAACGCTGGCAAGTCCTGCCGCTGACCCTGGCCGCGCTTGCCGGCCTGGCGGTCGCCCAATGGCAGCCGGAAGCAGTCTCCGGCTGGTCCATCATGCTCTGGCCCCTGTTGGCCCTGCTGATGTTCGTCAGTTTCCTGCACCTGGATCTGCGGCGTTGGCGGCGCAGTCTGGCGGACCGGGACTTTCTGCTCACCATTCTGGCGCTGAACTTCCTGCTGCTGCCCCTGGCAACCGCGCTGGTGCTGTTCCTGCTGCCGGCGGATCCGGTCATCCGGCTGGCGGTGGCACTCGTATTGCTGGCGCCCTGCACTTACTGGTTTCTTGCCTTCAATCTGATCGGCCGTGGCAATCCCGAACGGGCCACGACGGCCGTTCCGCTGTTGCTGCTCGGGCAGGTGGTCGCGGTACCCATCTGGCTGATGATTCTGCTGGGGAGTGGGCAGCTGCAGAGCTTCGAACCACTGCGCTTCCTGGTGGTATTCATTGGCCTGTTTGCCATTCCCCTGGCGCTCGCCCTGGGCATTCGCTATCTGAGCGTCGGGCGACCACTGCTGCAGTCCACCCTGGGAGCCGCGCAGCGGGCACCCTTGCTGTTTCTGCTACCCGTGGTCTTTCTGGTCGCCGCAACCCAACTGGCGGATCTGCCATCAGACAGTTTCAGTCAACTGCTCCCGGTCACGGCAGTGTTCCTGCTCTGGGCATTGCTGGCCCTGAGCCTGGCACTGCTCGCCGGTCGATTGACAGGCCTGTCGATACCCGGTCAGCGCACACTGCTGTTCAGTGCCGGCAGCCGAAACTCCTTTGTGGTCCTTCCCTTTGCCCTCGCCCTGCCCTTTGGCGCGGAGCTGGCGGCGGGGGTGATCATGATCCAGGCAATGGTGGAACTGTGTCTGCTGATCCTGCTGACCGGGCTGGTACCACGCCTGATCCGCTGATGGGCTATTCGGCGTCGCCACCCTCGATACGGACCATCACCCGATTGCGCCCCTGATGCTTGCCGGCATACATGGCCCGGTCAGCGACCCGCACGGCCGACTTGAAGTCGTCACCGCGGACACTGGCCACACCGAAGGTAATGGTGACTTCCACTGGACCGGCGTCCGTTTCGAAAGGCTTCGCCGCCACCGCGGCACAGACCTTCTCCATCGCCAGGCGGGCTTCCTCGGCATCTGTCTCCGGCATCAGGATCAGGAACTCCTCGCCTCCCCAGCGACAGAGCAAGTCACTCTCCCGCAGGCAACTGCGCATCCGTTTCGCCAGCCCCATCAGTATCTGGTCCCCCACCTGATGACCGTATTGGTCATTGAGCTGCTTGAAGTAATCGATGTCGCCCAGAGCCAGGGTAAGAGGGGCACCGGTCCGATGGCGGCGGGACAATTCGGACTTGAGCACCTCCATCAGACGACGCCGATTGGCAAGCCCGGTGAGCGGGTCTTGTCGGGCCAGACGACTGATGGTCTTGAGTGCTTCATTGAGCTCGCGATTCTTCTCCTCAATGCGCCGACTGCTGCGACGCCGGAGCATATAGCCACGCCAAAGCAGCAGTGCCACGATGGCGGTCGCGACAAACAGGCTGAAGGCCACCAGCATCAGGGTCTGGCGCTCACGCAGACTCGCTTCCTTCAGCTCCGACTCCAGTTCCAGTCGGGAAATTTCAGCCTCCCTGGCCGTAATCTCCTGGCGCCTCAGCTCGGCCTCATAGGACTGCTCTAGTTCGACGATACGCTGCTGGCGTTCACTGTCCATTACCTCGTGATGAGCCTCGAACTGGGCCCGGGCGTGCTCCAGGGCGGCTTGATAATCGCCGAGGGTCTCGTACAGGGAAGACAGATCTCCATGACTGGCCTCGCGCAGGCGGGGCGAATCCATTTCCCGGGCAATCTCAAGGGCACGCAAGAGATAACTCAAGGCAGCCTCGGGATCACCCTCGGCAACCCGCAAATCCCCCATGAGATTGAGCGCGAAATGGAGGGCTCGATAGTGGCCCGCATCTTCCAGTAGCGGGATGCCCTCCCGGCAATAGCCCCTGGCATCCTCCATGCGCTCGAGCAGCCATAATGTATTGCAGAGATTGATCAGTTGATAAGCAGCACCAATCTCCCGCCCCTCTTGCCGGGCAATGCGCAGAGACTGACGCTGATAGGGCAAGGCCTCCTGATAACGACCTTCGCTATTATAGGTATTGCCGATATTGCCCAGCAGGCTCCCCAGCCGCTCCCGGGAGTCCAGTTCCTCATAAATCTCCGCCGCCGCGCGGTAGAAACGGCGGGCCCGTTCAGGCTGCTCAAGGCTGAAATAGATGTTGCCGATGGCATTGCGAGCGGCCGCCTCAAGCTCGGCATGCGCCAGAGCCTGGGCCTGGTTGAGAACGGCCATGTTGATCTCAAGGGCACGATCGAAATCGGCGCGGTCCAGATAGATCGTCCCGCGCATCTGCTGAACCTGCACTGCGGGAACGGGATCATCCAGTTGAACAGCCAAGTCCTCTGCCAGTTCCAGCGCCAGCAGGGCTTGCTCGGTTTCCCCTTGATCCCGCAATAATTCCGCCCGCCGATTGAGCAGTTTGACTGCCGCTTCCGGCTGCTCATCCAGCTCCAGTTCAGCCAATGCGCTCTCAAGGGTGGCCAGGGCCTTTTGGGGATCTTGCTGTGCCTGGGCCTCCACCGCGGAGAGGAGCTCATCAAGGGATTCGTGACCGAACACCCCATCCGGCGCAGCAGCCACCATCCCGGTCAGCAACAGGAAACAGATTGGCAGGAACAACAGGGCCGAGGTGGACCGGCGATGTTGATTCGGAATGGTCATATCCGTGACAGATCTCCTGGGAGGGTGAGCCGGCAACTTTGACCAGCATTTCAGCCCTCCGTTCAGAACCGGTCATCCCCTCCGGTTCACTGCCGATGATTCTGCAACAGGTTGCGGTAGGGGTCAAAACACAAGCAGCCATGGATTTCAATCTTGCACCCCCATCCCTGGGCGGGTTTAATGCGCCTCCTTTAATCCCACAATCAGCAAGACCGGATATCCCCATGAGTGACGCAAGCAGCAGTCAGCCCCTCTCCCGCCACAACATCAGCCAGCGCATTGCCGATGAACTGAAGGTCGGCCGCTCCCAGGTGGACGCCGCCGTGGGCCTCCTGGATGACGGCGCCACCGTCCCCTTCATCGCCCGCTACCGCAAGGAGGCCACCGGCAGCCTGGATGACAGCCAGTTGCGGGAACTGGAACAGCGCCTGGGCTACCTGCGGGAACTGGAGGACCGCCGCGAATCCATTCTTGAGGCGATTGAAGAACAGGACAAACTGACGCCGGAGCTGCGCCAGGCCCTTCTGACCGCGGACAACAAGACGCGGCTGGAGGATCTTTACCTGCCCTACAAGAAAAAGCGTCGCACCAAGGGCCAGATGGCCATCGAGGCCGGCCTGGAACCCCTGGCCGACGCCCTGTTTGAGAACCCCAATCAGGATCCGGCGGCCATGGCGGCTGACTACATGGACGCCGAAGCCGGCTATGACAGCGTCGACAAGGTGCTGGAAGGGGCGCGGGCAATACTGGCCGAGCGCTGGGCCGAGGACCCGGAATTGGTGGGCCGGATTCGTGACTGGATGCAGAAAGGCGCCTGGATTGCCTCGCGGGTGGTGGAGGAAAAGAAACAGGAGGGGGCCAAGTTCCGGGACTACTTCGAGCACAGTGAGCCCCTGGCCAGGATCCCTTCCCATCGCTTCCTGGCCCTGCTGCGTGGCCGCAACGAGGGCGTGCTGCGCCTCGACATCCTGCCCCCGGACACCCTGGACAATGCCGAGCCCGGCCAGATCGAATCCATGGTGGCTCGTCATCTGGGCTGGGAACACCAGGGCCGGGCCGCGGATGACTGGCTGGCGGACGCAGTGCGCTTCACCGGCCGGGTGAAAATCCTGGTCCGCCTGGAAACCGAACTCACCAACTGGATTCGGGAGCAGGCCGAGGAAGAGGCCATCCAGGTTTTCGCGAACAATCTGCGCGACCTCCTGCTGGCAGCTCCGGCGGGACAGAAGACGGTGCTGGGCCTGGACCCCGGGCTGCGCACCGGCTCCAAGCTGGCGGTGGTGGACGCCACCGGCAAGCTGCTGGATACCGCCACCATCTATCCCCATCCCCCGCAGAAGCAGTGGCAGCAAGCGCTGGAAGTGCTTGCTGCCCTGGTGGAAAAACACGGAGTGGCCCTGATTGCCATCGGCAACGGGACCGCCTCCCGGGAAACGGAACGATTGATCCGGGAACTACTGAACCGCAAGGGCATGGGCCGGGTGCAGTACCTGGTGGTCTCCGAGGCCGGCGCATCCGTCTATTCCGCCTCGGAAACCGCGGCGCGGGAATTTCCCGACCTGGACGTGTCCCTGCGCGGGGCGGTGTCCATCGCCCGCCGGGTCCAGGATCCGCTGGCCGAACTGGTCAAGATCGAGCCCAAATCCATTGGTGTGGGCCAATACCAGCATGACGTCAGCCAAGTGAAACTGGGGCGCAGCCTGGAAGCGGTGGTTGAAGACTGCGTCAACGCGGTGGGTGTGGATGCCAATACCGCCTCGGCGGCCCTGCTCAGCCGGGTGTCGGGACTGAGCAGCAGCCTGGCCGAGAACCTGGTCCGGCACCGGGACGAGCACGGCCCCTTTTCCAACCGCAGCCAACTGAAAAAGGTCTATCGCTTTGGCGACAAGGCCTTTGAGCAGGCCGCGGGCTTTCTGCGCATCCGGGGCGAACAGCCACTGGATGCCTCGGCAGTACACCCGGAAGCCTATCCGGTGGTGGAACGAATCCGGGAAAAGACCGGCCGTGAACTCGGACAACTGATTGGCGACGAAAGCACCCTGAAAACATTGGACCCGAGTGCATTCACCGACGAGCAGTTCGGCCTGCCCACGGTCAAGGACATCCTTGCCGAACTGGAAAAACCCGGTCGGGACCCGCGCCCGGCCTTCCGCACGGTGCAGTACCGGGAAGGGGTGGAGAAGATCAGCGATCTGGAAGAAGGCATGAAGCTCGAAGGCGTGGTGACCAATGTCACCAACTTCGGGGCCTTCGTGGATGTGGGCGTCCACCAGGACGGCCTGGTGCACATCTCCCAACTGGCCGACCGCTTCGTCAAGGATCCGCGGGATGTGGTCAAGCCGGGAGACATCGTCCAGGTTCGGGTGATGGAAGTGGACGTTGACCGCAAGCGCATCAGCCTGAGCATGAAATCCGATGCCGGCGCCGGCAATGACAAGCCCGGTGCCCACGGCAAGGCCGCCGACAAGCCCCAGCGCGGCCGTGGCCGCGGCAAGAGTGGCGGCAAGGGCGGCAACAAGGAACCAGAAAGCGCCCTGGCACTGGCTCTCAAGGCCAAGCTCGGGCGCTAGCTCGGCCAGGTGCCCTGATCGGCCTTGAAATTTTTTGCACAGAGAGCGCAGAGGACCCGCAGAAAGCCACGGAAAACACCGCCCCAGAAATGAAGATCTCTGTGGCCCTCTGCGGGTCCTCTGCGTCCTCTGTGTAGCCCAGGCAAGCCCAAAATCCGGCACCACGCCAGGGGCAAACAGTACGGCCCTGCTCGAAACCCCACCCCCTACATCCGTTACAATAGACGGCTGGCAACCCCAATCGACTGGAGACTTTTGCATGAGTGAACAGGAAATGCCGCGCATGGAGATGGATGCCGAGGGTCTTTTCCGGGAAGAGACCTACACCGATGCGCGGGTGGGCAGTATCCGCTGCATGGTGCCGGTGAAAGCCGATGGCAGCGATGACGATAGCCGCAGCGTTCGTTACTTGGGCAATACCCAGGTGATGACCGAAGCCGGCGCCCTGCCCCTCTCCTTCGAGATCGAGGCCGATTCCCTGAAAGCCGCGGTGGAGCAGTTCGACGAGAACGCCCGTCAGGCCCTGGAAGACATGATGAAGAAGGTGGAGGAAATGCGCCGCGAACAGGCCTCCCGGATCATGACCCCGGGCGATACCGGCGGCATGGGTGGCATGGGCGGCGGCCAGGGCGGCATGCCCGGCGGCGGTGGCGGCGGCATTCAGATGCCGTAGAGAGTTAGGGGCGAGGGGTGAGGGGTTAGGAGCATAGCTTGCTCCTTGCTCCTCAGCACTCAGCACTCAGCACTCAGCACTCAGCACTCAGCACTCAGCACTCAGCACTGATTTTCCCCTTCCGATGTCCAAAACCACCCACCACGCCGATGATCTGATTCGGTTATTCAACGAGACCTTCGAGGACAGCCACAACACCGTGCTGATTGGTGGCGGTGCTGAGCCCGAGTATCGGCCGGCGGACGAGCTTCATCCTCGGCATCGAATCATATTTACCCGTGATTATTTCGCCAGCGCCCTGCATGAAGTCGCCCACTGGTGCATCGCCGGGGCACACCGCCGCAAGCTGGTGGATTACGGCTATTGGTATGAACCCGATGGTCGCGGGCCGGAGCGCCAGGCTGAGTTCGAGCGGGTCGAGGCCCGGCCTCAGGCCATTGAATGGGCCTTTGCCGACGCCTGCGGCTTTCCTTTCCGCGTCAGTCTCGACAACCTGGACGGCCCACAAACCGCCAGCGAGGCATTCCAGGCACGGGTCCGTGAAGCCAGGACCACGATGGAAGCGGTCGGTTTCCCACCCCGCGCGAAGACCTTTATCCGGGTTTTGCGGGACTGGTATCAAGGAAGCTGAAATCGCGGATAAATCCGCTCCCACGGCGGTTCCGGCATACGCTACAGGCACCGTGGAAGCGGCTTTAGCCGCGATTAAGAACCATAAGACTTAACCAAACCCTCCGCCAGCAGGGCCCAATCGAATCCTACGACCACCAAATCAAAACTCAGCCGCCGGCTGCGTAAGCCGTTCGATATCTCTTTCTTCCTTGGCCTCATGCACCATCTCCCGCACATCGGCACGCAACTGCTCGGCATCAAAGATGATGCCGTCCTTTATGGTGTAGCGAACACCACCCACCCGCTTGAGCTCATTATTGTCATCAACGCGAATGGCGCCGGTTCCGTAAAGCACCTTCAGATTCTGCAGCGGG
>PWMQ01000034.1 GCA_003558125.1 Natronospira sp. | reverse complement strand
GTCTCCATCTGGCCCATGTGCGTGGTGCGTGGGGATGTCAATGCGATTCGGATCGGGGCGCGCAGCAACATCCAGGACGCAACGGTCATTCATGTCACCCACGACGGGCCCTACACCCCGGACGGGGGCATACCCACCGTTGTCGGTGAGGACGTTACCGTGGGCCACAAATGCCTTCTCCACGCCTGCACCATCGGCAATCGCTGCCTGATTGGCATGGGCGCCATCGTCATGGACGGAGTGGTGATCGGTGATGATGTGATCATTGGCGCCGGCAGCCTGGTAACCCCCGGCAAGGAGCTGGAATCAGGCTGGCTCTACCGCGGCTCCCCCGCCCGTCCCGCCCGCGAACTCAGTGAGCGGGAGCTTGAACAGCTAAAATACTCCGCCGAACACTATGTCCGTCTCAAAGATAGTTATCTATGAGAGGGGCAAGGAGCAAAAACCGGTGCCTCTCCCCGGCACCGTGGGAGAGGCTTTAGCCGCGATTACAATCCCTCACCCGGCACGCCCCGCCATCTTTGCCCCTGGGTCGAGGGGCAACCCCAGGCCAGCCCGTGATGAGCCATCTCACCATTCCAGGAGATCTGCAGTATCCGGCCGAATCCCATGCCAGATCTGAAACGACTCTGCGGCCTGTTCCACCAGCATGCCCCAGCCATCCGCCACATGGGCGCCATGTCTGATGCCCTGTTGTAGAAAGGGGCTGAGTTCGGTGGCGTAGCTCATGTCGTAGCAAAGACAGTGGGGTGCGAAAAGACGATGGGGCAGGTCCACATTGTCGCCACTGAGGCTTGCCGCAGTGGCATTCAGGATAAGATCGAAAAGCTGATTTGGCAGATCATCGAGACCGCCGCCACTGACCGGCCCAGTGTCCCGGAAGTCCTGAGCAAGCTGTTGGGCCCGCTCCCGAGTCCGGTTAGCGACATACAGCGCCTCCACACCGCTTTCCAGCAGCGGACCCAGAACGCCGCGTGCCGCCCCGCCTGCGCCAATCAACAGCAGCCGTTTGCCTTCCAGCGAAAAGCCCAGATTGGCGGTCAGGTCCCGGACGAGACCGACACCGTCGGTATTGTCGCCGATCAGCCGGCCATCACGACCGACCGCCAGTGTGTTGACTGAACGCGCCAGTCTGGCCCTGTCGCTCAGCGCCTCGGCCATATGAAAGGCCCGCTCCTTGAAGGGCAGGGTCACATTGGCCCCCTGGGCGCCGGATTGAAAGAAGTCGGATACCGCAGATTCAAAGCCATCCACGCCCGGATCGATCCGCTCATAGTGGATCGTTCGCCCGGTGGTCTCGGCGAAATGATGATGGATCTCCGGCGAACGGCTATGGCCAATCGGGTGGCCGAACACGGCATATCGGGCGCTGGATTGATTCATGCGCCCATTCTAGCCCCCCGGGCCGCTCTGTGGCAGCCATCCAACCCCCCTGCGCGTTGCTCTGGGACAACACCGACCGATCGGTCTGGGAGCAGCAAGCCGGGCCATTTTGCAAGGCAATTCTACGGAGCCGGTCGTATTTACGAGCACTGTCGTATTTGGTACGGTGCGGTTCGCTTGGAAGCGTTTAGCGGGATCGCCATGCGTGCAAGCGGCCTGGGAGCGCAGCTCCGGAGAGGTCTTGGATGGGCCTCTCAACCTGCGGGATGCGGGTCTTCAGGGCAGGCCGCGAGCGGGCGAGGATGCCCGGCGATACCGACAATGACAGCCCTGGAATTACCTGACAACCGAGAAGGAGGTGGACCATGACCCATCCATTCAGCCTCAAGCGGGCCGTCCAGGCGGCCCTGCCCATGGGGGTGACCGCATCGTTGACAGCGCCGGTCGCCGTGGCACAGGAGGAAGAAGAAGGTATGCGTGAGCTGGACCGCGTCCAGGTCACCGGTTCGCGAATCACACGTACACAGGTCGAAGGCGCAACGCCGATGATGACCATTGACCGCGAGGACATGGAGGCCACCAACTTCCAGACCGTGGCTGATGTGGTTCGCAATCTCAGTTTCAATTCCTTTGGCTCGTTTCGCGAGACCTCGGGTAACACGTCCCAGTCTCAGGCCACTCTGAGTCTTCGTGGTATCGGTGCCAACCGCACCCTGGTACTGCTCAATGGTCGTCGCGTGCCCGGCTCCCCGGTCATCAATGCCGCGAGCCAAAATCTGAATACCATTCCCTTTGCCGCAGTGGAGCGGATTGAAGTGCTCTCCGACGGTGCTTCCGCCGTCTACGGTTCCGATGCCATTGGCGGTGTGGTTAACGTGATTCTCCGGGATGACTTTGAAGGTGCCGAAATCACCTTGCGTGATACCTATCCCGAACGGGATGGCGACGGCGGCAAGGAGCAGCAGGCCACCATTGTCGGCGGGATTGCCGGTGATCGTGGCAATGTCACCTTCTCGCTCGAAAAGGACAGCCGGGAAATCCTGTTTGCGCGCGACCGATTCTGGCTGTCTTCTCGCGACATGAACCCCGAGGGACAATTCGGCTTTGAAGACACCTTTGGCTTCAGCCACTTCGCGCGGAACGTGGACCGCGGCAACGGTTATGAGTCAATGATCGAGGTTGGCCCCGGTGAAGACGACTGTGCGGTTTATGGTGACGGTTTCCAGAACCCCGCCTTCGTCCGCGCGGGTAATCCGATATGTGCCTATGACCATACCCAGATTGCCGCAGAGACGGCTTCCCTGGACCGCACCTCCGTGTTCATGGATGCCAACTATGAAATCACGCCGGACGTCAGCTTCTGGGCACGGGGCATGCATACCACGGTGGAAAGCTTCGGCCGCTATGCCCCGGCCGCGGGCCAGTTTGTCTGGGCGGGAGACACCCTGGACGAGGAAACCATTACTCACGATGGGCAGGACGTCACCCTCAAGGAAATCAATCCGGGCGATGTGATCGGTTATCGCT
The DNA here is from genome assembly GCA_003558125.1 of Natronospira sp. Classification (GTDB taxonomy): domain Bacteria; phylum Pseudomonadota; class Gammaproteobacteria; order Natronospirales; family Natronospiraceae; genus Natronospira; species Natronospira elongata. The sequence continues at coordinate 76,875 of PWMQ01000034.1, read as the reverse complement.
TCGACAACACCGGTCCTGGTCGTGACACTACCCAGAGCAACTATGTCACCGACCTCCAGTTTGGTTTCGAAGGCTTCATGCCCGAGTTTCTGGGCGGCTTCGATTGGGAAGTGGGCTATCAACACAACGTCTATGACGCCATGGACTGGGGTGTTGGATACGTCAATGTGCTCGGTTTGAACGAAGCGGCTGAACAGGGCTGGGACCCGCGTCACCCCGACCAGGACCAATTCGAGCACCTCGTGGCGGGCATGCGCGAAAATGCCAGTCGCCAGATCCAGGCCAAGTACGACCGCTTCGACTTCGGCGGCCAGTTTGACGGGCCCATGTTGGCGGCCGGCCCCATGAGTTTCTTCGTCGGGGGTGAGTACTTCGAGCAACGCTACAACGATGAAACCCAGGCGCAAGCCGAAGCAGGCAACATCCTTGGCACTGCCGGTGGCTCCTCCGGTGGCAGTCGCGATGTCTGGGCGCTGTTTGCTGAAACCGTGATGCCTCTCCACGAAGACGTGGAGCTGGACTTCGCCCTGCGCCGGGATGATTACAGTGACTTTGGCGACAATCTTTCCGCCAAGGCCGGCATTCGTTGGCAGCCCCAGCCCTGGTTCCTGGTGCGTGGTTCCTACAGTGAGGGCTTCCGTGCGCCGACGCTGGATCAACTCTTCCAGGCTCCGGCCCAGTCCTTTGCTTTCGCGGTGGATATCGAGGGCTGTCTGGACGACCCGGGTCGCGCGGATGATGTGGCTGGCTGTGTGCAGGAGACGGATCAGCAGCATGAGACCTTCATTGCGGCCAACCCCGATCTGGATGCGGAAACCTCCGAACAGATCTCCGTGGGTGCGGTGTTCGATTTCGAGCCCCTCACCGGCCAGCAGCTGAACATGTCCCTGGACTATTACGACATCACCATCAACGACACCATCACTGCCATCACGACTCAGGATGCCTTCTGGCTGGAACACCTGGGCATGCTGGATGACTTTGACGGCGTCAACGTGGGTCGGACCGCGGCTGGTGAAGTTGACATCGTCGATGTCACGGATGTGAACTTCGAGAGCTTCGATACTCAGGGCCTGGACTTCAACGTCCAGTATCGCTTTGGCCTGGGGAACTTCGGGGACATGGGTGTGGAGTTCAATGCAACCCACATTCTGAACTACAACACCCGAGCCACCCCCGCCAGTCCCTTGCAGGATGTGGCCGGTTTCCGTAATCAGCCGAGAAACCGTGCCGACGTCCAGCTCCGCTGGATGCAGGGGCCCCATCAGGTGAGTTCCACCACCTATTGGATTGATGGTCAGGCTCAGACCGAGGCGCTTAACCCGGACACACTCAGAGATGAGAAGATCGGTGAGGTGCCCTCCTATGCCGTGACCAATCTGAACTATTCCTACGAAACGCCCTGGGATGGCCGGATCACGGTGGGTGCCAACAATGTCTTCGACAAGGACCCGGTGCTGGACCTTAACCGGGAGTCGAACATTGAGCTCTACGACTACTTCGGTCGGGTCTATACCCTGCAGTATCGTCAGCGCTTCTAAAGCCCGAGCTGCAGTTGCCTGAAGGCAGAGAAGGCCCACCAATTTGGTGGGCCTTCCTGTTCTGGGGAACCTCTGATAAATATCAATCAGAGGTTCCCTACCATTCCGGATGGCAATCAGCCATGGAGGCGTCAGGTGGAGTCCAGCGAAACCGAGCATTGGAATGAGTATTGGCGAAGCGGCTCGATCACCTCATTTGCCGGTCGCTTCCAGGCCAACTATGAGGGCAGCATCGCTCACTATTGGGACGACCGTGCCCGCAAGTTTCCCCCGAGGGGAAAGATACTGGATATGGCGGCGGGCAATGGCGCGGTGGCCATGCTGTTGGCAGAGGCCAGTCGTCGCCATGGACTGGCACTGGAGATCCACGCCGCTGATGCCGCCGAGATTCACCCACCGCGGCAAGCCCTGAATGAGGCCAGTGATCCCCGGGGGGTTCGCTTCTGGCCTGCCTGCCCCAATGAGGCCACCGGTTTCGAGGATGCCTCATTCGATGTGGTCTGCAGCCAGTTTGGTTTCGAATATGGTCGCAGTGAGGACAGCCTGAATGAACTTGCGCGCATCCTGCGACCCGGCTGCGAGGCCTATCTGCTTTGTCATCATCCCGACTCCATCATTCTGCGGGATGCACGAGAGGAAGCCGGGCTGGCCGACCGGGTGCTATCTGAGCGTGGCTTGATTGCTCTGGCCAAGGCCTTGTCTGAAAAAATGGGTGAACACCCCAGCCGAGCCAGCCTGCGGGCCCTGGCCGATAACCCTGGCGCCGAATCCCTGCGGCAGGGACTCAATCAGGAGGTGGCGGCGTTGCAAGCCCTGGCACGGTCCGAGGCGGGACAATCCGCCCTTCGCCAATGGCTGGACAGTGTGGCGTCCTTGTTTGGCCCGGCCGTGGAGCAGCCCTTAACACGCAAGCACCAGGCGCTTGAGACACTCTCAAACAGCATTCGCCAGAATCGTAAAAGACTGGCGGATCTGATTTCCGTCGCAGTCGATGAAAACCGCCTGGCGCAATATCGAAACCATCCCGGGCTCCGCCTCGAGCATAACGGCGCCTTTCATGAGAAGAACAATCGATTACTGGCCCGGGAGCTGGTACTCAAGCGGCTCTGAACACGTACTGGATCAACCCTTCTTCATTCCTCCCGCAGCCACTCCGCCGCCCGGCGGGCGAAATAGCTCAGGATGCCGTCGGCGCCGGCACGCTTGATGCTGGTCAGGGACTCCAGAACCACCTCACGTTCATCCAGCCAGCCGTTCTCGGCCGCGGCCATCAGCATGGCGTACTCGCCACTGACCTGATAAACAAAGGTTGGCACGCCGAAGTGTTCCTTCACTCGCCGCACGATATCCAGATAGGGCATGCCCGGCTTGATCATCACCATGTCGGCCCCCTCGTTCAGATCCAGGGCGATCTCCCGGATTGCCTCGTCGCTGTTGGCGGGGTCCATCTGGTAGGTCTTCTTGTCCGCTCCGGCAAGGGCCGCCCCGGAGCCCACCGCGTCTCGGAAGGGACCGTAAAAGCTGGAAGCATACTTTGCCGAATAGGACAGAATGCGAACATTGCGGTGGTCTTGTGCCTCCAGGGCCTGGCGGATGGCAGCCACCCGCCCGTCCATCATGTCGGAGGGTGCGACCACGTCTGCGCCGGCTTCGGCATGGGAGAGGGCCTGCTTGACCAGTGCGGCGGTAGTTTCGTCATTGAGCACATAGCCCCGATGATCGATCAGCCCGTCCTGGCCGTGACTGGTGTAGGGGTCCAGCGCCACATCGGTAATCACCCCCAGTTCCGGGTATTCGGACTTGATCGCCGCCACCGCATTCTGAATCAGGCCTTCCGGATTCCAGGCTTCCTCGGCATCCAGGCTCTTGCATTCGGCTGGCACCACCGGAAACAGGGCAATGGCCGGAATGCCCAGTTCCAACAGTGCCTCGGCCTCGCGCATGATCCCGTCGATGGACAGGCGCTCTATCCCGGGCATGGAGGGGACCTGTTGGCGCTGGGCCTCGCCATCCAGCACGAACATGGGATAGATCAGATCATCCGGCGTCAGCGAATTCTCTCGCATGAGCCGCCGGCTGAAGTCATCCCGTCGCATGCGCCGCATGCGCGTATTTGGAAAGCGGCCATAGTCAACCATCACCAACTCCTGCTCTTTGACGTTTATCCGTTCCCGCCCCAGCCGGTCGCTCAGTCTTCCCACTCCAGATTCTCCAGGTGGTGCCGGAGGGCGCCCGCGGTGCGAAAACGCCGGGCAATCAGACTGCGTTTCAGGCCCAGACAGATTTCCTTCACCAACCGAGGCTGCCTCGCATAATGTCGTCGCCCGCCCAGGGCATCGTAGAAGATCCGGATGATATCCCGCACATCTTCGCGGATATTCTCGCTCGTGGGGGTCTTCCAGCGATAGAAATCAATCAGTTTGACCTCGAAATGGATGCCCCGGCGGGCAACGATGATATTTTCGCTGTGCAGATCGCCATGATAGTCCCGCAGGCGATGAATTTCCTCCAGGCCGGCGGCCAGGGCATGGAGTAGATGCAGGGCTTCGAAGAGCGGCAAGCGCTTGCCCGGTCGGCGGTAGATGAAGTCCTCCAGCAATTCCCCTTCCACGAATTCCGAGACCAGAAAGGGGACATCCCGCCCTTCATGTTTGACGTGATCATGGGTCAGGTATGGAATCAGAATGCGGCAATGGCGGAGCCGATTGAGCTTGCGGGCATGATAGGCCACCGCCCGATTGCCCATGTTCCGCTCGGGATAGAAGAATTTGGCCGCCCTTTCGATCCCGGTTGCCCGCTCCCGGACCTTGTAGACCTCTCCCTCCCAGCCTCGGCCGAGGCGTTCAATCACCTCGTATTTGTCGGCAAGGCGGTCGCCGGGGGCGAAATCGAAACGCCTGACGGCGCGTGAGCGGGATCCCATGACCGCATCCTCCTGTCCAAGCCGTTGTGGACCCGCTGGCGTGCCCGCTATGGCATGGGCGCGCAACAGGCGTACAATGGGTCCCAGAATCCGTTGCCGCGCACAGAATGCAGCAGCTGGAAGGGGTGGTCAACGTCATGCCGGTCCCGCTGCACCATCAGTTGCCAGAGACCGTCGCCGAGGGAGAAATGAGCCCATGGCCTGGATAGACACCATCAAGGAATCCGAGGCAAGCGGGGATCTCAAGGACGCATACGAGGCACTGGACGCCCAGCAGAAGAAGATCGCCAGCATACTTCGGGTGCACAGTCTTAATGCCGGTGCCCTGGAGCGGCAGATGTCGCTCTATACCCATCTGATGTTTGGCCGCAGCGGCTTGTCCCGGGCAGACCGGGAGAGCATTGCTGTGGTGGTATCGGCGGCAAATAACTGTGGGTATTGCGTCCGCCATCACGCCGAGGCCCTGTCCCATTACGAGCAGGACAATTCCCGGCTGCGCCGCATGGTGTCCGATTTTCAGTTTCTTGATCTTCCTGACAAGAAGGCGCGCATGCTCAGCTATGCCCTCAAGCTGACCACATCACCCAGTCAGGTCACGGACGAAGACATCCAGGAGCTGCGGGACGTGGGCTACAGTGACCGGGATATCCTGGACATGAATCTGCTGGCGGCCTACTTCAACTTCCTCAATCGGGTAGCCCTGGGCCTGGGCGTGGATTGCTCGGAAGACGATGACAGCACCTCTGCCCGGGAAGGCGGCGACGATTCATGACCCTGACCCAGCTCCGTTATATCAGCGCCCTGGCTCGAGAGGGGCATTTCGGTCGTGCGGCCGAGGCCTGTTTCGTCAGCCAACCCACCCTTAGCGTGGCCGTGCGCAAGCTGGAGGATGAGCTGGGCGTACCCCTGTTCGAGCGTCAATCCAGCCGGGTCGTGCCCACGGATGTGGGGCGGCGGGTCATCAGCCAGGCTGAAAAGGTTCTTGCCGAGTCCAATCGGGTGGTGGAGCTGGCCAGGGCCGGACAGGATCAGCTTGCCGGGCAGCTCCGAATCGGCGCCATTTTCACCGTGGGCCCCTATGTTCTGCCCTATGTGATCAGTCCGCTCCATAAGAGCGCCCCCGAGATGCCCCTGGTGATCGAGGAGAATTACACCCATGTGCTGGGCGAGAAGTTGCGCCAAGGCAAACTCGACGTGATTCTCATCAGCCCCCCTTTCAGTGAGCCCGGCATCGCCCTTTGGCCTGTTTATGAGGAAGATTTCAGCGTCCTCATGCCCCGTCAACATCATCTCAGCAGCCAGGCAAGCATTCCTCCAAGCAAACTGGCCGATGAAAACATGCTGTTACTGGGGGACGGTCATTGCTTCCGCCAGCAGGTGTTGAGCGCCTGCCCGGAGTGCAATGGCCGGGAGGAGAGCCAGAAGCCTGCGCGCACCACCGAGGGCTCCAGTCTGGAAACCATTCGCCACATGGTTGCCAGCGGCCTTGGGATTACCGTGGTGCCGCGCAGTTCCCTGGGTCGTTGGTATGGTGGTAGCGAACAGGCGGAACTCCTCTGTGACCGTCCCTTTGCGGGCCGCGCTCCGCGCCGACAGATCGCCCTGGCCTGGCGGGAAACCTTTCCCCGCCCGGCGGCAGTCCGAGCCGTGCGTGAGGCCGTTCTTAACGCCGACATAGACGGTATTCGCACGCTGGATGACGCCGCACCCATCGACAGCGAAACGGGCAAGGCCCTGCAGTTGGATAGCTAAGCAAGCGACCCTGCCAAGGAGAGAGACCGTGACCGCCAACCCAGTGCCCTTTCACCTGGCTTTCCCGGTCAGGGATATTGACAGCACCCGCCGCTTCTACGAAGAGACCCTTGGCTGCTCCGTCGGCCGCCAGGCTGAACGCTGGGTTGATTTTGATTTCTTCGGTCACCAGCTCAGCGCCCATGTGTCCGAGTCGGCGGAGGTCGAGGCGCATAACAGCGTGGATGGGGATGCGGTCCCCGTCCGGCATTTTGGTGCAGTACTGCCCTGGCCCCGATGGGAGGCCCTGGCAGACAAACTCCGTCAGCAGGGTGTGGAATTCCTGATTCCGCCGCGTATCCGCTTCCAGGGCGAGGCGGGCGAACAGGGCACCTTTTTCATCCGCGACCCCTCCGGCAATGCCCTCGAGTTCAAGAGTTTCAAGCACCCTGAGCGCTTGTTCAGTCAGGGCTAACGGCCTGGGGCCAGCAACGCCAGAAAGCCGACTGCTTTCTTCGTTCGTCGTCCCGTCAACCGCGTTCCAGGCTGTAGATGAAGTCGGCGCCGCCGCGGTCACCGGTCTGGGCTTCCAGGAACCATCGGCTGCTGATTTCGTAACGGATCCGGAAAATGTTGGAGCCCTCGAACAGGCCGATCCCGTAGCTGATGAAAAGCCGTGGCGACAGGTACTCGCCGAATACCACCTGGGTTTCTTCCGGTGAGTCGCCCGCCTCGATGGTGACGGTGTCGACGCCGAATCGGCGACCCAACTGTCGTCCCACCGCGGCCCCGCCGGCTATCTGCAGGGCCAGGCTAGCCTCCTGAATCAGATCCATTTCTCCGGCGCCCCCTTCGGTCAGGGGACGGCCGGTGAGCAGATAGGAAAGCTGCTCTGATTGTTGCATGGGCGGGTCGGAGAAGATTTCCAGATTAGGCTCGCGCAGGGTACCGCGAACATTGACCCCCACCACCACGCCCCGAGGCCGACGCACGGCCCGGATATCCAGGGCCGGGTCATTGATGGGGGTATCGCTGAAAAACAGGCGCCCCCGTTCAATCCCCAGCCGCTGCCGCCAGGCCATGTACTGCCCCTCCTCGACGCTAAGCTCGCCGGTGCCTCGCGTGATGGCGCCCGGCTCGTCCCGCACGGTCACGCTGCCGCTCAGGCGCCCGCTGAGGCCGTAGCCGTCAAACTCCACGTCATCGCCCAGGGTGGTCCGAACCCGAGTGAAAATGCGCCAGCCGTTCGTCTCGTTGTCGTCACGATTCCGCTGACCCAGTTCACCCATGACCACTTCGTCTTCGCTGACCGCCACCGGCATGCGGATGTCACCGGGCGTGATTCGGGCCCAGGGCACATGCAGGGAACCGCCCACATCCACCCTCTGCTGTTCTGACACCTGCAGATCCAGATCCGGGCTGATTCGCAGCCGGGCATCCGGCACGGAGACGGCCAGGAAACGGTCCCCCCTCAGGCTGGCCTCGCCTACCCAGTCGCCATTGGGCCGGCTCAGGTCGGCCCGCAATCGAATCTCGCCGCCACCCGACTCGGCGCGGGCGTCAAGGTTGAGACGGTTCATGTCACCTGTCAAGCCAATCTGTACCGCCTCGGCGGTGATACCCAGGTCCGGCAGGGCCACCGAGGCGTCTTCCACCGCCACCTCACCATTAAGCAGCGGATCCGCCAGCGTCCCGGCAAGGTTGATGCCCAGACGCAGTTGCCCTTCGGCGCGGCCGACTTCCGCAACCAGTACCGGCAACAGGCCCAGTTCCAGGATCCGGGCGTCCAGCCGCCCTTCCAGGGGGCCCTCCAGCCCTTCCGGCAATGCCAGATCGGCGGTGACGAAGCCCTCGTCACTGAGCGACAGTGCCAGTCGAGCACTGGCCGCAGTTGGGGTCCAGTCAAAGTCCGCCGTGCCGCTCTCAATGGCCAGCAGATCCATCGCCTGGCCATCCACCGTCTGACTGATCCTGCCGGGACTGAATTCGAGCCGGCCTTCCGCACGCAGGCCTTCGCCCCGATCTTCCACCGAACTGCGCAGGCCCATCTCGCCGTCTACATCCAGGCCGGTTTCCTGGGGGTCGATGAACATGGCCAGCGGGAAGTCTTCACCGTCCACTTCCGCCCCCCAGTGCCAATTGGCATCGGCCTCGGCCAGTGCACAAATGCGGCCCGATTGTTCCTCCCGACGCAGGCAAAGGCGTTCCAGCCGGCCACCGTCCGGGCCGGCAGAGAGCGCCACCGACTCTCGCAAGCCCCAGTTACCGGTGGCCGGTTGATGGATTCGCAGATCCACCAACTCCCCATCCCATTGCCACTCACGGTCCAGGCCACCGGCAAGGCTAAGCCCAAGCCCGCCGAGCTCATGTTCCAGCTGCAGACTGAGGCGATGATCACTGCGCCGACCATCGGCCTCTACCCGCAGATCGGGAATCAAGTCCTCGTCAACCATCAGATTCTGGACCCGAAGCTCAAGGTCACCGTCGTCTTCCCCGCCGTTGGCGAGCTGCAGTCCCAGATCCAGTTGCTCCAGCTGGTAGTGCTGGTAACTCAGCGCCCGTCCTTGCAGGGTCAGTGCGACGTTCAACTCATCCAGGCGTCCACTCAGTCGCCCATCGGCTTGAAGTTGGCCACTGGCTTCCTGCAGCGGCCAGTCCGCCAATTCATCGACAAACAACGACAGCTCGATATCACTGGCATCCACATCCGGGGTGCGGGCGAGGCTGCCGTGGGCGCGGAGGAAACTGTCTCCGGATTCCATCTCCCAGTTCTCAAGCTGCAGGCGTTCATCGCGGTAATCCAGCACACCACTGGCCCGAAGGGGGCGGTCGGCCAGCTCGCCGCTGAGTTCATCCAGGCTCAGGAACAGGCTTTCCGCCTCAGCCAGCCAGACCACATCGATTTGTCCCCGGCCATCCAGCTGCCCCGGCCAGTCCGGCGACACCAAGGCCGGGTCAAAACGCCGCAGATCAAATTGCCCGCGCAGGAATGGATCGTCCTCGGCCCAACTGACATCGCCGTCAAAATCCAGCGCGCTCCCCTGGTCCAGGCGCAGCGATAGCGCCTGTAGTGACACTGAGCTCAGGTCACCCTCGAATCCCCCAGACAGTTTGCCGCCCAGTGGACCGATGTCGTCCAGTCCGGCCCAGTGAAAGCGGCTGTTCATATGGCCGCGGTAATCGTCAATGCCACCCTGCAAGGCCAGTTCACCTTGAGCGGATTGATAGTCCGGCTCATCGTCCAGCGGCCATTGCAGTTCATACCAGTTCAGTTCCAGGTCGACGCGCCGGGCCTCGGCAAGCGGTTCATCTACCCGGCCTTGCAGACGGAGGCGCAGCGGGTGGCGCTGGTGGTCCAGCTCAAGCCGGTTCAGATCCAGCCAATCGAGATCCAGATTGGAGGCAAGACTCGCCTCAAAACCGACATCACCCCAGTCCGTGTCCACCGCATCCAGACGACCTTCCAGGCGGAGTCGCTCCCGGTGCCCACTCAGTCGGAACTGACCACTGAGCTGGCCGGGTGGCGCCTCGGCGTGGAGCTGATCCGGGATCAGCTCTCGAAACTGGAATGAAAGCTGAACGCCCAGCCTGTCCAGCGGCTCAATTACCTGCCCCTCGAGCGACAGGACAAAGGGACGTTCCAATGATTGCTTGATACTGAGACGGTGGCGATCGCCTTCCAGCACCGTATGTCCCCTGGCTTCGGGTAATTCCGGCCAGCGAAGCTGCCATTTGAGATCCAGGTCCAGTGGCCAGTCTCCAGCGGTTTGCACCGACAGTGCCCCCTCGGCATCCAGCCAGGGGCTGGCAAGCAACAGCTCGGAAAGCTCGAGCTGACTGCCCCCATAACGGCCGGAAACCCTCAATCGATCCAGTTCGAGGGCTTCGTCCCTTCCCGGCAAGCGAAGCCGCCCCCGCTCAAGCTCGAGTTGCCCAAGGCTGAGTCGCAGCGGGAGGGAAATCTCCGGCAATTCAAAGTCATCCGAGGGGGCCGCCTCGGTATCCCGTTCCAGGACAGAGACAGAGAGGCCGTGGATGGAGAGCTCGTCAGCGCGAAGGGTGCGGGCCAGCAATAGGCCAAGCCGCCAGTCAAGCGCCACCCGCTCGGCATGGACCTCAAGGTAGTCATCCCGCCAGGTCAGGTCTTCAACCTTCAAGGGTCCCGCAAGCTGGCCTTCCACCCGCTGATACTGGAGCTCACCGGGCGCGTGGGCACGGACCTGCTCCAGGGTCCAGCGCAGCCCGGGCTCGGTATAAAACAGCCAAAAGACCAGCATCACCAGCAGGGTGAACAGCAGCGATGTGCTGATCACCAGCCAGCCACGAAAGCCAATCTTCTTCTGTCGTATCCTTGTCACAGGTCCGGACCCACGCTCAAATGCAATCGGGGACTGCGATCCGTGTCGCTGATTGACTGGGCCACATCCAGCCGAACCATGCCCACTGGAGAAGCCCAGCGTATACCCATTCCGGCCGAGGTTTCGAGGCGCTCGGAGAAGGACATCATGGCATTACCGTGGTCCACAAAGGCAGCTGCATGCCAGGGCCCGCGGATCCGGCGATCCAGCTCCAGGCTGGCAACCGCCAGGTAGCGGCCACCCAATTTCCGGCCATCCTCGCCTTCCGGGCTCAATTCCTCAAAGCTGTAGCCCCGGATGGTCTGATCGCCGCCGGTGAAAAAGCGCTGCGAGAGCGGTAGTTGGTCGAAGTTTTCGGTGCCGGTGCCACCCAGCTCAAGGCGGGCGAGCAGGCGGTAGTCTTCGCCCAGCGGTTGCACCCGTTTGGCGCGAATGCGGGCCTGAAAGAAATTGAGATCCGACAAGGCCTCTTCGCGGGCGCCACGCACTTCGCCCATCAGATAAAGGCCCCGGCGGGCCAGGGTGGGGTCATCTGCGCGGGTGCGGGTGATGCGAATCCCCGGCACCACGATTTCCGAGCGGGACTCCTCATCGGGGCCAAAGATCGACCGTTCCTGTTCATAACGCAGGAAATGGGTGCGTTGCCAACTGCCCCACTGGGTGGTGCGCCCCACGCCAAGCTCCAGCCGGCGACTTTCCAGGTCGTCGCCCCGGTCTTCGCGGATGGCGTTCGCATCCCAGGTCAGACGTTCCCGGGTGGGCTTGGCGAGCGGCACGACATAGCGAAGCTCGACGGCCCGACGGACCTGGGAAATGTTATAGCCCAGGGCGCCATGATGACCGCGGCGGTTGATCCGCCGGTAATCCCAGCGAACCCCAAAGCGTGGGCCGGTATCGGTGCCGTAACCCAGACTGGCCTGATAGCGATGCTTGGGCCGCTGGGTGGTCTCCACGATAATCGGCACGCGACCCTCTTCATCGATGTTGTCCATGTCGCGCTGGATCTGTACGAAACTGAAATACTCGCTGTCGGACAGGCCGTACTGGAGCTGCACCAGTTTCTGTTCATCGTAGTGGTCACCGGGACTGAAGGGCACATAGCGCTGGACAAAGGCGTCGTCGAGAATATCCTGCTCAATGCGAGTCTCGCCGAAACGAAAACGGGGCCCGGTTTCCATGATCAGACGGACCCTCGCCGTGCCCCCCACCGGATCCACCATCAGGGACCGCTCGAGCCAGCGTGCTTCCAGATAGCCGTGACGGCTGGCGACTTCCAGCAGACGGTTCCGTGCCTGATCATAGTGTTGATGATTGAGGGGCTGACCGGCCCGGATCGGCAAGGTCTCCAGGACGCGTTGGAATGCCCGGTCATCCTCGCCATCGCCTTCCACCCGTGCCTCCACCGATTCCACCTGGACCCGGGGCCCCGGCTCGATGCGATAGACGGCAATCCAGCGGTCATTCTCCTGGCGCAACTCTGATTCCACCTCGGCCTGATAGTGGCCGAAGGGACGAAGGGCGCGCCGAACCTCGCCTGTGGCCCGGCCGTGAAGACGACGCAGACGGGGCTCGCCCATGGCGTCGTCCCGGTAACGCTGCAGGGAGAGGTTGGCAAGTACGTTCTCCCGGAGTTCTGGCTGGCCCTCCAGGCCTTCGATTTCAATGCGCACGGACTGGGCCTGGGCTGGTGCCGCGGCAAGCGCTAGCAGCAGCGTCAGCAGCAGGCACAGGGAGGCACTCCTGGCGAGCTGGCCACTCACAGGCCTTCAATCCTCAGTTCGGGGGGTGGGTCTGCAATGGCAATGCCAAGAACCCGCCCATAGAAGTGGAGCTCCATGGCCAGGGCGGCTTCCACGTTCTCGGCCTGTCGAAAACCGTGTCCTTCCCCGGCAAACAGTACATGAGCCACCGGGATGCCTTTGTCCCGCAGGGCATCCGCCATTGCCTGCGCCTGATCCGGGGGAACCACCTTATCCTGGTCGCCCTGAAAGAAAATGACCGGGGCCCGCAATTGTTCCACATGGCGAATGGGTGAGCGCGCATCCCAGAGGTCGCGGCGCTGGGGCAGTGGCCCCACCAGTTGCTGGGTGTAGCGGGCTTCGAATTTATGGGTCGTGGCATCCAGTGCGAACAGATCGCCGATGCCGTAATGGCTGGCACCGGCGGCAAAATGATCTGTGAATGTCAGCGCCGCCAGTACCGTGTAGCCCCCGGCACTGCTGCCCGAAATCAGACAGCGCGCCGGATCCACCTGCCCCCGGTCGGCCAGATAATCCACCGCGGCCACACAATCGGCCACATCCAGTTCCCCCCAGCCCCCGTAAAGGCGGCGACGGAAGGCGCGGCCATAGCCGGTGCTGCCACGGTAGTTGACGTCCACCACGGCAAAGCCGCGACTGGTCCAGAACTGAATCTTGGGGTCGAGCGCCGATTCGGTGGCCCCGGTGGGCCCGCCATGGCATTTCACCAGCAGCGGTGGACGCTCATCCGCCGGCCCCTGGTGGCCATTCCCCACCGGCGGATAGTAGAGGGCGTGGGCCAGCTCCTCGTCGCCGGTGGGAAAGCTGATCGACTCGGGCCTGCTGACCGGCAGCGAAGGGCCCGGTGGGGCTGCCGCGCTGGCCAATACCTCCACCGGGCCTCGCTCGGGGTCAATCCGCACCACCGCCAGGGGATGGTCGGGCCGGCCGGCCAGCATCACCGCCAGATCACCCTCGGCGTGGACATGACGGATGGTGCTCCACTCCCGATCGAGTTCGGTCATGCCCTCATCACCGATGCCGACCAGGGACCAGAGACCGTCCGCCGTGCGCGCAGCAAGAATGTTTCGGTCTCGGGAGAAGCTCCAGCTTCGCATGTTGAACTGCCACCAGGGCATGCCGAACTCGGCCATGTCGTCGGTGACCGCCTCAATACCCCCGCCATCCCAGCGATAGAGGTTCCACCAGCCGCTCTCGCGGTCACTGACGAAATAGAGGCCATTGTCAGGCCCCCATTCCGGTTGAAAGATCGCTTCCGCCTGTTCTCCGGCGATGGTTACGACCGCTTCCGGCAGGCCCGGGGAATCCAGGCGGGCCACTCGCAGCCGGGTCCGGTCCCAGGGCATGTGGGGATGGTCCCATTCCACCCAGGCCAGTTGATCGCCGGCCCGCGACAGCCGCGGCCCGGCATGAAAATCAGCGCCCCCCAGCAGGGTCTGCAGCCGGCCCGTTTCTGCATCCACTGCCACCAGGCTGCTGGAAGGCTCGGTGCCGGGTTCCCGATGGTCCTCGCAGACCGCAATCAGGCGGGATCGGACCGGATCCCATTGCAGATCGGCAAGGCGCAGGCCATCGATCCCTGTCACCAGGCGGACCCGGCCATCGCGGCAATGATAGAGACCCTGATCACTGTCGTTGATGAAGAAATGACCGTCATGGTGGTCCGGGCACCAGGCTCCGCCACCATACTCCCGTGCCCGGGAGCGGATACTGTAGCCATCGGCGGTCAGGCAGGATTTGTTGCCATCGTGCCAGCATTGGAGCACCGTGCGCCCGCCTTGGTCCGGCAGACTCTCCAGCCAGTAGATCCGGCCCTGATGGCATTGGGGCTGGGCCAGCTTGGCACCACCCCGGGCGATGGCCTCCGCCGTCCAGGGGGAGATCCAGCTTCCATAGGGTGCGACGGCTGATTCATTCCTTGCCATGTCTTTCCAAAACCCTTTCTATGGTGAAATCAAAGCCCGACTCACCCTCTGTTTGTCCCTTGGGGTTGAATCGCCGTTCCCTGACATGACCTCGATTCGACTCCATCCAGCAGAGAGTGGCACAGCGGGTGCCGTACTGCTCGCCGAGAACAAAGGGGGCAGAGAGCTGGCGCTCCAGGGCGGGACTGAGCCCGGTCCTGGGCAGCTCTTCGTCTGGTGCGGGTTCACGATCATTGAGAATCGAGAACAGGGAGGCGCGATCCAATCGATCAGCGGACAGGCAGCGCTGGAAACCATCCTTGAGCCGCTTCAGTTTCGGCCAGGGGGTATCCAGCAGGTGGTTGCTGACCGCATGCACACCGGGTGGCAGCAGACGGATGCCGCCGGGATCCCGGTTGCTGAAATAGCCCAGCTGTTCACCGTCGGCCACCAGCAGATTGAAGCCGGCATAGCGTTCCGCCCGGGAAGCGACCCCTTCCAGGTATTCCTCCACGGGCTGATGGCCGGCCAGAAAGTCTGCGGTCAGGTCACCGCGGGAAGCCTGGCCCGGTTCGGCGCCGGGTTCCCGCACATTGGTTATGGCGGCGAAACGTCCCCCTCGGCTGACACCCATCCAGGTACCGCCGGCGGTCAGATCCCGGCCCGCGAGCACTTCCGGCCGGTCGGGCCAGAACGCGGCAGGCAGAGTGGGTCGTTGATGGAACTCGTCTCGATTGCCGGCAGCCAGGAGCTGGATACGGGGATGGCGACGCCAGGCGACAACAAGCAGACACATATTCGATAGGCTTCCTCAGAAATCAAAGCGCAGAGTCAGGCCGCCGCTTCTGGCGTCCAAACGACCAATCCGCTGGGCACTGATGTCCAGGCGGGTGTTGCCGCCAAGTTCGAAACCCACCGCCAGGCGCAGTATGGGAGCGGTATCCTGGGTATCGCTGTGCTGGCCATCCGGGATGTCCAGGCGCCAGCGGGCCACGCCCAGACCCACGCTGGGATGGAGGAATCCAAATAATTCGTAGTTCAGTTCCGCATGGGCCGTCCAGGCGGTGGCCGAGGTTGTTCGAAAGCCTCCCACTACGCGGCGGGTGTCGCCGTCCTCGTCCACTTCATCCTCGAACAGCACGGTATCGAAGCGCCCCATGTCCAGATAACCGGCAACCAGATCCACATTGCTGGTGACTGACCAACCGGCGCGGACCCCGAATGAGGTGTCGCTCTGATAGATGCGAAAGTCCTCTTCGCTGACATCCAGTTGGGTGCTGCCGACCTCGACTCCAAGATGCCATTCCGGCTGCGGTGGCCAGACCTGGGCCTGCAGGGGGTGGGCCAGCAGCACCAGTGTCGGTATCGTCAGCCAGGCCGATTGCTTGGATGCATTTTTCATGGAACTGCCCTCGCCGTATCAGGTGGCTTGCGTGTTGGATAAAATCGCCGTCTCAGTCTCCTCCAGCAGATGACGGATGGCGTTTGCATAATAGCGCAATACCGGGGCTTCTCCCTCACGGATTCTATAGCCGTCATCTTCGCTCGCCAGCAGTCGGCGGATGGTAAGCATCCGCAGACCCAGATCCACCGCATAGTCGGCATCCCGGCGGACTACCCAGGTATTGCCATGACGGCTTGCGATTCTGTCGAGCAGTTGGCGATACCCCTCCACCAGGCGTTGCCGTGTCCAGGCACTGCTTGAATCGCTGAGCAATAGCCAGGCCAGGGCGGAGACCGGCGTGACCGGCATGACGTCGGCGATGGCGGACATCAGATGGTCGGCGAATTCACGGGTGATATCGATCCTTTTCCGGCGTGGCAGATCACGGAAATTCACACCCCGTGTCCTCGCCCATTGGCGGGCGGAGATGGGCTCGCCAAAGTTGGCGGCTGCATAGCCCAGGCGATACCACTGTCCCCGGCTTCGCCGACGCAGGCTCCGGGCCAGGAACTTCAGGCTTCCCCAGACCGCCGAGACGGCGGATTTCCGTTCCGCCCGCTTGCCGGCCTCATCCAGCAGTGTCCGGTCTTCAATGACCCGGTCATAGTTGATGCAGACCGGAATGAAGACGATGTCGCGGGCCGCGTCAAGGTCATGTTCACGCAGCATGTAATCGAGCAGGCCGATACGCGGTTCGCGAAAATCGCCGTCACGGCTCAGGCCGCCCTCCGGGAACACCGCCTGGACCACGCCACCCTCCACGGCCATCTGCACATAGCGTTCCAGTACCCGTCGGTAGAGGGCGCTGTTGGAGCCACGGCGAACAAAATAGGCGCCCGTGGCCTTGACCATCTGTTGCAGGGGCCAGACCCGGGCCCATTCCCCCACCGCATAGGACAGCGCGGCCTGCTTCTGTGCCAGATAGGCGAGCAGGACGTAATCCATATTGGAGCGGTGGTTGATCACGAAGACGATGCTGGCCTCACCTTCGATTCCTTCCACCACGCTAGTGCCTCTTGGGGATAGCCTCACCTTGTAGAGCCTTTGCACCAGCCAGCGTGCAAAGCGGCGGCCCAGGCTGAAATAGAAGTAGGCATTGAAGGCCGGCACGATCTCCCGGGCATAGCGTTCCACGCGTTCCAGGGTCGCGTCCCAGGGCGCACCGGTGCTTTCGCAATGGGCCCGGACCTCCTCCAGCACGCGGGGATCGTAGACCAGGCGGTCCACCAGTACCCGGCGCTTGGTCAGCGAAAAGGTGGGTAGGCGCAATTTGAGCTTGCGGTTGAGCTGATCGATGAGGAGATTGACCCGGCGCCGGAAGAACCAGCGCACGCTGGGAAGCAGCAGGCGCTCCAACAGCACCCACAGGGCCAGCAGCCCAATTGCGGCCAGCAGCCAGAATGGTACTTCGACAGTCTCGGTCATTGATGCATGATAGCCGGGTGGTGGCGCCAGTGTCAGGCCAGAACGGCGGTCAAGGGGATTTGCGCGCCTCCATAACGCGTTGCTTTCGCCGCCACAGCCACAGGCCACGGAGGCTGAGGATGGCCAGGGCGGTGAGGATCAGGGCCATGCCGGTGGCTTCCAGCGTGGTGGGGCGTTCGCCCAGTTGCAGCCAGGCGGCGCTCATGCCCACCACCGGGATGGCCAGGGCATTGAGGCCGGTGACGCCGGCCGGCAGGCGGCTGACCAGGTAGAGCCAGAACAGCCAGGCCAGGGCATTGGCCGGCAGGATGTTGAACAGTAAGGCGCCGATGAAGACCGGATCCCAGTCGATGGGTGGGCGCTCCACCAGCGGCAGCAACAGCAGCAGGGGAATGACGCCGAGCAGCATCTGCCAGGCGGTGATCGGAATCAGCTCCCAGCGGTCGCGCATGGGAATGCGCTTGGCCACCACCACGCTGGCCCCCCAGCAGGCCCCGGCGGCGATGGCCAGCAGACTGCCGGCACCGCGCAGGGCCGGGTCCCAGGGCCCCACCAACAGGATCAGTCCGCCCAGGGCAAAGGCGACCGCCAGCCACTGCCAGTCCCGGACCTTTTCGCCCAGGACCAGGGCGGCGAAGATCAGTACCCAGAAGGGCATGGTGAAGGCCAGAATGGCGGTCTTGCCGGCGTCTTCCATGGACAGGCCCAGGGTCACCAGGCCGGTGAATCCGGTGGTCTGCACCAGGCCCAGCAGCAGCACATGCCAGGGGGCGGTGAGGCGGAAGCCCTGCCCGGCCACGAAGGCGATCAGAAACAGGCAGAGCATGCCGCCCAGGCTGCGCAGGATGGCAAAGTCCAGGGCGTGACTGTAATCCAGGGCGATCTTCATCACCACCCAGTTGTAACCCCAGGTCAGCACCAGCAGGGCGAAGCCCGCCAGCGCCAGGGTCTGTCGGGGGACTTTCATTGTCGGGTGATGAGCTGCCGGAGGCGGAAGCCCAGGGAGGCGCCAATCAGCGCCAGCGCCAGTCCTCCGAGAACCAGGCCGGTGATCAGGCCGGCGCCAATTTCCTCGGTACCCAGCCAGCCGGGGATGAACATCAGAAGATAAACAAGCGCAAAGCCCAGGCCCAGCAGCAGAGCGCTGCGGTAACGCTGCCAGCGCAGTACCCCGGCGGTGATCAGACCGCCGACGAAAAAGGGCAGCAGGAAGCTGATGGCCGAGGCGCGGACGTCATTGGTCGGCTGGATGACTTCCGCCTGCAGCCAGAAAGCCGCAGCCAGACAGAGCATGGCAGCCACCATGCCCGAGCAGATGGCAATCAGGGCACGGATGATGATGAGCAGGATTTCCAGATTTCTTTCATTCATGAAGCGGACTCCGCTTGTTTGCTCAAAGCCTCTCTTTCGGCATCGGCGGCTTCGGGCATGAGCCAGGCGCTGCCGGCACCGGCCAGGCAGAGGCCTATGATGCAGAGCATCATGACGTTGAGGCCGAAGACATGGGCCACCAGGCCGAGCCCCGCGGCTGCCAGGGTGAGCATGCCGATGGCGGTATTGGAGAAGGCGACCCAGGTGGGCCGGTCAGCGGCGGGAGCGGCATCCACCAGCCAGGTCTTTCGGCCCAGGCGGACGCCGGCCTCGGCCAGGCCGATCAGGACGAAAACCAGGGCATAGACCGGGGCGGTGCGCAGGCTCTCGGGCAGCACCGCCACCAGCAGGGCGAGGACACCGGCCGCTGCGGCCAGCAGGGCGCTCCAGAACAATACCTTGCGCGAGGAGGCGTCGGAGAACTTGCCCCAGAAGGGGCTGCCGATCACCTGTGCCACGCCCACCGCAATCACGAAGGTGCCCAGGCCCACCGCACCGGCTTCCAGGATGCCCTGGCCGAAGAGCACAAACAGCGGCGTTGCCACTTCCACGGTGAGCAACAGGGTGCGGGCGATGAGATAGCGCCGGTAGCCGCTCAGCTCCCGCAGCAGGCGCAGGCCCTGAGACGCCTCATCAATGGCATTGCGACCGCCGGCGGTGGCCCCCGGTTCTTCCCGGATCAGTCCGAACAGGCCGGCGGCCAGGAACCAGAGGATCGCGCCCAGAAAGATCAGGCCAAGGTAGACCACCATGTCCTCGCCGCGGCCGATATATTGATTGATGAGCAGGCCGGCGGCGATGGTCAGGGCGCCGCCAATGGCTGCCCGGTTGGCCAGCAGCCGCCCCCGGCGTCCCTTGGGAATGGTCTTGCCGACCACGTCCTGAAAGGCCACCGAGGCGGTACCGCTGGCGATGGCGTAGATGGCAAGCAGGATCACGATGGCCCAGCCCGCCTCGTGGGCAGGGAGAAAGACCGCGGCCGGGACCATCAGCAGCAGGCAGGCGGCCTGAGTGAGGCCGGAAAAAATCCAGAAGAACTTGCGCCGGGCCACCGAGCGGATCAGTCCGGCAATGGCCAATTGGGGCAGCAGGGAGCCGGCCTGCTTGATGGGCATGAGCAGGCCGATCAGAAAGGCCGGCGCACCCAGGGCGGCCAACAGCCAGGGCAGCACCACATTGGGTCCCGCCACCTGCTCGGCCAGCTTGCTGCTGGCGCCATTGCTCACATTGAGCAGATAGTTGCGGGGCAGATTGGTGCAGGCGGACTCGGGAATGGCCTGGCAGAGGCGATCGGTCTGATCATCCCCGCTCAGCACCGCATAGGCACGATTGCTCAGTTGTTCCGGGTCGCGCACCTTGACCTCGACAGATTCGCTCACGGCGGTCTCCGCTGGATCGAAAGACGACAGAGTTTAACAGAGGCCCTGACGCCTCCGGATCAGAGTGTGCGTGCCGGATCGCCGTTGACATCCACTGCCTGTTCCGGTGCCGGCAGGCGGGTGAGGGCGATCAGGGCGAGCAGGATCAGGGCCATCAGGGTCATGACCATGGCGTTGAGCCCGACTAAGTCGCCGATCAGGCCAAGGGAGCCGGCGGCCAGGGCCACCCCCGCCGATGGCGGTGTTGGAGAAGGCCACCCAGGTGGGCCGGTCGGCCGGCGGGGCGGCGTCCACCAGCCAGGTCTTGCGACCAATGTTGGCGGCCGACTCACCCAGTCCAAGCAGGGCGAAGATGGCCATGTACCAGACCACGTTGAGCCAGTCGGAGGGCAGCACGGCGGTGGCCAGGGTCATGCCGCCGGCGGCCAGTCCGAGCAGGGCCGCGGACAACAGCACGGCCCTTGAGGAGCGATCGGCGATCACGCCCCAGAACAGACTGCCGACAATATGGGCCACGCCGACCGCCAGGATGAAAAGACCCAGATTGGCCGGATCCTTGTTGAGCACTTCCTGGGAGTGAAGGATGTAGAAGGGGGTGGCTATCTCCACCCCCAGCAGGCCGGCCCTGAGCAGGATGAACCAGCGAAAGCCGGGGATGCGGCGAAACCAGCTCAGCCCGGCTTTCACTTCCTGGGTGAAACGCCGGGCATGGGGTTCGGCATCGCCCGGCATCTCGTGAATGCGGGCTACGGCCAGTGAAGAGAGCACCCAGAGGGCGGCGCCAAAGGCAATCAGGCCGAGATAAACGTATTCCGCCTGATCCTCACCGATGTAACGGGTCAGGAGCAGCCCGGCCACCACCGTGAGCATGCCCCCCAGCGCGAAACGGTTGGCAATCAGGTGACCGCGCCGTCCCTTGGGAATGGTCTTGCCGGTGACATCCTGGAAGGCCACGCTGCCCATGCCACCGGCCAGGCTGAACAGGCCCAGCAGAGCCACCACCGCCAGGGCGGCGCCGGTTGGGGGCAGCAGGGCGGCGGCCGGAATCATGCCCAGCAGACACAGGGCCTGAATCACCCCGGACCAGAACCAGAACCCCTTGCGCAGGCGAAAACGCCGCATCCAGCCGGACACCACCAGCTGGGGAATCAGCTTGCCGGTCTGCTTCACCGGCATGAGCAGCCCCACCAGGGCGGCCGGTGCGCCCATGGCGCCCAGCAGCCAGGGCAGGACCACGGCGGGGCCGGCGACCTGATCGGCGAGACGGGTGGCGGCGCCATTGCCCAGGTTCATGAAGTAATTGCCCGGCAGATGGGGATCGCGCTGATCGGGAGTGAGATCCAGTCGCTTGCGGTCGCCACTGAGGGCGACATAGGTCCTTTCGGCGAGGGCCTGTCGACGCCGGCGCCCCTGGGAGTCGGCCATGGTATCTACTGTCCTTTCTGCAGCCAGTCCTCGATCAGGCGACGGGCCACGGAGTGGTGGGTGGGCAACTGCAGGCCTTGCTCGGCGACGGCGGTGCGCAGGTCCTCGCGGCGCCACCATTCGGCATCGCGCAGTTCGCCATCCAGGCAGCGGATGGTCGCATCCCGGCTTTCGGCTGTATAGGCCAGCATCAGGGAGCCGGGAAAGGGCCAGGGCTGTGAGTCGAAGTAGCGCAGGCTGGCCGGGGCGATCCGCAGGCCGGCCTCCTCATGGATCTCGCGGATGGCAGCGGCCTCCGCCGTCTCGCCGGGCGAGACGAAACCCGCCAGCACCGAGCGACGAGAGGCGGGCCAGCTTGGTTGGCGGGCCAGCAGCAGTCGGTCCTGGTGACATACGGCAACGATGACCGCCGGGTCGGTGCGGGGGAAATGCCGTCGACCGCAGTCCGGGTTGCTGCATTGGCGGGACAGGCCGGCCGGCCCGCGCTCGGTGGGATGGCCGCAGCGGCCGCAGAAACCGTGGGTATCGTGCCAGTGGATCAGGGATTTTGCCCGCGCCAGCCACTGCCAGTCCTGCCGGCTGAGATCGGCAGCCATGGCGCGCAGTTCGGCAAAGTCACCCCCAGGGATCCGCTGCCGTGGTGTGAATCGGCGCAGGCGCACGGCGAAGCAGGGCGCGCCATCCCATTCCCCCAGCCAAACCGGGGTGTCGGCATGATCCAGCAGTTCAGATGCCTCGGCCCGGCGGGGTGCCAGCAGGCGGATGGGCCCGGCCGCCGTTTCCCGACAGTCGAGGAAGACCCGCTCCTCGCAGATCGGCAGAATCCGGCTGTCGGCATCCTGCCAGCGACGCTCAAGGGCTTTCGGATCGAGAAAGTCGTGTTCCTGTGTGGCGCTGCTCACCATTCCACATCGCGTCCCGCCCGGCGCCATTCGGCCCGGATCACTCGCCATTCCCCGTCTTCTTCCAGATCCAGGGTCAGGGTGATATCGAAGGCATCGGCCTGCAGTCGGCCCCCGCCGGTATCGGCCATGCCGGCCAGCAGACGGACGTCGGCACGCACGCTGGTGACCAGATCAATGTCACGAATGCGGCTCAGGATGCGCGGATTCTGATGGCGCATGAAATAGACCCGAACCAGATCGCGCAGGCCGTCCTTGTCATGGCCGGACTCATCCTGGTAGCGCTCGGATATATGGCGCATCAGCCGTCGCGTGGAGCGATCCTCGGCCGCCTCTTCGGCCGCTGCGATCACCGCCCGCACTTGCGTTTCCGGATCATCCGGCTCTCCCCCGCAGGCCGAGACCAGCGCGGCGAAGGCCAGCAGCAGTATGGCGCCCGTTAAAGCCCGAGTGTGATGAAGCGTTTTCATAGTGATCAGTCTACAGCCTGTTCGAGTATTGCAATGCATTAGTGTCTTGTCAGCCTGCGGGAGGCTCATTACAATGGGATATAAGGCCCAGGGTTTACGGGCTTTTGGTATAAGGGTGGTAACCTCAGAAGTACAGAAGAATGGAGGGGGAGATGAAAGACGGGTTCAATCCTGCCATCCAAGTGATTGCTGTTTTCACCATCCTGATTGGCCTTTTCTGTATTGCGCAAGCCTCTGCCGCCTCGGTCGAGCGGGTTCATGTCTGCAGCCAGTGTGTTGACGGTGATGCCGCTTTTGAGGAGGCCAAGGCTATCGCTGAAGTTAAGTGCGAAGCGGCGAGTGGTGGGGCTTCCAGCTATGAAGACGGATATGGCGAACCTGGTCTCGCGCCAGCCTGCAGTATTCCAGATGAAACCCTGTTCCTGTTTGAGCCCGACCAGCAGGAGGTGTACGCGTTTGACGTCCACTATTCCCTTCCCGGTGTTGGTCAAGCGGAGTTCTTGGTCGTTTCTGCAGACATCAGTCTTGCGACCGCTGAGGAAATCCGCACGGGCTGGGGCCTGTATCTGGAATATCTGGCTATGATCGAAGACGTTGAAATGCGGATGGCCGAGTTTTTGCAGCCGAACGGCAACACGCCTTCTTACGGGCCATTAAGTATCGGGGTGAGTGATTCCGATGAAATCGCATGCCCTAGTGGGACCGCATTAGAAGCCTTGGGCGATCACGCAAAGCTGACTCAATTGAAAGAGCAGGCAGTTTCGGAGTTCCAATCAGCTTACGAGGACCGCTTATCAGGATATGGCGTCACACTAGCAATTAGTGGGGGTTGGCTGTCGATAGATGCAGGGCCTTTGGGCGCAGGGTTGAATTTTGACCTTGAGAGAGAAGAAAGCATTGAGCTGGAAGAGCATTGGAGAGCTTATTTCGACTTCATGGAAGATGGCAGTAATGGCTGGGCCAGCATTTCGGATGATCCCGACTTTCTTGCTTTTAGGTTTGTCTTGGAGCCCTCAACTGATGGAGAGTTGAGCGTAACAATGGAGTTGGATCCAAGTCTCAGCCGTGTACATGGCGAGGAGGGGTGGTTGACCGAGCCACATGATCGCAGTGAGTTAGATGACTGTAGTCGTCAGCGCCTAGAGCAGGCCGTGGCTGATGGGCAGATCATTGATCCAAACTCGAATTTCAATTTCGGTGGAATAAGCGGAGTTGATGTGACTGAAACAGGTCCACATGTAAATCCTGGTGGGCGCTATATCACTGTGTGTTACCAGTTTACTGCCAGCGTGGAAAGTACGGATGAGATCCTGGCGCAATGGGTCGAATGCGCCACACACGAGCCATAGGACTAACAGCGAAGTGACCAGATGATGGGCCCACCAACTGCTGGGCCCATCATTAGCCCACATGTCACGCTAGGCCTAAGGAAGGGAGCGAAAGTATCCAGTTTTTGATGGTATGAGGGCCTATGTGCATAGGCTGCCTTTAAGATCTGGGAGAGTGTTTTCGATTCAGCCCGGTCAATCGCGGATAGATCCGCTCCCACGGCGGCTTCAGCCTGCGCCACAGGCACCGTGGGAGCGAATTCATTCGCGATGTGGAGCTTACCGCCCCGCAGCCGGAACGCGCCCCCGTCACCCTCGTCAAAGGGCAATCGCCAGCCGAAAGCCAACACACACTGCTTACAATCATTCCCTCGCCCTGCCCCTCAAGCCAGCCGCCGACCGATCCATACATCACCCCGGCGGTAGACACGGGAATAGCCGACGTGCTGTTCCAGCCAGGCGAAGGTCTCGTCGCGGTAGAAGCAGACGTGGGTGGGGTCGTGACGGTAGCGCCAGCGGGCGAAGCGGGCGTCTTCGGTCAGTCGGCCGGTCATCACCGCGAGCACGCCGCCCGGTCGCAGCAGCTCGGTCAGTCGGCGAAATTCCCGGCCCGGGTGGAAGAAGTGCTCCGCCGTTTCGGTGCAGCTGATGAAATCATAGCGTCCCGACAGTGCCGCCGGTTCTGCCCGGAAGCAGGGGTCATAGGCCGTGGTGGGCAGGCCGGCGGCGGTGAGCATGTCCGCGAGGACCGCTGCCGGGCCGCAGCCGTAGTCCAGGCCCTGTGAACCCGGTTGCAGCTGTTGTTGCAGCGGGTCGGCCACCCTGGAGAGAAACTGCCGATAGCCGGGATCGGCCGGATCGTTCTGGTGCAGGGCGTATTCCGCCCTTTCCCTGGCCGGGTTGGGGCGTTGCTCGGGGTCAAGCCAGGTTAGGCGGCAATCCGGGCAGCGCCGGTAGCGGCGGCCCCGGCGGGCGTCGATGCAGAACAGACGGCCCTGGCGGGTGTCGCAGAGGGGGCAGGAGGGAGCGGCTTGCCTGGACATAAGGGGCGTTTTTCGGTATTCTACAAGGTCTTCGGCGCCATGCCGAACAGCGAGGATTGTACACGAACCGGGCGGATTCCGGGCGCGGGGCCAGCAGGCCCCAGTCGTTCGAGCATTCCGTCCGGTATTTGTTTTTGGGGCCACCGAACCCGGAGTCTGTTTGCTTCAGGGTTCCCAACAGAAGAGAGGCCGGAGCCATGTCGGTACTCGACAAACTCAGGGAAATTCGCGCCGTGGGCGGCGCTACACTCACCAGTGGGCTGTCCGACGATGTGATCAGTCGTTTTGCCGAGCAGGATCCACTGCTGGTCCAGGCCGTGGACGAGGCGCTGGCGGTGTTCGCCGAGCTCAAGGGTGACTACGGTGACATGCTGAACCTGGATGAAGAGCAGCAGATCCAGGAAATTCAGGGGCGCTTCGTCAATTTCTACCCCGATGATGCCGTCAATCCCTATGTGACCCTGGCGGCCCGTGGGCCCTGGATCGTGACCGCCAAGGGTGCGGTGCTGCATGACAACGGCGGCTACGGCATGCTCGGCATGGGCCATGCCCCCGAGCGGGTGCTTGAGGCCATGAACCGGCCGCACGTCATGGCCAACATCATGACCGCCAATTTCAGTCAGCGCCGCCTGGTGGACGCCCTGGAACGCGAGATTGGTCATGCCCGCGGCGGCGACTGCCCCTTCGATCGCTTCCTGTGCATGAACTCCGGTTCCGAGGCCGTGACCGTGGCGGCCCGTATCGCTGACGTCAATGCCAAGATCGCCACCGATGAGGGTGGCCCCCATGCCGGGAAGGCGATTCGTCGCATGGCCCTGGTGGGCGGTTTCCATGGCCGTACCGATCGGCCGGCCCAGTTCTCCGACTCCAGTCGCGGCACCTATCAGAAGCATCTGGCCAGCTTCCGCGACCGCGATGAGGATCTGGTGACCGTGGAAGTGAACAATGTCGAGGACCTCAAGGCGAGGTTCGCCCAGGCCGAGGCGGATGGCGTATTCATCGAGGGACTGTTCATCGAACCGGTGATGGGTGAGGGCAATCCCGGCATGGCCATTACCCCCGAGTTCTACCAGGCCGCTCGAGAGCTGACCCGTGAGCATGGCACCCTGCTGCTGGTGGACAGCATTCAGGCCGGCCTGCGTGCCACCGGCTGTCTGTCCATTGTCGATTACCCCGGCTTCGAGAAGCTGGACGGTCCGGACATGGAGAGCTATTCCAAGGCCCTGAACGCCGGTCAGTATCCCCTGTCCGTCTTGGCCATGAACGAGCGTGCCGCGAGCCTCTATCGTAAGGGCATCTACGGCAACACCATGACCGCCAATCCGCGCGCCATGGACGTGGGCGTGGCGGTGCTGGAATCCATCAGTGACGAGTTGCGCGCCAACATCCGCGATCGCGGTCAGGAATGCGTGGACAAGCTGGAAGCGCTGAAGACCGAGCTGGCGGGCAAGATCACCAAGGTCCAGGGCACCGGTCTGCTCTTCTCCTGCGAACTGGATAGCGGCGAGTACAAGTGCTACGGCGCCGGCTCCACCGAGGAGTACATGCGTACCCGCGGCCTGGGCGTGATCCACGGCGGCGAGAACTCCCTGCGCTTCACGCCCCATTTTGACATCACCTCCGAAGAGGTCGATCTGATGATCGAGGCCGTGCGTGACGCCCTGGAACATGGGCCTCGCAAGGAAATGCGCGAGACCGGCTGAGTTTCTGCCCTCTGCCAGGCACCGCTTTCGCTGGCCAGTACAGGGAAAGCGTCCCGGGAAAGCCCCGTTCAATGATTGAACGGGGCTTTCTTTTATAACCTTCAAGTGCCTCCGAAGTTGCTGATGTATCCGGGAAAGCGAAATAAGCACGGTTGTCTGAACCCTATCTGACCGTTACAGTTCCCGACGAACGGCCGTCTCCCGTCATGGCCCTGTCATAAAACTGAAAGGCCCCTCTGGCATCCTCGACCGTCGGTTTTTGCCCGAATCTTCCCCGGTTCGGCACGGCAGGGATTTCCGGAGGTCATGATGTCCGTCTTCCTCGAATGTCATCAGCTTCACAAGCAGTTCGATGGCAACCCGGTGCTGGATGGCATCGATTTCTCTCTCGACCGCGGTGAGTGCCTGGTCCTGCTGGGGCCGTCGGGCTGTGGCAAGAGCACCCTGCTGAACATCATTGCCGGGCTGCTGGCGGCGGACCAGGGTGAGCTTCGCTGCGATGGTGAGGTTCTGGATGCACCGGCCCAGGGCTTTCACCGGCCCATGCGGGATCGTCGTTTCTCCATGGTCTTCCAGGATTTCAGTCTGTGGCCGCACATGACCGTGGCGGAGAATGTTGCCTTTGGCTTGCGTGTTCGCGGCGCTCATCGCTCACGCATTCGTGAGCAGGTGGAGCAGGCACTGGCGCGGGTGCGCATGAGTGATTTTCTTGACCGCAAACCGGAACAGCTGTCCGGGGGGCAGCAGCAGCGGGTGGCCATTGCCAGGGCCCTGGCGGTGCAGCCGCGACTGCTCTTGCTCGATGAGCCTCTCTCCGCCCTGGACGCCCGCCTGCGCGAGGACCTGAAAACGGAACTCGGGGCGCTGCTGCAAGACAGCGGAGTGACATCGGTGTATGTCACCCACGATCAGTCCGAGGCCATGACCCTGGGTGATCGAATCGCCTTGATGAAAGGTGGGCGCATCGAACAGATTGGTCCGCCCGAACAGGTGTATCGCGAACCGTCCAGTTGTTTCGTGGCGGAGTTTCTGGGGAGCTCCAACCTCCTGCCCTATCAGCGCCAGGCCCACGAGGTCGCCGTCCAGGGTGGCCTGCGCCTGTCCCTCAACGGTCAGGCCGAGCGTCTCCCGGCACAAGGCAATTGCATGTTGCGCCGGGAAGCCGTCTGCATCAGTCAGAGTGCCTGCTGCCCCGGGGATGATGTGATCGAACTCTCGGCCATCTGTCGGCAGATGCATTTTCTTGGTGATCGTCATGAGGCCTTCGCCGAACTGGAGAACGGCCATACCCTGCGTGGCATCGCGGACGGGCCGGTGCGCGAAGGCGCCACTGTGCGGGTGCGCTTTCCCCGCAACGCCCTTCGTTTCCTGCCTGACTGACATCAACCATGTCCCTTCCGCGTCATCCCCTGACGGCTACCTCCTTGCTGTTGCTTCTCCTGTTGGTCATTGCCTGCAGCCAGCAGGATCAAGACGAGACCCTGGTGGTCTATTCCGCCGGGCCACGCGTGCTGGCCGAACAGGTGGCAGAGGCCTTCGAGTCGGAGAAAGGCGTACGTGTCGAGTTGTTTGCCGCCACCACCGGACAGGTAATGGCCCGTCTCGAAGCGGAGCGTTATCGGCCACGGGCGGATGTGGTCGTTTTCGCCAGTCGCTCGGCCGCCGAGGCCCTGAAACAGGACGGCCGCCTGCTGGCCTACCCCAATCCCGACTGGTGGGAAGACAGTCGTGAGGAGTGGCACGACCCGGATCAGTACTACTTTGCCACCTCGGCGGCACTGGTCGGCATGGCCCTGCGAGCGGACAAGGACGAAAACCTCGACTGGGCAACCGTGTTCGCCGGCGAGGGGCCGGGCAGGGTGACCATGCCTTCGCCTTCCCGCTCCGGTTCGGCCGGTGACTTTCTCGTCGCCTACAGTCTGCAACGGGGCGAGGCGGCCGCGCGGGACGATTTCCGTGCCGCCCGCCAGCATGGCCTGATTTTTTCGGCTGCCAACAGTCAGGCCATCAGCGGCCTGGTGGTCGGAACCTATGACGTGATACTCGCGGCCGCCGATTACCTGATCTATCGCCAGATCGACGCCGGTGCGGATATTCGCATGCATTACCCACCGTCTGGCTCGGCCCTGGTGGAACGGCCCGTCGCCGTCCTGGCGGATACGCCGGTGCCCCAGCTGGCTCGACATTTTGTCGACTTCTATCTCAGTGAAGCCATGCAGGAAGCGGTTGCGGCGCAACATCTTCTGCCGGCGAGAACAGACGTCGAGCCAAGTGCACTGCGCCGACACGCCGAGGCACCCGCCACCTTTGATGTGGATCCGGTCGCGGCATGGGAGCAACAGGCGACCATCCTGCGTCGCTTCCAGATCCGTGTGGAAAGAGCCGAAGTGATTCCGGCGGAGTCGACGCCGTGATGGTCAGGCAAGCGTTCCTTCTGCAGCGTCTGCCCCTGCTCCTTTGCCTGGGTCTGTTGCTGCTGTTGACCGGCTATCCTTTGCTCATTCTCTTTCTGCAAAGCGTCTTCCCGCAGATTCTCGGCGGCTCCCTGAGCGGCTTCCTCGAGCCCTATCAACGCATCGCCGAAACCACGGATCTGGGCGCCATGATCGGCACCAGCCTGCTGTGGGCCGGCAGCGTGACCCTGATCAGCTGGGTGATTGGCATTCCCTGCGGTTTCCTGCTGGCCCGTACTGACATCCCCGGAAAGCTCTGGCTGCGGCTCAGCCTCCTCTTTCCCATCATGACACCGCCCTACATCGCCGCGCTGTCCTACATTCTCGTCATGCAGGAGGGGGGCTTTGCAGACGCTTTCCTCGGGGGACTGCCGGCCGGCCTGCGTGCCTGGTTCTTTTCATTCTGGGGGGTCAGTACCGTCATGGCCCTGGCCTCTTTTGGCTATGTGGCGCTGGCGGTGGAAGCGGCTCTGGAACGGCTCCCGCAACGTTTTGATGATGCGGCCGCCCAGCTCGGTGCCGGCCTGTCGCAGCGTCTGCGTTTGATTCTGCTGCCGCTCTTGCTGCCAGCCATTCTCAATGCCGGTCTGCTGGTCTTCCTGGAGGCCATCTCCAACTTCGGAGTCCCGGCCGTCCTGGGGACACGCTCCAATCTGCCCCTCCTGCCGGCCGAAATCTTCTATCTGGTGACCAGCTGGCCGGTCGATCTTGGTTTGGCCACTTCCTTATCCAGTCTGCTGTGCCTGATGGCGCTGGCTGGCCTCTATGGCAGTCGCTGGCTTGGTCAATGGATCGGTGGGGGGCGCTACCGCCCGGGCCCGGCAAGACAACTCCCCATTGGGCGTAAGGGTCACTGGCTTGGCTGGGCCTTCGTCGCCCTGCTGTTCCTGCTTAGCACGATAGTCCCCTACCTGGCCATGATGCTCAGCAGCCTCGCCGAGGGCTGGCAGGGTGGTCGCCCCGCCCTGACTCTGGCTCACTATCGCGAGCTCCTCAGTCCGGGATCCCGGGGTGCCTCGGCGCTGCTGACGAGCCTTGGCCTGTCCCTGTCCGCCGCCACCGTCTGTATTCTGATTGGCGGATACATCGCCTATGTGGGCAGTCGCAACCGTGGTCTCCTGCAACAGTTGCTGGATGGCATTGCCACCTTGCCCCGGGTGATTCCAAAGATCGTCATGGCCGTGGCCCTGATTCTGGCCTGGAACGCGCCCTGGATACCGTTCGATCTCTACAATACGGTGTGGATGCTGCTGCTGGCCTACGTGATCATCTACATCACCGACGCCCTCAACTACGCCAATGCCAGCCTGCAAAGCATGAGCGTGAATCTGGAGAATGCCGCCGCCGTTCTGGGCGCCAACCGTTTCACGGTGTTTACCCGCATCGTACTGCCTCAACTGGGTCCGGCGCTGAGTGCCGCCTGGCTGGTCACCTTCATTGTTTGCATGCGGGAACTGGTGGCTTCCATCCTCTTGCTGCCGCCCGGCACCGACACCACCGCCACCTTCATCTTCAGCCAATTCGAACAGGGGGATATCTCCCTGGCTATGGCGATGGCCAGCCTGACCATTCTGCTCAGCACCATCGTGCTCGTGGCCTTCCAGCTGAGACGCCGTTCATCCCACTGAAAAATCGCTGAAACATTCTCGTTAAATCCCTGCAATCTCTACCGCCTAACATGGCTTGCCCACCAGCGGCGTTTCCTTGTTCCCCGGGAAGGACTTGCCTCGCGCCCCACGCACCCACGGACGGCGGTGCCGCTGTCGTGTCATCCCGGGCGCTTCGATGCACGTGAAGGAGAAATCATGAATAAGCATGCCAGTTCCCTGATTGGCATTGGCCTGGCTGCATTGATGAGTGCACCCGCGGCCAATGCAAGCAGTGCTGAATCCCGTCTCATCGAAGCCCTGGTCGAGGAGGGTACGCTGAGCCGTGAGCGGGCGGATGCCCTGTTGGCCGAAGACGCGCCGGTAAAACGGTTCGAGTCCTTTGATTATGAACCGACCATGCCCGTCGTCGGCGATGACATTCGCGCTCGAGTGAACAAGTTCGCCATTGAAACGGCCGATGGAAAGCACCGTTTCGGCTTCCGTGGCCGTTTAATGGCCGACGCCGCCTGGCTTGAGAATCCATTCAAGACCACCGACGACGAGCGAGCCGATCGGGGCGACATTGCTCGCTACGGCACCATCTTGCGGCGTGCCCGCCTCGGGGCCCTGGGTGTGATGTGCGACAACTGGGAGTGGCAGCTGGAGGTGGATTTCCGGGATGACGAAGTTCGCTTCGCCAACGCCTATATCGCCTATCTGTTTCCTCAGGGTCGTCTCGCGGTTGGACACTTCAAGGAACCGTTCAGCATGGAGAGCAGCACCAGTTCCCGCCGGATCACCTTCATAGAGCGAGCTGCTCCAGTGGACGCCTATCGACCCAGCCGTGAACTCGGTGTGATGTATGAAACCATCCTGCCACGATGGTATGCCGCGGCAGGACTGTTCGGCGGTGATGGCGTTGCACGAGATCGTGACGTGAGTGAAGGCTGGTCCTTCGCGGGCCGTACCTCATTCGCACCCGTATTGGACGAAGAAGCCGGTCTCTGGTCGCACCTGGGTCTTTCTGTCAACTATCGACGCAATGCCTACGAGTATGAACGCAGTCGCGGAAGGGAACGGCAATACAACCCGGTGCGCATGCGGACCCGTCTTGGCACCCGCGCCGTGGACGGTCGCATGATCGGCGAAAATGATATGGAAAATGTTCGCGACTGGACCACATATGCCCTGGAAGCCGCCTGGGGTACAGGCCCGTTCTCACTTCAGGGGGAATACCTGGTACAGACACTCTTTCGGGACGAGGAGTCCCGTGGTTTTGAGGGAGCCAATCCGGAGGTGACCGAAATGGAATCATCCGGCTATTACCTCCAGGCCAACTGGTTCCTCACCGGCGAACAGCGCAACTACCGGGCCTTCAGTGGAGATTTTGGACGAACCAGCGTCGACAGCCCTCTTAGCAAGGGCGGGCGAGGTGCCTGGGAACTGGCTGCACGCTTTGCCACTGCCGACTCCATGGAGCATCACGTGGCAGACGATCGACAGAAGATTGATCACTACACCTTTGCACTCAATTGGTATCCCGAAGACGACATCATCCTCAAGTTCAATGTGATGTACATCGATGCCGAACGTGGCATCGACCCGGTCGATGGTGGGCCGAAGTCATGGGAAAGCATGGCTTACGCCTTGCGCTTTCAGTACGAGTTCTAACAGGCAGCGGATCAGATTGGGTCGTGAGTCTCAAGGTGGATGCCCGGCGGTCCAAAAGAAACCTGCTTTTAACCTCATCGTCACGGATGTGAAACCTGCCTTGGTCAGGGTGTAGCGCACCGGATCTGTTCGGACCGTTTCATCAGCAAGAGAGGTAAGCAAATGAACAGCACAGCAAAGAATTTTGGAAAATTCGGGGGCGGGGCCCTCGCTTCCGCCATTGCACTGGGACTCGCCGCCACCACATCCCAGGCCGGACATGTTGTCAATGGTGATTTTTCGGTCTCGGAACGCGCTTTCGTGCTCCAGAGCGAAACCGATGCCGATCAATGTGAATCCGCGTTCGATGACATGTGCGAAGGCCAGCTGGACAGCCTGCCGGGCTGGGTTATCCTTGATCTCGGTGAACAGTTCATTCTCACCGACATCAGCGCCTTTGATTATCTGGATGCGTATCAAGATACGGTCGTGCGCTTCTCCGAAAATGACAATGCATTGAGTGGCGATGACGATGCAATCGCCCAGTGCGTGGATCTGTCGACGGTCAACGTCCAAGGCGCTGATTTCAGCCTTTCCGTGAACGCCACGACCCAGTTCCCCCGCGCTACCGATGGCATCGGCGAATTGCCAGTAGAACTCGCCGTGAAGTTTTACAGCGAGACTGATTGTGCGGGCGAGCTGAACGAAGACATCGATCTCTTTGACGACGTGGTGGACCTTGCCGATGGCGCTCAGGTGCACTTCCAGCGTTTCGACCTCGTCAGCTCCGGCACCGCCGTGGAAAATCATGTCCAAGCCCTGGTCATCGAGCCGTGGGAGTGGGCCACCGCCATCCTGGAGGGTGCCGCCGACGAAGAGTACCAGTCGGTGGCCATTTTCATTGGCGCCGGTGACCAGACCGATGATGGATCTGAACCCACTGGACCCCGGCAGAGTTATCTGGACCATGTGGTCCTGAGCATTGATGGGATCAACGACGGTGACAACCTGCTGGTCAATGGTGATTTTGATCAGCTCCCCGGTGACCTTGAAAGGGACGCATTCTTCTCGGTTCGTACGCCGTGGCCGGATGACGACCAGGGACCTTTCGGCTGGATGCTGTCGGACCTCCAGAGCGATGGAGGTGCCGCAACCGAAGCCGTGCCCAATGAAGACCGTGGGCTGAATTTCGATGCCGTCGTCGGTAACAGGGTATTCAAGTTCCGCGGTATCGATGACATCTCCAGCGGTGATCCATCAGATGCCAACGACGATAATCTGGACCAGTGCGTCGACATTCGCGACCTCGACGGGGAGTTCAGTTATAGCGCCTACCTGCGCAGTAACGAAGGTCAGCGTCTTGATGTGGCGCTGATGTATGAGTTCCACGAAGACTGGGATAGCTGCCTTACTCGCATCAACTCCACCCTGGATAATGATGATCCTTTGGAAAACAACAGCGATACCGATCAGATTTTCCAGGCGGATACCTGGGAGCTGTTCGAAACCGTGCCGGTAACCCCGGGAGCCGGTGATAATTTTGTTCGCCTCAGCATCCGTGTTGTCGATGCCCTGGATAGCCAGGATCCCGATCTTCGGGTGTTCATCGATGATGTACGAATCAATCGTCAGGACGACGACGATGATGATAGTAACGGCGATGATGGAGACGAGGGCGATAGCGGCTCTGAGGGCAGCAGCTCTTCCGGCTCCGGTTGCGTCATGGGTAATGGTAATGGTTTCAAAGACCCGTCCTTGCCCCTCCTGGTGCTGTTTGCTGCCGGTCTTTTCGCACGGCGCGTATTGACCCGAAATTAAGCGAGACGCAATCTCCCTCAAAAGCTTCGCCTCGGACCAGATGGTCCGGGGCGTTTTTTCATCCTCCTCTGCCCGTCGTCGGGCGTGGCGCGATGGGTAGGTGACTCAGACTGGGATCGAGCTGGCGAATTATCGCTTCGGTGCGCATGGCAAAGGGGCCGCAGTTGGGCTGATCGGGAGCTGCTAGCGTCAATTGATCACCCAAATGGGTGATGTGGCCGATGCGACCGCGGACTAAGCTTGAATCGATCGTGATTGAACTCTGGAGGGCTCCCGATGATGGAATTACCTGGTCCACGGAGACTGTTGATCGGCCTGATCGCCGCATTCCTGCTGTTCTCCGCCCCCGTCATTGCCGACGACATTACTCTGAGTTTCGCACCCGCTCCGATCACTTCCCCCTGGGATCCCGAGGACGGTGATCCGGGTCGTCAGCATCGGATCGGTGTCAATGCGCTCACCATTGAGCAGGACACCGACAATGGCCCCTCGGATTTTTCCATGGTGGGGGTGACCTATGTGACCAAGCAGGAGGGGGAGTTCTTTTCCGGGGGGTTGGCCGCCGGTGAAGATGATGCCGGCTTCGTTGACCTGTTCGTGCTCAACCTTCGTTGGGGTATGGAAATGGGCGATCCGGAAGGAGTGGCCTACTCCGGCTCCTTCGGAACGGATATTTTCACGGTGGATGTGGATGGGGGTGATGATTTCAGCTCGGACACCATCATTGGAACCCTTTCTGCGCAGTTCAGTGTGCAGAACCGCATTCCCCTGGCAGATGGCCGGATGGGGTTCACCCCCTATGCCACCGTCAATGCGGTGCTTTTCGGGAACGGCACTGTGAATACTCGCTTTCGTGATGCGCAGGGCACGCTGCAAAGGGATAGCTCGGATGTGGACGTGGACAGCACCATCGGGCTCCAGTTGGGCTTCGATCTGGATCTGGGTGGTTACTCCCTTGCAGCCTTCTAACAGCAGCAGGACGACACCGAGATCGCCAGCCTCAGCTTTGCCTTCGAGTTCTAACGCACCACGGAGTGATAGTGCTTGCACCGTCTGGGCCGGGAAAACGATTGCTGCGGGATAAGGGGAGCCCGTCGGAACCAATTCGACGGCATGGGGTCGGCTAGGATGTAAGGGCCGCACCGGGTTGTTGTACGGTGTTGTCCCGAATTCCCTAAGGAACCCCCGTAGGTTCCGGTCGATAAGGAGTCATCCATGTCTCGTGTCCCAATGCGCCTGGGTCTGTTCGCCTTTTTCCTCTTTCTTGTTCAGCCGGCCTGGTCGCAGGCTCCCAAATACGAATCCGTGGTCGGATATCCCCTCGGTGAACGCATCGCCAGCAGTTATGACATCCGTCGGTATATGGAGACCCTGGAAAGGGAAACGGACCGGGTCAAGCTGGTCCATCAGGGCGAATCCTACGAGCGCCGCCCCCTGGTCGCCGCCATCATCACCTCACCGGCCAATCACGAGCGGCTGGACGAGATCCAGGCAGGCGCCCAGCGTCTGGGGGATCCCCGGCTGGGTGAGGCGGAGATCGACGATCAACCCGCCGTGCTCTGGTTTGGCGGCTCCATCCATGGCTTCGAGCTGTCCGGCAGCGACGGTCTGACCCGGTTGATGGAAGAGCTGGCCACCAGCGAGGACGAGGAGGTTCTTGAGTGGCTGGAAAATACGGTGGTGATCATTGATCCCACCCTGAACCCCGATGGCCGTGACGCCTTCGCCATGTTCAATCACCGCCGTATCGGTCGTGAGGCCAATCCCTCGCAGAAGGATTGGTCGAATGATTTCGATGGCTGGGATGCCCTGGGCTTTCGGACCAGTCATTATTTCTTCGACATCAACCGGGACTGGTTCGCCCATACCCATCCCGAGACACGGGAGCGGATGTCCCTGATTCAGAGCTGGCGTCCGCAGGTGGTGATTGATGCTCATGAAATGGGGCATGACACCGAATTTTACTTCGATCCGCCCACCGGGCCGCGCAATCCCCATTTCCCCGACTTTGCCTGGGATTGGTTCGAGGATTTTGGGGCTGCCTACGCCGATGCCTTTGATGAGGCCGGTGCCGAGTACACCAAGCGGGATATCTTCAATTACTTCTATCCCGCTTACACCACCTCCTGGGGCAGTTATCAGGGCGCCGTGGGCATGCTCTATGAGCAGGGCTCCACAAGAGGGCTTGCCCTTGAGCTGAGTGACGGCTCCGTTCGCCACTTCCGTCAGGCGGTAGAGCAGCAGTACATCACCGCCCGGGCAGCGGTTCGCCTGGCCAGCGAGGAACGGGCAAGACTGCTTGAAGATTATCTGGCCGGGCACCAAAGCGCCCTGGATGAGGGCCGCAGCGGGGTCCGCCGATATATTCTCACCCCGGACGCCGACCCGCAGATCCTGGCCGAGACCGTGGCCATGCTCAAGCGCAATGGCATTGAAGTGTCCCGTCTCAGCGAATCGGTAAGACTGCGAGGCCTTCGTGACCGGGAGGGCAACTCCGTCGGTACCCGCGCCTTGCCCGCCAACAGTTACGTGATCGAGGCCGAGCAGCCGCGTAATCGACTGATCCGTGTATTGCTGGAGCCGGATGCGCCGGTGCCGGAGGACTTTCTGGCCGAGGCGCGTGAACGGGTGGACCGGGGCGAGAATCCGCGCTTCTATGACATCACCGCCTGGTCTCTGCCCCTGCTGTTCGATCTCCAGGCCTTCTCAAGCACCAGTGGGGCCAATCTGCCCACCGAGCCGGTCACAGAAAAACCACGGGTGGGGGGAGAACTCCCGGATGCTGACTATGCCTGGCTGCTGGATGGCCGCCAGACCGCGGCCATTCCCCTGGCTCACCGCTTGCGCAATGCCGGCTACCGAGTGGCGGTCAGCCCCCGGGCTTTCGAGGCCGGTGGCGAGCGTTTTTCCCGGGGCACGGTGATTATTCGACGCGGTGGCCAGGATGAGGGCCTGGAACAGCAACTCGCCGATCTGGTGGCGGAATACGACCTGATGGCCCACGGGGTGGACAGCGGTCGCACCAGCGGCGG
Source organism: Natronospira sp. (assembly GCA_003558125.1). Classification (GTDB taxonomy): domain Bacteria; phylum Pseudomonadota; class Gammaproteobacteria; order Natronospirales; family Natronospiraceae; genus Natronospira; species Natronospira elongata. The sequence goes on along the minus strand of PWMQ01000034.1, from coordinate 39,626 downwards.
CGATCTGCCCGCCCTTGGTGGCGCCGAGACCTTCCATCTGGCACCGGGAAAAATCGCGCTGCTGGCGGAACAGCCCATGCATCCCTATTCCTTCGGCTGGGCATGGCACACCCTGGACCAGGCCTACCGACTGGACAGCACCGTGTTGCGGGTGGAGTCCGTCGCCGGGACCCGCCTGGAATCCTTCTCCACCATCGTTATCGCGGATACCTTCAGCGCCGCCGCCCTCGCCGAGCGTCTGGGTGAGGATGGCCAGGAACGGCTGAAGCGCTGGGTGCGAGACGGCGGCAATCTCGTGGTGATTGGCAATGCCGTCGATCTGGTCCGGGAGCAACTGGAGCTGATCGGCCTGGAGGACGCCTGGGCGACCGGCGATGATGAGCCACCGGCCCACCGCATTGCTGTTCCCGGCGCTTTCTTCGAAACCGAGATCGACGAGCGCCACTGGTTGTCTGCCGGTTTTGATCGCGCCCCGCGAGTGATGGTCAATTCCAATCGAATCTACCGTGCGCCCGAGGGGCCGCCCTCACCCGCGCAGAATGCAGTCATTCGCTATGCCGGCAACCTGGACGCCCCGGTGGCGGGACATGTCTGGGAAGAGAGCCTGGACAAGCTGCCCGGCGGGGTATTCGCCTGGGAGCAACGGGTGGGCAGTGGTCGGGTGGTGGCCTTTCCGGAGGATCTGAATTTCCGTGGCTATTGGCGCGGTGTTGACCGGCTATTTCTCAATGCCGTGGTTCTCGGGCCCAGCGCCTGAAGTTTAGATGCGACAAGCAGAAGGGGCGTGTCCCATCGGGACACGCCCCTTGCTCGTCAACGTAGCTTTGTTCAGCCTTCGATGGCAAACGGTTGCAGGGTCGACCGGAATTGTCCTGGCGAGAGATCGTCAATGCCGTCTTCTTCCTCGACCGACAGCCAGCCCTGGATCTCATACTGGCCGACCGGCAAGGGCTGGCCATCGTCATCCAGAAGGCCCTCCCACTCCATGTCGAAGCGGCGCGTTTCCAAGGGCTCGAATTCTACTTCTCTTACAGCCTGATCAAAGCCATGGCGGGTAGACCAGACCCTGACGGCCTCCTCGGCGTCGTCGAGGACCACGAAATCCCGGGTCCTGGCGTCGGATGATGTCAGGCTCTGTGCTTCGGTGCTTCGGTTCCTCACCGTCAATACCACTACCGCATCCTGACCTATCGGCAGGCTGTCCACGCGCTCGCCCGCCGTGTTTTCGACATGGACTTCGGTAACGAAGCGCGGTCCTTCCGAACCGGCATCATTGTCGTCATCATCGCAGCCGCCCAGGCCAAGGGCGAGCAAGCTGATGAGGAGTATCAGTGAGCGGGGATACTGCATGCCAAACCTCCGTGAAAGTCGGCGTCAGTTGGGAGCGTGTCCAGTATAGACCACCGCGCCCGGACCCGGTTCATCACCCTCCATCGCTGTCGCCGGTGCCGGTCGGCTGAACAGGAAGCCCTGGCCCATGGGGCAGTGATTCTCTCTTAGAAACGCTGCCTGGCCCTCCCTTTCGATGCCTTCGGCAACCACGTCGAGCTGGAGTTTGGCCGCCATATCCAGGATGCTGCGGAGAATCTCCCTCTCCGGTGCCGACTGGTCCAGCCTGGCCACGAAACTGCGATCGATCTTGATCACGTCGATGGGCAGTTCGCGGATGTAGCTGAGCGAGGAATAGCCCACACCGAAATCGTCCACGCTGATGCCGATGCCTCGTCGGGCCAGTCGTCCCAATTGAACCCGGGCCGCCGCCAGATTCTCCACAAGGACATTCTCGGTGACTTCCAGGTTCAGCCGATGGGGGGAGAGTTCCAGGCGGCGCAGCAATCGGACAAGCCACGGCTCGAATTCGGGATCACGGAGCTGCAGCGGTGAAAGGTTCAGTGCCAGTTGTACCCCACGGAAGCGACCCTTGCGTTCCCAGGCCGCCAGTTGCCGGCAGGCCTTTTCAATCACCTGTCGGCCGAGATCATCAATCAGGCCGAAGCTTTCAGCGACGCCGATGAACAAAGAGGGCGGCACATCTCCAAGGACCGGATCATGCCAGCGTGCCAGCACTTCCAGTTGTCGAATCTGGCCGCTATCGAGATCGATAATCGTTTGGTAATGGATGTCGAGGGCATCGTCTGCCAGGGCCTGAACCAATCGATTTCTCATTTCCCAGCGTTCCACCAGGCCCGGCCCATCAGTCCGTCCGTAGAGACTGAAACTCCGTTCTGCGGTGGCGCGCGCTTCAAACAGAGCCGCTTCCGCTTGTCGCAGAAGAGTGTTACCACTGTTTGCCGCCCCGGGGTAGAGGCTGCCGCCAATACTCATCTCCAGGGCAATATCCTCGCCGCCAAGCTCAATGGGTTCGCGCAGCATCTCGCTCAGCTCGGCAGCGAGTGCGTCGACCAGGCTTTCCGCGGCGTTGTGCAGGGCGGGCAATGGCAACAGCAGGCTGAATTCGTCTGTTTCCGTCCGGGCCAGTACGCGCCCGCCGGTCTCCAGGGCCTGCAGTCGGCCAACGACGATTCGAAGCAGGTCATCGCTGGCCTCCTGGCCGCGGAAGTGGCGCAGGCGACGAAAACCCTCCAGCCGGATCATCAGCAGGCCCACGCCTCGCCCTTGCGCGTGGGCCACTCGTTCAGTGACCAGACGAAAAAAGCGCCGGCGACCCGGGAGGCCGGTGGTGGTGTCAAAGTCGGCGCGGTAGCGGGCAATCCGCTGATGGGTATCGGCGAGCAGGGAGGCCCTGTCCCTTTGTTTCCGAAGCGTGGCGAATTCCCTTTGCACCGCCAGCCCCAGGCTCAGGCCCCCGGCAAGGATGCCCAGCTTCAACAAGTCGAAGCTTCCCAGGCCCACGGGTGGCAGCAACTCCAGACGCACCAGACCGTTAATGCAAAGAGCAAGCAGCAGGAAGACAAAGCCCAATAGCAGGGGGCCGGCATTCCGCCGGCGATTGAATACGCCTTCGGCGGTAACCACCAGGCCCACCGAGGCAAACAAGAGCGCCGCTGTGTCCGAGCTCCAGAGCGCCCAGTCCAGACGAATGCCGGCCAACATCATCAAGGCAATGCTGAAGGTGGCCCCGAGCCAGAGCAGGCGGTCCCGCCAGGCGGGGGCGTCCCGGTCACGCAGAAAGCGGGCAAGGAAGAAGCTGCCTGCCAGGAAGCTCAATGCCAATAGAAAGTAGGGACCCCGCAGGTTCAGTTCCATGGCATTGAGTCCGAACCATTGCTGGTGAAGGTTTTCACCAACGAAAAGCGCGGTACCAAAGGCCCCGATGTATACGGAGAAGTACAGCAGGCCCGACTGACGGATACTGCCCAGGAGCAGCAGTCCATAGATCACCAGCGTGGCCAGCGCGCCGTAGGCGGCTCCATTGAAGAGCATCTGCCGATTGTTGCCGCTGACCAGCGCATCGGCGGGGCCGACCAGCAGGGGAATCGAGGCGCGAAAGGGAGAACGGGCGGAGATCAGAATGGCCCGGTCTGCATCCAGGTCGGGCGGTGCCACGCTGGCCATGTTCGGGGGCGCGTTCAGGATGCGGGTGGGGTCGGTGGGCTGGGTGTCGGCCACGGCCCGCATGCATTGCCTGTTCCAGTCTGACTCAGCCACTGGCCAGTGAATGCAGAATTCGCGATAGCCGGTAGCGGGGATCCGAATACCCCAGCTTTGGTTCCCGTTGAGCTTCTCCGGGTTCAGCTTGAGCCATACTCGCTGGCCGGCCAGGGCCTCATCCTGGTGGCCGCCAGTGAACGCCTGGCAGGCGGGTGCCTCGATGAGCTTTTCAGCCTTGATCCGCCCCCCATCTTCACTCCAGGACAGAAGCTGTTCGGGGGCAACAATATGCAGACCATCTTCGGGGAGGTGAAGTGGCGCCGCCGCCGGGCAGCTGCCACCGGCGGCCAAGGCCACCATCAGGGTGAGTGCTTCGATCATGCGAGTTCCAGCGTTCCTTCGTCGGCCCCCTCAACACCCCTGTGGGTTCCCCAACCCAAGTTCGCAGCCGAGCATACTCTCAATTCGAGCAGCGCAGGGCAAGGATATTGCGACGGAAGGCCCACCAAGGTCGAGGACTGTTAGAATATCCACCATGGATGATGTCACCGCAATTCTCGATCCTCTCAATGATGCCCAGCGCCAGGCCGTTACCGCCCCGGCCGGCCCTGTGCTGGTACTGGCCGGCGCCGGCAGTGGCAAGACCCGGGTGCTGGTCCATCGAATTGCCTGGTTGATGCAGGTCGAAGGGGTCTCGCCCCTGGGCGTCATGGCAGTGACCTTCACCAACAAGGCAGCCGCCGAAATGCGGGGGCGGATCGAATCCCTGCTGAGCGCGCCGGCGGGGACCATGTGGGTGGGTACCTTCCACGGTCTGGCCCATCGCCTGCTTCGTCTGCATTGGCGCGAAGCCGGTCTTCGTGAAGGCTTCCAGATACTCGATGCCGAAGATCAGCAGCGCATGATCCGTCGCCTGCTCCGGGCCCTGGAAATCGACGATGGTCGCTGGCCGCCGCGTCAGATCCAGTGGTTTATCAATGCCCGCAAGGATGAAGGTCTGCGTGCCCGTCATGTGGCCGACAATGGTGATCCGGTCCAGCGCCATTTCCTGCGTGTCTATCATGCCTATGAAGAGGCCTGTGAGCGCGCCGGTGTGGTTGATTTTGCTGAACTGCTGCTCCGCGCCCACGAACTGCTGCGGGACAATGCCGATATCCTGCGCCACTATCAGCAGCGATTCCGGCATGTGCTCGTGGATGAGTTTCAGGACACCAATGCCATCCAGTATGCCTGGGTGCGCCTGATTACCGGTAAGACCGGCCATCCCTTCATTGTCGGCGATGATGATCAGTCCATCTACGGTTGGCGTGGCGCCAAGATCGAGAACCTGCAGCGCTTTCGCGAGGATTTCCCCGATCCCCTGGTGGTGAGACTGGAGCAGAATTACCGCTCCACCGGCCTCATTCTGCGGGCGGCCAATGCCCTGATTACCCACAACCCCGACCGTCTGGGAAAGAACCTCTGGACCGAGGGCGAGGAGGGCGAGCCGGTCACTCTCTATGCCGCCTACAATGAGCGCGATGAAGCCCAATACGTGGTGGAGTCACTGAGGCAGTATCTGCGTGATGGTGGCGCCCGCTCCGATATTGCCATTCTCTACCGTTCCAATGCCCAGTCTCGGGTATTCGAAGAACTGCTCATGGCGGAGAGCATCCCCTATCGGGTCTACGGCGGCCTGCGCTTTTTCGAACGCCAGGAGATCAAGGACGCCCTCGCCTATCTGCGCCTGATTGCCAATCGCGACGACGATCCTTCCTTTGAGCGTGTTGCCAATGTCCCCACCCGGGGCGTGGGTCAGCGCACCATGGAGCAACTGCGCAGTCATGCCCGGGCAATGGGCGGCAGTCTGTGGGCGGCCGCCCATGATCTGGTCAGTAGTGGTCGCATCTCCTCAAGGGCCGGGTCAGCCCTGCAGCGCTTTGCCCAACTGGTGGATGGCATGGCGGCCGATACGGCCGATCTGGACCTCCATGAACAGGTGGACCATGTAATCCAGGCCTCCGGTCTCTATGGGCATTACGGCAAGGAAAAGGGCGAGAAGGCCGATGCCAGGCTGGAGAACCTGGATGAGCTGGTCACCGCCGCCCAGGGCTATGAGCCCGATCCGCTGGAAGAAACCCTGCCACCACTGGCCGCCTTTCTCTCCCACGCGGCGCTGGAGTCCGGCGAGGGCCAGTCGGAGGCCTGGGAGGACTGCGTTCAGTTGATGACCCTGCATTCTGCCAAGGGCCTGGAGTTCCCCCTGGTGTTCCTGACGGGTATGGAGGATGGCCTCTTCCCTCACCAGCGCTCCATTCAGGATCCGGACGGCATCCAGGAAGAGCGGCGGCTCTGCTATGTGGGCATGACCCGGGCGATGAAGCACCTCTATCTCAGCTATGCTGAGCGACGACGTCTGCATGGTAGTGAGAATTACGGTGTGCCTTCCCGCTTCCTGGCCGAGATCCCGGCTGAATGCCTGCACGAAGTTCGGCCTCGGGTGCAGGTCAGCCGTCCCGCCGTGGCCGGCAGTGGCCTGATGGATGCCGGCCGCCCGGCCGATGGCATCACCCTGGGATCCCGCGTCCGTCATGCCGCCTTTGGCGAAGGCGTGGTGCTCAACCGGGAGGGCGACGGCCCCCAGGCCCGAATCCAGGTCAACTTCGAGGGCGTGGGCGCGAAATGGCTGGTACTGGCCTACGCAAATCTTGAACCGGTGTGAGGAGTTCTGAGTTCTGAGTGTGGGAAGGCACTGCCCTCTCAGCACTCAGCACTCAGCACTTCGATCTTGCACCCTTCCCGCCCTAGGCGTAATCTGCGAGCGCATGAAGATACTTATTCTTGGGGCCGGCCAGGTGGGATCCACCGTGGCGCAGCATCTGGCGAGAGAAGAGGCCAACGATGTGACCGTCGTTGACCTGGACAGTGAACGCCTGCAGGAATTACAGGATCGCCTCGATATTCGCACGATTCGCGGTTTCGGCTCCTTTCCCGACGTTCTCAAGCGTGCCGGCGCCGATGATGCCGAGATGATTGTCGCGGTCACTGACAGCGACGAGACCAATATGGTCGCCTGTCAGGTGGCCTATACCCTCTACCATACCCCCACCAAGATCGCCCGCATTCGTTCCACCGAATATGTGCAGGCCGAGGGGCTGTTCGTGCAGGAAGCCATGCCGGTGGATGTTGTCATCAGCCCGGAGAAGCTGGTGATGGACTATATCCGCCGATTGATCCAGTACCCCGGTTCCCTGCAGGTGCTGGACTTTGCCGAGGGCCGGGTCCGTCTGGTGGCTGTCAGGGCTTATTACGGAGGGCCACTGGTGGGCAGCGAATTGCGTACCATCCGGGAGCACTTGCCGGATCTGGATACCCGGGTAGCAGCCATCTATCGCCAGGGGGATGCCATCATCCCCGAGGGGGACACCGTGATCGAGGCCGACGATGAGGTCTTCTTCATCGCCGCCCGGGAAGACATTCGCCAGGTCATTTCCGAACTCCGCAAGCTCGATAAACCCGCCCGCCGGGTCATCATTGCCGGTGGTGGCAACATCGGCATGCGTTTGGCAGCCGCGCTTGAAGAGACCCACAACGTCAAATTGATCGAGCGGGACAAGGACCGGGCCCGAAAGCTGTCCGAGCAGCTCGACAAGACCATCGTTCTTCATGGCGATGCGGCTGACGAGGAGCTGCTCAGGGACGAGAACATTGAGGCCACGGATGTCTTCTGCGGCGTGACCAATGCCGAGGAGGCCAATATTCTGTCTTCCATGCTCGCCAAGCATCTGGGCGCCCGCAAGACCATGGCCCTGATCAATCGGCCTTCCTATGTGGACCTGGTTCAGAGCGGCGCCATCGATATCGCCATCTCACCCCAGCAGGTCACCATCGGTTCCCTGCTGGCCCACATCCGCCGGGGTGATGTGGTCGCCGTGCATTCCCTTCGCCGAGGCGCGGCCGAGGCGATTGAGGCAGTAGCTCACGGGGATGAAAATACTTCCAGTGTCGTGGGCAAGGCGATCGAGGATATTCCTCTGCCCCCCGGCACCACCATTGGTGCCATTGTCAGGGATGATGAGGTGCTCATGGGTCATCGCGACACCGTGATCGAGGCCGAGGATCATGTGATCCTCTTTCTCGTCGACCGCAAGTATGTGGCCGATGTGGAGCGCCTGTTTCAGGTGGATGTAACCTTCATATGATGGGGCGGGGCATCCCAGGGGAGGAGGGCGCCTGATGCATGTCAAGGTGATCCAGCGCATTCTCGGCTTGCTGCTGATGGCCTTCAGCCTCTCCATGCTGCCCCCCATCGGGGTCTCCTGGTGGTATCAGGACGGCGCCGCCTTCGCCTTCATTGTCGGTTTCCTGATCGTCGCCGGGACCGGCCTGCTGATGTGGTTTCCGGCGCGGCGGGAATTCCGGGACATGCGCACCCGCGACGGCTTTGTGGTCGTGGCCAGCTTCTGGCTGGTGCTCGGCCTGGCCGGCGCGGTCCCCTTGCTGCTGTCGGAAAACCCGGAAATCAGTTTTACCGATGCCGCTTTTGAGGCGGTCTCCGGTCTGACCACCACCGGTTCCACCATTCTTGTGGGCCTGGATCATCTGCCTGAATCGATTCTCTACTATCGTCAGCAGCTCCAATGGTTGGGTGGCATGGGCATCATCGTGCTCGCCATTGCCGTCCTGCCCATGCTGGGCGTGGGGGGGATGCAGCTCTTTCGTGCCGAGATTACCGGACCCATGAAGGAGGCTCGCCTCACGCCCCGGATTGCCGAGACCGCCAAGGGCTTGTGGTACATCTATCTGGGCCTGACTGCTGCCTGTGCCCTGGCCTATTGGCTGGCCGGGATGACGCCATTCGATGCCATTGGGCATGCCTATTCCACGGTCGCCATTGGGGGATTCTCGACCTACGATGCCAGCATCGGGCATTTCAACAGCCACGCCATCGAACTCATCGCAGTGGCTTTCATGCTCTTGGCCGGGGTCAACTTCGCCCTTCATTTCCTTGCTGTCCGGCGGCGGATCGTGGGGCACTACTTCCAGGACCCCGAATTCCGCACCTATCTAGTCATTCAGGCTCTGGTGGTCAGTCTGGTCGTGGGCTATCTGCTGCTGGCCCAGGTCTATGAATCCGGTCTGGATGCCCTGATCAAGGGCAGCTTTCAGGCCGTTTCCATCGCCACGACCACAGGATTCACCTCCGCTGAATACGTCGCCTGGCCGGGATTCCTGCCCGTTTTGCTGATATTCAGTAGTTTTGTCGGCGCCTGCGCCGCGTCCACCGGCGGCGGGATCAAGGTGATCCGTATTCGCTTGCTGGTAAACCAGGGCGCGCGGGAGATTACCCGGCTAATCCACCCCAATGCGGAGATTCCGGCGAAGCTGGGGCGCCGGATCCTTCCTCAGCGGGTCCTGGATTCAGTGTGGGCGTTCTTCTCTGTCTATGTGGCCCTTTTCGTGGTCATGATGTTGATCCTCATGGCCACGGGCCTGGATCAGGTGACCGCGTTCTCGGCGGTGGCCGCGGCCCTCAATAACCTGGGGCCGGGCTTGGGCGATGTGGCGGCCAATTTCACCATCCTGGATGACCTGTCCAAATGGGTGCTCATCGTGGCCATGCTGATGGGGCGGCTGGAGATCTTTACCGTCCTGGTATTGCTGACACCGGCTTTCTGGCAGCGCTGATCGGCATTGAGCTTCGAGGGGACGCGCTCAAGCAAAACTATTGCTGATCCCATTGCTCATCCACATCCGCGGAAAAGTCGGTCTCCAGGATCTCCCGCGCTTCCTCCAGCCGATCCTCGGGGACTTGAAGGCGGACATCATTGCTGCGTGGATTGAAGAAACCGGTGAGAGGGCCCAGACCAACGCCAGCCAGAATCACCGGAATGCCTTCCGCTTCCAGCCTGCCTTTTCCCACTTCAGCCTGGAGGCTGTTGCGATATTGCTTCACGGTTTTGTATTTCATTGCCGCCATTGCTCCTTAGATCAAAGGTCCAGCATCAAATCCGCTTCCGCATCGGACGGCTGGAAGGAGCGGGTACTGTAATGGTCAAAAATCACATCCAATACTTCCTCGGGCTTGTCCACCACGTGGAAGAGTTCCATGTCCTCGGGAGAAATCATTCCCTGGCCGACAAGATGGGACTGGAACCAATCCACAAGACCCGCCCAGAAACTCTGCCCCACCAGGACAATGGGAATTCGGCGTGTCTTGCCGGTCTGGACCAGGGTCAGGATCTCTGCCATTTCGTCCAGAGTGCCGAAACCGCCGGGGAGCACTACGTAGGCGGAGGCGTACTTGACGAACATGACCTTGCGGGTGAAGAAATGCCGAAAATGCAGCTCAATGTCCTGATGGGCATTGGCCACCTGTTCGTGGGGCAGTTCGATATTGAGACCGATGGAGGGCGATTTCCCCGCCTCAGCACCCCGGTTGGCCGCTTCCATGATCCCGGGGCCGCCACCTGTGACCACGGAAAAGCCGGCATCGGAGAGCTGCTGGGAGATGTCCACCGCGAGTTTGTAGTAAGGCTCCTCCGATGGCGTGCGGGCCGACCCGAAAATACTGACCGATGGCCGGATTCGCGATAGCTTCTCGAAGCCTTCCACGAACTCGGCCATGATCTGAAAGATCTTCCATGATTCCCGAGTCAGACTGCTGTCGTTGCGCTGCCGGGCCTGCTGTCTTTCGGTCAGTTCCCGGAAATTGTCGTCATTCATGATTTGTCTCGATCCCGTTCACTCAGTTGCTTTCTGGCCCGCTTGAGAAAGACCTGCATTTCCCGCGCAGCCTGTTTGTCTCCGCGCGCCTCGGCCACGGGGATGCCCTGTTCCAGGGCCTCCACGGCCGCCTCCAGTCGTTCCAGGCGCAACAGGGTCCGGCCGTAAGCCCGCCAGGCAGCAGAATACTGTGCGTCCAGCTCCAGGGCGGCCTGGTAATGCTGGGCCGCTTCCGGCAGCGCATCCCGGCGCAGATACTCATTGCCGAGACTGAAGCGCAGCATGGCGCTGTCCTGGCCCCTTTCCAGCATCTTGAGCAGATTCTCCAGCATCGCTTGATCACGTTTTTGCCGCTGACAGGCACAGCATAACAGGGCGCCGGCCAATCGCCCCATCCGGCAGTGACGACGGTGCGGAGAAGGGACTGGCAGACACAGAGGCTATCCTAGTCTACGCTTTTGGTCTGGCCAAAGGCCCTTTGACGCCGGGAACACCACAATCCGTCAATGGTCGAAGTATCAGCGAAAGCAGATTCGGAGGTGCCCCAGAGGTGCCGGGAGGTTTCGGCTCATGTGGAAGAAATACACCATCAGCAGCGTTGCTGCCGTCTTTCTTGCCCTGGGGCTTGGGCTGGACAGCGCCCAGGCCGAGGAGAAGGAGAAGGCTGAAGTGCCGCTGATGAACGATATTGCGGCTCTCAAGGTTGAGAATGGTAAGGTCCGGATCACTGGCAGCCGGATTGCCCGGGATGTGGACAGTGTGCGGGTTGGTCGTACCATCGCCACGTCTTCCGGGCTGCGGGTCTATACCCGAGAGGATATTGAACGCAGTGGCCATGTCCATATCGGCGATGCCCTGCGCTATCTGGATCCGCGAATCCGCTGAACGACAGACTAAAATGCTTTAAGGGCGCCTTGATGGCGCCCTTTTTTTGCGGCCAGGTCCCGCCTCAGCGTTCCCCGCGCTGGGCCTCCACCTCGCGAATGCCGGGTACCAGCCAGTAGGCCATCACCAGCCCCAACTCGAACAGGGCATAGACCGGCAGGGCGAGCAGGGTTTGCGAGATCACATCGGGGGGCGTCAGTAGCATGCCGATGACGAAGACGCCCACGAGCACATAGGGGCGTTTCTTCTTGAGCGCGGCCGGCGTGGTCATGCCGGCCCGGACGATGAGCACGGTGGCCACCGGCACCTGGAATGCCAGGCCGAAGGCAATGAAAAGACTGAGCACGAAATTCAGATAGTGGTGTATATCGGTCATGACCGCGACGCCTTCCGGCGCCACGGCGACGAAGAAGCCGAATACCAGGGGAAAGACCACCAGCCAGGCGAATCCGGCGCCCAGGTAGAAGAGCAGACTGCTGGCCACCATCAATGGGAATACCAGCCGTTTTTCACGCTGATAAAGGCCGGGGGCGATGAAGGCCCAGACCTGGTAGAGCAGATAGGGGATGGCCAGGAAAATCGCCGCCACCAGGGCCATCTTGAACGGGGTCAGAAAGGGGGATGCCACCTGGGTGGCGATCAGACTGCTTTCCGCCGGCAAATGTCTGGCCAGGGGCTCGGCCAGCATGGTGAAGAGATGGCGGGCGAAGGGGGCTATGGCGATGAATGCCAGCAGCACCGCCGCCATCATGCGTAGCAGGCGGTTGCGCAACTCGGTCAGATGATCAATCAGCGGCGTTTGTTCAGTCACGCCCCTGCTCCTCACCCTCGCTACCTTCGCCAAGCGGCTTCTCGACGTTTCGGCGCAGTTCTTCGCCTTCACGCTCCAGTTCCGATTGCAGGCCCCGCAACGCGGCCCGGCCGCGGCCCACCCAGCCACCGACATTACGCATGATGACCGGCAGCCGCTCCGGGCCAGCCACCACCAGAACGATCAGCGCAATCAGCAGAATTTCCCAGATACCCATCAGCTAGTCGGGCTCAAGGCTTCTGCTGATCTTGTTTTTCATCCTGCTCAAAGTCCGCGTCTGCGGACTCCTCATTCTGGGAGAGGCGCTCCGAGGTTTCTTCCCCCTCATCCTTGTCTTCTTCCTTGACCGCCGAGCGGAAGCCACGAATGGCGCTGCCCACGTCCTGTCCCAGGTTGCTCAGCCGTTTGGTGCCGAACAGCAGGATGACGATGGCCAGGATGATCAGAAGTTGCCAGATACCGATGCCGCCAATGCCCATAAGAATGCTCCCGGAACAATGCCTCGACCATGGGTGGTCGGGGGTGAATTCCACTCAGGTTTGATCAACGGGCACATTGTAGCCGACCCGACGGCGTGGGGGCTTGTCCTGGGTCATTTTTGGCGCCGCCGTTTCTCCTCGACCCCGGAGAGGCCGAAACGCCGTTCCAGCTCGGCCAGCACATCGCGTGAGTCCAGGCCACGGGCCGCCAGCAGGACCAGACTGTGAAACCAGAGATCGGCGATTTCATCGCGCAGGGCATCCGGACTTTCCTCGATCCCTGCGATCAGGGCCTCCACGGCCTCTTCTCCCAGTTTGCGTCCGATCTTTGCCGGCCCCGCGGCCAGCAAGCCGGCCACGTAGGAAGATTCCGGATCCCCCTGCCGGCGGGCCTCGATGACCGCGTCCAGGGCTGCCAGGATGTCACTGCCTTCGGCATCGCTCATCTGTCATTGTCCCCGCCATAGATGGATTCCGGCGACGCCAGCACCGGGTCGGTACTCTTCCAGGTCCCCGCTTCCAGGCGCCGGAAAAGACAACGGGCCCGCCCCGTGTGGCAGGCAATGCCACCGTGCTGTTCCACCTGCATCAGCACCGTGTCACCGTCACAGTCCAGGCGAATGTCCTTTACGGTTTGGGTGTGGCCCGATCGTTCCCCCTTGTGCCAGAGACGTTGGCGGGAGCGGGAGTAATAGACCGCCTCCCCCAGGCGAACGGTTTCCAGCAGTGCCTCTCGGTTCATCCAGGCCAGCATCAGTACCTGGCCGCTGTCGGCGTCCTGGGCAATGGCCGCGACCAGGCCGCGATCATCAAATTTTACTGCCTCGAGCCAGCTCGGCGCGTTCATGCCGCTTCCACCTCACGGCTGGGGATGCCTGCTCGCACCAGCGCCTCTCGGGCCTCGCCAATGCGGTACTCGCCAAAGTGAAAAATACTGGCAGCCAGCACGGCATCAGCACCGCCGTGGATGAAACCGTCCACCAGGTGATCCAGGCTGCCCACACCACCGGAGGCAATCACAGGTATCGTGACCGCATCACTGACCGCGCGGGTCAGCGCCAGATCGAAGCCCGAGCGGGTGCCGTCCCGGTCCATGCTGGTGAGCAACAGTTCGCCAGCGCCCAGCTCGGCCATCCGCTGCGCCCATTCAACGGCATCCAGGCCCGTGGGTCGGCGTCCGCCATGGGTAAAGATCTCCCAGCGCAAGGGTTCCTCTGCTTGCGACACCTGCTTGGCATCCACGGCCACGACAATGCACTGACTGCCAAAGCGCTCCGCCGCCTCGGCCACCAGTTCGGGCCGGTGCACCGCCGCGGTGTTGATGGCCACCTTGTCGGCGCCGGCGCGCAACATGCGGCGGACATCGTCCGCCTCGCGGATGCCGCCGCCCACGGTCAGCGGCATGAAGACCTGCCCGGCCACCTGTTCCACCACGTCCACCATGGTGTCACGGCCCTCGTGGCTGGCGGAGATGTCCAGAAAGGTGATTTCGTCCGCGCCCTCGCTGTCGTAGCGTCGGGCAATCTCCACCGGATCGCCGGCGTCACGAATGTTCTCGAAGCGTACGCCCTTGACCACACGCCCCCGATCCACATCGAGACAGGGGATGATGCGCCGGGCAAGCCCGTCACTCTGGGTCATACCATCGACTCGTCTGGACGCGGGTCGCCGTGGAAATGGCGGATCGCTTCGGCCAGGTCCATGCCCCCGTCGTAGATCGCACGACCGACGATAGCACCCTGGATGCCCTCCTCCTGGTAAGTGGCCAGAGCCTTGAGGTCATCCAGCTTGCTGACCCCGCCGGAGGCAATGACGGGAATGTTGATGCTGCGAGCCAGTTCGGCGGTGGAATCGACGGCGGGGCCGGCCATCATGCCGTCCTTGCTGATATCGGTGAAGATAATGGCGCAGACACCATCGCCCTCATATTTCTGGGCCAGATCCAGCACATCATGCTCGGAAAGCTTGGACCAGGCGTCGATGGCTACCTTGCCGTCCCGGGCGTCCAGGCCAACGATGATGCGGCCGGGATACTCCACGCACAGGTCTTCCACGAAATGAGGGGTGTTGACGGCTTTCGTGCCGATGATGACCCATTCCACGCCGGTGCTGAGGTAGGCGTCGGCACTGTCTTCATCGCGAATGCCGCCGCCCACCTGGACCGGGATATCTCCGCAGGCGGCAACGATGTCACGCACCACGCCATCGTTCACCGGGCGGCCGGCCTTGGCACCATCCAGGTCCACAACATGGACCCGCTCGGCGCCGGCTTCCACCCAGCGGCGTGCCACCTCGGCCGGGTCCTCGGAGAATACCGTGGCGTCATCCAGCTTGCCCTGGCGAAGCCTCACGCAGCGCCCATCCTGGATGTCGATTGCGGGAATCACGAGCATGGTCCTTCCTCCACTTTTTGCCAGCCGGACTGATTCAGGCGACCCGGGACCCACCCCGGGCGCCCGTTTCCGGCCGCCACTCGACGAAATTGCTCAACAGCCTGAGGCCCGCGGCCTGGCTTTTTTCGGGATGAAACTGCACCGCCACCACATTCTCGTGGGCCACCGCACAACAGAAGGCTTGCCCATAGTCACATTCGGCCAGCACGTCTTCGTCCCGATCAGGCTGACAATAGAAACTGTGAACGAAATAGAACCACGGCGCATCCAGCCCCGACCACAGGGGGTGGTCCTGTCTGGCCCGGGCCCGGTTCCAGCCCATGTGGGGAATCTTGAGGCCGTGAGTCTCTGCCAACTCCGGGGAAAAGCCGCGCACGCGTCCGGGCAGGATGCCGAGGCCCGCCTGCCCGCCGCTCTCCTCGCTGTGGCCGAATAGCGCCTGCATCCCAAGGCAGACCCCAAGGAAGGGGCGTTCGCGACTCAAGCGGCGGACGGTTTCAACAAGGTCCAGTCGCTGCAGTTCGCTCATGCAGGCGGCCATGGCCCCCACGCCGGGAAAGACAATGCGGTCGGCCCGAGCGAGCTCGTCAGCGTCGGCAGTCACCACCACACGGCTGCGCGGGGCCACCTTCTCCAGGGCCTTGGCCATGGAGTGGAGGTTGCCCATTCCGTAGTCGATGACAGCGATTCTGTTCATGCCGGCCCGGTGTTGCTGGCTTGCTCCCCGTTGCCCTTGCTAGAGACTGCCCTTGGTGGATGGTGTGGTATCGCCCATGCGTGGGTCGTCGGTCACCGCCATGCGCAGTGCCCGGCCAAAGGCCTTGAAGACGGTCTCCGCCACATGGTGGGCGTTGCGACCCTGCAGTCCGTCCACATGCAGAGTCAGGCGGGCGTGATTGACCAGCCCCTGGAAGAACTCACGGATGAGGTCCACATCGAAATCGCCGATTCGCGCCCGGGGGTAGTCAACCCGATACTCCAGTCCCGGGCGTCCGGAGAGATCCACCACTACCCGTGACAGGGCCTCATCAAGGGGTACATAGGCATGGCCGTAGCGGGTCAGGCCCCGTCCCTCGCCCCAGGCTTCGGCCAGGGCCTGACCCAGGGTGATGCCGACATCCTCCACGGTGTGATGGGCATCGATCTCCAGATCACCGTCGGCCTCGACCTCAAGGTCGATCAGGCCGTGGCGGGCGATCTGATCCAGCATGTGCTCGAGAAAGGGGACACCGGTGCGCAGTCGGGCTTCGCCGCTGCCGTCCAGGTCCAGGGATACCCGGATGTCCGTCTCACGGGTCTTGCGGTGGATGGCTGCCTTGCGGGCGGTCATTGTGCATCTTCACGGTTGGAAATCAAGGAGACCAGCATACCGCATGTCCCCGTCATGGTCAGTACCCCGGCACAATCCCACCTGATTTGGGGGGTATCTGGGGGGGGCATTGGGGGCCCCCTGCCCGGGGGGGTGAATGCGCCAAAATTCCCAACTAAGCTGCAAACCGTGTGATTTTGGTTTGAATGATCGCCCCGCGAAGGGCCGGGAGGCAAAGATGGAATTTGAAGTGAAAGATGGGGCCGCGCCTAAAAAGGCGTGCTCCTTCCATAAGCGGTCGGCAGCGGCACTGGCGCTGCTCGCAGGTTTTGGTCTGAGTGCCTGTCTCGCCGATGGCGAGGGTGATCCAGGCGATGCAGTTGGTGAGGAGCCCGACTTTTTCACCGTTGGCGGCGAGCTCCAGGGCCTGAGCGATGACAGCGTCGATTTGCTGCTCAACGACGAGCACACCTTGACCCTGAGCGAGAATGGCGCCTTCAATTTCGAGGAAGAGATTGAAGACGGCAGTGATTATGAAGTTGTGGTGGATGGGCAACCGTCCGGCCAGTTCTGTGAGGTGTCCAATGGCAGTGGCGTCGTGGCAGGTAGTGATGTCACGGATCTCCAGGTCAACTGCGACTCACTGGCCCTCAACGCTTCCAACGCCGAAGGCGCGGTTCATCTGGATTGGGACCTGGCCGGGCCTGTGGATATTCTTTATAGCACCGATTATGAATGCGACTGGTCCAATGTCCAGGCCTGTGAAAATGGCGGCACGGTGGTCGATGTCGAAGGCGGTGAGCACAGTCTATCGGTGTCGGAAGACGACCTTGAGCTGAATGCCGCCTACACCTTCGTAAAGCGAGTTGCGGGCGAAACTTCTGCTCCAGTCGTCGCTACGCCGGCCAGCTTCCAGCTTTCCGGGCCCGTTCATGACACCGTGATTCTCAGTGAACATGTGATCGTCGGTGGCGAATTTGGCATGTACGGTGACCAATCAATTGGGCTGAGCTTTGTGCGACCGGACCTCGATGGTGCTCCGACAACTGGCCCGATCGTGCAGCTCGATGCTAGCGTCCTCAGCAAAGCCTCCAGGGTCATTGAGGACCCTGAGGGGGGGTGGTTCGTTGCCGGCCACTTTGAAACCGTTCAGGGCGTGGACAAGCCCCTGGTTGCTCGCCTGAATCCTGATGGCAGTCTTGATGAAGACTGGGGTGCGGAATTCTCCGGTAGTTTCGCTCTGGACATGGTGATGTACGAAGATCGTCTCTATGTCACGGGGGATTTCGGTGAGGTCGATGGCGATGATACCCATGCCAATCTCGTGGCATTGAATCTGGATGGTACTGTCGATACGGATTTTAGCCCTGAATCTCCGAATGACCGGGCATTCCGCATCCTGATTGAAGATGATCGACTTTATCTCGCTGGCAGGTTTTCAGATTACGGGCCCAACGATCAGCAAGGCATCGCGGCGCTGGATTCCCAGACCGGCGATGTCATTGAGGACTTTGAAGCCAGTCTGAACGATGGTGCGTTCGACCTGTTCGTCGATTCAGAGCGCTTAATTGTCGCCGGCCAATTTAGCGAGGCTAATGGTGAGCCCTATGAGGGCGTTGCCATCTTCAATCTGTCAGACGGTAGCCTGGATTCTGATTTCGAGAATCCGGAGGTTTCCGGAAGCGCCATTGGGGTTCATGCCTGGAACGATTACCTCTTCGTGGGTGGCCTTTTTAACGAAGTGGCCGGTGTAAGCAGAATGGGATTTGCTGCGCTCGACCGGGAGGATGGTAGTGTCGATCCGGACTGGGATGCTCAGACTGATGAGGAGGTGTATCGAATCACGGTCCACGAAGGTCAGCTCTATATTGCTGGCGAATTCCGGCAGGTAGCCGATAGCACAGTCCATGCCTTTGCTCGCCTGGACCCGGATACCGCCGCTTTGGATGAAAGCTGGGTGCCGGTGGTGGAGCATCAGGGTAGCTTCGCCTATGGTTGGAGTATTGATTTCTTTGATGGTTATGCCGCACTTGGAGGCTATGTTCAGGCTGCTGGTGGCCATAGGGTCGATCATCTCGCCGCCTTCGAGATTGAGTCGGGCGATCTCGAAGTTGACTGGCAGGCCCAGGTCGACGGCCCGGTCTATGCCCTCGATGTTGATAATTCCAATGGTCATCTATATGTCGGTGGCAGCTTTTCGACCGCGGGCGCCGACGGTGAGGAGCGCGGCAACGCCGCTGCTTTCGATAGTCAGACCGGGGAGCTTGAGGGTTGGGATCCCGGTACGGATGATACCGTTCATGATCTTCTGTTCTCGGGGAACGGTGTCTACCTGGCAGGTGCCTTCACCACCCTTGATTTTCCGGGTGTGGGCACAGCGGACCGTCAGCGCATGGCGCTCGTGGATCCGGATCTCGGGATATGGGATGCGGATACTGGCGACCCTGAACTGAATGATGTCGCTTACAGTCTGGGCCATTACACGGGCATTTCAGATGCTGTCGTTGTCGGCGGTCGTTTCACGCAGTCTGCTGGGGATGATGTGGACCACTACCACGGTTTTGGTGGTACGGATTTTTCCAATACCTTTTCCCTTACGGAGTTCAATGGCAACGTCCGCGCTGTGTGGATTGATCAGGACGATGAGAATCTATCCTTCGTTGGTGGTCAGTTCACCCAAGCTCAGGGTGATCCGCATGAGTACTTCGTCTGGAATCCTGACTCCTACAACCCGGAAGATGATGCCCCTCAGCCCGACGGCACTGTGTGGGCGATCGACTATCGGCTTGACAGCGAGCGACTGCTCATCGGTGGGGACTTCAACGAGATCAACGTCAGCAACCGCCATGGATTCGCTGCCTTTGACTTCGACGGTGACGACTTCACCCTGAAGGACAATACGCCGGGATTCGATGGTCGTGTCCATGCCATTGCGCAGACGGACACCCTCATTGCAGTGGCGGGTGAGTTTGTCCAGGTGGGTGATTACCGGCAGCGCTATATTGCGCTTCTGGATGCCGATACCTTCGAGCCGATCTGGTCCGCACCCGAGGCGGCAGAGAGCATTTCGGAAACAAAGATGGTTGAGCCATCAAGACAGGCAGCAGATGCTGATGGTGATCTGATCCGTTCCAGCATTGAATGACACTGGTGCCACCTCCGCCGAATCAACGGCGGAGGTGGCTGGCCCTAGATTGATAGCGTGACAGATTCTGGAGGAACATATGAAATTGACAGCGATTAAGCGGTTCTCACTTGCCGGGCTGACCTGTCTAGCCATGGCGGGAAGTGCCAATGCCATGGAAGCGCAAATTGGACTCCACTATGCCGATTTTGATGATTTCGATGACGGTTTTGGTGTTTCCGGGTCCATAGAATCACTGGATTTCCTGCCACAACTTCGCCTGGGCGGTGAATTCAGTTCTGTCGAGTACCTGGATGTCCTGCGTTTCAGCGCCGGCTGGGTGCTTGACATGGATGAGCTGGAAATCGACCTGGGCTACTCCTATCGCTACTGGGACTTTGAGGGCGATTTTGACGAAGACATTTACTCATTACACGCCAAGGTCCAGTATTCCGTGCTGCCCGAACTGCATCTTCGGGGTAGCCTGGAGTTCGCTATATTCGACCATCTGGATGACGAGACGGCGATAATCGGGGTCGGTGCGGCCTATGACATAACGCCCGAATTCAGTCTCGGCCTTGATGTGGAAGTCTACGAGGCTGACTTTGTCGATCAGACCTTTATCCGATTCGGTGCCAGTTACCACTTCTAGGGCCTGGATTGCCGCCGCGGGTCACCTAGACCTGCGGCGGCACCGACAGCCAGAAGGTCACCGGCCCATCGTTGACGAGGGCCACCTGCATGTCCGCGCCGAAACGGCCGGCCTCGACGCGGGCGTGTTCCTGCCGGGCGAAAGCCAGGGCATGCTCGAAGAGGCGCTGGCCTTCCTCCGGCGGGGCCGCCGGGGTGAAGCTTGGGCGGGTACCCTTGTGGGTATCGGCCGCGAGGGTGAATTGGGGCACCAACAGTAAGCCGCCATCGATATCCACCAGACTCTGATTCATGCGGCCGCCCTCGTCCGGGAAGACACGGTAAGCCAGTACTCGCCGCACCAGGCGCTCCGCAGCCCTTTCGCTGTCGCCCCGTTCAACCGCCCACAGCACCATCAGGCCGGTATCGATCCGGCCCACCGTCTCTTGCTTGATGCGAACACTGGCCTCGCGAACCCTTTGTAGCAGTGCAATCACCTCGCCTCCCTTGCTGACTGGGAAAAATTGTCAACTTATTGTCTGTCCACGGGGTTGTAGGCATTGTCCTACAGCCGAATGCGCGCTTCCCCGACTGTCGGGGCCCGGAACAGGGGCCATACTGTAACCGTCCGCAGGCTGGAAAGGACAGTGCCAGGACGGCACCCACAGGGAGGGGTGACAGGATCGTCACCGGAACCGGCCACGAAGGGATGCACACCGGGATGGTGGCGGGCGTGCACTCAATCACCTTCGCTGACAGGTGAACCTCGGCACACGGGATGTGCCGGGGTTTTTTTTGGTGGGGGTCGCTGACCCGGGGTGGCTGCGGCGTCTGAGGGGCTGTGCGGCCCTCTCGCTTGCGCTTCGCTCGGCACGTAGCGCCACTACGCACCTCGCTCCAGCGCGGCGCGAGAGAACCGCACAGCCCCTCAGCCACTCGCATTCCCCCCGGGCCAGCGACCCCACGGTCTCTTCCTTCGGGGTGACGTAGCGTTGCTATGTGCCTCGCTCTAGGCCGTGGGAGCGGATTCATCCGCGATCGGGCGTTCGGTCTGAAGCCTTTCGCGGATGAATCCGCTCCTACAGCGGTATGGCAGGGTCCATAAGCTCGCCGCTACGCAGGAACATACTCCGGGTATTCGGGTTTCCACATCAGGCTGTCGACGGCAGCTTCCAATTCTTCTGCCGGTTCTGCCAGGCCGTCCTCAACGCAGGCCTGGGCCACGGTGAGGGCGATGTGGCGGGTGATTTCGCGCAGGCCTTTCATGGGCGGGTAGAGGCGGCCGGCGGCCAGGTCGTCTTCGGAGATGCATTCGGCCAGGGCGTCGGCGGCGACCGTGAACAGGCGATCGGTGATGCGGTCGGCCTGCACGGCCAGGGCACCCAGGCCAACCCCGGGAAAGATATAGACATTGTTGCCCTGGGCAATTTCGTGGATCTTGCCGGCGTGCTCCACGGGATCGAAGGGGCTGCCGGTGGCCACCAGGGCGCGGCCTTTCGTCCAGCGGATCAGGTCCTCGGGGCGGGCCTCGGTATTGGCGGTGGGATTGGAAATGGGCAGGATGATCGGCCGCTCCGTGCCGGCCTGCATGGCCTGGATCACGCGCTCGGTGAATATCCCCGGCTGACCCGAAGTGCCCAGCAGGACGGTGGGCTTGACCGCCCGAATCACCGTCTCCAGGTCGCGCGCCCCGTTTGGGTCTATGCCTACTGCCTGGCCGTCCTCGGGCTGCCAGGCAAATTCCTGCTTGTATTCATCACTGAGGTTGCCGTCGTCAATCAGCAGCCCGCGGCTGTCCAGGACCGCGATGGCGCGGGTCAGGTCCTCACCCGCCACACCATCCCGCCGCAGCCATTCCCGTAGCTGGCGGGCAATGCCGATGCCCGCGGCGCCGGCTCCCAGGATCAGTACCCGCTGCTCGGCAGGTCGCTGGCCCACGATTCGGCAGCCCGCCATGACCCCGGCGAGGGTCACTGCGGCGGTACCCTGGATATCATCATTGAAGGAAAGCAGCCGATCGGCGTAGCGGTCCAGCAGTCGGAAGGCATTGGCCTTCTTGAAGTCTTCCCATTGCAGGAGCGCTTTGGGAAAACGTTTCTTCACTGCCCCAACGAATTCTTCCACCAGCGCGTCGTAGGCCTCGCCGCGCAGGCGGCGCTCGCGGATGCCAACATACAGCTCGTCATTGAGCAGCTCTTCGTTGTCCGTGCCCACATCCAGGCTGATGGGCAGGCACTGGCTGGGATGAATGCCCGCCGCCACGGTGTAGAGGGCCAGTTTGCCGATGGGGATGCCGATGCCGCCGGCGCCCAGGTCGCCCAGACCGAGAATGCGCTCGTTGTCCGTGACCACGATGAGGCGAACATCTTCATAGGGCGCATTTCCCAGTATCTCGTTCACCCGCCCCTTGTCCCGGGGGGTAATCCACAAGCCCCGTCCGCGCCGAAAGATATGGCTGTATTTCTTGCAGGCCTGGCCCACCGTGGGGGTGTAGACGATGGGCAGGAACTCGTCCAGGTGTTCCTCCAGCAGTTGGTAGAACAGCGCTTCGTTGCGGTCCTGGAGCGCTGCCAGGCCGATATAGCGTTCAATGGCATCATCCTTGCGCACGATGGCCTGGTAGGTCCGCTTCTTCTGGACCTCCTGGCTCGATGTTCGGTCGGGCAGCATCCCTTCAAGGCCGAAAGTCCGCCGCTCCTCCGCGCTGAAGGCGGTCCCCTTGTTGTACATGGGGTGAGCCAGCAGCGCACGGCCACGGAGGGGGACTTCCAGCTGATCGCGGCCATTGGATCGGCGGTGGAGGCGGAATGTCTGCATCAAGTTCTCCCGTCGATACTGAAATCCGAGCAAGGGGTGGTGGGGGGCCCCATTCAGGGGGCAGTCGCGGCCGGCCAGATTTGCTAATTTTCGCCGCGTAAGTGACCATTCTCATTGCGGACGGGCGGTTTTGACAAGTGATGTGTCCTGTCCTGTGACGCACCAGGCAGATTTTTATAACCATTTTAATCAACAATGCTTTCTCAGGAGTTCCCAATCATGAAAAAGCAATTTCTCGTAGTTGGTAGTTTGCTCGCTCTGACCTTCTCTGCTTCCGTGGCAGCAGAGGGCTTTGATGCTGACCGTATGTACGTCGGTGGCGGTATTAACCAAAACAGCGTCAGTGGTCTGGATGATGCAACCGGTTTTCAGATTTTTGCCGGTTACAATCTCGGCGATGTTTTCGATGTTGAAGGTCTTGATCTGCTTATCGAGGGTGGGTACTGGACCTCAGGCGATTTTGAAGGCGGCACGGACTTTTTCGGTAATACCTTCACCATGTCAGCCGACGGCATCTGGGGTACTGCTGTATTCGATTATGCGGTGAATCCCGACTTTTCCCTGCTCGGTCGCGCCGGGCTTGACCTGGGTGATGATGACGGTCTGATGATCGGCTTCGGCGGCGGCTGGAATCTCAATCCGGAAATCCAGCTGCGTGGCGAATATGTCATCCGTGACAACATTGATTCCCTCCAATTCAACGTGACCTACGACTTCTAAATCGATCAGGTCTGACGGCTTGCCGGCATTGGCCGGAGACTGGAAAACCCCGGCACTTGCCGGGGTTTTTTTGTGTCTGGAATTGACCCGAGAACACGGGAACGATTGTCGTTTGATTGTTGTCTTCTGGAATATCTTGCTTATCCTCCCTCAGGACTGAAGGAATACTGCCATGTCGATCCGATCTGCCGGCCTGATCCGCCCGTTGGTCTTGTTCACAGCCGTGCTGCTCGCTGCCCCCGTCCAGGCCAATGAGGACCTGGACGGATTTCACTTCGGTGGCGGCGTCAGCAGCAATTCCGTCTCCGGCAGCCGTAATGCCATCGGTGCCCAGTTCTTTGGCGGCTATGACTTCGGTCCGATCCTCGGCGATGCCAATCTGCTCGCTGAGGTGGGCTACATGGACAGCGATTTCATCAGTGACGGCCGCCGCCGCCCCTCTGCTCAGGGCTTGTGGGCCACTGCAGTCGCCCAGCTCCCGCTTACCGGATACTGGTCCCTGCTCGGCCGGGCAGGTCTCGATTTCGGCGACGATGATGGCTTGATGGTTGGGGTTGGCGGCGCCTGGCAGGCCAATCAGCAATTGCAGTTGCGGGGCGAAATCATTGCCCGTGACAACATCGATTCCTTCCAATTCAACGTCGTCTACGGATTCTGATCCCGCGGTCAGGGGCGAATATCGTGCTTGCGCAGTCGGGCCCGGAGCTGGTCATAGCTCAGCCCCAGTCGGCGGGCGGCCGCTGCCTGGCTGCCCTGGCAGGCGGACAGGGCCTGGCGGATCCATTCCCGTTCCTGTTCGGCCAGCGCCTGATCCAGATTATCGGGCAGGGTGGTCGGGTGTTCGGCGTCCCGGGGGGCGGCTGTCGGCGGTTCAGGGTTTGCATCGCTGATCGTTCCCGCCTCGCCCCAGGGGGATCCAAAGGGATGGAGGACGATCTCCTCAACCGGCTCTTCCGGGTCTGGATGACGGTACAGTGAGCGTTCCACGGCGTTCTTCAGCTCCCTGACATTGCCGGGCCAGCGGTGGGCCAGCAGCGCCTCCCGGGCGGATTGGGCGAAGCCGGGAAAAAACGGCCGTCCCAGCTCCCGGGTCATGCCCATGGCGAAATGCTCGGCCAGCAGGGGTATATCTTCCGGACGTTCCCGCAGCGGCGGGACGCGGATCACGTCGAAGGCCAGCCGATCCAGCAGGTCCGGGCGGAACTCGCCCCGCCGGGCCATGGCGGGCAGGTCGGCATTGGTGGCGGCGATCACCCTGACGTCTGCCTGTTGCATCTCACTGCCGCCCACCCGCTCGAACTCACCGTACTCCACCGCGCGCAGGAGTTGCTCCTGCATGCGCTGGGAGATAGTGGCCAGTTCGTCCAGGAACAGAGTGCCCCCGTCAGCCCGTTCAAAGCGACCGGCATGGCGCCGGTTCGCCCCGGTAAAGGCGCCCGCCTCGTGACCGAACAGCTCGGTCTCCAGCAGCGACTCGCTCAGGGTGGCGCAATTGAGCCGCAGCAATGGTCCGTCCCAGCGGGCTGAGAGAAAGTGCAGGCGCTCGGCGATCAACTCCTTGCCGCTGCCCCTTTCCCCGATCACCAGCACGGGCTTGTCCAGCCGCGCCGCCCGTGAGGCATGTTCCAGCGTCTCGAGAAAGACCCGCGATTCCCCGAGCGGGGTGCCGTGACCACCAGCTTGGTTCATTTGACCACCATATGCGGTGTAGAGGGCCAGATTCTTGGTATTGTACACCACTCTGGTTCTGTGGCAACGAAGCAATATGCTTTAATTTCAATGCGTTAGGAAGTTGGCACGCCGGCTGCAACAGAGAAGGGCGAGGCATCAGAACACACAGGAGCAAGACATGGGCATTTTTACGCGTTTCAGTGACATCGTGAATTCAAACCTCCATGCCCTGCTGGACAAGGCCGAGGACCCGGAAAAGATGGTCCGACTGATCATCCAGGAGATGGAGGACACCCTGGTGGAGGTTCGTTCCACCGCCGCTCGCACCATCGCCGACCGCAAGTCGGTTCAGCGCCGCATCGCCCAGTGGCAGGCGGAGGTGGACGAATGGGCCGAAAAGGCCGAGCTGGCCATCAACAAGGACCGGGAAGACTTGGCCCGCGCCGCGCTGGTGGAAAAACAGCAGGCCGCCGAACAGGTGGCGCATCTGGAGGCCGAGGACAAGGTGCTGGGCGAGAGCCTGGACAAGCTCAACGAGGACATCAGCCGCCTGCAGAACAAGCTCAATGACGCACGTAGCCGACAGAAGAGCCTGATTCAGCGGCGTCAGACCGCCTCCAGCCAGCTGAAGGTCCGCCAGCGTGTGCATGACAGCCGCCTGGATGAAGCCCTGTCCCGTTTCGAAGGCTATGAGCAGCGCCTGGACCACCTGGAGGGCGAAGCCGGGGCCATGGACCTGGGTCGTGGCGGTGACGGGGTCCGCCAGGCCTTCCGGGACCTGGAGGCGGCCGAGGACGTGGAGAGCGAGCTCGCCGAGCTCAAGGCCCGCCTGCGGGAACAGTCAGAGCGCTAAGCCACCAGCGAAGGGAGTCCGGGACCATGTCAGAGCATATCGTCGCACTGCTGATCATCTTCATGGTGATCGTACTGCCACTGTGGCTGCTGCTGCATTACATCACCCGCTGGAAGCAGACCCGCGGGCTGTCCGGAGAGGACGAGCGCAGCTTGGTGGAATTGTGGGAGCTGGCTGATCGCATGGAAGAGCGCCTCCATACCCTGGAGGAAATCATTGATGATCGCGAACCACCGCGAGGGAGGAGGTCATGAGCAAGCCGTATCGAAGCCAGGCCCCTCTGGGTCTGTATCGGGATCCCGAATGGGCGGTGATCTTTGGTGTCTGCGCCGGCTTGGCGGGGCGCATCGGCGTCAATCCCTGGGGCGTGCGGGTGTTGTTTCTGATCGGCCTGGTGCTGTTCACCTGGCCGACCGTGATCGCCTATCTGACCGCCGCCCTGCTGCTGCCCCGCCGGGGGCTGATCTGGCGCGGCGGCAGGGAAGAACGGGATTTCTGGCGCACCGCCGCCCGTGATGGCCTGGAATAGGAGGAAGCAAAGATGACACGTATCAGCGACTTACACGGCGAACGCTCGGCCCCGGCGCGACTCTATCGTGATCCCGAGCGGGGCTGGATTGCCGGGGTTTGCGCCGGCATCGCCGATTATCTCAGCATCAGCGTGGCCGGTGTCCGCTTTCTGACCATCGTCGCCCTGCTCTTTTTCATGCCTTTTGTGATCATCGCCTACATTGCTCTGGCCCTGTTGTTGCCACGGCGACCGCGGGCGCTCTACCAGAGCGCGGAGGAGGAGCGGGCATGGCGCCAACTTCGCCAATCACCGCCGGAGACTCTGCACCGCGTCCGCGCCCGGTTCCGCGACCTTGAGCGGCGGCTGCAACGCATGGAGCGCCATGTCACCTCCGGACGCTATGATCTGGATCGAGAGTTTCGTGATCTGAACCGGCGCTGAGCCAATTCGGATACGCGTGACAGGAGAAGCAGCATGAAATCAGCGGAACGCGACGCGGCTGCCCCGAGTGAGGAGTCATCCCGGGCCCGTTATTCAGCGGATGAGCTGGAGCAGGTTGTCCGCCGTGCGGCGGAACTGCAGAGCCAATCCGGCGGTGCCGAGCCGGCCGCCTTCAGCGAGCAGGATGTGCTCAGGATTGCCGCCGATGTGGGCATCAGCGTCGAGCACGTACGCGAGGCATTGGTGGAGGTCCGGTCCCAGGACCTGCTCGGTGAGGTCCTGGATGAAGATCCATTGATGAGCAGGATATTCAGCAGCCCGGTGGCCAGTGTCAGCCGACGCCTGCCCGGTGAGCGAGAGTCTGTGCAGGCGCGGATTGAAAGCCTGCTGGAGCAGGAGCAGTCCCTGCAGCCGGTGCGCCGTACCGCCGGGCTCTCCGTCTGGGAGCCTTCCGGGGATCTGGGTGACGTGGTTGAGCGCCTGGTGGATTTCGGTGGTCGCCAGTTCAAGCTGGTGGAAGCCGAACACGTGTCCTTGAACGTCGCCAACTGGGATCGGGACAATGTCATTGTCCGTCTGAGCGCGGATCTTCGGGAAAAGCGCAACGAATGGATCGGCTGGTGGGCGGCCGGCATCGGCGTCGGCCTTTTCCTGCTGTGGGGGGTTCTGGGTAGCGCCCTCTGGGCCTGGTTGCTTCTCGGTGTCGCCGGGGTTGCCGCCACCGCGGTGGCATTGCTGGATATCCGTCGTTCCTTGCGCCTCAAGCGCCACCGCTTTCGATTGGCCCTTGAGGGCTTGCTGGACCGTCTGAATTAAGCAAAGGGGATACCAAACTGCGCGATGACGTCAGGCGCCTGGAAGAGCGGGTTGCGGCCCTGGAGGCCATTGTCACGGATGGCCGTGAGGACCTGCGCCGCCAATTTCAGGACCTCGGCCGATAATCAGTGCTGCCTAAGTGGCTGATTTTACGTGAAAACGGAAATATTCTATGAACCGGGGCGCCTGTTCCCGGTCCAAGTTATGGTGAATCGGGATTAGCCGAGGCCCCCTCGGGGCTGTTAGGATATCCCGTCTTTTTCCGCGGGCCACCGGTCCGCGGTGTTGTTTCTGGGGTTGGAACACCCCGCCAGACCAGACTGAAATGGGGGTGACCATGTCCAAGGTGACCAGGATCGAGGAAGTGCAGGCGGCCCGCGAGCTGGAGGGTTCCGATATAGAGCCCCGCCGCTTCAAGGTATTTACCGACAAGAATCTGGACAAGATCGAGCATCTGTCCCGGCTGGACGATCAGACCGTCTTCGAAATGAAGGTGGTTTCCAGCGTGCTGCCGTTCCGCGTCAATGAGTACATGATCAATGACGTCATCGACTGGGGCAATGTCCCGGCCGATCCCCTCTATCAGCTCACCTTTCCCCAGCGGGACATGCTGCCGCCCGAGATGTACGAGGAAATGGCTGCCCTGCACCGCGAGGGCGCGGACAAGAAGGCCATCAAGGAGAAGGCGCGGGAACTCCGTGAGCGTCTGAACCCCCATCCCGCCGGCCAGAAGGAAATGAATCTGCCCACGGACGATGACGGCGAGGTCATCGACGGACTGCAGCACAAGTACAACGAGACCGTGCTGTTCTTCCCGTCCAACGGCCAGACCTGTCATTCCTATTGCACCTTCTGCTTCCGCTGGGCCCAGTTCGTGGGTGATCAGGAATTCAAGATCGCCGCGGATGATGCCGCGCGCATGCAGAGCTACCTGCTGTCCAACAAGCAGGTGAGTGATCTGCTCATGACCGGCGGCGATCCGATGATCATGAAGACCCGCAAACTCCGGGAATACCTGGAGCCTCTGACGGGCGAGTCCTTCTCGCACATCCAGACCATCCGGATTGGTACCAAGGCGCTGAGCTTCTGGCCCTATCGTTTCGTCACCGACAAGGATGCCGATGATGTCCTGGATCTGTTCCGGGAGCTGGTCGCGGCCGGCAAGCATGTGGCGGTCATGGCTCATTACAACCACTGGCAGGAATTGCAGACCGACGTGGCTCGCGAAGCCATCCGCCGGGTGCGGGACACGGGCGCCGAAATCCGCTGTCAGGGGCCCCTGTTGCGCAATATCAACGACGACCCGGAAGTCTGGACCCGGATGTGGAATGAGCAGGTCAGCCTGGGCATGATTCCCTACTACATGTTCGTGGAGCGGGATACGGGCGCCAAGGCGTATTTCGAAGTGCCCCTGGTGCGCGCCTGGGAGATCTACCAGCAAGCCATGCAGAAAGTATCCGGTCTGGGCCGCACTGCTCGTGGGCCTTCCATGAGCGCCGGACCCGGCAAGGTGGAAATCCAGGGTGTCAGCGAGGTGAAGGGGGAGAAGGTGATCGTGCTCCGCTTCATTCAGGGCCGCAATCCCAACTGGGTCAATCGCCCCTTCTTCGCCAAATACGACCCGGAAGCCACCTGGCTGGATCAGCTCGAGCCGGCCTTCGGTGAGAAGGAGTTCTTTTTCGAGGCCGAATATCGCCAGATGTGTGAAGATGCCCGCACTTTCCTGGAAGGCAAGAAGCTGGTCTGAACTCATCAGCCAGTGAAAGCAGGCCCGAGGCCTGTGCCGGTTTCCGGCACAGGCCTTTTCATTTTCAGAACCCCATGCCTATGATGAAGCCGGTGAACTCCATGCCGGAATCCAGATAGCGTTCGTGCCGATAGCCGATCTGGAAGCCACCCCTCCGGTGGGACTGCAGGCCTACTTCGATGTGAACGGAGGTGTCATTCTCCGTCAGGCGTCGGAACGCCTCCGGTTGCTCTGGTCGCTGCTCCTCGGACTGGAAAATCAGCGTGCCCACCCCGGCCTGAGCATAAAAGCCGACGCCGTCATCCGGGTAGATTAGGCGACCATGCCCGCCAAGCAAGAGAAAGCTTTGTTCACGGTTATCAATCTGCGCTCTGCCAAGTCCTAATTCAAAGCCATGCTGAAGGCGCCAGCCGTTTCCGAGAGGGTGGCCGGGGCGGGAGAGCCAGCGGGCATTGGCACCGGTCAGAATGGCGGTCCGCCCTTCCACGGTCTGCGTGTACTGCCAGGCGGCGATGCCGATCTCATTGGCGTCGGCCGTTTTCGCCGGTAGTAGAGTCACGAGCATGATTGCGGCTGCCAGAGCAAGACCCACAGTCCGGCCCTGGATCGCCTCAGTCATTGGACCTGTCCCACGGATTGGACCCGGATGAAATCGGCGAAACCACTCATGAACTGCCGCGCCCGCTCCTCCAGCTTCTCATCATTGAAACGACCCGAGTCGCCGAGGGCATTGGTGGCGCCAGGAACATACAATTGACCGCCGAACCAGAGTTGCAGGCCGAGCCCGCGAAACGTGGGAAGCCAGGCGTACTGGGCGGCACGCGTCCCGTTGGGCCCAGGGGTGGCGCCGGTAATGGCCACCGGCCGGCCCCGAAACACCCGTCCGATATCAGCGGGCGGCCGGCTCATCCAGTCGATGGCATTCTTCAGCGGCCCGGGCACGCCCTGATTGTATTCGGGACTGACCAGCAGCAAGCCGTCGGACTGGGCGCAGGCCTCCTTCAGCGACTCAACCGCTGTCGGCATTCCCTCATCCTCCAGGTCCTGGTCGTAAACCGGTATACCGCTGATATCACGCTGTTCCACTTCGCAGCCCTCCGGGGCCAGCGAAGCCAGAGCGGACAGCAGCTGACGGTTCAATGAGGCCTTTCTAAGGCTGCCGGCAATGCCGAGAATACGCATGAAGCAGGCTCCTATTCGTCGTCGTCCCAGTCTTCACCATAGTGGAATGTGATCTCTTCGTCTTTTCGGATTCTTCGAATGGCGTAGAGTTCAAAGCCGTCGAATTCCGCATTGGGCCGACTGCTATGGTTGCAGAAGCGCAGGACATTCTTGCCATTTCGGCCAACCGGGTTCTCGTCATTCTCATCATAGACCCAGAGCACGTGCATGCCGTCCTTCTGTGTTTCGGGTCCTTCGTAGCTGCCGATATGGGTGCCCTTGGCAATCTGTTTCCTGGCAAACAGGCCCTTGCCATGGATGGGAGACGGTCCGCAGTAGACCAGGGGATTCTCCTCATTGTATTTCTTGCTCAAGACAAAACCTCGTGATTGTCATCAGCTTGGGAGGTGCTATTGTGCCATGAAGGCGGCTGGGTAGTGCCCTGTTCTCACCAGGGCAGGGGGTCCCCATTGGCATGCCGGAAACTGCCACTGGTCTCAGGCCTGATTTCGTCAATCCTTTCAAGCAGCTGCGCAGCTGCCTGGGGCGCATCCACGTTACCCTGTCTTGCTGTCATTTCGGTGCGTACGAAACCGGGATGCAGCAGACCCACGGCGATACCCCGTTCCGCCAGATCATGTGCCAGGGACACGCCGGCCATGTTCACCGCAACCTTTGACATCCGATAGCCGTAGCTGCCGCCTGAGGTATTGTCCGCAATGGACCCCATTCGGCTGGTGATGATTGCCAGGCGACTTCCAGGATGCATTCGCGGCAGCAATGCCTGTGTGAGTAATAGGGGCCCCAGGGCATTCACTTTGAACTGGGTCAGGATGTCTTCTATGGATTGCCCTTCTATCTCCCCGAGACGCTGGACACTGAGAACGCCCGCATTATTCACGAGGACGTCCACGGGCCGGTCACCCAGTGCTTCACTGAAGCGGTCAATTGATGCCGGATCTGCCACATCCAGGCCTTCATGGAACTCGACGCCAAGGTCTGAAAGCGCCGCACTGGCCCTGCGGCAGCCTACTACGACTTCATCTCCCCGCACGTGAAAACCACGGGCAAGCTCCAGGCCAATGCCCCGGTTGCCGCCTGTGATGATGACTCTGCTCATCGTTTCTCCCCAGCATCTGATTGTTTTCGGCCCAAACCCCGCTCCAGGGTATCCAGGGCGGCACCTACTTCATTGGCCGCCTGGTCGATCCGCCCAGAGGAGGCCGAGATATGCTCCAGGCGCTCCCCCAGCTGTTGGAACCAGGCCCGCAGGGAGCGTTCCGCTGCGCGCTGTCTTTCCGTTGCCTCTGCCACATTTCGACTTTGTTCGGCCAGTTGTCGCGCCGTCTCGACGATCTCTCCCAGGGCAAGATCGGCCTCACTGGCCTGATGTCGGCTGCTTTCCATCACCTCGGCTGCTCGCTGCATCCCCGACGAGCCGTCCTCGACCCCGTGAACCAGGCGGTCGATTCGATCACCAATCTCGTGAGCGGCCTCCTGACTGCGTTCGGCCAGGGCCCGGACCTCTTCTGCCACCACACCAAAACTGCGACCTTCAGCTCCCGCCCGCGCGGCTTCGATGGAGGCATTCAAGGCCAGGCGATGGGTCTGTCTTGCGATATTGTCGATCAGCTCCACCACCTTCATCAGGCTGCGGGTTCCGCTGGCCAATTTCCGGAGTTCCTCACCGGATTCCCGGACCGTACGATTGAGCGCTTCCAGCTCTTCCACGGTGGCATGGGCGAGCCTGCCCCCGTCCCCGGCCCGGGTTTCGGCCCGAGCCGCACCCTGAGCCATTTGCTGCGCTTCCCCGAAGGCCCTTTCGGCGACGTCCGTCAGCTCCGCCAGCAGTGACTCGATCTTTCGCCGATTCTCCTCCTGCTCCGAGAGCAATTCGGCGACTGCCGAGGCCTCGGTCCCGATACTGCGGCTGCGATCCGCCATATGCGATCCGGCCGAGGCCAGATCCGCGCTTACTTGTTCCAGCTCGGCGACACCCCGTCGTCGAGCCCGTTCGAACAAAAGCGCCAGAATGGCCATCACGACCAGCAGGACCAGGGAGGAGCTGATCTGCATGGGTCGAACGGCTTCTTCAGGCAGATGATCCAGCGGCAGCAGCCAGCCACCCTGTTCCCCCAGATGCAGGAGAATGACCGTGGCCGCCGCAATGGGCGTCCACAGGTAGCCGTGGCGCCAACCACCGGTGAAAATGGCGGCAACCGGGACCACGGCGAACCAGAACACGGGAGAGGACATGACGCCGGCGGCGACGAAACAGAGCCAGAACAGCAGGGCATTGAGGGTGCCCAGCGCCAATAAGCGAGCGGCGGCAATGCTGCCGCTGAGCTTGAGTACCAGCGGGCAGCAAAGTGCGATGAGGCTGGCGATCAGCACCCCCAGGCTGCCCAGCGGCATGCCCAGCAGATAATAGCGCAGGGTGAAGAACAGGCCGGCAACGCCGAGGGCCAGACTGATTCCCGTCAGGTTGAGCGCCTGGGTCCGTTGTTCCGCACTCAGGCGCCTGCCCACGGGCAGGAAAAACTCAAGGACGCCGCCAGCTTCGTTCATGTCAGGTTCCGGTTTCGCTCAAGGGCCCTTGATACTATAGCGGCAGAAAAGCCCCCTGGTTTAGCGTCCCGGACCCCGCGGTGGGTCACCAATAGATCCCGATATTGATATTGAATCGGGTTTCCCAGTCTGCGTTGGGGTCCCCCTGGGCAAAGGCCGTCACCGGATCCACCCCCATGAAGTTATGGTTCTTGCCGCGAATGATATCCACAAAGGTGAAGGTCGGACCCGCTGTGATGGAGCAGCCTGTGGTGTGCAGCTTGGAATCGGCCCACCCCGAGGGTGCCTTGTCCAGGACGCTGTAATTGAGGTAGCAGGTCAGGTGGCTGACTGGCCCCCAATCCACGTTGAATTCCCTGGTTAGGTTGGCAACGTAGATATCACCTTCGGCGGCGGCCAGGCTGTCGAAGAGAAAAGCGCCGAATAGAACCGCATCGTCGCTGGTTCCATCCGGATTCTCGGGGTTGAAGCCGTAGCTGATCCATTCCAGTTCCAGGCCCCAGGCGTCGTCTGCCCCAAATCGCGATCTTGAGTGAAGGGCCAGGGCCCAGTGATCACCGTGGTCTTCGGTGATCTCGTTGTAAAGCCGCCCGTATTGCGTGGACAGTCCAAGCTCCGTCGGGAAGCTGCTGTCACTCCCGACTTCACGGGCAAGACGCAGATTAAGCTGGTCATTCTGGCGGTTGGCCTGTTCCTCAAAAGGGGAAAAGTCACCCTCAAAGTCGGCGCCGGCGGCGAGGTCGGTATTGGTCACGATGTTCCAGGCATAACGATCATTGGAAGACGGTGTGGCCAGGGCAGGATTGGGGTAATAGGCCGCCTGAATATCCCAGTCCCCTGTCTGGTTCACGTATTTGATGCCGGCCTGATAGTCATCCTCAAAACCCAGGTAGTAGGGGACGCCAAACCAGTAGCTGTGTGAGGCGAAAGGCTGCAGGCCAAAAGGGACCTGGCTGATCCCGGTCTGGATCTGTGCCCCGCTCTCCAGCTCATAGCCGATCCAGGCATGATGGATGACGTCCATGTACTCATACCATCGATATTGGGCGCTGATCTCCCATGGCCCCGAGCTACCCCTGGCTTCGATTCGAATAAGGTCGAAACGGAAGTCACCGAGGCGATCTTTCTGTTGGTCATTGAAACTGCTGTACTCGAAATTCAACCAGGCTGCGCCACCCAGGGTGAAGTCACCATGGGTGCTCTCAAGCTCTCCGACCCTTTCCTTCAAGCCTTCTATCGCCTCACCCGTTTGGCGAGGATCGCTATAATCTGGCTCCGCAAGGGCGGCAACGGCGAAGATCCACAGGCCACAGAGTGGGAACAGAAGATGCGACTTCGTCCTGTTCATGGCGGTACCTCGCTGCCTCGTTGTTATTCATGCTTTAGCGGTTTTACTGTACCCAGTTCTTGTATCCCGCCAGGAAATCCTCGATGATCCCCTCTCGGGTGAACTCTTCCAGTCGGAACGCCCGTTTCAGTCCGCCCGGGCGCTGAATTTCTGCCCGCGCTACTTCATTGTCTTCCTCGCCTGGCCGGATGACCGGCCAGGCGAAGGACATATGATGGGCCGCATCCCCTCGGATTACATAGGAAAATTCCTCGGCATCATTCAGATAGACAACCAATCGCGCCTTGTACTTGCCGGGCGTGATCTCCACTACGCGACCGTATTTCTCCAGCTCTTCCTTGATGTCCTCGAAGGCAGGTAACACCGGGTCCTGGATGAACTGCCGAATCTCCTCGCGGCGTTTTTCCACTCGCTCCTGGGCAGCCAACTGCTCTGAACGCGACTGAGAGGACTCCTCTACCATGCTTCGCAGTTTCTCTCGCCAGTTACTCATGGCTTTGCTCCTGTCTGTATGGTCTTTTCAGCGACTGTGATTCTGAGCGCCTCTGTCACGGGACAGACCACGATAAAGACTCCAGCAGATGACGAGCATGATCAGGCAGAAGGGCAGGGCCGTTGTGATGGCGGCGGCCTGAAGCGCCTCGAGGCCGCTTGTCGCATCCAGGTCCTCATTGTTGCCATTGCCATTGGTAATTGCCTGAGCACCGGCCAGGAGCAGAACTGCGGCGATGGCGCCCTCCAGGAGAGCCCAGAATACTCGTTGCCACTTGGGCGGGTTCAACTCACCTCCGGATGTGAGAGTGTCAATTACAAGAGAACCGGAATCAGAAGAAGTGATGAAATAGGTGGCGATGACAATCACCGCAACCATTGAGGTGAGCTGAGCCAATGGGAACTCACCCAGCAATTGGAACAGCGCCGTTTCCGCGCTAGCCCCCGCCAGCTCGGCAAGATTGTTCAGTTCCATGTGGATGGCGGTGTTTCCAAAGATCGTCAGCCAGGCAAAGGTGAACAGTGCCGGTACGAGCAGGACGCCGCCCACGAATTCCCGGATGGAGCGCCCACGGCTGATTCTGGCAATGAACATGCCCACGAAGGGCGACCAGGAGATCCACCACCCCCAGTAGAACATGGTCCACGCTGACTGCCATTCCGGGCCCTTGTATGCATCAGTCTGGAAGCTCATCGCAACCAGATTGGACAGGTAGTGGCCGGTCCCTTGTACGTAGGACATCAGCAGGAATGTCGTGGGGCCAAGGATAAAGACAAATAGCATCAGCCCAAGACCCAATACCAGGTTCATTTCACTGAGTCGCTTGATACCCTTGTCCAGTCCGGTAAAGACCGAGACTGTTGCGGCAAGGGTGATCACCGTAATCAGGATAATCTGATTGGTAACATTGAAATCCATCCAGCCCAGATGGTGCAGGCCGGCATTGATCTGAGTGACGCCAATGCCGAGGGATGTGGCAATCCCGAACAAGGTGCCGAAGACGGCAATGATCTCAACTGTATTGCCAATGGGGCCATAAATGCGCTTGCCGAGCACGGGGTAAAGCGTAGAGCGGATGGTCAGTGGCAGATCGTGCCGGTAGGCGAAGTAGGCCAGCGACAGACCGATCACGATATAGATTGCCCAGGCGTGCATGCCCCAATGGAAAAAGGTCAGGCGCATGGCCTCACGGGCTGCTTCCACACTGTCTTCAGTGCCGCTGGGTGGCGCGGCATAGTGGAAAAGCGGTTCCGCAACACTGAAGAACAGCAGGCCGATACCCATGCCGGCGCTGAATAGCATGGCGAACCAGGAGAAACGTGTGTACTCCGGTTCATCGCCCGGCTTGCCCAGCGTGATTTTGCCGAAGCGGCTGAACAGGAGAAAGATGACAAAAGCAAGAAAGATGGAAACGCTGAGAATGTAGAACCAGCCCAGGTTTTCCACGATGAAGGCCTGGATTGCGCCAAACCGTGCGCTGGCGTCCAGGGTGAATATGGCCGTGTAAAGTACGAATAATACCGCCAGAATAGCGGATGTGAAGAATATGACGGGATGGACCTTCATGCTTCCTCCCTTTGCAACATTATTCGGGCTAGCCGCCAGGCCGGTGGCGATAGCTTGTTAATCCACTACGCAGTGGCAGATTCGGTAAAGACCGGGCCGATGCGTATAGCCTAGCAGGCAAGTTGAATATCGCAATCACGGTCCACCACGCGGGTGACCGCAATTCAGGTCTTCGTCTCGGACGGAGGAAGTTTCACTGATTGTTTCGGTGCTGAAGGATCTGCTCGTAAACGAAGCCCTTGATGAAAACCCTATGGTGCTCCTCCAGGTCCATGAACTGCAATCCGTGGAGACAGGACTCGCCATCTTCACGGCTACTGTCTTGCTTTAAGTTCCGGATTTCTGCCTCTACCTGTATCCGGCTCTCACTTCCTGCGAAGGCAACAGTGAAATCCAGTTCCAGTTTCTCACCGACCTGGCCAAGGCAGGAATCGGCTTCCAGCAAGGCTCCAGCGGCGCTGATATCCAGAAGCCGCCCTTCACCGGATTCCTCGTCGGGTCGAAGGCAGCGGTAGCGGGTCGGCAGGTCCATGCTTACCCGTTCTTCCTGGCGGATGGTGACCTGCTCAATTGTGCGCGGATAGGCCAGATGCAGATAGTGCAATGGCTGAGTCGCGACCTTGCGCACCCAGGTGGTGAAACCGTGAATCTCCGTGCCGGAGAGATACCGGACCGTGAGCATGTCATCAAGATAGAAGGGGGCTGGAGAGCCACCCTCCCGGGGGGTTGTTATCAGGAAGCTCTCTCCTTCCACGTAGCCGATCATGCGAGCGTTCCATCGTTTGGAGCGATCGCGATTGGCCCGTTGCAGGTTGACGACGGCGCCAACTGAGAGCGTCAACTCCACCTTCTTGAGGGTATTGCCGCTTTCCTCGGCCAATTGACCTTCCCGTCCAATCTGTCGCGCTGACATGCGTTCGTCCTTGTAAAAAGAAGTCGGTTCCTATCGGGAGTGTAGCGGTGTGGGTATCCCCTGTCGCCTGGAGTGATGAATTTTCATGCTCCAAGGTGATTGCATTAATCAGAGTAGCAGGAAGCTGCTATTTGTATCCGTGCAGTCTGTGAACTGGTTCACAGAATTGCCCGGCCGTTGGGATTACAGTAACGCCAACCGCCATGCTCAGGGATAGCGGGGAGTGAGAAGAAGAAGGACGATGGGGGTCCACAAACGGTTGTCGCCTTGAGCCCGGCCTTGGCCGGGCCTTTTTTTGCCTGACGATTGATGCCGTACCTTATTCAGGGGGGAAGAAAATAAGGAGGCCAGGCCCCAGGGCTCGCGCGTTGGGGAAAGCGTGGTCACTCTCTTTAGCCGGCCCTTGGGGCCGGCTTTCTTTTATTCAGCCGCCCAATCAGTGCGATTATCGTTTCGCCACTCGGCGCATATCGGCAAAGCGGGCGCGGAGCCCTTGGGAGCCAAGGTAGTTTGGCACCACGGCATCAACACCGCTGGCCTCGATTCCAAGACGGGCGAGCCCATCCTCATTGCAGACATTGTCCACCTGCAGCGACCGATAGTTATCGCGGGTGAAGGGCTTGCCGGGCACCCATTCCATGACCCGGGCCTGCAGACGGGCGAGCAGATCCGGGAGCCCCACGATCCAGCGCCGCTTGCCCATGGTGGCGGCCGTGTACTCGACAATCTCACGCAGGCTCATCACATCCGGCCCGCAGAGCTGGTAGCGCTGGCCAATGGTGCTACGATCCCCCAGGGCGGCAAGAAAAGCCTCTACCACGTCACCGACGTAAACCGGCTTGAGTCTCGCGTCCGGGCAGGCCAGGGGGATTACCGGCATCAGGCGAAGGAGCCCGGCAAAGCGGTTGAACAGGGTGTCCTCGGGCCCGAAAATGGCCGAGGGCTGGAAGATGGTGGGTTCCAGTTCACGATTGCTGTGAACCTGAATCAGGCCTTCGGCCTCCCCTTTGCTGCGCAGATTCTGGCTGGGGCCGCTGGCGTCTGCGCCCAGGCTGCTCATATGCAGAAGGCGTCTCACTCCGGTCTTCGTGCAGGCATCCAGAACCTTGCGGGTCAGTTCCACGTGGGCTTGACGGAAGGTCGCCCCTCGCCGTTTGGATTCGTTGAGAATCCCGACAAGATTGATGACCGCGTCCATGCCGCGAAATTCACGCTCCAGTACAGCCGGGTCATGGCAGTCGGCGGTCACAAGGCGAACGGTGGGCAGCACCGACAGCGCCTCATGACCCTGGGCATGCCGGGTCAGGATTTTGACCTGTACCCCGTCCCGGGCCAGCCTTGCGGCCAAATGCCTGCCGACGAAGCCAGTGCCGCCCAGCACGCAAACGCTGCGGTACTGCATGAATATCTCCTTGACCGTGTGTACTCGAAGACCGGCTATTCTATCAGCCGCGAGGGCGGGAATCAGGCGTGTTCAGCAGATCCCGGTGTCCTGCCCCTTACTGTCGCCTTCACCGCTTGAGTTTTCTGTTGTCCCTGGTTCCAGTGCATTGCAGGCCAGCTGTGGCAGCGTTCGGCCCACCGGCCTCAGGCGTCGCGCCAATGCGCCCTCTCCGTTGTCCAGACGCAGATCGTAGCCGATGCTGTGCCTCATGACCCGTCGAATGTAGCGTCGGGTCTCCTGGAAGGGAATGATTTCTGCCCAGATGTCGCCGTCGAGATGGCCATTCTCGGGTAGCCAACTTTCAGCACGGTGTGGGCCCGCGTTGTAGGCCGCTGTCGCCACCAGCGGATGGTCGTCGAAACGATCCAGCATTTTTCTCAGATAGCCGGTCCCCAGGCGCACATTCTGTTCTGGCTGCAGAATATCCCGAGTGCCATTGAGCGGGAGATCCAGCTCTCTGGCCACATCCCGGGCCGTCGCGGGCATGAGTTGCATTAGCCCCAGTGCACCCACATGAGAGCGGGCATCCGGCATGAACAGAGACTCTGCGCGCATGATGCTCCAGGCCCAGGCGGAATCCAATGACAGTTCTTCCGCTGCGGGCTGTAACCATTCGGCAAAGGCAAGGGGGTAGTCAACGACCATGTCACCGCGGCAGCCGGCTCGGGC